>CAZBTV010000055.1:0-44285 GCA_964494895.1 uncultured Steroidobacteraceae bacterium | reverse complement strand
GTTGTACTTGGCGTTCGACTGCCAGCCGTTGATGATCCAGGGCTCGATCTTCAGGTTCTGAGTCGGCCAGTACTGGATACGCAAGCCGTTGAAGAACCATGGCGTGTTCGACGACACGTACGAGGGCTGATAGGTCCAGTTGTCGAAGTTGTAGTAGCTGAAGAGCCCGATGTAGGAGACGAAGATGCCGGCATCGATGCTGAGCCCATGGCCGATGTTGTCCCAGTGATAGCCGGCATTGGCTTCCGAGAAGTACTTGTAGGCTCCCTGCAGATCCCACTGGCCGATACCCGCGCTCGCATCGTTGCGGCTGGTCGCCGTGGCGAACTGTCCCATCATCGAAAGGAACCGGGCCTGTACGCCGTGCCAGTGGAAATTGCCGCCGAAGCTCACCTGCTCGATCTGGAATTCCCCCGAGCGAAACTCCTCGGTCGAGCCCACGATCGTATGATCCTTGGGCTGGTTGGTGGATTGGATGTAGTTCACGTCGAAGCGGATCTCCGGCGTAAAGAACTTGGTGTCCAACACGGGCGCCGAACGGGTGTTGCCGTTCATCCAGCCGATATCGCCCACGTTGGCGAGCGGGGTCAGGGTGTCATTCTCGGGCGCGGGATCGGGGGACTGGAGCGCTTCCGGTATCGATACCGATTGCGGAGCCGCCGCGGGAGCCGAACCGCCGCTGCCCGAACCCTGGTCCTGCGGATCAGGTGTAAACAAGTAGCTCATGGCGCGAAACAGCGTCTTGCCGAAGCCGTCGGACTCGGCGTTGCTTGCAGAGGCGAGGCGGACTTGGTCCGTATGCTTCGAGGGCGCGAGGAGCGTCGCGCTCGCTGCCGCTTGGCGCCCATCACCACCGAAGCCGCCGGCAGAGTTGGACGCTGTCAGGGGCATTACGATGTCATGCCGGGTTGCCTTGCTGCTGATGACTTCGAGATCCACTGAAACCTGGGAATGGCCGTTCGCCTGGTACGTGACGGACCACTCACCAGGCGGCATGTCAGCGAACGAATACGTACCGTCCGCACCGGAAACCGTCGAGCGGATGCCGCCCCCGCCGGCTCGCGCGGCGGTCACGGTCGCATGCGGGACGGGGACTCGCGCCGAATCCGCGATGATTCCAACGATGGTGCCGAGGGCAGTTTGTGATTGCTCCATGGCCGGCGTGGAGGAATCCCCAGCCCGGGCCGCCGGCCCGGCCAGGAGCAAGCCCGCCACGAGTGCGATCGATGCCGGCCTTTGGAGCTCATGTGGAGTATTCATCAGCGTTTTGCCCTCCCGAGAGGTGTTTGTTCAACGGACGTCGCCACGCAGCATCGTAGGGCCAGGAGCCGGCATGGGTAGACCGGAAACCATTAAAAAAACGACAATGTTGAAATCTTCACATGACGATAACATCTGGTGGGCGGAACGAGGCACGCAGCTTGTGTTATCCTCATGGAGGCACACTGACACTACGATCGGCTCGAGCAAACGCGTTGCGGGACGCGCCGGGCGTACACGAAAGGCACGTCGAGATGCCGGGCAATCCCGTGGGCGGATCGCCCGGCACCGCCGGGCGCGAGGTTCAGGACTTGCGCTGGTGCGATTTCAGGAGATCCCTGACGTCGGCGAGCACGCGGGCCGCTTCCTGCTGATCGCCAGGGTGTTGGCTAGCGCATAGTCGCGCCACCTTGCGCAATTGCGCCCGCATCCAGAGCGCCTGTCCCGCGGTGAACTCCGATCCATCGGCGGCGAATACGCGAGCCTGGCCCGCCTTGTCGGGGCGCAGTGAATCCACCAGGCGCACACACTCCCGATATTCTTGCATGGAGGTCTCGCCGCACGTCGTTTCGGCGTGGGCGGCCGCCGCCACGACGAGACATACCACCGCCGCGCGAATGATGACTCTGCCTGACATGAGTGACTCTCCGTTGCTATCCACGTGCCTTTTGGCACTGTTTGGTTAGACTCCTCGATGAGCCGCTTCGAGGCTAGACAGAAAGGCATCAAAAAATCAGTCAGGCACCGAAGCCGATGATCAGCCGGCCGAATGGCTTCCGTGCATTCATTCCGCGGAGATGTCATCCGAGTGTTGCTGGAGGACCATCTCTTCCGTAACGAGCCTGTATCCCACGCCGGGCTCCGTCAGGATGTATCGGGGTCGCGCCGGGTCCGCTTCCAGCTTACGACGCAAGCTTGCAACGTAGACACGCAGAGACCGTATATCCATCTGGTGAGGTCCCCATACCTCCTTCAACACCTGCACGTGAGTGACTACGCTGTCCGCATGACGCGCGAGGCACTCCAAAATACGATGCTCCAAGGGTGTGAGATGGACTTCCTCACCTCCCGGGCCGCGTGTCACGCGGCTGCCCAGATCGACATAAGCCTCACCCAGGCGCAATACCGAGCCGGACTGCTCGTTGCGTGCTATGCGCCGCATGATCGCCCGCACTCGCGCAAGAAGCTCGAGACTGCTGAACGGCTTTATGATGTAGTCGTCGGCGCCCGCGTCAAAGGCAGAGAGCCGCTGAAGCTCCGCCACGCGCGCGGTAAGAACCAGAATAGCTACAGGCGACCAGCCTCGCACCCTGCGAATGAAGTTGATACCGTCCCGGTCGGGCAGCCCCAGATCGACGATGCAGACATCGGGGCGATGAGTCTGCGCCTGGCGAATGCCGGCATCGCACGTGTCGGCAGAGACCACGCGAAAGCCGTTGGTCTCGAATAGCATGGCGAGCACCTTGCGAATCGCAGGGTCATCTTCGATGATGAGGATGCGATGCATCGCACGGGTCATCAGACTCCCTCCATGCTCTGCACGTGCTCAGCTTTTCCGGCTGGCTCGACGCGCTCTGTCTGGGGCAGCGGATTCAATGGAAATGAGAATTCGAAGCACGCGCCGCCCAAAGCGCCGTTGCGTGCCCGAATCTCGCCGCCATGAAGATGCACGATGGCGCGACAGATTGCCAATCCGAGGCCAACACCGCTCACGTGGGTCTCGTGACGGCCACGCTCGAATTTCTCAAAAAGCGCCTCGGGATCCCGTGGGCCGAAGCCCGGACCATCGTCCTCTACGACGAGCAGAGCGCGCCCGTCGTGAATGGTGGCGCGGACGGCGATTGCCGTTTCGTCCGGGGTATGCTTTATCGCGTTATCGAGAAGGTTGGAGAAGAGCTGAACCGCCAGTTGGCCATCCACGAAGACCAGCGGGAAGTCTTCCCCAACGGTGCTGGATACCCGTCGCCCCCCCAGCCGGTGCTCGTGGTTGCGTATCGCCGCTCCGATGAGGTCCTCCAGAGGCTGCCAATCGGCGTTGGCCAGACCGGAGCACGTTTCGAGCCTCATGAGCTCGAGTACGTTGCTCAACAGTCCGGACATGTCGCGCGCCTTTTCCTCGATGAGATGGCCCAATGTCTTACGGCGGTGCCGGTCCAGTGAGCCGCTGTTTTGAGCCACCAGGCTGCCCGCTCCGGCGATGGCGGAAAGCGGGCCTCGCAAATCATGTGATATGGAGGCCAACAGTGTGTTGCGAAGCGCGGCGCGCTCCGCAGCCGCACGCGACGCCGCGGCGACCTCCGCCAACCTGACCCGCTCGAGCGCCACGGATATCTGGTGCGTAAGCGTTTCCAGCAGCCCTTCGGGCTCCGCCAGCACCGCGCCACGATCCTTGAGTTGCACAAACAGAATTCCGATAACGCGACCGCTACATCCAAGGGGGACATAGGCTGCCCGCGGTGCCTGGTCGGGACCACTGACGAGGATCTCGCGCCTGTTATGACTGAGGACGCGCTGAGCGATGGCAGAGTCGAATTCAGGATCCTCTGGGTGAGGAACCACACCGCGCGACAAGGTCCCGTGCTCATCGGGGAGCAGGACGATAGCGCGCCCTTCCACGGCGGCCCCGACGTGCCGTTCCGCCGCTTCCGCGATGGCCGTCGCATCCGCGGCTACCGTCAGCTCACGACTCATTGCATATAGCAAGCCGGTGCGCCGCTCACGCTCCGCAGCTGCTTCCGTTTGACGCCTTACGCTCACCATGAGGTTCGCGATGACAAAAGTCACGATCAGCATCACTCCAAGGGTAAAGAGATACTGCGTCTCGGATATATAGAAGCTATAGCGTGGAGGGACGAAGAAGAAGTCGAACGCTGCGATATTTGCCACCGCGGTCAATGCCGCTGGCCCACGTCCCAGCGCCAATCCCGCGATCGCCGCACCGAGCAAATAGAGCATGACGATATTGACCGGGTCAAAATGAGGATACAAGGGATAGGCCAGCGCTGTGCATAGAGCACTGACCCCAAGGCCTCGGAGGTAACGTGACAGGGCTGACACGAAACTCATGTCCGTTGTGACTCACGTTCAACTATCGCGCGCGATCCGGAACGGGCCGCACAGTTCCAGAGTAAGGATCCTGGCGTTAGGATGTCGTGAAAATACTGGCAGACGCCGCCCACAGTGCGGGCGCGACAGGGCCGACACAATCCTCAGTTCGGAAAGTCCGCACCGATGATGCGGTCCCTGTTTGACAGGCATGCCCAAACAGCCAGCGCCAGCCATGTAATGAGAATCAGGGCGGCGCTCATGCAGAGCAGCCGCACATCCCAACTGCGCGTCCAAGCCGGCCAGCGCGTGGTCAGATCAATCTTGTTGGGTTCCACACTGAGGCTCACAAACACTTGGGGATCGGCTCGAGCACTCGCCGGTGGCGCGCGCCGCGCGACCGGCGAACCAGCTGAGGACAGAGGGATCATATCCGTCCAGCCAGGCAAATAGGCATTAAAAAATCTACCAGCCCCGGTAGTGCACTGAGCTTCGGACGGTCAGGCTGTCTCCAACCATCCGGGCTCCCGATTGATGCCCCTGAATCATGAGACGTCCTGGATGCCAGTGGCTCGAGTCACGGGATTCAAAGGCAGAGTAATCACGAACCGCGCTCCACCGGCAGGGCGATTCATTGCCCGAATCTCACCTCCATGCAGGCGCGCGATGGCGCGGCAGATCGCAAGTCCCAAACCCACTCCGCTGATATGTCCCTCCGGATGCCCTCGCTCAAACTTCTCGAACAGAGTCTCCGGGTCACGGTCGCCGAACCCCGGACCGTCATCTTCCACGGACAATACAGCGTGTTGCTCGATAAGCCCTGCCCGCAGCTCGATTCTGCTTCCCGGCGGAGTGTACTTGACCTCATTCTCGAGGAGATTCGAAATGAGCTGCACGATGAGCTGGGCGTCCGCCCACAATGGAGGAAAGTTCGCGGGCACTCCCGTGGTCAGGTGCCAACGGCCGAGACGGTGCTCATTGCTCCTGACGGCGGTGGCTACGAGCTCCTCGAGAGACTGCCAATCCGCCGCTGGTGGCGGTGCTGTGGCTGTCTCGAGGCGCACCAGCTCGAGGACGTTCGAGAGCAAAGCGGACATGTCCTGTGCCTTTTCTTCAATGAGGGATCCCAGCATCGCACGCCGGTGGCGGTCGAGCGCGCCCCTGCCGTTGGCGACGAGGCTGCCCGCGCCGGCGATTGCAGCCAACGGTCCCCGCAGGTCGTGCGAAATAGACGCCAGCAGGGTATTGCGAAGAGCGCTCCGCTCAGCCGTTGCCCGGGCCTCCGTGGCCATTTGCGCCAGGCGTGCTCGTTCCAATGCCAGCCCGATCTGTCCGGTGAAGGCACCGAGCAGAGTCTGCTGCTCGGAGGTCAATGGAACACCCGTAGCCAGCTCCACAACCAGGACGCCGCACAAGGCGCGCCTGTTTGCGGGTGTGTCATTCCCCAGCGAGCCATCTGCGAGCGCGCCATTCCCAAGCGGCAGATAGATAGCGCTCTGCCCGGGTAGGCTGCCTGGCGCGCCGTTGTGATCGAACGTCCACTGTGCCGTTGGAACATCGAGTGAGGTGCTGCCGGCTGAATATGGCCCTGCCACCGACAGGTTGCCGTGTTCGTCGGGAAGCAGGATGGTCGCACAACCGGCCAGGGCGGCACTGACATGGCGGCCCGCCACTTCCGCAATGGCAGTTGCATCCGCGGCGACGGCAAGCTCGCGGCTCATTGCGTAGAGGGTGGCGGTCCTTCGCTCACGCTCGGCAGCGGACTTCGTCTGACTGCGCACGCTGGCCATGAGGTTGGCAATGATCACAGCGACGCCGAGCATCACAGCCAGCGTAACGAGGTATTGAGGCTCTGCGACATAGAAGCTGAATCGGGGTGGTACAAAGAAGAAGTCAAATGCGGCGGTATTCGCCACCGCGATAAACGCCGAAGGTCCGCGTCCCAGCCACAAGCCCGCCACGGTCGCCCCGAGCAGGTACACCATCACGATGTTGACGGGATCGAAATGGGGATACATTGGGTATGCCACGAACGTGCATACCACTGAGATACCCAGACCGCGCCAGTAGCGCGACAGGTCCGCTATCCGGCTGGGATCGAACCTTGACGACAGCATGCCAGGTGCTTCGCAAGAGTGGCCGGTGATATCAAGATATGAGCCTGTCAGGTGATTTCGCCGCGACTTCTTCCGCGCCTCAACCAATACTCTGGAACGATTCTGCCCGGACGGATGTTAGCGCTGCGTTAGGAAACGCCTTCGCCGCCTCATCAGCATGGTAATCAACCCAGAGGCGCGCCTGCCTTGTCGAGAGGACTGCCGCCGCAATTTCGGCACTGCAGATAAATAAAATTCGCTATACGTACTTAATATATGAGCAATCCCGGCGCGGGCCGCCAGGGCACCACCGCTCTGCGTGCAGCGCTTTCAGCTCATTATTAATAAGTGGTTGCACCAGCCAGGCTCGTGGATCGAGGCGATACCCGGCGACCGCACGGAGGACATTCTGTTTCTATTACGAACTAATTTGTGGCAAACAAAATTCTGACAAACGCAGGGGGCAAGACCGCGTCGGTGAACGGGGAATCGGTCCAGGGGATTCTGGTGGGGCGGCGACCGGCGCGCAGATGGATGCCCGAGGGGGATTATCGAGTTACGGGCGGTTGCGTCCCTGAAATACGAGCGCAGCCGCGCCGCGCAGCCGCGCCAGATCACCATCGCGAGACGGCACGACTCGCGGCGGCGTACCGGCGATCGTGAGCTCTCTGACTGCATTGTCCAGAATCGGACCGTATCTATGCCATGCGGAAGTGACGTCTCCCGCAATGTAGATAACGTCGGGTGAGAGCGCGGCAATGACGAGGCGCAAGCCTTGGCCGATTTGCCGGGCCTGCTTCTCGAGGGCCGCCGCCGCGTTCGAATTGCCGTCCTCGGCGAGACTGAGCAGCTCGCCGAATGTCACGGCTCGAAACTCCGGCTGAAGCTCCTGGAAATAACGGAGCGCGGCGCGACAGGAGGCGAACATCTCCCAGCACCCGCGCCGGCCACACGCACACTTCGGCCCCTGCGGGTCGATAGAGATGTGTCCGAACTCTCCCGCCATCCCCTGATGGCCGGTGACGACGCTGCCGTTGGCGAAAATTCCGGCGCCAATCCCCTCCGAGGTCGTCACCAGCACAGCGTCCCGATTGCCGTCGGGATGGTTGAAAGTCAACTCGGCCAGCAAACAAGCAATTGCGGCGTTGGCGATATGCACCGGCAGCTTCATTCTTCTTTCAATGAGCCCCTTGAGGTCGAACTCCTGCCAGCGCAGATTGGGCGCGAAGAGCAATCGATCCGTCTGCGGGTCGACCCGGCCCGGAAAGCTGATGCCGATCCCCTGGATCGACATTCGCGCGAATTCGGCCCTCACCTTCGCCAAGCCCTCCAGAATGAGCTCAGTGGACCCGGCGGGGTCGCTCGTCAAAGGCATCATGGAGCGCCAGATCAGGCGCCCGTTCAGATCGACCACGGCAACGGTAACCTGATGCGGATGGATATCCAGGGCCACGGCTACCAGGCTCTCGTTCAACCTGATCATCGTGGGACGCCGCCCCCGGGTGGAGATGGACGTTCTGCCCTCGCAAACCCAACTTTCCGCGAGCAGTTGCTCGATGATCTGTGAAACCGTGCTGCGCTGTAGCCCCGACTGCCTCGCCAGGTCGGCACGGGAGATCGGTTGCTTCGAGCGCACCAGCTCCAGGACGATGTCGCGGTTTATCTTGCGCGCGGTCCCGCTGGACGCCAGCTCGACATCGGTCAGGTCGAGACGGCGAATTTCCCGGGCGCGCTGCCTTTTCTGCATTGGCCTTTCACCTCATATACCTTCCGACGGGAACGATACGAAGTCAGGCCACTGCACGCAAATCTTGAGCGCATTACGCGGCCACGCGCCGCAGGCGCCAGCCTGCGGCACGCGACGCGCGCACGTCGATTATGAGCGATTTCAGTCCGCGGCTATCCCATTGAGGCTCGAGCCCGCGGGAAGTCCGCCAACCGTGCCCAGATTGGTCAGCGCGCCATCGGTATTGATGGCAAAGGCGCTGATCGTTCCTGTGCCAGCATTCACTGAATACAGGAATCTACCGTCGGAGCTGATTGCTATATCGAGATTGGCGGAGCCCGCCGGATTCGTGCCGACAATGGTTCCAGGAATCGGACTCAACGTCCCGTTTCGGCCGAGCGAAAATCCCGAGATGGTCGAGGAGCCGGAATTGGAGACATACACGAACCGGCCGTCCGGCGTGATGACGTTCCAGCAATTTGCCGCGCCCAGTGTTGGCACTTTGGCGCTGATCGGCGCCAACGATCCATCCGAATGAATGCTGTACGAGGAGACTGCCGAAGTGTTGCCGCCAGAGCCGGTTTCCGACACGATCGCCGTATCGTCTGGACCCACGATCGCGGCGAACGCGCCGGGGCCAGCGCTGGCATTCACCTTTATCGGGGAGAGAGTGCCGCCCGGCGACACGCCGAAAACATCGACGTTGTTGCCGGTCTTCTCCACCGCGACGAGAAATTTGCCATCGGGGCTGAAGGCGACGGAGCCGGGGTTCGCGCCGTTCGCGCTGAGATAATGAATGGAGTCCGGAATCTGTTTCAAATGTCCTTCGTGGAATTCGAAACCGACTACGCTGCTGCTGCCCGCCGCGTTGAGCACGTAGACCAGGCTGCCATGCTGCGCGACCGAAGTCGGCTCGGCGCCACCCGTAGGCACCCTGTCTGTCAGGAACAGGTTGGATCCGTCGACCCGGAAAACCGATAAGCTGCCGCTACCCGCGTTCACGGCGAAGAGCCATTGCCTGTCCTGGCTGAGGGTCAAGGAGCCCTGTGAGGCGAGAGGATCCAACTTGCCGCCGCTGCCGCGGCCGTCGGTCTTGAATCTATGAGGAGAAAACAGCGTCCCGTAGGAATTGCGCTCATATGAGACGACCTCATTCGACTCGGCGTCGTTGGTCATGACAAACACGGCGTGCTCGGTTTCCCGGCTTGCATCTGCCGCATAGCCAGCTGTCGACAAGACGCCTGCGATGGCGCTCAGTGTCCATATGCCACTCGTCAGCTTCATTGCGAGATCTCCTTGGAGCAACGTAGTTGGTGATTCCACTTTGCCACGAAAAGCTTGCGGCCCAGCCCTGCCCTCGGACTGAGCAGCAAACTTGACGCGAACACCCGAGGAGACCGTGGTTGTCGAGCGGTTATTGCGCCTCCCATTGAAAAAATTGTTGGATTGCCGCGGGTACTGCACTGCCTACGCTTGTTTGACACATCTGTTGGTTTGGTGTCGCGATGGCGCGGGCTCGGAACAGCTGAAGGCAGCAAGCCCGTGTTGTTACACGGCCGAGGGAAAGCTTGGCGCTACAAAGCTGTTGGTATAGTTGCGACGTTCGGCTCGCGCAGCACTCGTCGAGGGCGATGCTACGATTCATACGTATGCCAGGACCACGGTCCCCCCGCAGTCCATGGGCACACCTATCTGTAGTACGGTCCTTCTACGCGACCGGATTTTCCGCCCGCCGACGAGGGGGGACTCGAGCTCCGCCGGGCTCTCGAGGACTCCGCTACGAAAGTCTTCGGGCGATCATCTCGGAATAGAAGGTAGCGGGAATGTCCTGACGATTGGCCCTGCTGTCTGCTGTCGGGAACAAATGTTCCCAACCAGACGCTCTCCGTTCCCAAGCCCTGTGGAAGGGCCTGAACATCTCTTATGCGCTGGAATCGAGCAGCAGCAAAATATTCCCGAGAATCCGCACACCCTATACATATTCCCGCTCCGGAACACAAATCGCACATGCGGTCACCCGGAGAGATCAGTCGCTTATCCCATGGTCAGCCATTGGCTTTCGTTCAGAGCGCGGATATCGAGGTTTTGTTTTTAAACGTTTTTTTGAATCAGTCTAAGCCGAAATCCGCGGGAACGATCTCTTGGATCTAGATTCGGTCTGCCAAGATCTAGTCAGATGGATTCATTGTTAGACTCATTCTCGCTGCCGTAACGTCCCGCCCGACCTTCGGGTCCCCGAAGCGTCAAGACACGTCAATTAAGGACTCCCCTTCCAGGAGCTCAACGCACGCTCTTTGGAATACCTACGCAAACCTTAGGGAGGTTTTTGAAATGCTGAGTCTGTCTAGGCCAAAGACGGCCATTGCGACGGCGGTCTTTCTGTGCACACTGTCCGCCGCGGCAGTTGCGCAAAAGGACCCGGGTGTCAGAGGCGGGTTGAATAATACTGGAGGTGGACTGCAGTCGCAGGGCATTCCCATTCCTCACCCCCCGCTCATCAGCCCGAATCCCAATCATCCTGAGCTTACGGTAAACAAGAACGAGTTGGCGCTGTTCCTCGAAGGCGTCAAGCGCGCGGGTCAGCTGGAGTCCATCTGCGATACCTGCTCGGTGGCCCCGTTCGGCGTCGGTGACGGCAATCCCGTGGGTCCGCCGTTCGTGCCGTTCGGCACGGAGATCGATCCGGACTTCCCGCAAACCATGACCAACTCCAACGGGTTGGGCACCATCCACAACTCCGACAACTGCTTTGAATGCCATGCGCAGCCCGTACTGGGCGGCGCCGGTGGTTTCATCGCTGCCCACAAGGGCGATGTCGCGCAGAATCCGGCTTTCGATCTGGTTCCGCACCGTTTCCATCGGCAGAACGTGGTTCCGTCCTTCGAGACGCAGTTCGGTCCCATCCGCGAAGTGCGGTTTGTAACCGATCCGAAGACAGGCCTCCCTGATGGCGGCGTCCATGCGCTCTACACGCAGAAGGGCGACATCAGCGATCCCCTGGCTCCGAATTGCACCGCGACTCAGCCGGATTTCGCGACCGAGTTCGCCAAGGGCAATCTCGCCTTCCGCATCCCGCTGCAGATCCTGGGGTTGGGCTTGATCGAGTCGATCGAAGATCAAGAGATTCTGGCGCATCAGTCCGCCACTGCCTCAGCACGCGCGGCGCTCGGCATCACTGGACATCCGAACCGTAGCGGCAACGACGGCACGATCATGCGCTTCGGCTGGAAGGCGCAGAACAAGTCTCTCGCGATCTTCGCCGGCGAGGCGTACAACGTCGAGATGGGCGTCACCAACGACGTCTTCCCGAACGCCCGCGATGAAAATCCGACCTGCTCCGTTGGCAAGCCGGAGCCGAACGACATCAATCGCGTCGATCTGACCGACAAGGACAATCACGCGTTCAACAACCCGCTGCATGAGCTGCCCGACTGGCAGATGTTCGCCATCATGATGCGGTTTACGGATGGACCGAAGCCGGAGCGTCATCCGAGCGAGAGCGCCGAGAGAGGCCGCGAGGTCTTCTCGCAGATCGGCTGCTCTCTCTGCCACACGCCTGAGATGAAGACCGGCGGCACCTCGGGTGTCGAGAACCAGTCGGCTGGCGGCCCCTTCAACAGCCAGGTTCTGGTGGATCGGCCGGTCAACTTGTTCTCCGACCTGCTCGTACACCATATGGGTCCCGGGCTGGCGGACGGCATCACCCAGGGTCAAGCTGGGCCTGATGAGTTCCGCACCACCCCGCTGTGGGGTGTCGGAAAGCGCATCTTCTTCCTGCATGATGGACGCACCAGCGACCTTCTGCAGGCGATCGAGGCGCATGCCTCCAAGGGCAACGGAACCTTCCCGGATTCCGAAGCCAATGGGGTCGTCAACGCGTTCAACAACAATCTGAGCGTGGCTGACAAGCAGGCGGTCCTCGACTTCCTGCGGTCTCTATAAGACCTAGGTCTTGGGCAGTCCCGGGAACAATTCCCCCGGGACTGCCTTTTTGACTGCCTGACTGCCGAGCCGGCAGAATTCGCGCCCGCGGAGAGCTCAACAGATACAGAAATATTGACCGGGGCGATGTTTCCACACCCCGATTGAGTTTTGATCCATGTCCCGTATGAGACGCTTCATTGCAAGTTGCGCAGTGGCCATCGCAACGCTAGGCCAGGCCAGCCCTGGATTTTCAGCCGAGCAGGAGCAGGTCCCTGTATTCCAGAAAACCCTGGTAACCAGCATCAAGGATCCCGTAACCCTCACCGTCGCCGTCTCCACCGGCAACATAACCGTCGGCTATAGCCGCGATGACCAGGTAACCCTCTATGCCTACGGCAAGGATGGAGGAGGCAAGGCATTGCCGCAGGAATTCTTCAAGAACAAGCTCATCATCGAGCAGAAGGACAACCACGTCTCGATCCGGGAAACCCCCGGTGCCGGGGCACTGTTAGGCGCAATCTACGATATCAACTATCGGGTCGACGTCCCTTATCGGACCGAGGTTGACTCCACGGTTTCCGGTGCCGGAAATCAGACAGTGGCCGGCGTGTATGGACCGGCGACATTGGTCTCCGGATCCGGAGACATCGATGCACAGTATGTGCGCTTCGCTCCCGTCCACGCGAACACGGGAAAAGGCAATATCTCCTGTATTCGCGACTTCGGAGTGGACGCCGCGACCGGCGACGGCAGTATTACCTTGATGGAAAACGGGGACTCCAAGGCCGTGGTGAAAAAGGGCCGCGGGAGAATCGAGGTAGGCGGCGCCCGCGGTACTGTCGACGGCTCGACCGACGCCGGAAGTCTCCACGTCAAGGCTGTCCTTTCGGGTGACTGGCAGCTCAAGTCCGACACCGGCAGCATCCGCGTGGAGCTGCCACCGAAAGCGAAATTCGAAGTTGACGCCAGCAGCGATTCGGGCGAGATTGCGGTGGAACGCGAAGACATGCAAAAGCCCGATGGCGACGAAGCGCACCACGTGCAGCAGCAGGTGAATGGGGGCGGAAAGCGCGTGGTCGCGCACACCGCCAAAGGGAGCATTTTCATCGAATGAAGAAAAAACTCGTCTGGATTTTCCTCCTTTCAGGCGCCCTTCGCGGCACCCTGCTCTTTGCCGAAACGAAGGTTGAATTTGAACGTACATTGCAGCTGGCGCCCAGCGACCACATCATTCTGGATGTTTCCATTCCGACTGGAGACGTAACGATCTCCTACTCACATGCGGGAGAAATATCGGTCGCGGCGACGGCACAGGCATATGAGGGCGCCGTACCGGCTGACTTTTTCGATCGCGCGCTAGCCGTGCAACGTGAAGGCGATCATGTAAAGGTGCAATTCAACTCCAGCGGCGCGCCATCCGATAACCGTCTGCACGTGACCTACACGATCGATGTCCCGAACTGGATCGAGATCAATTCAAACGTGGGCACCGGAAAGCAGTTGATCTCCGGGGTAATGGGTCCGGTGAAGGCCACCACGGCCAGCGGGGACGTGGAAGTGCAGTACATTACGAACGAGCTGGAGGCGAAGACCGGGCGTGGAGACATAACGGTCGTTCGCGTCGGCGCCGCCGCCAAAGTCGAGACCGGATCCGGGAATGTCAACATGAAAGACATTGGCCCCGGAAGCAGCGCCACGGTGAGGAAGGGGACAGGTCGAGTCGACGTCGACGGTGTCAGCGGCAGCTTCGCCGGCTCGACAGACGCAGGAGAGCTGCGGGTAGCCGGTGGTGTCTACGATAACTGGGACCTCAAGTCAGCCTCGGGAAACATTCACATCGGCATAGGTCCGGAATCCAAGTTCGAAATCGACGCCGCAACTCACACGGGCCGGCTGTCGGTCGAGAATGAGGATGTAGAAGCGCCAAAAGATCCCAACGCTCGCTCGTGCCACGAAAAGGTAAACGGCGGCGGCAAGCTGGTCCGTGCACGCACCACGAGCGGGTCCATCTTCATTCAATAAGCGCCCCTGTGACTGTCGCCCGAGCTGCAGAGATCGCAATCCGACCTCCAACACCAGCCATCCTTCTCAAGCTCATCTGGTCTTTCCGGCAAGCGACCTGAAGACACCGGGAAGCTTGCCACTTTCCACATCTCGCCGATCACGGTAACCCAGCTCGATCGTTGCCCGTAGCCTGGTAGCGCGTGTCCGCGCTGCTGCCCCGATGGCGCTCACGCCTCACCGTTGATATAAAGCCAACAGGCCCGCAACACGGACGGGTGGCGTGTGTCGTCTCGAGCTCTCCTTTCCCGAGATCGCGCACGATCTATTCGGGGGCTCACATGATCGCCAGCAGCTCGTCGCGAGCGGGGACCACCCGTCCGACGTGCCAACGCGTGTGCACGTGATCATACCGACGCGCTACCTCCGTGCGGCTTGCGCACCGTAAAAACCACGCGTGAACTGCCGTCGCTTTACATCTCAAAGCAACCAGTTTCCGGTGAAATCTCACCCTTCAAAGCCACCGACCGACTGGCGTTTCTGTAGGATATGAACTACAGTGAACAACAAGTCCACAGTCCCCAACAACAAGAGGCATCGGTGATGCATGAACGCAGTGAGGGCTTCAAGAATCTCCACCATAGAGGAGGAGCAAATCATACCGGTCGGTGAAGAATCCAACAGCGGTGAACAGCTCGCAGAGTTGCGCTCGGACGTCCGGCATATTCAAGCCGACGTAACGGAGCTGAAGACGGACGTACGCGCCGTCAACCAGCGGATGGATGCGCTGCGCAGCGAAATGAGCAGCAGGCACGACATCATGGACGCGAAGCTCGAGTCCATGCGAAGTGAGATCGGGCGCCAGATCGACGTCTCCGATGCAAAGACCGACACGGCCCGCTCCGACCTGACCACCAAAATAGAGACAGTCAACTCCAACCTGAGTTCGAAGATCGACGCGGTACGTGCCGACCTGATCGCCAAAATCGAGACGGTCAACACCAACCTGAATTCGAAAATCGACACATTGCGTGTGGACCTGACTACGAAGATCGACACGGTGCGCACCGACCTTTCGGAGAAATTCGATACCCTGAAGGACTCGATCTCTTCGGCAAAGACGTGGGCGTTGTTGCTGTACTTCGCCTTGGCGGGATCGATGCTCTTCGTCATGGCGCGCGGCTTCAAGTGGCTCTAGCTTGGCTATGAGGGCCAGCATGCGAGGTTAGACCAGGCGAACGCGGTGCCGGACGTTGTGTAATACTGTTGCCCTATGATGCATTTCAGGGCAGGCCGAGTTGGCCGGTGATCCGGGCGGCGTCGACGGACAATGCAGCGACGCAGGTCGCGAATCGGAACTGTACGGACGAATAGCAGAGCTCGAGCATGCGCTAAGAGTGCGCGACGATTTCCTGTCGATCGCCGCGCATGAGCTGCGCAACCCCATGCATTCGTTGCTGCTGCAGGTCTCCGCCGCGCTCCAGGTCTCGCGCCGACAAGGCTCTCCGGCGCTGATACAACGCCTCGAGCGCATTCAACAGATAGTCGACCGTTACCTCAAGCGGGCCACTCTGCTCCTGGACGTGGCCCGTATGAGCTCAACCGGTCAAAAGCTCTATCTGGAAGAATTCAATCTCGTGGAGGTCGTGCGCGAAGTCGTGGACTCCTACGCGGCGGAGGCAGAGTTCCACCAGAGCTCCTTGCACCTCACCGCCCCTGAGTCACTCTGTGGGCGCTGGGACCGGCTCGGTATCGAGCAGATCGTCTCCAATCTCATCTCCAACGCGATCAAATTCGGTGCCGGATCACCTATCGGCGTGAACCTCACTCGAGAGCAGGACGGGCTGGCGCTCCTGCAGGTTCGGGATCGAGGTGTAGGCATCTCCGCGGAAGACCAGGACCGTATTTTCGGGCGCTTCGAGCAATTGCGCTCGCCCGGCGAGCGCCCGAAAGGCGCGGGTCTGGGACTTTGGCTGATTCGCGAGCTGATCCAAGGCCACGGGGGTGAGATCAGCGTCAGCAGCACGCCGGGCGCCGGAGCCACGTTCACGGTCAAATTGCCCCTGGAACCAACGGCAGACAAGGTGTCCGATGACTGAGGTTGCACAAGAGCCGCCGACTCTACGCCGGTTCGCAACCGGCATTGCCGGACTCGACGAGATTCTCCACGGAGGCTTTCTCGCAGGGGGCGTCTATATCGTCCAGGGCACCCCCGGTGCCGGCAAAACCATCCTCGGCAACGAGATCTGCTTCCGCCATACCAGCGGCGGAGGACGCGCTGCGTATGTCACCCTGCTGGCAGAGATGCACATGCGCATGCTCCAGCACATGCGTTCAATGTCATTTTTCGACGAATCCGTGATCCCACATGCGCTTTACTACGTCAGTGCGTTCCAGACACTGGAAGAAAACGGCCTGGAAGGGCTGATCGATCTTTTGCGGCGTGAGATCAAGAACCACTGCGCTACCCTGCTGATCATCGATGGACTGGTTGCCGCCGAGGAGTCGGCGCGCTCCGACCGCGAATTCAAGAAGTTCATCCACGAGATCCAGGCACACGCGAGTGCTTACGATTGCACCGTCCTGCTCCTGACGAGTGGCGTAGGAGGTCAGGTTCGAGCGGAGCACACCATGGCCGACGGCGTGCTGGAGCTGGAAGACCACCTGTTGCAGTTCCGTACTGAGCGCACGCTGCAAGTCCGGAAATTCCGGGGCAGCTCCTTCATACGCGGAAGGCATCCTTTTCGGATCACCAGCGACGGTATCCGGTTGTTCCCCCGCATCGAGGCGGCCTTCTCCGATCCAGACCACCTGTGCGTGTCGATCCCCAACGAGAGACTTTCCATCGGAGTCGCGGGACTGGATGACATGTTGGGTGGCGGGCTGCCCGTCTGCTCGACGACGGGCCTGATCGGAGCCAGTGGGGTTGGGAAGACCACCATTGGCTTGCACTTCTTGTCTCTCTCGAGCGAGGCGGAGCCCGGACTCTGTTTCGGTTTCTTCGAAACGCCCGAAGCCCTGCGAGTGAAGTCCCGGGCTCTCGGACTGGCACTCGAGCCTGCCGTCGAGCGAGGCCACGTGGAGATACTGTGGCAGGCACAGAAAGAGAACATACTCGATGAGCTCGGGTATCGCGTGTTGGCCGCCGTAAAACGGCGTAAGGTCAAGCGGCTGCTGATTGACGGGTTCGGTGGCTTCATCGAGTCCGCTTCACACCCCGACCGTGTCAGCCGATTTTTTTCCTCGCTCGCAAACGCGTTGCGGGCTTTAGGCGTGACGATCGTCTTTACGATGGAGACGCGCGAAATGATCGGCGGTCCCATGCGGGTACCGGTGTCCGGAATATCCGCGTTGGTGGAAAACCTGATCTTCCTGCGTTTCGTCGAACAACGCTCGGATCTTCTGCGCCTCGTATCTGTCGGGAAAGTGCGCGACAGTGGACACGATCCAAGGCTGCGGGAGTTTGTGATCAGCGATCACGGAATGCGCGTCCGAGATGTGTTCGCCGGCATGGAGGGCGTCACCTCCGGCATTGCGCACGAAGTAGTGCCCCTCGCGCTCGATCGGGGACGATCGGGCGAGGAACTCTGACTCAGCGGCGGGCCACGTGCAGACTATACTCGTTGTCGATGATGAATTCGGCGCTGTCGAGGTGCTCGCGACGGCGCTCGAAGACGCAGGCTATCGGGTAGTCAGCGCGGCAAATGGCCGCCTCGGGCTCGAGCGGCTGGCCGACAATCAGATCGATCTCGCCATCGTGGACTTTATGATGCCGCTGATGGACGGCGCGCAAATGGCGCGAGCGATGCGCGAAAACCCTGCTTTGCGCGGCATACCGATCCTTATGGTCAGCGCGGTCGGTGAAACACAGTTGCGGAAGCGCTTCGACGCCTATCAGGCGTTTCTGCGCAAGCCGTTCGGTATTCCAATTCTCGTGGAAACCGTTCGCAAGCTCCTGCCCAGCGCAAGCGGCTAGTTGCTGAGATGCACGAGCCCGGCAACACTGGCGATCAGCTCCGACGCTTCGATGGGCTTCGAAAGGTGCATGTGAAATCCGGCGAGCAACGATCGCTGGCGCTCCTCGGCTCTGGCGTAGGCGGTGATCGCTATCGCAGGTAACGGCCTTGCCCGGGATTCGTCCAGTCGCCGGACCCGGCGGATCAGCTCGAACCCGTCCATGTCAGGCATCCCGATATCGCTGAGGAGCACATCGAAGCGCTCCCGCGAGAGCATCTCGAGCGCCTGCTCCGCGCTCGTCGCACAAACCGGCTGGGCGCCCCGGCCTTCGAGAATGCGCGCGATCAGCGCTCGGCCGTCGGCTTCATCATCCACGACCAACACCCGAACGTTGTCCAACCGAGGTAGCTCGAGTGCCCGCGTCGGCCGCGCGCAAAATGCCTCCCGATCGGACCTTTCGCTGTCGTCCGTTCGCACATGGCTGATGGGTAGCATGACGACGAACGTACTGCCCTGATTCTCGCCGGGGCTATGCACCCGCACGGAACCCCCGTGCAACTCCACTAGATTTTTGACAATCGAAAGCCCGAGTCCCAACCCCCCGTAACGACGCGTAGTGCTCGGGTCCGCTTGCCGGAAGCGATCAAACACATGGGGCAGGAATTCCGCTCGGATCCCGATGCCGGTATCTTCCACACGAATTTCAGCGTGTGAATCCACGCGCTCGAGCACAACCTGAACGCGACCGCTCTTGGGTGTGAACTTGATTGCGTTTGACAAGAGGTTCCAAAGCACCTGTTGGAGGCGGCCGGGATCGCCACGTATCAGTCCGATGCGGGAATCGAGTAGCGGCTGAATTCGGATGTCCTTCGCTATCGCCGATTGCCGGATGGCGTCGATAGCGTTGTTCACCACTTCGTGCAGATACAGAGGCTGAACCTCGAGATGTATCTTTCCCGATATGATGCGACTCATGTCCAAAAGATCGTTGATGATCTGCGCCTGGATACGCACGTTACGCTCGATCGTTTCCAGCCCGCGGTCGTAATCTTCCGGCTTCGCCCGCCGCTCGCGGAGCAACGTTGCCCATCCTTGTATGGCATTCAGGGGCGTCCGCAGCTCATGTGAGAGCGTCGCGAGAAATTCGTCCTTCATGTGACTCAGCCGCTCTGCCTCGGAACGTGCCGCCCTCTCTGACTCGAGAAACAGCTCCCGCTCGGCGGCGAGCTTCGACAGTTGCGCCTCCCGGGCAAGCAACTCACGCTCGGCTCGCCGACGTGCGGTGATATCGTGAGCGATTTTCGCCGCCCCGATCACGTTACCGCGGGCATCGCGAATGGGTGAGATCGTCAGGGAAATGTCTACTTTCTGGCCATCCTTGCGGATGCGTACGGTTTCGTACCGCTCGATCCGTTCGCCGCGGCGGATCTTGGCCAGTATTTCGACCTCCTCGTACAGGAGATCCTGCGGAAAGATGCGCGTGATGGACTGACCAATCATCTCCTCTGCAGTGAACCCGAACACTCGCTCCGCCGCGGCATTCCAGGAAGTCACTATTCCGGCCAGCGTCTTGCTGACGATAGCGTCCTCGGAAGTAGTCACGATGGCAGCCAACAGCGCCAGCGCCCGCTCCACCTCATCCGCTGTCAGCTCGCCCCTGGCTGAGACAATCGCACCCATGAGCGCCTGCTCGGTTCCGTGCTCTTGTTCCCCCATGGGCTCATCGACTCCCAGAAGATTTGAGACACCCTGCGCGCCAGCGCTGCTAAAGGCGGCGTCCGCCATATGCCGTCTACCTCACGGTCCCGTCACGCTACGGGGTTGAAGCCACCGGCATCAACGATAGGCCACAGCCTTGGTTCCGCGACTAAATCCCCGCTCGAGCACCAGAGTGCCCTCTCGGACGGCCAGGGCGGGCGATGGGTTGGCACAACCTTGGCAAGCCAAGGCGGTCGGACGCGAGCAGGTATCGGCTATATGCCGGGCTTGCCGGTTCCCGGACAGCGAATCATCGGGGGCAATCGCCCTCACCCGTCAGGCACGAGACCATCGTATGGATGGCGCTGATCTGCTTGCCAGTCTTGAAGTAGTAGTCGGCGCCGGAATATCCCCACCAATCCCAACATCCAAAGGGATTTTTGGCGCTACTTGCAACTTGCGGGTATAGAACGATCACACCGTGTTGCCCACTCCACTTGTTGTATCCGCCATCTTTGAAGAAATACCTTTCCTCCGTGTCGGCAAGCTGCCCTGCGTGCACTTCCCGTTGAATCGTTTGCTCGTCTTGGCCGCAACCGTGCAGGGCAATGTGAAGAGGGCATCGCGTTCCGTTCCGGCATGATTCAGGGATGTAGACGTGGCCCCGGCTATACAGGCTGCTCTCTTGATCACGGGATACAAAACCCTGGTCGAAATCCGCGAGCTCTCCTCCATCGGACGAAGCAGATACCACCTCTCGTCCCGGATAGATAAAACGCAGCAGACTCTCGGCAGCGGCATAACTGCAGTGATCGATGAAGGGGGGACCAAAGCGATCACAATCGTCTTTGTGGGTGACCTCGTCCTTGTCCAGCACGATGGAATGCTCGACTGGAACCCGATCGATGAACGTGATGTCTTCGGCGCGATTACCGACCTCCGGAAGCGCAAAGAGCGCCTGGTAATAGTTTCTCAACTGCGCCACGATCTCCGAAGGCACCATCGAGTCACGGGCTCCCGTGAAAATCCAGACCCTGTCATTCTTCAATCCAGAGAGGGCGTCAATCGTGCCTCGCTGCGCCTCCCGCCGCGTGGAATCGAGCGAGTAGCGATAGTCCGGCGGACCGAAGTAGAACGGGTCCCACCAGAGGCTCTTTGCAGCCATTCGTGTGCACACATGCATGGCCCGACATACGCCACCATCCATCAAGGCGTACATGGGCGAGTAGGTGCACATCAGTGACGAGGAGCCCGCGCAGTGGTACGGGCCGCCCGCGATAACCCCAACCCCCATGATCTGACTCGAATAGGAAATGTGGTACTGCACTGCCATGTAACCACCGGCCGACAGCCCGGAAATCGAGACCTGGTCTTTATCGGCGTTGATGCCGCTACGATGCTTGATCGTTTCAAGACTCTCGGGTGCCGCCAGCGCCACCGTCGATAGCATCATGGCAAGACTGAGCGCTGCACCGAATCTCCGGCAAAGCACCAACACAACCAACTGTTGATAGTGCATCATAGAGCGAACCGCTGGTTACCCAGCCGGGAACGTTCGAGTAAGCCGCACGTTCCATCTAGCGTCTCCCGGAGCGCGTGCCACGCCCCCAATCGCGGCCTGCGCACGCGGCACTAGCTCCAGGATTGAGCTGATTTTGTTGCGCTGCGGCCTACTGCGCGCCGCGTCCGCCCGGGATCCAACTCCAGCAATCGTGACCGTCCGCACATTCCCGCGGTGGCAGCCTCCGTTGTCCTAAATAAGGTCGACCGCCTGCCGAAAACCATACAAAGGTATGGCCGCCAATCTCACCAGCACCAACGCTCGCCTTCGATCACTGCCAGCCGTAGCGGTGGTCGCTGCCGAGACTTCGTCGACAGCCGACCTCTGCAGGTCGACTGGGGGCCTACGCTTTGCGAGCGCTGAGCATCTGATCGCAGCCGGTTTCCCGGCAGACGCCATCGTGCTCGGCACCGCTGATCCAGCCGAAGCGCAGCGCTGGCTACGATCACTTCGCCGCCATACGCGCCTCGGTCTGAGCCTGATACTGCTATCGAGCCCTTGCGGAGCCGAGGCCGAGGCGCTGAGCAACGGGCTTGTGGGACCCACAGAATCAATGCTGGAGCGTGCAGCCGCCGCGCGGCTGCGCCTGGATGCCCTCGAGCGCCCGGCGCCGGTCGATGGCGACGATCAGTTACTGACGTTCCTCTACCTGCATTCGGATTATAACCTCGAGCCGATTGCAAACTGGCACGACGCGCGCATCTATCACTACCCGCTCGCCGATCTCTACAGCCGCGAGCAGGAAGACGGGTTCACACTCCTTGCACGGCTGAAACAAAGGGGGCTGCTCGAGCCAGTGAGGCTCGTCGAGAGATTACGGATCTGTCCTCACTGCACGAGCGCCCACATTCTCTTCAACGAACGGTGTCCGCAATGTGACAGCATCGACATCGTTGAGCAAAACTTCCTGCACTGTTATGCATGCGGCAACGTCTCGCCACAGGAAAGCTATCTGGCTCGCGGCGGGCTGGCCTGCCCCAAATGTTCGGCGTCGCTGCGTCACATCGGTGTAGATTATGACCGTGCACTGGAGACACTGACATGCAAGGAATGCAACGCTCGGTTCACCGAGCCCGACGTTAAGGCTCGTTGCGCACTCTGCCACCATCAGCATGCGACCGACGCGTTGCTGGAGCGGCGCTTCTACAGTCAGCGCCTATCGAACGCGGGAGTGCACGCCGCGCGCAGCGGTTCCACTGGTGATCTCTTCGCACTCATCGATGAAATGAGTCAGGCCCATCCGGCCTACTTTGCGCAGACGCTCGAGTGGCTGCTTGCGGTCTCACAGCGCCATCCGGATGTGCACTTCGCGGTGATTGCGCTTCGGTTTTCCAACCTCAAGACTCTAGCCTCGCAGATGCCGCGCAGCCGTGTTGCACAGATGCTCGATGGCTTTGCGAGCAGGCTGCGCAAGCTCGTGCGGAGCACGGACATCTTCATGCGGGAAGATGACGAGCTCTGTTGGTTACTGTTGCCCCAGACGCCCGCCGGCGGACTCGCAGTTCTGTGCCGCCGGATCGAGGCCTTGAGTCCGGCCTCCACCAATGACAATGGATCGCGCATCGAGCTTGCGGTCGCCACAGTAACCTCGGCCGAGCTCACCGACTCCGCACCCGATGCCGACATGCTCATGGCGCGCCTGCGCAGCGCAGTGGCCTGACGGTTATGCTCGACATACCAGGCCAGTTTGCCTTCACCTTGCGCTCTCTCATCGAGACGGCGCTCCGCTCCGATTGGCTCACCATCGCGCTCAAGTTCTTTCCGTACGTACTGATATTCGAGCTTCCAGTCCAGCTGACAATCATGCTCGGTGCCCTACGGCGCTATCTCATGCAGCCTGGCAACGAACGCGCGCCCGGGAACTCCCCGCGGGTGAGCTGCATCGTGACATGCTATTCGGAGGGTCGGGATGTTCGGCGAACGGTCGAGTCGCTCACCGAGCAGCTCTACGACGGTCACATCGACATCCTCGCAATCGTCGATGGCACAGCTCAGAATCGAGCGACCTTCGATGTCCTGCGCTCGCTGAAATCCTATGTCGCGCGACGCCCGCGGCGACACCTGGAAGTGGTCGGCAAGCTACAGCGTGGTGGACGGGTGTCTAGCCTGAATCAGGGATTGGCACTCGCGCGCGGCGAAGTCGTCATGGCCCTCGATGGAGATACGTCATTCGACAACGACATGGTCAGGAATGCCGTCAGGCACTTTGCCGATCCCAGAGTCGTCGCTGTGGCGGGAAACCTCCGTGTACGGAACGCGACCAGGACACTGGTGACCCGTTTGCAGGCGGTCGAATATATGCTGTCGATCCACCTCAGCCGCGCAGGCCTCGACGCCTTCAACATCGTGAACAACATCTCGGGTGCATTCGGCATATTCCGCCGGGACCTGCTCGTCCGTATCGGCGGCTGGGACAGCGGAACGGCGGAAGATCTCGACCTGACACTGCGCCTCAAGAAGTACTTCGCCCGCTACCCTGGGTTTCGCATCCGATTCGAGCCCCGAGCCGTAGGACATACGGACGCCCCGGAGAAGTTCCGACAGTTCCTGAAACAGCGATTGCGCTGGGACGGAGACCTGTTCTATCTCTACATGCGCAAGTTCCGGCATGCACTGCGGCCCGGCCTGATGGGAATGCGCAACTACGTTGCCCTGGTCTGGACGGGCTTTCTTTTTCAGCTCGTGCTGCCCTTCATTGTCATCGGGTACACCAGCTACGTGTTCCTCGTGTACCCCGCCGGATTCGTACTCGGCCTGCTTGCCTTCGTCTACCTGTTCTACCTGCTCCTGACCATCGCGATGTATGTGGAGTATCTTCTGCTCTATTCGGAGCGCCGCGCGTTTGACCTCCGCCTCGCCTGGGTCGTCGCGCTGCTGCCGGCCTTTGCCTTTCTGACACGCTGCTGGAACGGAATAGCAACCCTTACCGAGATCACCACCCGGTCGCACCTTGATTCCAGCATGGCACCAACGTGGGTGCTGCGTCGGACGAAGTTCTGATGACAGGCCAGCGCACCACCTTCGTGCTGGCACTCTGCCTGGTGGCACGCGCCGCCATTGCGATCCCACCCCTTGCGGAGCTCGAAGCCCGGCTCACCCTCTCGCCCGAGAGTCAGATGTACGATCGCGCTTACGAGGCAGCCCGCGACCAATTCCGCGCCACAAAGATCAACCTGGGTGTAAGCATCTACGGTGATGCTGGCCTCTCCGCCAACCGGGACATTATCGATCCAACACAATCCTACGCCTACAGGCAGACCAGCGAGAGCATCGGGCTGTCCGTACCCGTGCTCGGCAGCCGATTGCAACTGCGCAGTGCCCTCAATGGCCAGGAAGTACAGCTCACACAAATGGATGCGCGCCGCGAGCTCCAACACCGCGATCTGCTGCAACGGCTTCGGAAAGCCTATGCCGATTATTGGCTGGCGCAGCGCTCCCAGGCACTCGCCGAAGACTTTCTGCAAACCGAGGCGAGCGTCCAACCCGCACTCGAGCGGCGTACGCGCGCTGGATTGTTGCTCGATTCGGACCGCCTCGAGCTCGAAAGCGGCTTCGAGCTTGCGCGACGGGAAGCAACGCTCGCCGCCGCCTCCCGCGCCCATGCGCTCGAGAGCCTGCGCACTCTGACGAGCTCCGAAATCGAGGACGATATGGCAGCCGCTCCCGTGTTCGCCGACTGCACCCCAGCGCTGAACGACGAAATGCGTTGGGCGGACAGCGACCCGGAGCTCGAAGCACTTCAGCGCGTCATCTCTCTGCGCAGCAACGATCCGCGCGAGAGCGCACTCTACCCGATCCAGTCGAGCATCCAGGCAGGTTATGAGAACAGGGACCAGCTAAACACCGGACAGCACGGCGGCTCCGGCTCGATCAGCTGGAGGTTTCAAATTCCGGTAGAATACGCATCCGAGCGCCACCTCCTCTCTCAGGCCGCTGCCGCTGAGTTGGCGCGCGCGCGGCTCGAATACGAAGTCCGCCGCCGAGAGTTACAGACCGCGCGCCAGGAGCTGCTCCGACGTAAGCCCGGTCTACATGCATCACTGCAATTCGCCTCCGCGAGACTTGCGGCGGCCGATGCCGCGGTTGAAGAACGCCAGCTACGCGCGACCCGGCTTGCCGGGGACGTGATCGAACAACTGCAACGTGCCCGCATCGCGCGCTACAACGCGGCGCGGGCGGTCATCGAGGCGGAAGCAGCTATCGCGGTCTGGCACGCTGACTGGTCACGGTTCGACGATCTGCCTTGCGCCGGGCCGGCTGCGGGTCCCCAAGGCGTCTCCGTGCGAGCGGAGAGCCGGCGCACGTTGTATCTATGGCGTGCCGCGGACTGGCTTGCAGACGCAACGACAGTCACCGGCGATCGAGAGTTCCGTCGGCTTCGCGGGGCCGGAATCTCACGGTTGCTCGTGTCTCTGAGCTCGACGGAGCTGCAGCAGGCCATGAGCGATCCAACCCGCCTTTCCGGCGCCGTGCGCGCCAGTCATGAACGCGGCATGCAGATTGGCCTGCTGCTGGGAGACCCCAGTTGGATCATGGCCGCGCACCGGGATGAGTTGCTCAAAATCGTCCAGGGACTCGCGGGCGTAGCATTCGACAGCCTGCATCTGGACCTCGAGCCCGAGCAACTCGATCCAGATCACGGCACGATCGCTGCCTCCAGCGTCCTGGCATCGCTCGTTGCAACCTTACAGGCCGTTGCCGCCGTCAGCCCATGGCCAATCGAGCTGAGCATACATCCACGCAATCTGGATCTCGGGGTGGAATCGAACACTCTCGCATCGGCGCTGCTCCGGCTACGGATCGAGCCAACCCTCATGGTCTACGTGGCGAACCCACAGCGCGTGCTCGAAATCGCCGCCCCCTTGTTGCGGCGTTACCCCCAACTCCGCTTCCGGGTAGCGGTGAGCCTCGAGCGATCCGCTCCTGGGGGTGAAACGCTGCGCACATTGCCCGAAGACGAGCGACAGCGCCGCATGGGTGAAATTGAGCGGAACCTGCAGGCGGATAACTTCGATGGAATCGCCCTGCAACTCGAAGACGGCTGGTCCCTCGCTCGGCTCCAGAGTGGTACCGGGCAATGAAACTGCGCTTTCGGCCCGTACGCCTCCCGGACGAGCTCGACGGCGAGAAAATCCCTTATGCCACGGGCCGTCGTCAAGCACACCGGCTCACCTGGTACCTGGTTCTGACACTGGTTCTATCACCGATCATTTACCTGAGCGTACGGGCTACTGCCAGCGCCTTCAATCGTACGGCCAATGGCACAGTCGACCTGGGCCAACAGGAGATCCGCGCCAGCGAAGCCGGAATAGTGCGTGAGTTGAGCGTTGACGCAGGCCAACAGGTGTCTCAAGACCAACCGCTGTTGATCCTCGACAGCTCCGATCTGGATGCCCAGACCGCTCGCAACGCCGCCCAGCTCGCCACGGACGCAGCCACCGACAGACAGGCCAGCGAGCTGCGTGAGGCAGCGATTCAGGAATTCGCCCTGCAGAAGCGTACGGTCGAATACCAACGCAGTCGTCGAACCGCGGTCGAAGAGCTGTTCAACAGCGGCGCGGCGACCCGTGCCGAGCTCGATGAAGCCACGGCGGCGGTTGCTGCGGCCGAAATGTCCTTGCTCCGAGCGCGGCGAGAGCTCAGCACAACTACAACGGCCCCGAAGCTCGCCCATGCCGAGCGGATCGTCCTCGACAGTCGTCGACGCTCACTGACAGCCCACGCGCCGCATACCGGGCGCGTCCTCGCGGTGTTGGTCAAGGTCGGTGAATACGTCACCGCCGGTGAGCCCATGGTCCTACTCGCACGTCTCGATCAGCCGCGCGTAATCGCGTACGTTGCACCCAGGCTTGGAACCGCGCTTGCGGTCGGCTCGCCTGCGACGATCTATTTTCCGAACGGCGCACACATTCGAGCCTCTATTTCGGCCGCACCCAGACTGACCTCCCGCATGCCAGCCGACCTGGTGGACCCGTTCGGGATGCGACCGACGACAGTCATGCTCGACTTGGCTCCCCAGCAGCTTTGGCCCGAAGACCAACTCGTACAGGGGCTTCCGGTCATGGTAAGATTTCAGTCAGGCTGGGAAGCGACAGCGGCAGGCGCCTGGCTCGGCCAGGCGCTGGGTTGGCTTGCACGTTGACAATGCCTCCTCCGAGTAACGCGCTGTCATCGCGTCGAAGCGTGCCGCACTGGGGGACTCCAGATGCCCTATACCGTGAAGCATCTGCCTGAGCTCAACATCATCGAGATCACGTTCACCGGTGCGATTACCGGGCCGGTATCGATTGGTTGATGGACGAGAAATCGCTTGCGTGAAGTATAGGACTCCAGAAGCCAGGAATGGCGCTTGCTGGCAGCGTTAACTTACATCAACTTCGGGTCTCCGGCAGCGTCAGGCAGCAGGGCGGCTCAAGGCCATACATCATCGACCGCCCCCCTGATGAACTCACCGGCAGACGAAGACTCACGCATCACGGAGCTCGAGAGAGTCAGCGCCCGGCTCGCGGCCATCGTCAACTCCTCCGAGGACGCCGTAGTCAGCAAGACCCTGCAGGGTATCGTTACCTCATGGAACCAGGCAGCCGAGCGACTGTTTGGATTCACCGCCGCCGAGATGATCGGACAGTCGATCCTGCGCATCATTCCTGAGGAGCTTCAGTACCAGGAAGAGGAGATTCTGCGCAAGATCCGCTCAGGCGAGCGGATCGAACGTTTCGAGACGACTCGCGTGCACAAGGATGGCCGCCGGCTGGAGATTTCCCTGACCGTCTCGCCTGTCCGCGATCCGCAAGGGACGATCATCGGAGCCGCGAAGATTGCCCACGACATCACTGCCCGCCGTGCCGCCGAACGAGCGCTGCGGGAAGAAGCCACCGCACTCCAGACATTGAACGAGCTGGGACAGGCGGTGGCGTCCCAACTGGACCTGGAGCGAATCGTTCAGCTGGTCACCGATGCTGCGACTCGATTGACGGGGGCCGCTTACGGAGCCTTCTTTTATAACATCCTGAATGATGCCGGGGAGTCATACTGGCTCTACACCCTGTCAGGCGCGTCTCGTGAGGCATTTGCGCAGTTTCCGATGCCGAGGAACACGGAGGTATTCAGCCCAACGTTCCGGGGAGAGGGTGTGGTGCGGTCCGACGACATCCGGAAGGATCCTCGCTACGGTAAAAACACGCCGTACCAGGGCATGCCGCCTGGACATCTGGCTGTGTGCAGCTATCTCGCAGTGCCCGTCGCGCTCCACACCGGTGAAGTCATCGGAGGACTCTTTCTGGGCCATCCGGAATGTGGCGTATTCGGGGAGCGAGCCGAGCGGCTGACACTTGCGATCGCTGCGCAGGCTTCCATCGCAATGTCGAACGCGCGAATGTTCAGCGCCTTGCGCGAGCGGGAAGAATCCGAGCGCGCCGCACGTTCCGAGGCGGAGCGTCTCAGCCACCTCAAAGATGAGTTTCTAGCCACCCTCTCACATGAGCTGCGTACCCCTCTGAATGCCATTCAGGGCTGGGCCACACTGCTGCTGAGGCAGAACGTGACTCCGGCGGACTACCGGCGAGGGCTCGAAACGATCGACCGCAACGTTCGCGCGCAATCGCAGATCATCAACGATCTCCTGGACATGAGCCGGATCATATCCGGGAAGATTCATCTCGAAGTGCAGTCCATTCAGCTTCACGACGTCATCAATGCCGCCATCGAAGCTGTTCGTCCCACCGCGGACTCCAAACGCATCAGGATTCAATGCATCCTCGATTCAAACATCGGCCTGGTGAGAGGCGATCCGAACCGCATGCAACAGGTTCTATGGAACCTGCTGACGAACGCGGTGAAGTTCACGCCGGCGAACGGCCGCATTCAGATCGTTCTGGAGCGCGTGAACTCCCATGTCGAGATCTCGGTTGAAGATACGGGAATAGGCATCCGCCCGGATTTCCTGCCGTTCGTCTTCGACCGGTTCCGGCAGGCGGAAGGAAACACGGCCAGGAGGTACGGCGGCCTCGGGTTGGGACTATCCATTGTGAAGAACCTCGTCGAGCTACATGGTGGCTCGGTGAGGGTCAAGAGCGCGGGTGAAAACCAAGGCAGCACTTTCATCGTCGCGCTGCCTGTTTCACACGTTCGGCAGGAGGATAGTGTGGCAACGCTATCATCGGACCCGCTGACTGCAATCGACCTGCCGACGCTGGAAGGGGTCCGAATACTGATTGTCGACGATGATCTTGACGGCCGTGCGCTGATTGCTCGCATACTGGACGAGCGTGGGGCACTGACTCGTTGCGCAGCTACAGCGGACGAAGCCCTCCTCGCGCTCCGCGAGGCACCCGTCGACGTTCTGCTCAGTGACATCGGCATGCCGGCCGTCGACGGTTACGAGCTGATACGCAGAATACGAAGGCTCGAAATAGCTGCGAAGCGAGTTCCTGCCATCGCGGTCACGGCGTATGCGCGGCCCGAAGACCGGCAGCGCGCGCTGCTCGCGGGTTATCAGATGCACCTCAGCAAGCCGATCGAAGCCCCTGAGCTCGTCGCCGGAATTGCAAGCCTCCTGAGCCTCAAGCCGTGAAACCCCACGAGACCATGACCCATATCGGTTCAACATCCGACATACAGCCAAGCCAACGTTTGGCCTGGAAGCCATGCGGAGCTTTCCTGCCAACACCGCAGACCGCATAATCCAAGTTGCGAACAAGTGGGTCCGACTCGCCGGGCGGGGGATCAGAAACCGAGCGCCGGACCCGATGAATAAAGCCACAGCGAAGCATTGTGGCCGTAGCGTCTCACGAGGAAGCAATGTCTCTGACAGGCGGCCCGGCTGCCACGTTTCGACCCCTGGATAAACCTGATGTCGATCGCCCCTTCCTCGTCGGCGGCGGCGAGATGGGAGCGCTCATTCGCGCGCACGACTGGACCAAAAGTCTCATCGGGCCGCCCGAAGTCTGGTCCCAAAGCCTGAAAATGATGGTCAACTTCCTGTTGGCCAATCGTTTCCCGACACTCGTATGGTGGGGACCGCACTATGTGCAGCTTTATAACGATGCGTATCGCCCTGTACTGGGGACCAAACACCCAGAAGCGTTGGGACAGCCCGGCAACGCGTGTTGGCCCGAGATCTGGCACGTCCTGAAGCCGCTCGTCGACGCGCCCTTCCAGGGAGGTCCGGCAACCTGGCTGGAGGACTTCGAGCTCGAAATCCATCGCCACGGCTTCACGGAAGAGTCCCACTTTACGATCGCCTACAGTGCGGTACCCGATGAGACCGCGCCCCGTGGCATTGGTGGAGTGCTCGCCACCGTTCATGAGATCACCGAAAAAGTCATCAGCGAGCGACGCATCGGCTCGCTGCGCGAGCTGGGCGCCCGGTCCGCGGTAGCCAAGACGGCTGAAGAGGCCTGCCTTGCCGCCTCCGAGATCCTGGCCAAAACTCCCAAGGACGTCCCCTTCTCTCTCATCTACCTGTTCGACCGCGACGGTAGGACCGCACGGCTCGTCGCTGCGACCGGACTCCCTGAAGCCGAGTTGGCTCCCCTCGGTGTCCTACCCGTATCTGACAAAGGAGGGGACGACAGGCCTTGGCGCCTTGGCGAGGCCGTAGTTGCTGAGGCCATCATCACGATCGATGATCTGCCCGCCCGGCTCTCTCGCGTGCCTCCGGGGCCCTGGTCGGATCCCCCACATCGCGCCGTCGTCGTTCCCCTCCGATCAAATACGGCTCACCAACTTGCAGGAGTGCTCGTTGCCGGCGTGAGCTCGCGGCTGAGATTGAACGATCAGTACTGTAGCTTTTACGAGCTCGTCGCCGCACAGATCGCAACAGCCATTGCCAACGCGCGAGCCTATGAGGAAGAACGAAAGCGCGCAGAGGCTCTGGCGCAAATCGACCGGGCGAAGACGGCCTTCTTTTCGAACGTCAGTCACGAGTTCCGCACTCCCCTGACCCTCTTGCTCGGACCGGTCGAAGATGCCGTAGGCAATCCTGCGACACCCCCGGCCGTGCGCTCCCAGCTCGAGCTCGCACACCGCAACGCGCTGAGATTGCTGAAGCTGGTCAACAGTCTCCTCGACTTCTCGCGAATCGAAGCCGGCCGGGTCCAGGCATGCTACGAACCGACCGATCTGGCGGCGATGACGAGCGATCTCGCGAGCAACTTTCGATCTGCGATCGAACGTGCCGGACTCGTGCTCGATGTCGATTGCCGTACGCTGGACGAGCCTGCGCATGTGGATCGGGAGATGTGGGAGAAGATCGTCCTGAATCTTCTCTCCAACGCTTTCAAGTTCACCTTCGAGGGCAGCATCGCCGTGCGGGTGCGCCGCGAGGAATCACAGGCCGTGCTCGAGGTCTCCGACACCGGCGTTGGCATCCCGGATCACGAGATCTCCCGTGTGTTCGAGAGATTCCACCGGGTGGAAGGCACGGTAGGCCGTACACAGGAAGGCTCCGGCATCGGCCTCGCCCTCGTCCAGGAGCTCGTCAAGCTCCACGGGGGCACTCTCAGCGCGGCGAGCGAGCTCGGTCGCGGAACCACCTTCCGCATCTGTATTCCCCTGGGTACGGCTCATCTGCCAGCCGAGCGGATCAAGGCCGCTCGCACCCTGAGCTCGACCGCTATCGACGCCCGGGCCTACGTCGAGGAAGCACTTCGCTGGATCCCCGACACCCCTCTCACATCCAACTCCCAACCCGCGGACGAGTTGGTGTCGGCTATCTCTGACAGGCTTGCTCCCACGGCGGGTGCGCGCATTCTGCTGGCCGACGACAATGCTGACATGCGCGGCTATGTGTACGGTCTCCTCTCGCCGACGTACGTGCTCGAGGTGGTAGAGAATGGCGAGCAGGCCCTGGAAGCCGCGCGCCGCGAGCGTCCCGACCTGATTCTCAGCGACATCATGATGCCACGGCTCGACGGCCTGGGACTGCTGAAGGCATTACGGAATGATGCGGCTCTGGGCGACATACCGGTCATTCTGCTTTCGGCACGGGCGGGCGAGGAGGCACGGGTCGAAGGGCTCGATGCGGGCGCGGACGACTACCTGGTCAAGCCGTTTTCCGCCCGGGAGCTTCTGGCTCGAGTCAGCGCGCGGCTCGAGCTGGTACGGATGCGCCTCGCCAATGAGAAGCGGTTGCGCGAGCGCGAGCAGGCGCTCGCCCAAGCCCACGAGGAACTGAAAGCGCGCGCCCTGGAGCTGTCGCGATTCAATCAAGCCGCTGTGGGGCGCGAGATGCGCATCATCGAGCTCAAGCACGAGAACAATAAGCTCCGCGAGCGGTTAGGCGAAAGCACCCGCTATCCATTGCAATTCGACGAGGTGCCGCTCCCGTGCAAACCAGCGAGCGAACCGGAAGAAGGTGAGGGTCTCGTTCCACTCAAGGCAATTCTGCGCACTGAGGAGCTACGACATCGGCCGGCTCGCCCTCCCGACTACGAAGTGGAAACACAGGCGCTTTCCGCGCTCGTCCAGGTCCTGGCCGATTCTCCGCGCACCATACTACAAACGCTTGTTGATAAGGTCGTCGAGGTTCTGCGGGCGGGTTCGGCGGGTTTGAGTCTCCTCACCCGCGATGGCCAGCGTTTCTACTGGGCCGCGATTGCCGGCGACTGGTCACCGCACCTCGGCGGCGGCACTCCGCGCGGCTTCGGTCCATGCGGCGATGTGCTCGATCGAGACACCCCTATGCTTTTCACACGTTGGGAGCGCCGCTATCCCTACCTGGCCTCGGCAACTCCTCTGGCCGAGGAAGGTTTGCTCGTCCCCTTCCATGTAAAAGGTCAGGCGGTCGGGACGATCTGGGCGATCGCACACAACACCGTGCGGAAGTTCGATTCGGAAGACCTGCGGCTGCTCGAGAGCCTGGGTCGATTCGCCTCAGCTGCGTACACCGCCGTCGAGTCACTGCACGCCTTTGATGACCGCCGCGCCGCGTTATCGCTTCTGGAAGATGCCGTACACGCACGCGCACTCGCGGACGAGTCCCTCGCGAAGTTGCGCGAAAGCGAACGACACCTGAGGCGAAGCGAGGAAGAGCTGCGCGAGGCGGATCGACGCAAGAACGAATTCCTGGCGCTGCTCGGGCACGAGCTCCGAAATCCCCTGGCTCCAATCAGTATGGCGAGCGAAGTGCTGTGCCGTACGCTGACAAGCGAAGCGCAGGCTCACGCCGCGGAAATGATCAAACGCCAAGCCGCGCAACTCGCGCGTCTGGTCGACGACCTGCTCGACGTGGCTCGAATAACTCAAGGCCGCATCGAGCTGCGGCGCGAGCAGCTCGAGCTTGGAACCGTTATCGCACAGGCTGTAGAGTCAGTGGGACCTCTCATGCGCGACAAACACCACGAGCTTGCCGTGGTGAGCAACTACGAAGCGATCTATGTGAACGGCGATCTCGCGCGTCTCGTGCAGTGTGTTGCCAACGTACTCACAAACGCGGCGAAATACACCGATCCGCATGGAACCATCCGGATACAAACGCGCGCGGAAGACTCGAGCGCCCTCATCGAAGTCACCGACAGCGGCTCCGGCATCGCACCGGAGCTGCTGCCGCGCGTGTTTGACTTGTTCGTGCAGAGCGATCGCACGCTCGACCGCGCCCAGGGAGGGCTCGGTATCGGCTTGTCGGTCGTCAAGCGCTTGATTGAAATGCACGACGGCCAGGTCGTGGCTCGCAGCGCTGGCTTGGGTCGCGGGTCAACATTCGAAATCCGGCTGCCTCGCATTGCCCCGCCCGAAGGGGCTACCCGCGTGGCGATCCGGCTTGACATCCCGCGTCTGCGCATCCTGATTGTCGATGACAACGAGGATGCGGCGGATTCCCTCGCCATGCTCCTGAGCCACGACGGACACGAGACTCGGGTCGCCTACAGCGGACGGCACGCGCTCGCGTGCGTCGAGACATTCTCACCGGATGTGGCGCTGCTCGATATCGGTCTTCCGGAGATGGACGGTTATGAAGTCGCACACCACCTTCGGGCGCGGCCGGAGCTGAAAAGCTTGAGTCTCGTCGCCTTGACGGGTTATGGGCAGGCCGAAGATCGGGAAGCCACCAGAGCTGCCGGTTTCGACCACCATCTGGTCAAACCCGTGGACCTCCCGTCCCTCGAGCGAACCCTGACTGGCCGCTACATTGAGCGCGGCTCAACACCCTGACAGATGTCGCGCCATCAAGAACCAGCTAACTACCCGATCAAACCGCCACCCGGTCGTCACAATTGTCAGTCGACTTTTGTGCGCCTGAGCCGCGAGCCCTCGGCTGGATGGGCAGCCGGATACGGAACGTCGTTCCGAGGCCTGGCCGTGTCTCGAAAGTCACGGTGCCACCGTGCTTGTCCACCACCACCGAACGGGCAATCGCAAGCCCTTGACCGGTCCCCCGGCCGATTTCCTTGGTGGTAAAGAAGGGGTCGAAGATCTTGCCCTGGATCTCTTCCGGAATTCCGCCGCCCGTGTCCGCCACACAGACCAACACCTCATCGCCATCCTGCGCGGTGGACACGGAGATGAGGCCCTTACGGTCGGTACCGGCGACGACGTCCGCAATTGCATGCGCCGCATTGACAATGATGTTCAGGAACACCTGGTTGAGCTCACCGATATGACAGACGACCGGCGGCAACTCGGCGAAATGTGTCTCGACCTCGGCAACGTACTTGTATTCGTGTCGCGCGATGGTGAGCGTGCTCAAAATGGCGGCATTCAGGTCTGCTGGGGACGGCGCGTCCTGGTTGGGGTGCGAGAACTCCTTCATGGAGCGCACGATGTCCCCTACGCGCCGCAGGCCTTCGAGGCACCTGTCGACCGCAGCGGGCATGTTGTCGTGTTAGAATGTGATGTCGGCAAGCTGCTCGGCCGTGTTGACTTTCTCGAGTGCCTGCTCAACTGCAAGGGTCCCGGCGGCCACGCCCTGAATGGCTTCCCGATAAGACTGGAGCACCTCTGCGCTCTGGGCCACAGCATCCTTCAGGAAGTAGCAGCTGTCATTGATAAATTGCACCGGGGTGTTGATTTCGTGGGCAACACCGGCGGCGAGGCGCCCGACGGACTCGAGCTTCTGCGCCTGATGAAGCTCTGCTTCAAGCTTCTTTTGCGCAGTGATATCGATACTGATGCCGCGTATTCTGCGGCCTCCCTCTTGTTTGACTGGGACGTGCCGGATGAAGCTTCGCACGTTTGCGAATGCACCGGAGGCCAGCCGCATGCGGTATTCCACCGCGATGTCATGCGAAACGACCGCATTCCGGAGTGCCTCGGCAAACTGAGGACCGTCAGCGGAATGAACACACGAGAACATGAACCCGCTCTCGCGGAAACGCTCCACCGGCCAGCCCCATTGACTCTCCACCTGGGCGCCGATGTAGGTGCAGGCACCGCTCGCCGTGTCGAGCTCCCACGGCACAGCGCTCGTGGATTCGAGCAGATCGCGATACTGTTGGCTGCTTGCCTCGAGTTGCCGCGTTCGTTCGATCACTTCCCGATGCGCCGCCCACCGATCGCGCTCCAGCTCGGCGGATTCCGCAGCACCGGCGCGGAACATGAGCATGCTGCGGTTGCAGACCAGACCGAGAACACAGCCCTCGAGGATGACCCAGGTGTAAAGGCCCAGGTATTGCTCGAAAAACGACGCGCCCCCGGTTTCCGGGGGGCCGCATGCGATCACGCGATAGGCCAACTGCACGACCAATGTCAACACGCCCATCAAGGCCAGCAAGGGCCACTGGCGGTAGAACGCGAGAAGTGCAAGGGCTACAAACAAGTAGGGATCTACATCGGACCGGTCCCCCGCGATACACAGCAGCAGACCAAAAAACAACGCCATGCAGACCGCCAGCGCAATACGAGTAGCCGGCCGCCCCGGGCCCTGGCGCGCGAAGGCAAAGGGCACCCCGTTGACCAGGGCGCCGAGCAGCGCCGCCACCGGAAAGCTCACACCCGCCGTGCATGGCCCGGCTGTCTGATCGACCCCCGGCTGCAGCACCGACAAAGCCATCGCGCCAACCCACTGCAGCGGCAAAAAAAAGAGCACGGTCCGGTCCGCCGTTTTGAACAGCGTGTGACAGCGCTCGCGGAAAATCGCTTCGGTGCGCTGTTTTATTTCCCGCTGTATCTCGTAAGAGCGACCCTGCCTGTTGGACAGCGGTTCGACGGCGTCGCCCTGGCGCTGGGATCCGGCAGATTCCATTGCGCCGACATTGTCAGGCACCGCCCCCATTCCGCCCCCGAGTCAGCCGGCGGCGGTCCGGTCTGCCGAGCGCACCAGCACTCTGACCCGCTCGTTGAGCAGATCCGGCCCAAAATTGCGCATCCGCTGTAGAAACATTGTAGTCACCTCAAAGCCGCGGGCCACCAGGAGCGTGCCGAGAGAGGTACGCAAGTCTTGCATCATGATCATTCCGGGCTGCACCGTTCGCAGAGGTAGCTCACGCAGCTCCGAGCTGCTCGGGCCGGCGCCGACATGGGAGGCAAAGCGCTCGATCAAATCTTCCCCAAATCGATTTGTCCGCCCGCGGAGCGTCTGGACCGCGACGCTCACGGCATGACCTTGTGTGATGAGCCCGTCGTAGTCGAGCACGATCCCTAGAATCCGCGCGGCCAGGCCGATCGTGCCCTCTCCGAGCCGAGCAATCTGCTCATTGCTGTAAGTGAGGGCGTTGAGCACCTGAATGACCGGCTCCAGGCGTGGGATATTCTCGAGGAGTGTGATCGCCAGGGACGGAACGCCGCCGGCCAGGACACTTTCCTCCGGAGTCAGTTTTTCTCCATAGTAGAGCTTCTCCACCAGCTCGACCGGCAGCGACAGGTACCCGAGCTGTGACAACATCGCAGCCGCTTCGAGTTGCCAATAGTCCTTGCAATCCATGCTGGCGGCAAACTCCATGCTGAGCCGCTTGACTCGGCTCGCGCGGCCAAAAGCGACGGGGTTCGTGATGGCGAGCACATCCATCAGCGCTTTCATGGCGCCGATCAGGGTCTCTTGCAGAATGCGGCGCTCGGCGTTGATGAGCCGATGCTGCATGACCCCCGCCTCCACCGCCGCTTTCAACTGATCCGGTGGACAAGGTTTGGTCAGAAAGCGGAAGATCTGAGCCTCGTTGACAGCCGCAACCGCTGCATCCCTCCCTGGATCCCCTGTCAGGAGAATGCGGGTCGCATCCGGATAGGACTTCATGACTCGCTGTAACAGGACCGCGCCATTCATACCGGGCATGCGCATGTCCGAGATGACGAGGCTGACGCCGCCGATCTCCTTCAGGATCCGCAGTGCCTCCTCGCCTCCGGATGCGCTGTGAACCTGGTAGTCCCTGCGTAAATGCAACATGAGCCCCTCGATCACCCGGGGCTCATCGTCCACGCACAGAATCTTCGGCAGCTCGCGACTGCTCATGACAACACCTCACCTGTCTCCAGGCTCTCTAAAACGCGCAGCTGGGCCTCCGACCAGCTGAATGGCGCCTGGAGCCGCTCCAGATAATCGGCGCCGACTTTGGGATCGGGCACGAGATCGCGATCGAACGCGCTCGCATCGTCCTCGGCCAACAAGGAATGCGCGACCGTGACCGCCGCAAGCCCATCGAACTCGTGTTGCGACAGGTCCAGGGGCGAGTGGTGGTGGGCGACCGTTTCGATGACGGTATACGGCAAGCCCCACAGACCCAACAGATAGGCACCTACTTGCGCGTGCGAGGCACCGATCACGGCAAGCTCCGCCTCATACAATGGAATGCGCTTGCAGGCAGCGTGCTCGACCGCCCTCGCCAGATCGGCCGGACACTCCAGTCCCAGGACCCAGTAGCCGATGTCATGGAGGAGCCCCGCGAGCAGGGCATCGTCGGCGAATTGCGTTTTTCGGGCCAGCGCGCTCGCGGCCGTGGCGACCACTTGCGAGTGCGCCTGCAGGCGATCGAAGTTGGGACATCCGGGGGCACGTCCGCCATGCCAGCTCGAGAATATCTCGGCCGACAGGGTCAGATTGCGGATCGAGGCAAATCCGAGATAGGACACCGCCTGCTCGATCTTGGTGATGCGCCTCGGGAGGCGATAAAATGCTGAGTTCACCAGCTGCAGGATCTTTGCGGCGATCGCCGGATCCGCTCCGACGAGAGCTGCGACTTCGTGCACGGTGACGCCCTCATCCGCGAGCGCCTTCTGCAGTTGCGCATAGACTCGCGGCAAGGTGGGCAAGGTCCGGATGCGGCCGACTACGCTACGAATATGGGGCTGTTGGAGTAGGTCTTGGAGCGCGAGGCACCTGTCAATCATGTTCTCCAGGCGCTGCGGCTCACAAGGCTTGCTGATCACCTGATGCGCCAGGGTGGCGAGGCGCGTCGTCTGCAGCGGATCCGTATAGCCCGACAGCACGATCCGGACGGTCTGTGGCCAGCGCTCGCTGATGACCCGCAGCAGCTCCGAACCGTCCATCTTCGGCATCTGGATATCGGTGACAACGACATCCCGAGGCGCACATTCCAAAGCCCGGATCGCGGCCTCGCCGCCATCGACGAACGACATGTCCCAGTTCTTCTTGCACCGGTGCAACCGCGTGCGCAGGCCTGCCAGCACCGGAGTCTCGTCGTCCACGAACAAGATGGTTTTCATTTCACTCGTGCGGCATTCTTGCCCGCGATCGGCAGACGTAACGTAAATCGGGTCCCAACACCGACCGTGCTCTGCACGTCGATGGTTCCTCCATGCTTCTCGACGACAATCGAACGCGCGATCGCGAGCCCCTGTCCGGTGCCCCGGCCGACCTCCTTGGTCGTGAAGAATGGATCGAAGATCTTGTCGAGGTTTCCTTCCGGAATGCCGCACCCATTGTCGGCAATCCAAACCAGTGCCTCGCCGCTCTCCGCCAGGGTCCCGATGGTAATGCACCCGTTCGCGGCGTCCTTGCCCGATTCCTGGATCGCATGAGCCGCATTGACGATGAGGTTGAGGAATACCTGATTGAGCTCGCCGATGTTACAGATGACCTCCGGCAGCTCTCCGAGCTCGGTCACGATGCGCGCGTGGTATTTGTATTCATTGTGAGCTACCGTCAATGTAGTCTGGATCGCGTGGTTCAGGTCGGCGCCCGATTGCTCCACCGAGTCCGGGTGCGCGAACTCCTTCATGGCGCGCACGATGCGGGTCACACGCTCGACCCCGAGCTGCGTTCTCTCGAACGACTTCGGAATCTCCTCTTTCAGAAATGCGAGATCGACCCGTCCCTCCAGCTCGGCCAGCTCGTCGAGCAGGTCCGATCGTTCCGCGCACGAGGCGAGATCGACCGCGATTCGACGATAGCTCCTCGACAATTCCCATATGTCGGTCACCGCCGTTTGCAGGAATGCAATGCTGTCGCCGAGATACTGGATGGGCGTGTTGATCTCGTGAGCGATGCCGGCGGCCAGGCGGCCGACCGATTCGAGCTTTTGGGCCAGACGCAGCTCGATGGCCATACGCTCGCGCTCCTGCATCTCAGCGTAGAGCTGCTCCTGAAGACCGCGTCTGTCCTCCTGCTCCTTCAAGCGCGCGGTGATGTCAGCACCGGTGCCCACAATGTGGGTAACTCGTGCGGCACGGTCATAGACCGGAGTCAATGTAACTCCGGTCCAGAACTCAGTCCCGTCCTTGCGCCGCGCTCGAAAGGTGGTGCGCACGGCAGCCCCGCTGCGCAGGGCCTTGTTGACCTCCGGCAAGGCGTCAGGATTCAGGTCTGCCGGTACGAGCATCGCCGGAGCCTTGCCGATCAACTCGTGCGGCTCATACCCATGATCAAAGGCCAGAGCCCGGTTGACATAGACGATCACCCCGCCACGTTGCCGCACGTCGGTGATCATGAAATGAGTTTGTGTTGCGTCCAAAGCGGCCGTACGCAACTCGAGCTCGCTGCGCAAGCTATCGCGCTCGCGGCCCAATGCATCCCGCTCGGCGGTGAGTGCCTTCAGCAATCCCTCCATCTTCACAACGGACTCTCCCTTGGAAGGCAGCTCGGTCGTGATCATGGTCGTCCAGTGTGACCTCGTGACTTCAGGGCCAGAAGCGCGTCAGCAGTTTGCACCGGTGGGAGTCCCCTGGTCATCTGGAGTGCTCGAGGCGAGTTACGTGCCGTGCACGTGCGCGTGTTGGCCGTGTTTACCTATTACGCTCTCCGAACCATGCACGCGCTGAGCGGCAGATCACATTGTCGACAACACATCTCATGTCTGGAATGTGTTTACGGCGCCACGGCACCCATCGATTGCTGCAACGCGACATGACTGTGGGAGGTTACGGTGTCCCAGGCTGACTTTGCGCCTTGCGCCGGGTGTCCCTTCAAAAGACATCTTGCAAGAGCGCATCGAGGGAGCGCCGCGTGCGCTTTATGAGGCGCTCGATATCGTCGATGCGAAGCGGCGCGCTGCACAAGTACCCTTGCCAGTAGTCGCACTTCATGCGTCGCAGCATCCTCAGCTGTCCGGCCGTTTCAACTCCCTCGGCCACCGTCATCAGTCCAAAGCCGCACGCAAGTCGAATGATGCTCTCGACCAGCGTTGCACTGGCGCTGTCTTCGGGCAAGCCGCAGACGAACGAGCGATCGATCTTCAGAAGATCCACGGGAAGCTTCGACAACAGGCCGAGGGCGGAGTAACCCGTGCCGAAGTCATCGAGAGCGATGCGAAAGCCCGCCGCGCGCAGTTGGCGCAGTCTGGCGCTCGTCCCCTGCAGATCCTGCAGGAGCGCAGTCTCGGTAATCTCCAGATCCAGCCCAAAGCCCTCGCGAAGCTGGAGTGGCCGCAAGATCCCGATCGCGTGATCGACGAAGTCTTTGCGCCCGAGTTGCAGCGGCGATACATTGACGGCCACGCGCACCGGCGGGAGCCCTTGTTGCGACCAGCGCTCGCAAGTCCTGGCCGCTTGCTCCAACACCCAGCTTCCTACAGTGATGATCATCCCCGAGGACTCGAGGACTGGGAGAAAGCGCGCCGGGGGACACACCGCCGGCTCGTCTGGATTGTTCCACCGGATGAGCGCTTCGACGGACTCGATCTGTCCCGAATCCGCATCCAGTTGAGGCTGATAATACAATTCGAACTGCGACTGCTCGATGGCCTTTCGGAGTTGGTGCTCGAGCTCGAGGCGCCTTGACACCTCACCATGCAGATCGAGCCGGTAGTGCATGGATTGCTCCCCGGAATCCTTGGCCTGACGCAGTGCCGCTTCAGCGCGATCCAGCAGCCCAGAGCTCTCGGTGCCGTCGTCAGGGAAGTAGGCGATTCCCGATCGGTATGACAGGCGAAGCGCGCGCTCGTCAATGGTGAACGGCTCATCGAACACGCAGCTAGCGAGCACGGCGGTGATTCCGCCATGGTTCGGGTCATCCTCCAACGCCATGACTGCGAACGAGCCGGCACCCAGGTAGGCGATCCGATCATCACTCGGCGAGCGCCGCCTGAGCCGCTCGGCCACCCTCTGCAAGACCCGATCGCCAAAATGCCGGCCGAGGCTGTCATTGATATGAGTCAAGCCTCTAATATCGAGCACGGCAACGACGGGACGAGCCCCGGGAGAGCGTGGCCTGGCCAGCAGCTGGGCGAGCCGCTCGCAGAACAACTGCCGCTTGGGAAGCCCGGTCAAGGGATCGTAATAAGTCAGAAATTCCGCGACATGCGCATTCTGTTGCGAGCGCAACGCAAAGGCGAGCGTGGCCCGCATATCCTCCAGCAGCGCCAATTCATCTTCCTTGAGGATATTCATCTCGCGTGAGGCCAGCGTCAGCACGCCCACCCGGCGGCCCTCGATGATCAACGGCAACGCAATCAGAGATTTGTAGCCCAGCGCGAGCAGCCGCTCACGCATGCACACGTAAGGTGCCGACTGACGGAGGTCACAGAACAGGATCTGCCCCATCCGAAGCGCTCGACCGGACACACTGGTGTCGGGCTCGGAGCCGTCGGCAACTTCCAACACATCAGGCTCCGGAAAATCCTCCGCCATCCCGGAGCGGTAAGTCGGGCGCGCGAATTTTCCATCGGCATCCACCAGGGACAGCACCGCGCGATCGTACCCGCCCACATCAGTCGCGATCCGACAGGCCTCCTTCAACAGATCGTCCCGTTCGCGAATCCGCAGCACGGCTGCGTTGATCCCACTTTGCATTTTGGTCATGCGCACGAGTCGGCCAATCTGTTGCTCCTGCCGCTTGCGCTCAGTGATGTCGCGGGTGACAGCGATAGCGTATGGCTTGCCATCACGTTCGAGGTATCGCAGGCTCACCTCCACGGGAATGAGGTCGCCATTCTTGCAGCGATGTTGACCCTCGGTCACGAAAGCACCCACTTTACGAACGCGACTGGTCAGGTCTTCCCAGGAATAGCTCTGCAGAGCCACAGCGAAGTCCGGCAGCCGCATCCGCAACAATTCTTCGCGCGAGTAGCCGAGACGCCTTGTCAAGGCATCATTCGCATCGACCACGCGGCCAGACTCTACATCCACCACATAGATGGAATCATTCGTGTATTCGAGGAACTCTCGGAATCGGCGCGATTCCTCGACTCGATCGAGCTCCGCGCCCAACAGCGGTTCCGACTGCGACTGTGTTTTCACTGATGTCTTCCGTCCGCAACGCGGTCTGTCGCACGAGGCAGCCGGATCCGATCCGTGCCCGCGCAAAGCCCCCTTTGACTCGTCCCGTGAGGTACGTCACAACAAACCTCGGTTGAGTCAATTCGCAGTCACGATCATTACGCGCCGTGCGGGAGCATCCGCGCTGCGGTGTGAATCACAATTCGCAAATCACCGCGGACCTATCATAGGTGCGTCAAGTGCGTATTGATCCAGCGCGAGAGGGGTCGCATCCCAACGACATCCGAAGAGCCGGGCCAACAGCGCTCGACGGAGCACACCACCGATCCAACTCCTATAGTATGTAACGTTGGATCCGGGCATTGCGCTACGCAGTCCCTGTTGCGCGCAAGCCCAGGGCGCAATTCCATGTGCGCCCGTGCGACGCATGCCCGGCGACGAGTGCCCGCGGCTCCGGCCTCTACTGTTAAGCTTCAGCTCAAGCCATGACCTCCCACCTGGCCACCCCACGCCGTCTTTGTTGCGCCGCAATGTGAATGCCTGCAGTATGTCGTGCGCAGTTCAGGGACAATCGTCATTGGTCGAGATCCGGTCAGCGCGCCCAATCCATCTCGTCAGCAAGTCCAGAGAGCTGTGCTCCCCCATCCCCGGATGCCGGAGCAACTTGCGGATGATCCGAAACCATCTTCCATCCTGCCGATGTCGCATCGACCTTTCAGATACAGGTGAGTCGTGAGCGAAGTAAAGACAAGACCCAACAAGTCACGGAACAGCGGCGCGAACGGCAACGGTAGGCTCACCAAGGCGAGGCCGCCCCATCTCTACCAGGAAGATTCGCCTGAGACGCGCTCACGGACCCTCCTCGCGGCTATTGAATCTTTCCGCGATGGCGACTTCTCCGTGCGCCTGCCAACACACTGGTCGGATACGGATGCCAAAATCGCCGGGGCATTCAATCAAGCCATCGCGCACCAGCAACGTATCTCCACCGAAGTCACGCGACTGAGCGAGACGGTAGGCAAAGAAGGACGCCTCCGCCAGCGCATGTCCTTACCGGGTGCCGTGGGCGGGTGGGCCGTTGAAGTCGATTCGATCAACACACTCATGGACGATCTCGTACGTCCCACCACGGAGATTGCCCGAACGATCGGAGCCGTCGCCAAGGGGGACCTGGCCGAGTCGATGGACCTGGAGGTGGATGGCCGGGCGCTCAAGGGCGAATTCCTGCGCTCCGCCAAGCTGGTCAACACCATGATCCAGCAGCTCTCCGTTTTCACCTCCGAAGTGACACGCGTCGCGCGCGAAGTCGGCACGGAGGGGAAGCTCGGCGGGCAGGCTCAAGTAAAAGGCGTCTCCGGAGTCTGGAAAGACCTGACCGACTCCGTGAACCAGATGGCCGGAAATCTCACGGCCCAGGTCAGCAACATCGCTGACGTGACGATTGCCGTCGCCAATGGAGACTTGTCCAAGAAAA
>CAZBTV010000054.1:0-44421 GCA_964494895.1 uncultured Steroidobacteraceae bacterium | reverse complement strand
ACATCGATCAGGCGCAGGCGGCCCTGGCCAACTACACCTTGAACGGCAAGCCCGCGGGCAACATGTTTCCAAACTTCTGGAACAACCGCCAGGTAAGCTGGAATTTCGAGCCGGCACCCAATTACACGGGCGATATCAAGATTGCGTTCATACAGGGGGCTAACGCATTCTGGTCGGCGATTTCGATTACTCACCTGGCCAACGGCATCCACGGGGTTGACTACATGCAGAACGGAGTGTGGACGGCCGCGGTCATGGACGCGGACCTGGGCGAGGACTATATCGTCCTTCCCACCGTGTCAGGTGGAACCCAGTACCAGATACGCGTGCACGATGTGACTGGACAACTGATCAATGCGGGCCGCATCTACTCGTTCTCGTTCCCGACGAGCTGCGGGTCCTCGTGCTCATCGGCGTATACTCCGATCACTTACACGACTTCCGCCCCTGCTGCTGGCGCGGCTGCGCAGTAGGATTGTGTAAGGCGGCAGAGAGTCTGATATCAGCTCTCTGCCGCGCTCGGTGTGTTTCGTTACCGCGCGTAAAGGGCGCTACGACCTGACGCGTATGTCTCCCGCCGGTCACAACCGGCGGGAGACACGTAGGACAAGGCGGTTCACAGTAACGTGGGATAGCCCCACTGCTCCGCCACCTGCTCGAGCCCCGATACGCGGGTGAAGGTCGCATCCGGTGTGACGTCGACCCCGTCCAGCAGCAAGGACTCACGAACGGACGCGAGCGTCGGGTCGGCGCAGACCGCCTCTAGCGCAGAGCGTACTACCTCGATATTCGCCTCTCCGGCATGCCGCGAGATGACGAAGGGCAGACAGGGACTCGATGGGGTCCAGCCGACGACCCTGACTTGCGAGACAAGCTCGGGCAGGATCCGGCTCAGATGTTGAAGAGTCACGCAGTCGATCGAGGCGACGTCGGCCTCACCTGCCACGATAAGCTCGATGCTCTTGCGGTGTGAGCCGCTGAAGCTCACAGAGCGGAAAAATCGGCCGCCACCGGAGATGGGCGCCAGCGCGGCCCGCAGCAGATTCATCCCGCTGTTGGAGTCCGGCTCGTTGACCACACACCGCCGCTCACGCAAGCTCTCCAGCGAGTCGGCGGGCTCCTCGGCACGAACCACAATCGCGCCTCGATAGGTACTCCTGTCGCAACCGGGCGCTCGGTAGCGCGGCGTAGCCAGTATTCTCAAGTGCCCGCGAAATGACTTTGATAGCGGGTATTCGCAGGCTTGTCCAAACAGCAACCCGGGATGGCCCCAGACTTCGCGATGACTCAAGTCCCGGGTCAATTGCTGGGGCACCCCCGCGATACCGACATCCCGTAATCTGCGCGCGAGTGCAACCCAAAATTGATCGTGAGCATCGCGCAACTCATGGAAATCGTACATGGGAAGTGCGGCGATCCAGATCGGCATGACCGGTCCGGCAGGCGCTCCCATCTCAGCCCACCTTCACGCCCGAGAAGGGGTGTTCCGCCGTAATGAACGGACGCAAGAGATACTCCCGAGCCACCTCGCCGTATCCCTTGAAGACCCGGCCCGCCGGTACGTTCGCTCGCCGCATGCCACGCCAGACATGCGGCAACTCGTGCCACGGCACGTGGGGATGAGCATGGTGGGCGACGTGCAGGTTGTTATTCAGGAAGATCAGCGCCCAGAAAGGGCTGGCCTCCACTACGTTGGTTCGCTGTTGCGAACGATCATCCGCACGGTGTTCCGCGAACGAACGTAGATGTGTCAGTGATATGCTCGGATAGACCACCAGCAGTAAATAGATCAGTGGATGAATGTGACAGACAACACACACCCAGACCATTACTACCGTGACGCCCAGGGCGTGCGCGAGCCATATACGACGCCGTCGCCGGTCGGTAAGCGCACGGCCCAGCTCCTCACGCCAGAACGTGATGACGGCAAGGGCCGGGCCTAACGTCAGCCGGCCCGCGAGTGTGCAGTTGGCGCGCAAAATTGCGCCGCGCATGCGGCCCACCCGTGCGAGATGGCCAGGTGGCAGATAAAACGACTCCGGATCATGACCGACTTCTGTCAGGCGCCGGCCGTCGTGCCGGTGATGTTGGATGTGGGTCCATCGATAGATAGGATACGGAACCCACAGTGACAATGGCAAGCCGCCGATCGCCATGTTGACCCTTCTGGACCGGGTCGGGTGCCCGTGAATCGTCTCATGTTGCAAAGATCCGTACCAGGTCAGGAGCACACTCCCAACGGGCGCACCGAGCCAGAGAGGCAACGAGTCAAACGAAAGGCTCCACAACAGAAACCCGCCAAGGATGACGCAGGCGACGCTTAAGGTGCGCCAGTTCGCACTGGATTTCATTCAGGAATGGACAGGCTGAACACGGCCTCGATGGTAATGGCGCGGCAATAACATTGGGGTTCGAGCCGCGTTCGCATTGGGTAACCCGCCGCGACTGGACAGGACGTAAGCCATAAGTCTCGCTCGAGCGCACGCCGCCACCCCGGACACTCGCGGCCAAGCTTCCGATTGTGAGAAAAGTTTGCAACTTGTTAGAACTGGGACGTTTCGCTGTCACTCGAGATCGTGACCACAGTGTCCCGGCGCTGACACAGCGGTGACCCTTTAGAACCAGCGCTGCAATTTCCGGCACTTACTCACGGCCGCAGTCATGCGGCTTACTCAATCGTCTTCTAGCAAGGAGTGCGGAAATGGAATCAACATTGGATCTGGGCGCGCGCCGCGCTGGCTCTCCCGTACGACCACCTGAAACAGCAGGCCAGAAGCCAGATTCGGCGCTGGAACGACTGTCTCGTCCAGGCAAGGAAAATCGGATGCATCTTGCATTCTCAGCCGTCCTCAGCCTCGGCCTGGCATTTCTATCCAACACCGCTCTGGCTCAATATCAACTCACGAACCTCGACTCCAATCAATTCAACCACGCCAAAGCAGATGACCCCTTGATTGTCAATGCCTGGGGACTGGCCCGTGGCGCGAACAGTCCCTGGTGGATAAGTGATCAAGGATCGGGCTGGTCGACGCTTTATGACGGCGCCGGCGTCAAGCAAAGCCTGGTGGTTTCGATCCCGGCTGCGGCCGGGAGTCCAGTCGGCCAGCCGACGGGAGTCGTCATCAATCCGTCAACCACTGGCGAGTTCGCAACCCAGGGAAAGCCGGGCATCTTCATCTTTGATTCGCTGGATGGCACCGTCAGCGCATGGGCACCGGGCGTGAGCCTGTTCAACGCCCAGAAGGTGATCGACAATTCGGCAAACAAAGCCTCTTACACCGCTCTCGCCATTACCAATCACCCTTCGGGAAACTCTCTGTTCGTGGTGGACAACGCCAATAACGTAGTCAACATCTATGATGGAACCTTTACCCTGACAGGCACGTTTCAACCGGACAACTCGATCCCGACCGGGCCAAACGGGTTTTCCGTGTTCGGAATTCGCGACATCAACGGCACCGTCTACGTAACGTTTGCAGCCAACAACGGCGGTGCGGGAGGTTTTGTCGACACGTACAAGGAAGACGGAACGCTCATCGGCACCTTTGCCAAGGGTTTTCCGCTCAACCAGCCATGGGGCCTCGCGGTGGCTCCAGCGAATTTCGGCCCTTTGAGCAACACCGTGCTGATTTCAAACAATACCAACACCGGGACGATCAATGCCTTCAATTCCAAAGGAGAATTCGTTGGCGTATTGAGAGAGGGCGGCAGGCCCATCGTCATCGATCAACTCTGGGGAATCGACTTCGGCGGAGGCAACACCGCCGCCGGCGGCAACGGCGCTACCAACGCCCTGTACTTCACCGCCGGGCCTCATAACAACTTTGCGGGAACATTCGGAGTAATCGTTCCCCAGCCGTAGAGCAGTAGAAATGGATGAGCCCGGGCTCTCGAGCGGTGATCGAGAGCCTGGGCTGTTGTGCGCCTTTGAGCCATGGACTGACGCAAGGGTGGCCTACCTTCCAACACCCTTGCAGCCTTCCTCCATCTTTCCACGCATACGATAGGAGAGCATCTGGCCGAACGCTCCGGGATCGTTGCTACCCCCGCTTGAATTGGTTCCACGGTGCGCTATTCGCCCGTTCGTGGCGGCCGCTTGCTCGCCATCAAGCATGGAATTTGCCGTAGACTTGCGAGCTGGTCGACTGGCATGAGTGCGCCGCCAGTCGCCCGCCGCTCACTGTACGAGCTTGCCCCTCTCCGATCGCGGCCGTTGCGAGGGTTCAGTCCAATGGATCTCCTATGTTGAGCTCGAAACTGCGGGTTCTGCTGCTCGATGATAATCCGCACGATCGCGGCCTCGCGTTGCGGGAGCTGCGCAAGGAATTCGCTGACCTCGAGGCCATTGAGCCGCTCGGAGATGCGCAATTCCGGAAGGCACTCCAGAACGACGACTTCGAGATCGTGATCACCGACTTCAATCTCAGGTGGTCCAACGGGGTGGATATCGTCCGCGCCGTGAAGGAAGCCCGACCGCACTGTCCGGTGATTATGTTCACCGCTACCGGCACCCAGGAGGTCGCGGTGGAGGCGATGAAGGCCGGCCTCGACGACTACGTCATCAAGAGCCCGAAGCACTACGTCCGCCTGGTCGTCGCGGTCCGATCCTGCCTTGACCGAGCCGAGATTCGCTTGCGGGCATTGCGGTCAGAGACGCGGCTGCAGACGCTGCTCGATCGCCTCAACGTCGGTGTGCTACGCCTGACAGTCGACGGGGATGTTGTCGATGCCAATCGGGCGTGCCGCATTCTGCTCGAGAGCTTCGATGGGGAGCCCGACAAGCACCACAGCAACGCGCTCCTGGCCGCTATCCAGGAGGAGATGCAGCAGCTCAAGGCCCGCAACGACGCGACAGAGCGCGAAGTCGAGCTGTCCACACGGGATGGACAGTCCATCTGTGTTTACCTCTCGCTGCTCCGGGTTCGGGTGAACGGACATGACGCCATCGATGTCCTCGTGGAGGACGTGACCAAGATGCGGCGCTCGACGGAGCGCAATGAGGAGCTGGAGCAGGCAAATCGGACATTGGAGTCCTTCGCCTACACGGTCTCCCACGATTTGCGGGCGCCCCTGAGAAATATGCAGGGGTATGTCAGAGCGCTGATGGAGGACTGCGCGGACCGACTCGATGAAAACTGCCGCGGTTATGTGCGCTCCGTAGAAGAGGTGGCCACCAAGATGGACGCCTTGATTGGGGATGTCCTGGAGTTCAGCCGTATCGCGCGCGTCGAATTGCCACGAGAGCCGGTGAAGTTACGCGAGACGGTCGAAGAAGCCTGCGCCCTGCTGAAAAACGTGGTCGACGAAAAGGCGGCGAGAGTGTCCATCGAGATCGCGCCCGACTGGCTCGTCTGGGCACATCATCAGACGCTGGTGCAAGTTTTCACGAATCTTCTGTCGAACGCGCTGAAGTTCGTTGCGGTTGCTGTCAAGCCAGAGGTTCGGCTTTGGGCGGAGCGGCGCAATAGCAGCCGAATCCGGTTGTGGATCGAGGACAATGGGATTGGTGTCGATGTCGCCAATCACCAACGTATTTTCGAGGTGTTCCACCGCCTTCACGGTGAGGAGATGTATCCCGGGACCGGAATCGGACTGGCGTTGGTCAAGAAGAGCATTGAGCGACTCGGTGGGCAGGTCGGAGTGCAATCCGCTCTTGGAAAAGGAAGCCGCTTCTGGATCGAGCTGCCTACTGCGCCGTAGGCGAAGCCAGCGTTTCCATCTACACTGCAGCGCAAGACGAGAACAAGAAACCGCCTGGGGGCTCGAGCTGAACGGCGCGCCTTCTCTCGCACGAAGGTCTGCAAGCCACAGGTGAATAGTGGAGAGAAGCGATTCCGGCAAGCGCGTCCTACGGCCACTCTGTCTGCTTCTGATCGATGACAATCCGCGCGATCGCGACCTGCTGGCCCGCGAGCTGCGTGACTATTTCGGAGTAATAGAGCTGGAGCCAGTACGGAACGAGGCGGAGTTCGCGCTAGCTCTGGCAGCACAGTCATTCGATGCCGTCATTGTTGACTATCAACTGCACTGGACGACTGGCCTGGACGTCCTGCGACGGGTCAAAGCGGAGCGGACCAGTTGCCCTGTCATCATGTTCACGGCTTCAGGGAGCGAACAGGTCGCGGTCGAAGGGATGAAAGAGGGCCTGGACGATTACATCACCAAAAGCGTCAAACATTATGGGAGGCTGCCGTTCGCCGTGGCGGCCGCCCTCGAGAGAGTCCAGCAGCGTGAGGAGCTGAGACGCGCACTCTCCACAAGCAACGCGTGGGCCGAACAAGCGAGTGTCAGTCAGCAATGGCTACGCATTGCGTTACGCGCGGCCGGCATGCGGGCGTGGCAATTCGATCTGGAGAAAGACGCGAACGGAGTCGATGCGCCCGGATGGACGATTCCTGCGGAAGGATTCGGCTCGGTACACCCGGAAGACATCCCGAAGTTGACCGCTGCCTGTCAGGACGCGATCGAAAGCGGTAAACCCCTTGCGTGCGAAGTGCGAGCACTGACATCGGACCAGCGAGAGATCTGGCTCGAGGTGCGCGGCGAGCCACTTCGCAGCCCACAAGGCAAACTCGTGCGGCTCGTGGGGGTAACGCTCGACATTACCGAGCGCAAGCGCACTGAAGAGGCGCTCAAGGTAGCCGACCGCCGCAAAGACGCTTTCCTCGCGACCCTCGCCCACGAGCTGCGCAATCCTCTCGCACCGATCCGGTATGCAACACGGTTGCTCGAGCCGGGAGTGCCGGAGCAGATGGCCACCGATGCGCGCAGGATGATCGATCGTCAGCTCGGCCACATGGCGCGGCTTTTGGATGATCTGCTCGACGTTTCCCGGATCACCCGCGGCGTGTTGGAAATCGAGCGGACGGTCATCGATGTCCGGGAATGCATCGAGAGCGCAGTGAATGCAGCACGGACGCTGGCGACAGCAGCGGGTGTGAATCTCCCAGTGTCATTGGGAAGGGTGCCGCTGCCTGTCCTGGGCGATTCCGTGAGACTGACACAGGTGTTTGGAAACCTCCTCAGCAATGCCGTCAAGTTCACACCTGCCGGGGGCCACATCCAGGTCGATGCGGATCCGGGTGACCCGAATGAGATTGTGGTAAGTGTCCGCGATGACGGAATCGGGATTGCCCCCGAGTTGCTGCCGCGGGTGTTCGAGCTGTTCGTGCAGGGGCATCCCACGGGTAGCCGGACCGATGGAGGCCTGGGCATTGGGCTTTCGCTGGCCCGTGAGTTGGTGGAGTTGCACGACGGTCGCATCCAGGCTTTCAGCAAAGGATCCGGCCTCGGCAGTGAGTTCGTCCTCAGATTACCGCGCGCCGCGGAGAAGGCGGCGATCAGCGAACCGGTCGCGGAAGCTGACAAGGTTGTGGCTCTCGGAGCATCACAGATACGCGTTCTGATCATCGATGACAATGTTGATGCAGCGGACGCCCTGTCAAACCTTCTGGCTGTGGCGGGCTATCAGACGAGCACCGCGTATAACGGCGAGGCGGGCTTCGCGGCGGCGGAACGATTGCATCCGGACATTCTGCTCATAGACATCGGGATGCCGGATGTTTCCGGGCACGAGATCGCGCGGCGTGTGCGCGAGCGACCATGGGGCCGGAATGCCCGGTTGCTGGCGATCACCGGCTGGGGCGGACACGAAGATCGCGAGCGCAGTCAAGCCGCTGGTTTTGACGACCATCTGACCAAACCAGTGGACCCCGAGGCGCTGCTTCAGTTGATTGCGAAGGCGTTGCGCGGAGCCGCGTGAGTGCGGGATGCAGGGCGCCGCCAGAACGCCCGACGCCCGGCAATGGCAATCAGCTCCCTCCCCCGAGAGGATGTTGAGCTGCGCTCAAGAGCTACGCAGGTGGGGTTGCCTGGAGCCGGAGCTCATGTTGGCAAGGTGCTCCAACAAACTGGCGACGTACGCGTCACTCCCAGGCGGCATGGCGTTCAAGGCACGCAGCAGTCGTTGACGATCTTGATTGGACGCATCCTGCCGATGATGGTCCGGCGGTACGCGCCCCATGACGAGCCAATCGAGGGAAACATCGAGCACCTCACACAAGCGGATTCCATTCTCGAGCGACAGGGGGCCGCCTTGGCGCCATCTCGTCAGGGCCCCCGCGGTAACACCGAGCTCCGCAGCGAGCGCGGCGAGCTTTCCAACTCCTTTCTGCTGGATCGCAATATGAATGCGCTCGCCGCGTCGCCGGGCGTCGGCGCCGTCAGTGGCATGATCACCAACCGATAGATCGTCGTACATCCTTGTCTCCACCGGCTTCCGGTCGTCTCATCATCTGCTACCTTTCCCTGTAACGGGGCGGGAAACTATCCCACCGAGAGCCTCCTGGATCCTTCTCTTCAGGGAATCTTCAGGGAGGGTCGATCCAGAATGGCTTGGAGATGGCCTGAGACCCGGCGGCCGACACGAAACCCGAATTCAAACCGAGACGGGTGGCCGTTTACCTGGGTGGCCCTCCACCAGCACCGTCTTCGTGGACGCGGATTGGGCCGTGGGCGTCCGCCCTGGAAGAATCCGCAAGCCTCAACACAACCAGGACCAGGTCATCGGTACCCCCGTCTGCTCTCTTGATCGCCTGATCCAGATACAACATTCTTACCCGGTCTACCTGCGGCTCGCCGGTCTCCGTCACAATGATCGGCAGGTAGCCCTGGAGACAATCATAACAGCGCTTGTCCCGCCGCATGTCCCCGGCAATGGGATTCAACGTGTCGTCCCAGACCTTCCGGATTGAGTCATCCTTGGCCTTCCACTCGGGAAGATCTCTTACCGGCGGACACGGATGTCCATACTCACCGGGAACGTCGAGGAGCCACACCCCCTTCCAGAACCAGAGCATGTCGCCGTCGCAGAACGACACGTCATACCGACGATACTTGCCCTTGTTGTCGCAATTGCGCGTGAGCGTGAATTTCGCGTGAGGCGACTTGCGGTGCGCGTCCAGAAATTGCGCGTTGCCCGAAAGCCATTGAATCTCAATCGTCTTTTTGTTCCACTTATCGACGCACATCTTTTCTTCTCCGGTTCAATTGACGACCGCTCACGTCACTGATCGCCCTTAGCGGCCGGCTACATACACCACGAACGGCGCCCACAGCGCTGGGTCGACTTGCGAGGACCGCTGAAGTAATTGACGAATGGCCGCTGTGAGGGACCTGGCGACTGCCTGCGCTGCGCTGACCTCTGCACCACCGCCGCCTGACTCCCGGCTCGCCGTCATCTCCCGATACATTCCTGTCATCAAGTCGGCAGCTATCCCATCGGTCACCGGCCACAGGGAGGCGACCACACTGCGCGCGCCACGCGCGAGAGCGGCATAACGCAGCCCGATCAGACCTTCGCTCGGGATCTCCGTACCCAAGGCGGTGTCACAAGCACTCAACACTACTGCGTCCGCCCGCAAGGTGTGTCCCAGGAAATCACCCGCGCGGAAATACGGATCGCTGACCTCGCCCCGGAGTCCCCAGGATCCCAGAATGAGTGCAGACAACTGCGGAATTTCTGCGTCGATCCACCCGTGGGTAGCAAAATGGATCAACCGATAGCTGACCAGATCGCGGTCAACCAGCTCGTCCCGCGTCGCGTGCAGACCTTCAAGTAAATCCACCTGCTGCGGATCGAACAATGCCCGGATCTGGCGTGCCTCACGTGCCGAGGAGTCCAATCGGGTGAGCGAGCCCAACTTCCCCGACCCCCGGTACGCAATCGTCATCGGATGGGCTCCGCTCGACTTTCCGCCCCGGATCCCGGCCAAGCGAGGATCGTTCGCCGTATACACGGGATCGGCGACAATCAACACACGGGCCGCTGCAGGCGGTTTAGCGCGAGGCGCGGAATGCGATGTCGACAGCACAGACCTCACAGCCGGCGCCACTGAAATGATCCATTGCTGGGCGAGATAGCGCGCCTCATCGTCGACCCCACGACGCAACGCTGCAAAGGGGACATAGTGAAGCGCGCCATCCGGGACAACGATCAGGGACTCCGCTCCCTCCAGGTATCGCGCTACCGGCGCAATGATCAGCCTATAGAGGTCCGCACAATCTGCCAGTCGTTGGGCTTTCGAGACCGTCGTAAGCGACTTCATGTCCCCGTGCAACAGGCGTGCAGCCTTGTCCACCGCATCAGCGGAACCCAACTCCACCCAGATGGGCCCAGAGCCCCCCACGACCCACGCGTATGCCTGCTGGCCACCCACCCAATAGGACAACACTACGGTTCTGATGGGAAGCCGTCCTCGACCCTCCAGCCATTCCGGCGCCGTTCCATGTCGACGTCCCGGCCACCGTGATGAGCGTCCGGTCAACTCCGCCAGTTTGCCATTGATCACATCCAGACGAACTCGCAATCGACCGATATCCTCGCGCAATGACACGGCGCGCGGATCGCTCGGCCCGGCACGGTCATCGCGAGTGGCTAGTTGAAAGCGGCGGTCTGCCATCTGCCGATAGAGTCGAGTTGCCTCCGCGAGCAGATGTTCCACCCGCGGATCGGAGCCACCCTCGAGCTCCTCGGCGCGCCAGTTGTCAAGACCTGTCGCGCGCACGTCGTCAACCGCAGCCAGAGCGTTCGCCGCAACGTGAGCGGCCGCCGCCGGCTGTCCGATGCGCAGCAGCTCGTTATAACGTGTACGGAGTAAGCCGAGCTCGAAGTCCAACGCCGGCCGTAGCGACTGCGCAATCGACGCCCGGTATTCGGGATTGGCCGTCTGCTCCCGGATCTCCGGCGCTAGCTTGAGTGCCTCCGCAACTTCCGCGAGAGCCTCCGCTGGACGACCTTCTGCCGCACGCAATCGTGCAAGCTCAACCCGGCCGTCGAAGCGCTCTGCAAGAGAATCATAACGCTCGAGCGTCGGCAGCCCTGCATCCAGATCGGACTGCGCAGCGTCCCATCTGCCCGCGACCCGCTCGAGACTGCACCGTTGGACCAAGGCCATGGCACGCACCAACTCATCTCCCTTGGGAGGATGAGCGATGACAGTGTCGAGCAGCGCGGTGGCAGCGCCTGGGTCGCCTTGTGAGGCGTAATCCTGTGCCAGGCGTAGGAGTATCCGCGCTCGCGCCGACGGCGCCGTCGCAAGCCGAAGGGCCTCTGAATGATGTGTGATCGCCTCGGACTCATGCCCGGTCTCATGCTCGATCTGCCCCAGAGCCCGCAATGCTGCCACCCGAGTCCGGGCATCCAGATCCGGCGTATCGATCTGAAGCGCTTGCTCCAGGAACTGCGTTGCCAATACCCGATTACCGACCGCGTAGTAGGTAACCCCCATCCCATAGTCACTGCGAGCCAGGGCGCGGTAGGCCTGTGAGCGAGCCGCGAAGTCCTGTGCTTGCGCATGCAGCTGCAGCGAGCGATCGAACCGACCGGCCGCGTAATGCGCCAGCGCATCGTTGTTCAGAATTATCAGATAGAGGTTGGGGAAGGGTGCTGGCCCGACCTGTTGCAAGGCCTGATCGAAGTGCGGCAGCGCCGCCGACAATCGCCCAAGCCCCCATTCACATAGCGCCACGTTCTGCAGCGCCACCGCGACTCGCACCGGCTCCGCCAGCCGTTCGAACACCCGCCGCGCGCGGTTGAAGTATGGGATAGCCTCCTCGAAACGAGCCTCATAGTAGTATGCAAGCCCGATATTGTTGATTTGCAGGGACTCCTCGTATTCCTCCCGGCGCCGCGCGTGAAAGCGCGCAAGTGTTCGCAGGAGCGCCCGAGCCTGCTCCCAACGTTCCCGCGCCGCCTGCGGTGTTGCTACCGCGTGCGTGCCCGACTCGGACAAAGTCCCCATTTCCAACCAAGCGGCTGCAAGAATAGCTCGCGCACGCGCACGCTTGTAGGCGTCGCCCGCTGTCGTGAACGTTGCTGCTGCGGCTTGCGCCCATTGAGCGCTCACAACCCAGTCAAGCAGCTCGTAATAATGAAGTGCCGCGATCAGAAGTTGCAGATCGCCGCGCTCCGCAGCCAATTTTTGTGGCATTCGCCGGAGTGCGGCCTCGTAATCCTGCTCCGCGGACTCGAGCAACCCGCGAGCCGATCTCCCGTCGACCGTCCCCTCGCGGCCCATCTCGATCCGCCGCCCCTCTTCATACGCGGCATCGCCTTGCGACCACTTCTGCAAGACTTCGGCACACTCGCTCTCGGGATCGGCCACTCGGGATCGGGACCGTACCCACAGCCCCACCCGCACCAGGCCTTTGAGCTTCGCGGGCTCCCTGGCTGTCACAACAAGCGTTTCCGCCCGGGCCGTGGCCGACAAAAACACGTACTGAATCCCGACCCGCGCCAACGGGCTAGCCGCTCGCGCAATCACCGCACCCGTGCGGTCCCGAACTTCGATCTCCAGATCAACACCCGCTTCGGCCACTCGCAATAGCCGATCGCCTTCGGACTCGTGGGGAGACAGCTCGACAGGGAACGAAGTGCCTCCCCTCTGAGACCACTCTCGATGAAAAACCTCACGGAATCCCGATGAGTCCAGGCAAGGCAGCCCCGCCGTTCCAGCCCTCCCCTGAGCCGGTTTCTGGCAGAGTAGCCCCAGCAGGAACAGGAGCACCCAGCGTCCGACGCCCCAAACCGGCTGCCAGCGGAGGCCGCTATACTGCCCAGGAGGTGTCCATAAAGAGAGTGCAGGGATTTGGAGCAACATGAGGGTGCAGCACCGCCGCAATCCGTGTCAGTCGATGTGCAACTCCGCCGCGATCTTCTTCGAGACATGGCGGGATTGCGGGCACAGCTGCTGAGGGTCGTTCGTGATCCGGATCTGGCATCCGACCTTTTACAGGATGCGATTGTAACGGCGCTCCAGAAATTGCGCGCCGGAGAAATCAACAGTCGCCAGGCACTCGACGGCTTCGTCTATCGAGTTGCATTGAATCACTATCGCAACCACCGCCGCAAGGATAAGTCGCCGCTGTCCGATGCCAGCGCAGCGGACGACCTGCCCCATCCCGGCCGTGAGGCTCACCCCCTCGAGGCGCTCGAATCCCGACAGTGGGCACGCCTGGTCAAGCGCATCCTGCAGGAGATTGGCGAACAACGCGACCGCGACCTGCTGGTCCAGTTCTACCTGCAAGAAGAAAGCAAGGAGCATCTGTGCCGCCAGTTCGGGCTCACCGACTTGCATTTCAACCGCGTCATCGGCCGTGCCCGCAACCGATTCCGCGACCTTCTCGAGCGCCGCGGACTGCGCAAATCGGACTTTCTCTCGATTGCCGCTATACTCCTGGTCGGCTGATGATGGAAATCCTCGCTCAAGAGCCGCACCGACAATGGACCGCGAGCAGATCGACACCCAACATATCATTCCTCGACTCCTTGCCGGGCAATTGACCGCGGCCGAGGAAGCCGCCTTCGACGACTTCGCCCTCCGGTGTCCGGAAATCTACCGTGAGGTCGAGCAAGCCTTTCGTTTCAAGGAAGGACTCGCCGTACTGCGCGACCAGCGCGAGCTGGATAACCTGGTCCGCAGCCGCTCGTGGCGCCCATTGGCAGCCGCGGCGGCAATCCTCCTCCTCGCATGTGGCGCGCTGCTGTGGACACACTTCCGCGCAGCGCGTCAGCCAGTAGTACTCGCCGCCGCGCCCGCAGACTTCATGCACAGCCCCGCGAGGACAGTTCCCCTGGTGGGCACCTACATTCTCGCCCGATCGCGCAACCCCACGGGGAGCATCGACCTGGAGCTCCCCGCCAGACGTGGAATTGTCCAACTACGCCTGCTCCCCTCAAACCCAGGTGACCAACGCTACGCCGCCCACCTGACTCGCCTGCCCGCGAACGGCCGCTCACAGCTCGTGAGCGAATTGTCCGGACTGGTCGCAAGCAGCCTCGACCTCTACGTCACCCTGTACATCGACTCCAGCAATCTTCCAGCGGGAGACTACGAGATTTCCCTCGACCCGCAGCCCGCCCCCTCCGTAAATACCCCGCCCGATCGCTTCATCCTGCGACTCCCATGATGTTGAGTCAGATTCCGGTGCATTGTTCGCAGCCCAGAGTCGGCGACCTGCCGACTCTCGCCCGCATCCAGCCCATTCCACCCCTCCCAGTCAGGACATTTTCCTCAGGACCGGATACTGTTGCGTCATAAGTCGACTTTGGAATTCGAGGCGATGTCCCAGTGGAAAATATGCGCCGCACCCCTCCCGCCCTTTTCTGCTTGAATCACGTATTCGAGCTTGACTTTCACAAAGTGGAGACTGATGACCTCGGTCAAACGCTCCTCCTCCGCACCTTTGCTGCCAGTCGCATAGGCGGACACAAACACCCTCTCCAGGCTGATCACCAGATACTCGAGAGGGTGTTGGCCTGCCTTGCGGATGATGACCTTGCCTTTCTCGAAATGCTTTCCGCTCGCACACGAGTGCACCAGGTCCGGACTCGCCGCGTCGACGTACTTCGTGATGCTGATATCCCGAAAGCTTGCCTTGGCGGTGCCACCGCCGTGTCCTTGATGAAACGTGCCGGCGTTCGTCACGCCCCAGTTCCACCCCAGAATGTCGATCTTGCCTCTGTGCACCTTGTCCAGCGACTCGCCTTTGATATGGTCCAGCTCGAGAAACATGTCAACCGCCATGATGGCTCTCCTTGCTTTACGCGCTTTTTTCGTTGGATCTCATCACGAGCTCAAGCTGCTCGCGTGCTTGTCTCCCGCCGGCTGCCGGCCGACGGGAGACCGGTATCCCTCGCCTGAGGTAACCTGACGCACCTTCTATTTTGAAGGTTCGTGCTACTTGCGCTCGTTTTTTCCCGAGTCGCAGCTCTTCAATCGGCTAAACAGGCCCCAGCTGATCTCTGTTGCGACAACTTTCTCCTGTTTCTTTATTTGCGTGCCCTGCGCCAAGTCTTCTTCAGTGACTATGCGTTCCACAGTGTTGTAGTTCCAGGAAAGCGCCCCGGCCCCCGCACCCACTCCCGCCCCCAACACTGCCGCTTTCTGAAGCGTTGAATTTACGGCAACCCTCAAGCAATTCGTCCCGCCAGTCTGGCCAAAGGCCGCGCCAGGCTGGACCAGCATGCCTCCGAGACAAAGCGAAACAACAGCCGGGATGAGGGAGCTCGGGCGTGCCAATCTTCTCCCGACCACCCTGTCCTTGCCCATAGCACTAGCGTCGCGCCCAATGTTCTTTTCTCTCAGCAAAAGGCTCATAGTCTCCCCTCCAGAAAGGTGAAATAGATCAGTAGGTGATCCCGCCGTCCGATCCGCTGTAGCAGACCGGCGGGTTCGCGCACGCAAGACGCCACTGCGTAAAGACGCGTTGCCTAACTTGTCTTCCGCAGTTGTTCGCGGTCATCCGAACGCGTTGGTATTGCAGCAGCAATCGATCGTCTGGTCACTCGGAATCGATTGAGCCGTGCTCAATGCACGAGCACCCAACTTGAATCGCGCTCAAGAGGTCCAGCTCGTTCGAGCGACGACCGTCATCAAACACTCCCAGGAAGCGCTTTCCGAGCTCCCGATCAGCCAGTAGAAAGCAGACAGGTCACTCGGGTGCTCAACCTGTGATCGTGAAATGCGTTCAGACGTTGAGCATGCCGCCCGCGTGTTTCCTTTGGCGGGCCACGGCGCCCGCACGACATGGAGGCAGAGACGGATGGAGCGCTGCTGTATTACATGTCGTGTCGCGGGTCTCCCTCCTGGGCAACCGCGGTTTTCGGGAGCTAGATCGAATTCCGGCGGATTCCCCGACTCGAAAGACGCTGGACGGAGCGGCAGAGCGAAGCAGGTTATGTCGAGATGGCGGGCGCTTACCGGAGCGTACTGCGCTCGGGCACCACACGTGGATACCAACGAGTTGCCTTGCCAATGAAACCCATACCTCAACACGAGATACGATTTCAACGCTCGTACTTAGCGAGATTTTCCCGTATCCGCGTTGTTGGCAAATGGATTGACAAGAGGAACGCCGAAAGGCTCGAAATCATCCACGTTGCGCGTGACGACGGTCAGCCCACGCACAAGGGCTGTGGCCGCAATGAGTGCATCCTCGATATGGTGATCCGGTTTGCGATCCATGAGTTGTGCCCAACGACGGAAGACGGGAGCATCCGCCGGAAGGACACCATAACTCTGCGCAACGGCGTCGAGCCAATCCTCGATTTCTTTGGCCTTCGTGACATCCTGGCGCCGAGTAATCTCTATCCCCGCCTGTATCTCACCGACAGTTACAGCGGAAATATATAGCGACTCCTCCGGCGCAGCCTGAATCCAGGCAATCACCCCCTGATGAGGCTTGCGCTTACGGAGCTCTGAAACGACGTTTGTATCGAGGAGAAACACCGAAATCAGTCTTCGGCCTGGGGAGTCCGGCGACGCAGCCGTCCTCGCGACGGGAGATTCAGATCACCCCGAGCACCGGGGGCAAGAAGCAGGGCCTTCAAAGTTGGTCGAGCTCGCGCATGCAAACTGCGCCACTCCTGCATTGAGATAAGTACAGCTGTCTCGACACCGCGCAATGTGACCACCTGTGGCCCCTCGGTGAGACTCGCCTTGAGGAACTCGCTGAATCGCGACTTCGCATCTTGGACTGGCCAGGACCTCATGACGCGCTCCTTATGACTAGTCAGAAGCCTAGTCAGATTAGTCCGGAATGTCAACAAAACCCTGATTTCGCCGGTATTTAAGGACCAGGTGGTCACTCCCTGGTCACTCCGGATTAGGCACCGAAATCGGGGTATTGAGATAAGGTCGTTGAATCAATGGCGCGCCCGGAGAGATTCGAACTCCCGACCACCTGGTTCGTAGCCAGGTACTCTATCCAACTGAGCTACGGGCGCGCAGAAACCGAAATTTAGCATCCCTGCAAGGGCTTTGCTGCCCAAGTCGCCGTCGAAGGGTGGCTTATGATTTCAGTAAGTCACTGAAAAATCAATAGATATGGCCGCTTCACGGACCCCGTGCCAGCGGGCGTCGCCGACGTGCCTGCTCGCGGGGGGCGCGAATCCTACCACACCGAGGACGCGGGTGAAGCGAAACCCGCGCGACCGGGCTGATCGCCACCTACCCATACCGGCAGCGAGGCCTTAGGGCGGGGAGCGCCCGCCCCTGCGACTCGCCGACCGCTAACCCGTCACTAAGAGCCCCGCTCTAGCGCCAACAGACCGCGCTACGCCACCGGGGTCGGAACCGTCAATAATTCCTCGAAAAACCCGCCAATCTGGCGCGCGCGATCCACGAAGTGGATCTCCAGAATCCAGTGCCGGGTATGACCACTCGCGTCCGGCTCGCGCAGTCGCTGCTCATTCCCCGAGCGAATTGAAAAGCGCTTCGGGTCCGCCGGGAAGCGCTCGTGCGGGAAATGGCCGATGAGGTGGCCCGCGGCCGGCGCTCCAAACTCCCAACCGGAGGTCGTCGCCAGCCCCGCCACGAAATCGTACAGATCACCAGCGGTCAGGTCGGGCGTCCGCTCGAATAGATCCTTGCCGCGCCGGAATGCCACGCCGATATCACTGATCAGGCGGTGTTTGTGCGGGTCGGAGCCGAGTGCATAGGTGCGTCCGAAGTCGGCTTCCCACGACTCGAAGACTGGGCCGAGATCCAGAAACAGTATGTCGTCCTCCAGGATGCGCCGGTCCGCAGTCTCCTCTTGATAACCGAGCAACGTATTCGGGCCCGCGCGCACGATGCGCTTATGCCAGTGCCGGCGCACGCCATAACGCTCCTGGGCGAGCTGGTGGATGTCCTCGCTCAATTCGCTTTCGAGCTTCCCTGCCTGTATGAGGCCGCTCGCCACGACATCCTCGAACAAAGCCGCCGCCTTGTTTTGAGCTTCCAGCAGCGAACGCGAAACCGCATCCATCGAAGCACCTCTCATTGCTGCAAGCAGCGCTCGAACCGTCCGTTGACTCTATGTGCATACCAACTGGTTGTCAGAGCGCGACTGAGCTTGGGCCCGTGCAACTTTATGCTCGGGACGATCGCCCGGGGAAGCTTCCGCCCGGTTGTTCGCTCGGCCAGAGCGAACACTCGCTGGTAGAGCCGCGTGCGCTCGAAGTCCTTCATTCTACCCTGCTCCAGCGCGTCGTGTATGGCGCTCTCGCTCATATCCAACCGGCCAGCCAGGGCGCGCAGCGCCAGCTCCGTGTCTCCAGCCCCCTTGGCATCACTCTCGTGTGAGAGTAACGCGCCATCTGTCACCAAGGGAATGCCCGAGGCGCGGCTGACAGCATTCTGGAAAGCGGCATTGCGGCTTGCGTACTGTCCCGCGTTGAAATCTGCAAAGCGATACAGATACTGATCGTACGGCGGCTGATAAGCAAACAGATGCGCGATGCCGAAGTACACGCTACCGCGTCGCGTAAACAGCTCATCGGCAATACTACTCTTCACTGGGTAGGGATATGGCCTCACCGCGGCATACGACTGTGCGAACGCTATGTTGACCTGCATCGGGCCGCGGGTGCGGATTGGATTCCAATCGGCGAATAGCTTCCGCCCCAGCGGCACCGAGCCTATGAAGTCTTCGTAGATATCGCTGAGGTCTTTTTCGGTCCTGGCGCTATTGATCCGCTCGCTGTAGGTGCGGCCATTCGGCGAGCGCAACTCCATGGCGGCATGTACCAGGATATGAGGCACCCCGGCGCGCTCCGCGCGACTATCGATCTCTTTCCACGCGATGGCGCCCAATCCCGGTACCGCGGGGTTGACGTGAAAATTCGATTCTTGCTCGATGACCGCGACCACGGCGCAAACGTTCTGGCGGGTTGGCTCCAACCCCTGCACGGTGAATCCGGAGTAGATGTCATTGATCCACCCGGGTCGGTCCGAAACGCCCGGTGGCAGCGACTCGTCGATCACGGCCCGCGCCTGCTCTGGGCTCAGAGCCGGCCCACCTGGGGGCTGCCGTTGGCTTGCGCAACTCGCCAGGAACACCATCGCGCCCACGAGCCACGGCAGCGGGCCTCCGGCGCGCGCCATCAACGGGGCACCTCGGACGCCTGCATCTCGCGCTCTGGGAATCGCCAGGCCAGCAAAGACATTGATCCTCTCCCGCGACCGCCTCAGGGATAATAATGATGTCTCCGCATCAACCCAAGGTTCCGCCCGAGGAACGCAAAGACATTCCACCTTGAGCCTTGCGGCGCCCCAGCCGCGCATCAATTCCAATCCAACAGCGGCGCGACCTCGCCCCTCCATTACGACTGCGTAGTCGAGCGAACTACCGCTACGCGCAGCCTTCCCGCGATGCCCAGCCCACTTGTGCGTCCTGTGCATTTCCGTGCGCTTCCCGCCACCCTGTCGCGAGGCTCGCGCCATCCCGGCATCGCTCCCCCGCGCGATGCAATACGCCGCGCTCATTTGTTCGCAAGCACCTCCTCTGGCAGCAGAGGTGGCCCGCATGACACCGGGCTCGGGACAGTTGTGCGACAATGAGCGCCCGACTCCGACTCTCCATGGAGTGATCGAAATGCGGGCCTTGAAACTCGTTGGAATCGCGATCGGTGGCCTGGTTGTTTTGATCGTGCTGGCGCTGTTGGCCGTGCGCCTGTTTGTCAATCCGAACGACTACAAGGATCGGATCGCACAGATGGTCAAAAGCTCGACCGGTCGTGAGCTCACGCTCACTGGACCGATCAAGCTGTCGGTATTCCCCTGGATTGCGCTGGAGATCGGGCCCGCAAGCCTTGGCAATCCCCCCGGCTTCGGGTCCGAGCCGTTCGCAGCCGTAAAGCACGCCGCCTTCCGCGTAAAGGTACTGCCCTTGCTGCGCAAGCGGTTGGAGATAGGGCAGGTGGAGATCGATGGATTGGATCTGCGCCTGCGCAAAAACTCCGCCGGCAAGGGTAACTGGCAGGACTTCGGTGGCGGTAACAGGCCGCCAGAAGCTCCGGCCGGCGGCGCCAGCACCGGCCCGACAACACTGCCTGAGCTGGCCGGTGTCGCCATCAAGAACAGCCGCCTGAGCTACCAGGATACGGTCATTGACAACATCAGCCTGGAGTCGGGGCACCTGACCGCCGGAAAACCCGTCTCCATCAAGTTGAAATTGAATCTGACCACAGCTCCCGGCGCGAAACCCATCGATGTCGCCGGCCAGCTCGGAGTCACGTTGGACCCGGAAAAGAAGCACTACCGCCTCGCGCCACTGGACGTCCAAGGCACTGTGAGCCCCGGCTCGAGCACCGGCGCGGTACCCTGGAAGATCTCGACACCCGAGCTGGATGTCGATCTCGGCGCGCAAACTCTCGCCCCCGCCAACCTCACTGCGGAGCTCGGCGCCGCGCGGCTCGCGGCTAGATTGCAGGGTCGCACGCTGGTGGATACCCCTGAGCTCTCTGGATCCTTCAAACTCGAGCCGGTGAAGCTGCGTGAGCTCATGCAAGCGATGGGAGTCACGCCACCGCGCACGCGCGACGCCAAAGCCTTTAGCAAGCTTGCGGCACAAGGCGACTTCAGTTACGGGGGCAACGCGCTCGCGGCAGACAACGTGGTCATGCAACTGGACGACTCCACACTGCGCGGCAAGGCAGGCCTGACCAACCTCACGACCAAGGCAATCCGTTTCGATCTGGCGATTGACCGGATCAACTTCGACCGGTACCGCAGCCCCGAGGAAAACACTGCGACTGCCGCCGATGCAAGGCCCGCAAGACCCTCCGGGGAGGCCGCAGAGCCGGCGACAGGCGCGCTCAAAACCCTCGATATGGCGGGCACTCTCAGAATAGGCAACGCGACGGCCGCCGCGCTGAGCTTGAGCCAGGTGCTGGTCACGCTGGCGGCAAAAGATGGCGTGATGCGCATCTCGCCGGCACGAGCGAAGCTCTACGGAGGCGACTACTCTGGTGACATCGCACTCGATAGCCGCGCCGCCTTGCCGGACTTGAAGCTCGATCAAACCCTGACGAACATCGACATCGCGCCGTTGCTCAAGGACTTCGTGAAATCACAACGTATCTCGGGACGAGGCAACGTGACCGCCAACCTCACGACACACGCCCTTTCAGGAGAGGCGCTGCTCAAGAGTCTCAACGGCCACGTCGCGGCAAACCTCGATAACGGCGCGATCGAGGGCGTCGACCTGTGGTTCGAGATCAATCGCGCGGTGGCCCTCATCCAGAAGCAAGCCATGCCGGCGGGTAGCAGCACCGGACGCACCCGGTTCGAGGCCTTCAAGGCTTCCGCCGACCTTACCAACGGCCTCGCCTCGACGAAGGACTTGAACATCGCGTCACAGAATCTGCGTGTTACCGGCCAGGGCACCACGAACCTGGTAACGAATGCCGTCAACTATCAGTTGAAGGCCACGGTTCTCAAAGAGGCTCCTGGCACGCAGGGCGCGACCGGCAAGACTCTGGCGGATATTCCCCTCATCATCACGGGGAGCCTGAGCAGTCCCACTGTGCGCCCCGATCTGGAGGGCCTGGCCAAAGCTCGCGCGGAGCAGGAGATCGAAAAACACAAAGGTGAGTTGCAACAGAAGCTGATGGACAAGCTCAAGGGAATTTTGAAATGAGGTCGCCCGCGTCCTGTGTTGGCCGACCGTGGTCCAGCGTCGCGGTTTTCCGATCAGGCGCAGCGGGCGTCAGCGCTTGATGCACTGTCAAAAGCCTTTTTCGGAAGCCCATGATCCATCTCTCGCAAGGCCAGCAATGGGCCCAGGAATTTCTCGTACCCACGCCATCGCCCAACCGAGCTGTTGTATATCTTCTGCCGCACCTGCCAGAAACTCGCCGTCAGCACAGGTCTTTCCGTCGTGTGGAACTGCAGACAACGCTCGTCCCATTCCAACCCGATGAACTCGAGGATTCTGCGGGTCCATTCTTCCTGGTGAGCCACCAGCTCCGCGTAGGGGACCTCGAGCAGCGTTCCAGGGGGCAGCACGCGCATCCAGTGCGCGATGAGCCGCCGGTGCTCGCGGTAATAATGGGCAAGATCCGCCAGGTCCATCGTGAAGTTGTGCGCCGTCGAGAACTGATGGAAGTAGCACGACAGGCAGATATCGATCGGATCGCGCCGCAGGTAGACGATGCGGGCCTGGGGGAACACCGAGTGGATAAGGCCCAGATAGTCGGTGTTGAACGTCGATTTGTCGACGACGCGCAGGGCCCCCTCTGCCTGGTTCTCCAAGGTGCGCAGGTAGGAATCCGCCAGCTTCTTACGGAGCGGTTCCGCAAGCCGCCGATTCCGGACGAGGTCCGGGTACTTGCGCCCGACATCGTTCCAGAACGGCAGCTCTCCGCTGCCTCGGGCGGCCGGATGCGACGAGATGATCTGCTCGACCAGCGAGGTGCCTGACCTCATCATGCCGGTCACGAAAACGGGCAGCTCTGAGTCGGACGCGCCCCGTTGCACGCGACCCACGGTCTGCTGGTCTACAGACCCATCCCCAGGATAGGCACGGATCATCTCGTCGACGAACCGGGTACGCGCCTGCCGGTCATAGGGCGCGGCCGCCCGCTTTTGCAGCTCGTTCGCGCATCGGTAGCTCCGGAAAGCCAGATCGAACATCCCAACGTCGTCGTAATACTTTCCGATCGCGAAGCGCAAATCAGCTTCATCAAGAGGCGCCAGTCCTGAGCTCGCGGCGACCTTCTCCGCGCCCTTCAACCAAGAGGCATCGGCCGGCGTCATTTTGCGCAGGTTGGCAAGGGCTGCCCACGCGGTCGGTATCCCGGCATCGAGCTCCAGGGCGCGCTTGAATGTAGCCTCAGCCTCCCCGAACCGCCCGCGGAGACTCGCGATCTGTCCAACACCGCACAGAGCGCGCGCGTTGCGAGGCGAAACCTTCAGAACCTTCTCGAAACACTCCTCAGCATCCTCCAAGCGACCCAGCATCACCAGGGTGAGGCCCAGGCTGACCCGTGCCTCGACATGGTTGGGATTGAGCTTGAGGGCGCGTCTCAGAGGCATCTCGGATTCGAGAATCCGGCCAGTACAGCGCAGCAGGGTACCCAGGTTGAACTGCGCGTCCGCGTAGGACGACTGCACACCAACAGCCTCGCGAAACTGCGCCAGCGCCTCGGAGAAACGTCCCAACTTGTAGAAGGCGACACCGAGATTGTTGAGCGCGAGCAAGTGCCGCGGCTTGCGCTCGAGCACCTTCCGATAAACATCGGCCGCCTCGCCGTGCGCGCCTCGTGCGCCACAGGCCGCCGCTTGCGCCATGAGAGACTGTATGTCCCCCGACTGCCCCAGGGTGGGCAGCTTGTCGAAGGTGCTTTCAACCGGCCCTGACGCAACTGCCCTCGCGGACAATCGCGACAGCAGGACCTTCGTCAACTCGTGGGCCAGCTCAGGCTCGACGCCGTTGTCGAGCAACCGCGACTTGAAGGAGTTTGCCAGCTTCAACCGGCGGAAGAGGCCCAGCTGCATGGAGGCCGCCTCGCGATCCACCTGTGCCAGAAAGCTCCGCAGTTGGATACTCCGCTCCGGAGCCTTGCTTCGTTTGCCCCCAATGGGCTGAGAGGCCGTGCTGACGAACTGCTCGGCAAGTGAAGCGCCTACTTCGGTAGCCCTGCCGCTACCGGATCCCTTCAGCCACATCATGGGTGCCACGCCTTTTCCGTCCGCCGCGGCGGATCCAACTCGAACGGTTGGAGCCTAAGATACCAGATCGGCGGCGCCCGTGGCCGAGCCGCGCATGCGTGCCGGCCGCGCGCAATTTGTTACGATAGGCCACGAGACGTAGCGCGCCAATGAAAGGCACCGGACGTCACAAAGCGCCACAAGGCGTCAACTGCCCGCACTCTCAAGTTTTGTCAAGTCATGATGAGGTGGACAGACTCCATCGTCAGTCCCCCTTTTGTTCGTCGGACTCGGACTCCCGATCGGCAAGCTCACGGGCGCGACGCTTCGCCCTTTCCAACACATCTTCTGGAGGCATGCCGGTTTTCGCGCTCGCGCGCAGGCTCAGCACAGTGCCCACGATGAGGATCGTGACTACAGCCACTACAATGGCTGCGGTCGTCAACCGGCCCCCGGTTTCCACCGCTCGTCAACTCGAACGGGCACATGGAGACATAACGCCGCAGACCGTACAGACCGCGGCATGTCAGAAGAGCTCACGTATTCACCTTCGCCGCGGTCGACTTCGCAGACAGGCGTAGCAACAACATCCGGGTGAGCTCGTTCACCACGCCGGGATCGACTCCCTTGTCCAGCAATCGCCATTTGAACGTGTTCGCCAGCTTCGCGCGGCGAAAAATCCCTAGCTGCAGCGGTCGCGCCTCCAGGTCCACCTGCGCCAGAAAACGCTGTAGTTGTACATCCTCCCCGCCCCCGGCCTTCTTGCGTTTCCGTCCGGCCTGTTCCGCTAGCGAGGCCACGATATTGTCCGCCAGCGAAATGCCCACTTCGGCGGCTTTGCGTGTTTTTAGATCCTTGAACCACATGGCGGGATATACTTTCACCGAGGTTGAAGCTGGGCCACATTGACCAGCCGGGAGCTTTAACATATCAGACGGTCCGACCCGCGAAGGGTCGCCCAACGCACAGTTTCGGCGGATGCACTCCCGCATACCCGACCTGGTGCGGCACCTGAATGTTGCACTATCGCAACATTGAGCAGTCACCACGAGCCAAGCCACAGCGCAGGTTTCGTGGCAAGCTGCGCATCCTGTTCTGCTTGCGCGGTCTGCGACGGTCAGTCGACGGAGAGACAGATGCTCAAACCACTCGGGCGATACATTCTGACGCGATCACCGCATGTATGGCTGCTAGGGTGGACGATGTGCGTCGGCGCGCTGCCCGCCACCGGCTGGGCCGAGTCCTTGCCCGCCAGTGTGCGGGCGTGCGCAGCAGAACAGGAACCGAGCCAACGGCTGGCCTGTTATGACCGCGAAGTGGCCCGGTTCCAGGAAATGGCGCGTCCAAACACGAGCTCCGGCGCACGGAAAGTAGAGTCGGGGCCCTCGCAAGAGCTCAAATCAGCACCTCCGGAACCACAGTCAGCCGCACAGGTCACCCCCAACCGCGCCGCCCCGTCGAACCCTCCCGTCGGCGAGCCACCCGCTGCGCGAACCCCGAGCAGCGCGCCCCCTCCCACAGCCAATCAGCTCAACCCAACGCCGACCAACTCCGAGAAAGCCTCGGGACACCTTTCCGGGCGCGTGGTCAGCATAGATCGCACACCGAATGAGATGGTTCTGCATCTCGACAATGGCCAGGTCTGGGAGGAATTGCAGAGCACGTCCGGAGATTTGAGCCTGCAAGTCGGAGACAGCGTCAAGATCGACAAGCACCTGGGATCCTACTGGCTCAGCGGCCCCCACGTGTCAGGTATGAAAGTCAGGCAGAAAACTTAATCGGAAAGCGAAAACCCCGAGGCGCGAGGTCAGGCGACGCGCTCTATGAGCCCCTGCGCGGCGGCCGGATTCGCGACCTTGTGGCCGCTGATGACGTACATGAAGACTTCGCGCTCCACGCCAGCGACACCACGCGGGCCTTCGGGCGGCGAAGTTACGGTCTCCAAACCCTCTGGAGTGCCGCCATCTGCCCAGCACCTGGCCCGGCGCGCCCAGGTGTCGAGCGCGGCCTGCGAATATCCCAGGGGCTCATCCGGGTGTGTCCCCATGATTCGCACGTACACAAAGGGCGCCGTGACGTCCGCAATCTGCGGATACTCTGAATCCCCCGCAATCACAATCGCGATACCGTAGTGGCGCATCATGTCCACGAATTCAGACACCACGAAGCTCTTGTGGCGCACCTCCACGGCATGGCGCAATGGCCGGCCCGCGGCGCTCGCAGGCAGTAACTTCAGGAAAGCCTCAAAATCAACCGGCTCGAACTTGGTGGTGGGCGCGAGCTGCCAGTTGATCGGGCCGAGCTTGTCCTTCAACTCAAGAAGGCCGCTGTTCAGAAACCGCTCGATGGTCGGACCCGCTCCCGACAACGCGCGGCGCTGGGTCGCATAGCGAGGCCCTTTCACGGCGAAGACAAACCCGGCAGGCGTTTCGTCCCGCCATTTCGCGAAGCTTGCGGGCTTTTGCGAGCCGTAGAAGGTCCCGTTGATCTCGATGGACGTGAGCTTGCCAGCCGCGTACTCGAGCTCCCGTTTCTGCGGCAGGTTCGCAGGATAGAACGTGCCGCGCCACGGCTCATATGTCCAGCCCCCGACGCCAACCCTGATATGGCCGCTCATACCCGCCCTCCAACGACATCCCCAGCAAGGGTAGCGCACATTTCACGCTACGGCCCTGCCGAGCCAGGGAGGGCCGGCCGCGAGCGTCTGGCAGACATGCACGAGTCTCGTGCTTCGTCAGCACGTGAACGCTGTGTTTGCTGTTACTGAGCGCCGGCGTGTTTGAGCGCCGCGACAATCGGGTAGTTACCCGCAGCCGCAGCGGCGCGCAAAGGGGTAGTTCCGTGACCGTCCGCCACGTTCGGGTCAGCACCATGGGCCAACAACTCTCGGACGGCCTTGGCCTGTCCATTCCGCACCGCTAGCATCAACGCCGTACGGCCTTCCGAGTTACGAGAGTTGAGGTCGACGTGCCCTGCAAACGCCGTTTGCAGCCCGCGAATATCACCCGCCTGCGCAGCGCGCCACAGCGCCGACGGAGAGCTCTGCGGAGACGTAACCGTATCACCTGCCCCATCCGTCGTCGACGTGCTTTCCGCCATAGCGGCATCTGAAGCCAAAGCTGTTGTGACACCGGCTGCCGACGCCAAGGCAACTGGCGCTGGGCTAGGGGATAGCGGCATCGCGGCGCCCATCGAGTTGACTTTCGGGACTGACCCTGACACGGGGGGTGTTGTCAGCGACCCCTGAGCGTCACTTCGCGCGGGAGCACTCTGGAGCGCGAGTCTGGAGCCTGCGGTGGACCGCACCTGGCTTTCAGGACTCCCTGACATTGAGCTCGACCCCTGCGCGAAAACGGCGGTGCGCCGTGCAATGCGGGACTTGATGGCGGCCGGAGGCTGTTGTCGAGAACCCTCTGAGGCAGAGGCGGGCTCGCTCGAGGCTACCGCCGCCGCCGAAGAGCTCGGTGATGCAAGCGGAGCCTGCCCAGAGGCTTGCGACACAGATGCTATCTGCCGGGGCTTTCCGATCTCGCCTCCTTCCACAGCAGATGCCGGCAGTCGCGTTCCCACCGGGTCAGAGGACATCGCAACTTGCGATGCCGCCCCGGCCCCGGCCGGGGGCTGTAAATCGGCGTTTTGTGTCACCACCGCTACATCCGATGAAGCGGCTTGCGCGGCTGGAGCCTGGGCGGACGGTCGCAGCTCCGCGCCGCCGCCCGATGCCCGAGTTCCCGCTCCCGGACGCGCGGCAACGTCGCTGTTTGAAGCTCGCGGGGGAGCAACCGGCAGCTCCGCAAGCTCGCGCGAAATCCAAAAGTGCCATGCTACAAAGAGCCCACCCACAGCCATTGCGCCCACCGCCCCCCACAGGGCAAAGCGTGGCCTCGCCCGTTCCTCCGGCTCCTGCCGAGGCGAGTTGCCCCTCGTTGCGTACCCGCTCGAGGCGCTCTTGATGGCTTGCTCCGCAGCCACTTGTGCCGCGTGAGCCAGCACCTTTCGACGTACCCACTCGCTCGGCCGGCCAGGCTCAGAGGCGGATGCACGTCGATATCGATTGTCGACATCCTCCAGCTCGGTCTGTTGGTCCCCGGCCGAGGTGACCTCGCGCAGCAGCCCATGAAGTTCCAACCTGGCCTGATGGAGATGTCCCCGGATGCCCTCCAGGCTGCTGTTGGTGATGGCTGCGATCTCCTCGATACCGAGCTCACCCTCCATCTGTAACAGAAATGCGCTACGCCGCTCGGGGGATAGCTGCCCCAGGGCTCGGGAAATCACTATCGGCTGTTCCCCTCCCACGGCTGCTGGCTCCGAAGGTCCAACGGAGTCCGAAATGCGGGCATATGCGATACTGTACAGCCAGGTAGCGAATCGCACCGTCGGCTGAAACCGCACACCATCCTTGGCCACAGCAAACCATAGATTCTGCATCAGCTCATCGGCTCGGGCTCGATGCCCGACGTTATGCTGGAGATAGCGCCAGGTGCGCATCTCATGGCGGCGGTAGAGCAGCTCGAACGCTGTAGCATCGCCACGCGCGTGGCGCCCGATCAAAGACTCGTCACTGTCACTCGTGTAGCTCATGGTTTTGCATTATCGCAATTCCGCGACTCTTCTCTCATACATTCAGCACAGATTGCATACATCTACCGTGCTTGCGCGTGCGAAGCGCGTCCCCGTAGAAACCACCGACTACGATCAGAGGCCATCGTCATAACAAATAGAGATGAGATTCAGGAAGCCATTACTACTCGGTCGCCACTCATAACAAAGAGGGATGACTTTCCTGGTGCAAGCTGCAATGCTGCGCACCGTTGCAGCTCATGGGCATGCAGTCACGAACCGTGAACCGCCATCGCGGCAGACACAACTCGCTCTTCCGGCGGATCTCGGAATCCGCGTTGAACGGCGCGCTCCTGCGAGGATGGGTTGCGAGCTGGAGTTATCGCTGCGGCCTGCATGGCAAACTCCGCGTAACCAGCCATATGGTCCGTGTCGCGGAGGGAACACACCTTCCGGCGCCTTTGGTGATCGCGTTCGCATCCGATTTTCATGCCGGACCAACGACCCATCCCAAAGCCTTTGCAACTCTCGCGCACGAGCTCGCGGCTCTGAAGCCGGATCTGATCCTGCTGGGCGGCGACTATGTGTCGGGAGAAGCTGCGAACGTGGTGGTCCTTGCCGAGGTGCTATCGCGATGTGATGCCCGGTTGGGCAAATATGCGGTGCTCGGAAACCATGACCTGTGGACAGACGACGGGCACATCGTCGAGCGGCTCGCGAACGCCGGAGTCGACGTGCTGGTGAACCGAAACTCAGCGCTGCCACCTCCCTTCGAGGGTGTGTCCATCGTTGGCATTGACGATCCGTGGACGGGAAGCGCCGACATGCCCAAGGCCTTCGAGGGCGCTGGTCCGATTCGGGTATTTCTGACGCACTCTCCCGACGGGCTGCTCTTGCTCGGTGGCGAGCGGTTCGATGTCGGCTTCGCGGGCCACACTCACGGGGGCCAGGTGGCACTCCCGGACGGCACACCGGTTCTCACCGCCGGCGGCCCATTGTCACGTGCCTATGGCCACGGTCGGTTCGAGATAGCCGGCAATGGCCCGCTGATCGTCAGCCGCGGCATAGGATGTAGCAACTGGCCGATCCGGATCAACGCCGATCCTGAGTTGGTCGTTTGCACTCTGCATCCGTGAGAGGACCTGCGCGCTGCTCAGCTTGACATGAGCTGCGTCGCGACGGAGAGGCAATACAGCGGAATGAGCCGCCGACCGCTGTCCTCAACCTTGCTACTGTCCCCTAGAAACATTTGACTGGCAACTGAATCCAAAGTGTGCCAGCCAGGCGGCGAGCGCGCTCTGATCGCGCCGGCGTCGAAGCCCCGTGGCCGTTGGCCGAGAGGCCTTGTTTTCCAGAGGAATACAGCTAATGCGGATTGCCCAGATTGCTCCACTGATCGAAGCCGTCCCTCCCCTGCTCTACGGGGGAACCGAGCGCATTGTATCCTACCTGACTGAAGCACTCGTGCGACTGGGGCATGAAGTTACCCTTTTCGCCAGCGGCGACTCACGAACGACGGCCGAGCTGGTCGCGTGCGCGCCCCGCGCGCTGCGCCTCGATCGATCTGCGCAGGATCCTGTTCCTCCACACCTGATCATGTTGGATGAGGTCCGGCGCAGGTCCCGGCAGTTCGACATCCTGCACTTTCATGTCGACTTGCTGCACTTTCCACTATTCCGGGACATCGCCGGCAAGGCGATCACGACCTTGCACGGCCGATTGGACCTTCCGCAGCTGCAGCCCTTCTATGAGCGCTTTGCAGAATTTCCCCTGGTCTCCATTTCTGACGACCAGCGGCGCCCGATGCCGCCGGTGAGCTGGGTAGGTACCGTCTACCACGGTTTGCCTGTCGAGCTGTTACGCTTCACCGACGAGCCGACGGGAAATTACCTGGCTTTTCTCGGTCGCATCTCCCCGGAGAAAGGGCCGGACCGCGCGATCGAGATCGCCCGGCGGGCCGGCATACCCTTGCGTATCGCGGCCAAGGTCGATACTGCAGATCGCGACTTTTTCGAGCGCCGCATCCGGCCGGAGCTGAAAGATCCCTGCGTGGAGTTCATCGGCGAGATCACTGAAGCGCAAAAGAGCGACTTCCTGGGCAACGCTCGCGCGCTGTTGTTTCCTGTGGATTGGCCAGAGCCTTTCGGTGTGGTGGTCATTGAATCGATGGCCTGCGGCACTCCGGTCATCGCATTCCGGCGCGGAGCTGTGCCGGAAATTCTCGAGGACGGCCTCACCGGTTTCGTCGCGGACAGCGTCGACGAAGCCGTGCAGGCAGTAGCCCGGTTGGACGGGCTCGACCGGCGGCAAATCCGCAGCCGCTTCGAACAGCGGTTTTCAGCTGACCGGATGGCCAGGGACTACCTGGCCATCTATCAGAAAACAGCTCTCGCGACGGATCAAAACCTCGCCGCCGAATCGGCTCACTCCGCCAAGCGGGTGCGCTCACGGGGTACCCACTCCGCTTCACGGCAGTCCGACGAAGCCCTGCTCGTCGGCGCCGGCAAGGAAATGGACTCGAAGCCATTACGAACTCTCGCGAGGTGATTGCTCGAGCCATGGACTGACATGCCACGGAACGGCTCCCGCGCGGAACCTTCGCTCATCGTAGACATTTTTACGCTAAGTTACAATCTCTTCAGATTCGCTGACGAATCGACATGAAGGGATAAAATCGCTCAACTGCGTAGTGATGGGGAGGGGACTGTGCTGCGGGTCGACGCTTCAAGTATTGCCCTGGCAGGTCTGTTGCTTTGTCTGGGCGGCTGTGGGGGAGACAGCGGCCAGCCCGCTGGGCCAACATCAGTTGTGACCCACATTCTCAGTGATCCGAGCTTCGACGGAGATATTGAACAGACCGGCCCGGGCAGCTATACGGTTACGCAGGGGATGTCCGCCACAGTACAAACCGTCCTCGCCGGCTTCGATCCCGTGAACCAGACAGAGTTCAGGGCCTTTCTGGACTTCGCGCTGACGGGGCCCGGCGGGGTGCCCGGCAATGCGATCATCGACTCGGCATTCCTGGAAATCCTGGTCGACAATCTCATGCCGACCAACGGCAGCCTCCCGGTGCGTGTTGAGCTCGTATCCTTTCAACCGCCGAACCTGATCGGGACGGACTTCGACAGGACCCTTCAGCCGCCACTGGCCACCGCCCTCGTTTCCGGAGATGTGACCAGCGCGGACATCGGCCAGTACGTTGCCGTCGACGTCACACCCTTGATGGTCCAGGCACAGCAACTCGGCCTGGTCGATTTTCAAGTGCGCATCATGCAGGACCTTGGCCCTCCCATTCTAACCTTGATGGAAATCGACGACACGACCGCAGCCAATCGCCCGCAGCGCGCACCACTACTGACAGTCACTTACCATTAGCGTGGGGCACTACTGCCGGCAGTGCGAAGCGCAACGTCGTTACGTAAGCGCCTGCCGCAGATCATCGATGACATCCTCCGTCGCCTCGATGCCCACCGACATGCGTATGAGGGTGTCGCTGATGCCGAGCCGTAGTCGCTCCTCTCGCGTCAACGAGGAATGCGAGGTCGTCGCGGGACGCGTGAGCAACGTTTCTACGCCTCCAAGACTCGGCGCAATCGTGGCAAGACGCGCTTTCTTGAGAAACTCTTCGGCACGATCTGTCGAGCCTCTCAGCTCGAAGCTCAACACTCCACCGAAGCCCGAGAACAGCTCACGCGCCCGGGCGTGCTGGGGGTGGCTTTCCAGCCCTGCATAATTTACCCGCGCGACCGCCGGATGAGACTCCAGGAACTGCGCGATTCTGAGCGCGCTATGGTTCTGGTAACGAACCCGCAGTGCCAGCGTCTTCAACCCCCGGCCCAGCAGAAAGGCGGCATGCGGATCCATCGACCCGCCCAGATGATTCAGCCGATGTGTGATTCGTTTGATCATGTCGGCGCGGCCGGCGACGACGCCTCCGACAATGTCTGAATGACCGTTCAAGAACTTCGTTGCGCTGTGCAACGACAGATCGAATCCCAACTCGAGCGGGCGGAAATTCACTGGCGTTGCGAAGGTGTTGTCTATCATCGAGACCAGGCCGTGCTCCCGAGCGAGCTCGACAGCGCCATGCAGATCCGCCACCTCGAGCAGCGGATTGGTCATTGCCTCCACATAGAGCGCCTTCGTGTTCGGACGCAGCGCCGCCTTCCAGGAATTCCGATCATTGGCGTCGATGAAATCGAAGGTGATTCCGAATCTGGGGAATTCGCGAGCCAGCAGATCGTGCGTGCCACCGTAAAGGCAGCTCTGGACGAGTATGTGATCGCCCGCGGAAAGGACCGTCAGCAACGTGGTCGAAATCGCCGCCATGCCGCTTGCGGTGACCAGCGCCGCCTCAGCGCTCTCCAACGCCGCAATCTTTCCGTGCAGGACACGATGATTCGGTGTGTTGTTGAGACGAATATATCCGAGATCGTGATAGCTCGTCTCTCCCGCATATTCGAACATCGCCGATTGGAAGATCGGCATCGCGACCGCGCCTGCGATGCGCGGCCGGGGCTCGCCCGAATGGATCAGCTTTGTCTCGATGCGCGTATATGGCTGCGACATGACGCACTCTCCGCAAAGTGGATGAGTGTACACCGCCAATGCCCGCGCATCCCCCCATACACCGCTTGCAGGGCGAACGGTGCAGTATTGGGGCACCGCCGGTACACCGTAGCAATGGCAAGCGCACCCACCTGCCAGGTGAGTGATTGCCTCCACCAACTCCACACTCATCGAGCGCTTTACGCAGCCCTGCCGGATAGGCACTTTTCTCCATGGCGCAATCGATGGAGCCGGCGCTATACTCGATGAAGGAATCAAAATAGTCCCCCAGACACATGGGACAGTGCCGGCCAGATCAGAAAGCAGGCAATTGGATCGTTGCCGTTCTGCTGTTGACCTTCGCCCTGCGGAGTCTGGTTCCCGTGGGCTTCATGCCCGCCGCCGATGCGCCGTTCTCGGTCAAGATCTGCCCCGATGGCTTCCCGGCACAGCTCCTCGCCCAGCTCCAGGAGTTTGACCACCAGCACGCCCCCGGACACGAGCACGGCGGCCCCGACGGGCACCAGCACGACCAGTCCCATTCGGAGCATTGCGTGTTTGGAGGAGCGGCCGGGTTCGGTCCCGCCCCGTATGTCTTCCCACTCGCCGCGTGGCTGGATCACTCCTCGACAGCAGCGATCCCTTCACTTCCAACGTTCACGCCACAGCGGTACAACATCCCGCAGCCTCGCGGCCCTCCACCCCTCGCTTGATCTGTTGAATCGGAGCCAATTGCGCCGTGCTTCGTCGGTGCGCGGAGCGCTTTTGTCGCCTTTTTCCAAGCGAGGAACCCATGTCAGTTCTCGTCGGCGTGCCTTTGCACGCGTTATTTGAGTCGAAAGCCTACCCGCCGAAAGTCGCGTATTTCCGCAGGTGGGCCATGCGCAGGTTTTCAACTGCGCTCGCATTCCTGGTGCTGACAGCCTCAATGGCCAGCCATGCAGCCGTGTTTGGCAGCGTACACGGCATTGCGCACGATGCAGACCATCGGCCGATTTCCGGGGCTACCGTCGAGCTCAAATCCGTAACGTCTGGCGCCGTGCAGAGCACGCAGACCGACGAACATGGGCGCTTCGCATTCGCGTCCATTGCTCTCGGAGACTACGCTCTGACGGTAAGCGCCGAGGGATTCGTGCCCACGGCACAGTCAATCACAGTGCTTTCCGGGGTCTCGCCCATTGCACATGTTCAGCTTGCCCGGGGTGCACCGCTCGAGACTGTGACAGTGACATCCAGCGTCGAACCCGTCGTGCCGGAAACGATCACTCCGACGACTTTTGTAAACAGCACCGACATCGCTCGGACGCCGGGAGCCAGCCGGAGCAACAGCACGGCGATGATCACAAACTTTGTACCCGGCGCTTACATGGTGCATGACCAGCTCCACGTGCGGGGCGGACATCAGACCCTGTGGGCCGTCGACGGCATCGAGATCCCCAACACCAATATCGCGAGCAATCTCGGACCCCAGATCGACCCCAAGGATATCGATTACCTCGAGATCGAGCGCGGCAGCTACCAGGCCGATCAGGGCGACCGAACGTACGGTGTATTCAATGTCGTGCCACGCACAGGCTTCGGGCTCAACAATCAGGGCGACATCCTTGTAACTACGGCCAGACGAACGACTATCTGAGCGTTGGCAGCCACACGCAAAATTTCGCCTACTACGCCAGCGTGAACGGCAATCGCAGCAATCTTGGCCTGGAGACACCTGTAGCCCAGATCCTTCACGACTCTCAACTCGGATACGGGGCATTTGCCACATTCATCTATAACGTCGACCCGGACAACCAGTTGCGCCTCGTCACGAGCGCCCGCCGGGACGAATATCAGATTCCGATCAGCCCCGGAGACATGATGGATGACGTTCAACGGGAAGCCGACGCGTTCGCCATTCTTTCGTGGGTCAGGACATTCAGTGCGGATGCGGTACTGACCAGCTCGCTCTTGTATCACTACAACCGAGCCAATCTCGACAGCGCCGCCACGGATTACCCGAGCAGCACCACAGACCACCGCTCGTCGAATTACGCGGGAGGCCAGGAAAGCCTGCGCCTGCACTTCGATCGGAATGACCTGCTGATCGGCCTGTTTGGATTCGCCCAACAGGACAATCACACGTTTGACGTCCTGTTCAACGACGGAAGCAACCCTGCCGTGCACCAGGCGCTACACCCCTCTGGCGGGCTGGTCGCAGCGTATTTCCAGGAGACCTTCCGCGCGACCCAGCGCCTGACGCTCACTGCAGGCGTCCGGCAGACGCGCTTTGAAGGAATTCTCACTGAGAACGCGACGAGCCCACGTGTGGGGGCGACCTTTCGCATTCCGGGGCTCGACTGGATACTCCGGGCGTTTTATGGACGCTACTACCAGCCCCCACCTCTGGAAACGCTGTCCGGTCCGCTGTTGCAATACGCGCAGAACGGTAATCTCGCCTTTCTGCCGCTTCGTGGCGAACGTGACACCGAGCGTCAGTTTGGCCTCACCATTCCGCTTGCCGGCTGGACCATTGACACGGACTACTTCCGGACGGCGGCTCGCAACTTCTTCGACCACAACCCCCTCGGAGAATCGGACGTCTTCTTTCCGATCACCATTGGAGGCGCTCTCATCCGTGGCTGGGAGCTCACGGTACGCTCACCACGATTCTGGGACGCAGGACAGGTCCACCTCGCGTGGTCGAATCAGACAGCGGACGGATTCGGAGCAGTCACCGGAGGCCTCACGGACTTCAGTCCCGACGGAGGCTTCTTCGCCCTCGACCACGATCAGCGCAACACGGTCAACATCGGGATCGACGCGAATCTTCCCGCCCAGTCCTTCGTGTCCGCAAACCTCTACTACGGCTCGGGATTCGCCAATGGGGACGCGCCGCCAAGCCATCTGCCAGGCCATGCCAGTCTGGATCTGACAGTTGGAAAATCCTTTACGACGGCGCTTTCGGCGTCACTGACGGTGCTCAACGTGACAGACCGCCACCTGCTCATCGATAACAGCCTGACCTTTGGAGGAATCCATTACGACAACCCGCGCGAAGTCTACGCAGAGGTGCACTACCGCTTCGATTATTGACGCCCCCGGCCGTTAGCCTCCCCTAGTCCGGGGAAACGCCTACGCTCACCGCATATCGTTCATGCGTCATGTCGATGCGCTTCGGTTGTGCGTGCATGTAGCTCACGCAAGACATCCAGCTCCATGTCCGTTGGCGGAGGGGTTTCGGATAGCCGGTCGGAAAAGCGTAAAGGCCAGCCGCACGCGGTGCGCGCAGCTTCCTTCGTAGTTCCCGAGTGGAGCGATACAACGACGAGCTCTCGTGTCTCTGGATCCGGCTCCAGCACGCACAGATCCGTGATGACTCTGGTCGGACCGCGTGTCGTCAGCCCCAGCGCCTCGCGCGATCCCTTTCCATTTCCATGTCCGAACGATGTCACGAACGGCAACGCATCGACGAAGGCGCGAGGAGACAGCGCCATCGTGATGAAGATCTGCTGGCAACAGGATGCGATCTCAGGCGCCCCACCCCCACCGGGGAGGCGGACCTGCGGACGCTCGTAGGGGCCCACAACCGTCGTGTTGAGGTTCGCGTAGCGATCGATCTGCGCGCCCGCAAGGAATCCGACGGTGATCCGCCCTCCCTGAAGCCAGTAACGAAACATCTCCGGGACGGAGACGGTCGTCAGCGCCGTCTCACACAACTCGCCGTCACCGATCGACAGCGGCAGCACGGAGGGCCGGGTGCCGATCGTTCCCGACTCATAGATCAGCGTGATACCCGGCGCATGCGTGAGACGAGCGAGGTTGCATGCAGCCGAAGGAGCGCCGATGCCGACGAAGCAGACATCTTCGCTTTTCAGCTCCCGGGCGGCAGCGATTGTCATCATTTCGCCGGGTGTGAATGCTCCTGAAGAAGGTGTCATAGGCCGGCTCGGGCCGCTGCGGGACGGCGTGCGTGCGCCAGGAAAGCCCCGGGACCGCTGTTGAGCACGTTGTGACGAATCCAGTCCTGGAACACTTCGCGGTCGCGAGAGATGCGATCCCACGCCAGATAGAACGCGTTGGCGCGCCGATAATAGCCTTGAGCATAGGAGGGATAGGCACCACCTGGTACGACGCAGATCGCGGCGATCGTCCAGGACGGCAGGATGACAGCGTTGAGGCCCGGTGCACCAAGACTATCCACTGTTTCCTCCACAGTGATGACAGCACGCTTCGCAGCCAACACGGCCTGCTTCTGAGCTCCAACGATTCCCTCCAGAAGCACGTTGCCGGCGCGATCCGCGCGCTGCGCGTGGATGATCGTGACATCCGGCCGGATCGCAGGGACGGCCGCCAGAATCTCTCCGGTGAAAGGACACGCGACGGTGCGGATATTCGGGTTCACCTTCGGGAGATCCACACCCTTGTAGCCCCGGAAGATCGCGAACGGGAGATTGGACGCGCCCGCCTCGTAGGCGTTGGCCATCGCGGCATGTGAATGCTCCTCGATGGCCAATGGGTGCGGCCAACCATTCTCCACAGCGTCACGCAGCCGATGCAGAGAGCCGACTCCGGGGTTCCCGCCCCACGAGAAGACGAGCCGATCCGCCGCGCCGACTCCGATCAGCTGATCGTAGATGAGGTCCGGGGTCATCCGAACGAGTGTCAGATGCCTGCGGCCTTGGCGGATCACCTCGTGGCCCGCGGCGAAAGGAATGAGATGAGTAAAGCCTTCCATGGCGACCGTATCGCCATCACGCACGTTGCGCGCAATCGCCTCTTCCAGAGAGCAGAACGGGCTCATCCGATTCGCTCAGTAGCTCAGTGGCTCGACTTTTTCCAGCAGCTCCTGCCGGCGGTTCGCGAAAAACGGAGGAATCTGCAGGCTGGTACCCAGCTTTTCATAGGGCTCGTCGACCAGAAATCCACGGGGTTTCGACACCGTCGCCTCGAAGAGTGCCCCACCGGGCGTGCGGACATATACAGAATCGAAATAACCGCGATCCTTCATCTCGGAAACGTCGGTGAAACCCAAACCCTCGAGATGGAATTTCACTTTGCTTTGCGCGTCATGATCCGCTACTTCGAAGGCGACATGGTGCGGCACGCCCTCACCATACGTCCAGCTTCCAGCGGGTACGTTCGGCTCGATCCTGAAGTCCACGATCGAACCGCTGCCGCCCGCGCCAACCTCATAGCGTACGTAGTTGCCGTCCGTCCACCGCTTGCGGCCGTTCCAACCCAACTGCATGAATTCGTCCGAGTTTTCCCCATCACGCACCGAAACCGTGATGCCATGGGTGCCACGGATCCCACACTCCTTCGGCACCACGCCCGTGGAGTAAGGCTCGCGCGAGTCGTTTTTCGATGCGACCAACTCATACTCGATGCCGCACGGGTGTTCGAAGGCCAGCAGGCGCTCGCCGAAGCGCTCCTGGGCGCGCGCCTCGAAGCCATGCTCCCGGAGGTGTCTCTGCCAGAATTCGAGAGAGCCCTCCGGAACGGAAAGCTCGACGGTACAGATCTGGCCGCTCCCCTTACGAGCTTTTCGCCCGGAATGACGCATCGGGAAACACGTGATCAGCGTCCCCACATCCCCCATGTCGTTTCCGTAGTACAGATGCAGAATCGGCTCGTCGCCGTCATAGAGCGCGGTTTTCTTGACGCTCTTCAATCCGAGGACCTTGGTATGGAAGTCGTAGTCTTCCTGCGCGCTCCCCACGCTGAGAGTCAGGTGGTGATGCCGCTTGATATATTGATTCACGCTCATCTGGGCTCCTCCTTAACGGATGTCAGTTTCTCAGGCTCCGGGCCAGGGCCTCCCCCAGAACACCACTGTGATCGGTCGCCTCTCCATCGCTACGCCAGGCAACGAAGCCGTCCGGCCGCACCAACGTCGCTCCCTTGCTTGGGATTTCGTAGGCTGCGCCGAAGCAGCCGTCAGCGTCCAGCAGATCCAGCCCCATGCAGTAGGCATCGAGAGGCACTCCGGACCTTGCGGACACTTCCGCGGCGGCGCGCGCCCACTGCCTGCCTTCCGCTCCCGCAAAGAGCACGTAGTTGTCGATCAGATCGAGGGTCGATATACGTTGGCCCGATTTCGTCACCCAGACGTGTGGGGCGCGAGAGCCAGGCATACCGCGGGTCTCCCGCGGATCGGCATGCACGCCGAGGGGTGAATCGTACAGATATCCGAGCTCGATATGGAAATCGTGGACGATCGGCGCGGGCGTCTCCGTGGGCTCGAGCCACGGCGCTGTCCGCCCAACATAACGTGCGAACGCCTGCTCCACAGTGAATTCCGCAACCGGCTTGCGCTCCGTGGCATACGTATCGAGAAGGCTTTCAGACGCACATGCTTTCAGCACAAAGGCCAGCTTCCACGCGAGGTTGTGCGCGTCGTGGATGCCGGTGTTTCCGCCAAAGCCGCCGTTCGGAGGCATGAGGTGCGCGGCATCTCCAACAATGAAGATGCGGCCATCCCTGAATCTCTCTGCGACACACGCCGACGCGCGCCAGCGCGTGAATCCGTCGATTCTTACCTCGAGATCGGGCACGCCGGCTCCGGCGCGGACCAGCTCGATGAGACGCCGCTCGCTCACATCGGCCGCCGCATTCGTTGCGGCCTGCGGATCGCTCATCGGGTCACCTACGACATTGATCGCGAGGAATCCGGCGTTCGCAGCGCGATTCATACGAAAAAAGCCACCGAGCAACGGATTGTTCACATAGATGATCGACCAGGCGTGGTCACCGATCCATGGCGAGAGATCAGCGGTAAAGTAGATCGTGAGAGAGCTCGAGAACGCGCCGCGTCCCTCGTAGCGGATCCCGAGAAGACTCCTTACTGTCGAGTGGGCACCATCCGCCGCAATCAGGTATGCGCCTCTCAACTCGCGTTGTTTGCCGGAATCGAGGTCACGCACCGAAACGGTGACGCCCTGCGGATCTTGTCGTACACCGGTGATTTCCGCTCCCTGGATCACGGTGGCTCCGCTCGCCTGCGCCCGATCGCGTAGGATCGGCTCGAGGCTCGGTTGATTCAGATACAGGCGGCGGCACGGGCTGAGCGCTTCCACGCCTTCGTTCAAACTCGACATGATGTCGCCGAGCTTGCGGCCGGCGACCGACTCCATCGCCACGATGGCGCCTTCTGGAACGAACTCTCTCGAGGATCTCTGTCGTACCGCATCCTCGATTCCGAGCGAGCGGAACATTTCCATGGTGCGCATGTGGAAGAACGCCGCACGCGGCAGCGGTGAGCTCTCTTTCAGCCGCTCGATAGCCAGCGAGCGGATTCCCCGCTGCGCAAGGAACGCAGCGGCACATAGTCCAACCATCCCGCCGCCCGCAATCAATACCGGCGCATCGTAGTCCGCATTGACACTTGACGTCTTCATCCCTGCGCCCTCCCCCTCTGTTGGGCTCTTCAGTTCAGGTGCACGTCCTTTGCGGTGATCTGGTATCGGAAGAATCCTCTCGCTCGCCGACTACACCCCGCCTATCTCGGGAACAACTTGGCCGCCGTTTCGGCGATGAGCTTGCCCTGGAAGCGGGCGCCATCGAGCTCTATCGGGCTGGGCTGACGCTGCCCCTGGCCGCCGGCGATGGTCGTGGCTCCGTAGGGGCTGCAACCATGCACTTCCTCGATGATGAGCTGACCTTGAGAGCTGTATGGAAGACCCACGACGGTCTTGCCGAAATGCAGCAGGTTGGTAATGAGCGAAAAAAGCGTGGTCTCCTGGCCTCCGTGCTGGCTAGCGGTGGATGTAAAAGCTCCGCCCACTTTGCCATTGAGCGCACCCCGCATCCACAACCCGCCTGCCTGATCGAGGAAAGCGGCCATCTGCGAGGCCACCCGTCCGAACCGGGTCGGGCTGCCCACGATGATGGCATCGTAATTGACGAGGTCATCGATCACCGCAACAGGCGCGGCTTGATCGAGTTTGAAGTGTGCAGCCTTGGCCACTTCGAGCGGAGCCGTTTCCGGCACTCGCTTCACGTCGACGGATGCTCCAGCCGAGCGAGCACCCTCGGCGACGGCGTTGGCCATCGTTTCAATGTGTCCATACGATGAATAGTAGAGAACCAATACTCTGGGCATTGCTGTTCCTCGAAGGGTTGATAGTCGAAGTCCGTCCCAGCGCCGACGGACGCAAGCGGCCGGACAGAAGCCTGGAGCATAGGCTTGCCTCGATTACTCGACTAGATGGCATAATGGGACGGCTGAAATCCGGGAATGGAAGTAATCGGATGCTCGACCTGAATCAGATCTTCCTGTTCGTCGAAGTCGTGAAGGCCGGAAGCTTCGCCCAGGCGGCACAGCGGGTGGGGATGCCCGCGAATTCCGTGAGCCGCAAGATACAGAGGCTGGAAAGGGATCTCGGATCCCGCCTAATCCATCGCTCGACCCGGAAACTGACGCTGACCACCGCCGGTCAAGCGTTCTTCGATCGGTGCGCATCTTCCGTGTCCGAGCTCGCACTGGCGGGGCAGGAGTCGGTCGAGGGCAACAAGTTCCCCGGAGGGCTGGTCCGCGTAGCGGCGCCTACCGACTTCTTCGACGTGTTCCGGCTGGAGTGGATCGCCGACTTCCTCGCAGCCCATCCCAAGGTGCGGATGGAATTCGTCCTCGATGATGCAAAAACCGATCTGATCGCCGCCAGCATCGATGTGGCCTTTCGCGCCGGACACCTCGTCGACGCCAGGCACACCGGACACAAGTTGACCAGGACCGACTTCGGACTCGTTGCGAGCCCCTCCTATGTTGCTGCTCGCGGAGAGCCCACCAGACCGCAGTCGCTCGCTACCCACGACTGCATTCCGCAGTCGGGCCGCTCCGGGTCGGTCGTCTGGCACCTGCAAGGTCCGGAAGGTCCAACGAGCATCGAGGTATCCGGAAAATTCCGCGCCAACGCATCGACAGTCGTGCTCCGTGCCGCTATCGCTGGCCTCGGTATCGCGCTCTTGCCGGACTCGGTCACTACCTCCGAAATCGAGGCAGGCCGGCTGGTGCGCGTGTTGGCAAAGTATCGCCGCGAGGGCGCGGATTTATACGCCGTCTATCCCAGTCGCCGTCAGATTCCACTTGCCGTGTCGGCTTTCGTCGATTTTGCGGGTGAGCACATCCGCGCTGCTGTTTCCGGCACACTCGAGCCGCCCACCGCGCGGCGTGGCATTCGGCCACGACCGCCCGTCCTGCGCCCGACGGCACCTTCCGTAAGATGACTCGTGTATGAGTGATCGCCTGGTCGAGACGGAAATACTCGGGCAGCGCCTGCGATACCGTCCTCTGCGTGTACGTACGCCCGATGGGCTCGAAATCTCGGCGCAGGACTGGAGAGCGCAAGAGACGCCATCGGATCCGGGACGCGACGTGTTGCTGATCCACGGTTTCTCTCAGGCCCACCAATGTTGGTTCAAACAGTTGTCCAGCCCGCTTCAGCAGCGATATCGCCTGCTGACCTATGACCTTCGCGGCCATGGCGGCTCGGACAAGCCCCTCTCCGAGGAATACTACAAGGAAGGTGCGCGCTGGGCCGGAGAGGTTCAGGCTGTGATCGACGCGGCCGGACTGGTTCAGCCAGTCATCGTCGCCTGGTCCTATGGCGGCAGGATCGCGCTCGACTATCTGCAGACCGCCGGCGCGCAGCCGATCTCCGGGCTGGTTCTGGTCGCCGGCACGTCCTGTATCAATCGCTTCGTGCTCGGCTCAGGAACACCCATCCTGAAGCGTATGGGAACGGTAACCGAGCCGGCAGACAACCGCGACGTGACCAATGAATTCCTGCGCAGATGTGTTGCCGGCCCGTTGCCCGCGGCGGAGCACGAGCTGATGCTCTCCTACAATCTTCTCGTACCTCCCGCCATACGTGCGGCCATGGGAGGACGTGCGGCAGCCTACGAGTCGGTGCTCCGGTCCCTCACCGTCCCGGTGCTCGCGATTCATGGCTCCGCGGACTGCTTCAACCTGCCGGCTATGGCTGAATACACTGCGCGAACGTGCCCGGACGCCCGCGCGCTGGTGTACGAAGGAGTTGGTCATGCACCATTCTGGGAAGCGCCGGAGCGATTCAACGCGGATCTCGTGTCATATCTCGATTCGCTTTCATCAGCCGTGCGTCTAGCCAGCGAAGGCGCTCCGAAATGATATTGCCGGGAATTCTCCAGCTCGCCGCAGTCAAGTGCGCCCGCCGCTCTCCCGGCCGCATGGACAGTATCGGCAAGGAGGTCTGATGAGTATGGATCTCGAGCCGGCCGGTGCATTGACCACCGCGGGCCTGGTGGCAAAAGAAATCGAAGGCGACGCGGGCAAGGCCGCCCACGGCACGCACACCCCTAGCCAATGCGCAAACTGCAGCGCTCGACTCGCAGGCCCCTACTGCCACCAGTGCGGGCAGACGGCGCACGTGCATCGCTCCCTGCTGCACCTTCTCGAAGAGCTGCTCCACGGCGTCCTGCACTTCGATACCAAGAGCTGGCGTACTCTGCCTTTGCTGGTTGGCCGCCCCGGACTGTTGACGCGTCGATACATCGACGGGCAGCGAGCGCGCTATGTCTCTCCGCTCGCGCTGTTTCTATTCAGCGTGTTTCTCATGTTTTTCGTCTTCTCGACAGTCGCGGGCTCGCGCCCGGACTCGCGGATGAGGACGGCAGCGGAGCTGGAGGAATCGCGCAAGGAGTTATCGCAAGAGGTCGAGAAGGCGCGCGCGCACGTGGCAGAACGCGAAGCGAAGCTAGCGCAAGCGAAAACGGCAGATGCACGTGAAGACGCTTCTGACGAATTGGACGACGCTCGCGACGACCTGCAGGAGAGCCAGACGGCGCTGGCAGCACTGGATGCTACCGCCGCCGCGGGCTCCAAAGCCACAACACCGAATGCAAACCAGACGACCCACCCGAAATGGCAGGTCAAGTTGCAAGAAAAGCTCGGCAAGTTTGGGCAAGAGAAATCACAAACCCATCCCACGCTCGCGCGCATTGCCCTCCATGCCGCCGAGAATCCCGATCTCATGCTCTATAAGATGAAGAACGCAGCGTATAAATTCGCGTTCATGCTCGTTCCGATCTCGCTGCCGTTCCTGTGGCTGATGTTCTTCTGGCGCAGGAATATAACGATGTACGACCACACCATCTTCACCCTGTATGGGCTTTCCTTCCTGTCGCTGTGGCTCGCGCTGATAGCATTGATGGCGAATGCTCGTGTGACGCACGGCTTGACTGCGCCGGCGTTGCTGTTCGTGCCAGTGCACCTGTTCATGCAGCTCAAGGAAACGTATGCGCTGAATTGGTTCTCAGCGGCCTGGCGCACGTTCGCCCTCCAAGTGGCCGGCGGCATCGTCCTGATCCTTTTCATGCTCCTGGTCTTGTTCATCAGCCTCAGTTGAGGCCGCTCGTCCATCGAAAGACAAAAGATCGACAGCATACGGAGGCGCCTCCCTTCGGGTCGATCGGGTCGATATCTGGATCACGTCATAAAAACAGTCGGCGGAAGATTCATCAGGGAGAACTGCAAATGAGAACATCGATCGCAGCTTCGGCAACGCTCCTGGGCGCTTTCGCGCTTGCGAGCCCAGCACAGCAGCCAGGCGGGCCCGATTCCAACACGCACGCGCCACGGACATCCAAACACTATTTCCTGCCCGCGACACCGGAAAACGTCCAGTGGGGCTGGTACGACCCCGGGGAGAAGCCGAAGCTGGTAATCAACTCCGGTGACACGGTTTCCATCGAGACGCTCTCCCACTCGCTCGGGAAGATCAAGCCCGGGCTGGATGTGGAAGGTATCGTGAAGCTACGGAAGGAGAACGACGGTGGCGGTCCGCACTCCCTCACCGGTCCGATCTATGTGTCGGGGGCG
>CAZBTV010000053.1:0-44880 GCA_964494895.1 uncultured Steroidobacteraceae bacterium | reverse complement strand
CATCACTTCCCAGCCTGTCGTAGTGAGTTCCGTTCTGAATCGACGATCGACGCGTTGCTGAAATCAGCCTAGTTAGAATACCTATTTATCAATTGGAGCGGGTGATGGGAATCGAACCCACGTTAGCAGCTTGGGAAGCTGCAGTTCTACCATTGAACTACACCCGCCCGATGGGGACATCGGAAGGAAGGGACGTAGTATATCGCGGCTCGCGGCCTGCCACGAGCCGTCAGGCTACAAGATTTCGAAGCCGGCCAAGTCTCTGTTCTTAAATGAATTTTTTCGGCTGGCGTGCGTCTGCGGCGCCGCTCTCGTGCCACGCATGTAGCGTGTCGGCTTCTTTCCGCGAGTCGAGGCCTGCATGCAGTTTGGCCTGGCGGTCGGCGGGAAGTGAATGGAACCACTCCAGCGTGTCACGAACCGTCTCCTGGAGCGGTCTCGAGCGAAGGCCCGTATGGGCCGCCCGCTGAACCGTAGTGAGCGAGCTGCCGGCCGAATCACCTTTGGTGGGTGACCAGGGCGGTAGATCGAGCTCTTCGGGTTTCCAATGGGAGGCGAGAAAATCTTCCGATACCCACGTTACTGTCGTTGCCGACTTCGGACTGGCCCGGCGGCTGGCTTCGATGAGATCGCCCATGGTGAAAGCGCGCGGAGGGGAAATGGCGTTGAAATACCCCGTCGTACGCGTCTCGACGAGCCTCATCATCCAGATAACGAGATCCCGTACGTCAATGACTTGGATTGGATCGTGTGGCGTGCCGGGGGCGAGCATCTCGCCTCCCCGCGAGACACGCACCGGCCAGTAGGTAAAGCGATCCGAGGGATCCAACGGCCCCACAATGTAACCTGGCCTCACCACGGCGATGCGGCCTTTGAAGGCCTGTTCCGAATACTGTTCACACAGGGCCTTCATGGGCCCGTACGTGTCGTTCGTGACCTCCTCAATGTCAGGATCCGACAGCTTTCCGGTCGGTGAGCGCTCATCGTTCGGTTTCGCGAAGCTTGCGTAGGCGGAGATGCTCGAGATGAACAAGCAATATCCGACATTCGAAGCCAACAGCTCAGCGGACATCTTGACGTACTTCGGTATATAACCCGTGTCGTCTATGACGACGTCCCAGGTACGTCCGCGCAGCGCCTCGAGTTGGCCCTTGCGATCGCCAATGAGTGTTTCCACTCCGGGGACGCCACCCGCTGAGCGTTTGCCGCGATTGAAGTGCGTGACCTTCCAACCGAGCCGCAAGGCCTCTTGAGTCAAATGCGGTCCGATGAAGCCGGTGCCACCGAGGATCAGAAGCGTCTTCTCCCTAGCCGGAGAAGCCAAAGCGGGAACACCAGCAGCAACGCCTGCAGCAATCCCCAGTACTTCACGACGAGTCACCATAGTCAAAAAATACCGGCTAGAGCGGATCCGCGGAATCGCGTCTGCGCCAGACGCACTTATTACCGCGACAGAATACCAGGGAACGCGCGACGATCTTGCTTTACGACCTCGCGCGGGGAAGGCTCGCCCCAGACACTCCAACCAATTCGGCTGATAAACGGCGTCAACGCTTCTTCGACTCGTTCACGATCCATCGATATTTGTGCGCGGAAGTGCGCGGTACATCGGAAACCTCGCGCACGACGACGTGGATACCGGGATCGACGAGGTCTTTTACGTTCTGGATGAGCCGATTGCGCTCCGAGTCGTTGAACGAAGAGTCCGGTACGACCCGGATCTCCCAGGTGGCTTCGTCGGTCTGCGCCACCTGCGAGTACCTGATACCGCGCAGTGATTTGAACGCGAAAGTCACCACCGAGGGGCTGATACGCTGTCCACGGGAGCCGAACAGGGTATCCTCGTATTTTCCGGTCACCGGCTCGATCACCGGGTACGTTCGTCCGCACGCACAATCCACTCGCCGCCACCGAGTTCGATCCGACATCCGATAACGAACCAACGGCATCACGGTGTTGTGAAACGTGGTTCCAACAACATACCCCTCGTCATCGGTAGGGTGCCCGTGCTCGTCTACGATCTCGAAGTAGGAATAGTCACTGTTTACGTGCAGACTCCCCAGCTCGCATTCAGTTGCATAGGCAATACGCTCAGCCATCCCATAATGATCCATCACCCGAGTCGCCAGCCGTACCTCGATGAGCTCGCGTTGGTGCGGATACAGCGGCTCGGATCCTGTGAATACGTATGGGATTCGCAGCGAGGTATTCCGCTTCTCCAGCAGGAGCGCGAGCTCGTAGGCGGTCGAGGGATACGCCTCCATCATGAAGGGGGCAAAGTCTTGCAGCATGCCGACGATGTCGTCGACGTACTCCTCCCGCAGATGACGCGATGAAACTATCAACTGGTTGTTGTACCGATTCAGGAACCAATAAGGCGGCATCGCCTGGTCGATGGGCACGACGAGATCACCCCGTAGGTACGCGCGAGGCATTCCCGGACGATACCCGGCCCAGCGAAAGTGCCGCTCGACCACGGCGTTTTCCCACAATACGGACTCCAGGCTGCGAAACACCTGCAATGGGGTGCCCGAAGTCCCGCTCGTCCTGCCGACTATCGTCCACGGACGCGGCGTACTCCCGTACGGGTAATGGTCCGCCGGTCGTTCGGTGAGATCCGTCCGGTCAATAATGGGAAAGTAGTCCCGGAGCACCTGGCGGACGTCTCCCGTTCGGAAATGCACCTTCAGCCCCCGGTATCGGGGAATTCGACGTATCGCTGCCTGCAGGGTAGTCGTAAGCAGCCGGTCGACCTCGGCGTCCAGCCGATCCCGGGGCCAGCGCTCGTGGGCCAGGAGCGTTTGGATCCGGCGCTCACTCTGCAATGTGTCTCGGACCAGATAGCGCAGGCCGTACTTCACCTCATTGCGTAACACGCTTCGAAGAGACGCCGACGGGGAAGCGTCAATTGCGAACGGTCGGACCTTTTGCTCTGGCGCGTGCATTCAGCGCGGGGTAGCAAATGTTGTGCCCAAGGAAGGCGGAAGGCGACACGCCAGCGACACGCCCTCGGGCCGGATGAAGAAAAGCGGTACTGGCTCACGGAAACACCGTTACCAGGGGGTTAGCATCGAGGCGCGTTGTAGGCCGGAAGGGGTTCGTCAGGCAGCTGACATTGTCTGCACGTCAATACCGGTCGCACGTCAGGCAGCCGCCTCGAAAGCTGCTCGAAAGGCGCCTGCCCCGAAACAACCGTTGGGTCGATTCGATACACAGCGGCGCGTAATTAAGTCAGCAGTGTGAGGCGATGCTCTAGGTATGCGCCCCTCATTCTGCTACCGTTCCGCACAAACACTAGACCGAGAACGCCGCAATTTCTTCCATCTCTTCCGCAACGCACAGCGACCCAGGTGCATGTGGCGCTACGGTGCCAACGATCGTTCTGTGCAACACCGTAACAGGTATCGCTACGGTCAGAGCACTCGCCGAATGCGGTATCGAAGTCCACGCGTTTCTGTTTCGTGCCGATGACCCGCTGCACGACTCCCGTTACGCGACAAAGGTCCCCTGTTACCACCTGCATAACGATGACGCGGGACTCATTCGGTTTCTGATCCATTACGCGAGAAAACGCGGTGGGCGGCCCGTGGTATTTCCCACAGGGGATGTGCACGCGTTGCTTTTGGCGAAGCATTACGCGGACCTGGAGCCTTATTGCAGAGTGTGGCAGTTACCGTATGCCCAGCTCGCCCGCATCATCAACAAGACCACGCTATACCAGACGGCTCAAGCCGTCGGCGCACCCGTCATCCCAAGCCTCTCGACTCCCACGTTGGCAGAGGTCGTGGAATGGAGCAGTCAGCAAAAGGGGCCTTACATTCTCAAACCCAGCTACGACGGTGTCGGCAGCTGCAGAATGACCGGCAAAAACCTGGTGCTCGCAGACCGCGACCAACTGTTGAGCTACGTACGGAATCACGGAGCGGAGTCGCTGGTCGTCCAACGAATGATCCGCGGCGGCGACGGCAACATATTCGACTGTTACGGGTTATGTGATCGCAATGGCCGAGTGGTGTCCCTGACCTCCCATTGTCGAATCCGACAGTTCCCTCCCGACTTCGGCGCAACCTCGCTGGGTGAGATTCCGGCACCGTTGCCTTCCAAAGAAGAGCAATTTCTGTTCGAGGCGACAGAGCGGCTGCTCGAAAGAGTCCGCTTTCACGGCATCTTCGGCATCGAATGGTTGCGCGACACGGCGACGGGCGCCTTCTATCTGATAGATTTCAACGCGCGCCCATTCCTGACGATCGGCCATTTGCGCGATTGCGGAGTCAACCTTCCGTTATTGGCTTATCGCGACCTGATCGGAGAGTCGCTCGAGGATGTCGAGCCCCGCCCGGCCGTGAAACGCACACGCTGGGTCTACATCACCAAGGACATCGACACATTCCGGATGCTCCGCGACACCGCTGGGCGCATCGGTGTCGCGTCCTGGTTGATTTCAGTCGCAAGCTGCCGGAGCTTCGCCTACGTAAGCTGGCGCGACCCGATGCCAGGCCTGCGGTCGATCCTGCAGATTTTTGGACGTGCATTTCGCTATTTCCTTCGAGCCCGCAAAGCCCGCGACCTCGCAGCCACGGACTCAGGCGCGACGCCTACAACGCTCTCCCGCTGAAGACCCGCTCGCAGTATCCTGGCGGCCGCACCTCAACCGGTCCGCAGGAGAAGCTAATGAGTGAGGAGATCGTTCTTTATTACAGTCCGATGTCGCGCGCCCGAATCGCGCATTGGATGCTGGAGGAAGCAGGCGCGCCGTATCGTTTAGAGTTGGTGAACTTCGAAAAGGGCGAGAACAAGACGCCGGCGTTCCTGAATATCAATCCCATGGGAAAACTGCCGACTATCGTCCACCGCGGCGTCGTCGTCACAGAGTCCCCGGCGATCTGCGCGTATCTCGCGGACGCGTTTCCCGCCGCCCGGCTCGCACCCGGTAATGAGGATCCGGCACGCGGCACGTACTTCCGCTGGTTCTTTTTCGGTGCCGGATGTGTGGAGGCCGCGGTCGTAGATCGCATGTTGAATAGACCGCAGTCAGAGCGCACGTCCCTGGTGGGATACGGCACCTACACCGATACTGTAAACACACTCGAGAAGGCACTGGCTCCAGGGCCGTACATTCTGGGCGATCGCTTCAGCGCAGCGGATGTCTACGTCGGCTCGCAAATCAGGTTTGGGCTGATGACCCAGAGCCTCGAGCCTCGGCCGATTTTCCAAAGCTATGTCGCTCGCATTTCGGACAGGCCCGCTTATAAGCGAGTCAGTGAGCAGGCAGAAAAAGTGGCCGCACAGATGAAAGCTGCGGGATAGCATAGGCGGCGCGCGCCCTCCCCCGGAGCGGCGCGCGATGCCGTCTTGGCTCGCCTCGAATATCCCGATCACAACTTTTCAAATTGCGCCGATCTTCTGTGAAATCCGCCCCTGGGTACCGGGGTATTTTTGCTTAGATTTCCTCATCGTGGGGCTTGGGTGCACTTGACCTTGTCAACGCACGATCAAGGCCGTCTCGCAGTCCGCCTGCCGGGTGCGGAGAGCCGCTTTCACCTCAGTGTCCGCACCAGCATGGTGAGCGAGTTCAGGGACCCCGGAGGCTCGTTGGGCAGCTTCGAGCTGAATCAGCGCTTCACGAGCGTGGGCGCCTTATGCACTTCTCTGGCGCGCCTGCCCGGAATCCAATTCGAGGGAACCCGCGGTTCTTTCTGGTCGCAAGGCTCCAATCGCTTCACGTTCAAAGGTCGCCTGTACGAAGTATCGATTCCGTACGAGGATGTTCGTGTCGCGCCCGTCGAGGCAGGAGCCGCTTACCCGGAGACCGACGAATTGCTGCGCCTGGTCGTTGAGCACCTCGTGCCCAAATGGCAAACCCGCGCGCGATCTCGATTCATCCGGGTCTGAGGCACCTGTCAAACTTTAGCGGTCGTAGCGCGGGCCTGCGCGAGATCAAACGGCAACCTGCGCAGCTTGATGCCGGTCGCGGCGCGTACCGCGTTTGCGACGGCCGGGGCGATCGGAGGCAGCCCCGGCTCACCCACTCCCGAAGGTGGGTTTGTCGAGGGCACGATGTGCACCTCTATCGCGCGAGGCATCTCGTTGATGCGCAACACCGTGTACTCGTGGAAGTTGGTCTGATCGACGTGTCCGTCCGTGAAGGTGATCTTCCCGTGGAGCGCAGCCGCCAGACCATAGCCAATGCCGCTTTGCATTTGTGCCTTGATCACATCGGGATTCACAGCGATACCGCAGTCGACGGCGCAAACGACCCGATCCACCCTGATGGTATTGCCTGTTACGGTGACTTCGGCGACCTGCGCCACAACACTTCCAAAGGACTCCTGAACGGCGACTCCGCGTCCGCGGCCCTTCTCTTTTGAGAACGGCTTATCCCAACCCGCCTTTTCGGCGGCAAGTCGTAAGGCCGTCGCATGTCTCGGATGCTTCTCCAGATGCGCCAACCGGAAGGCGACCGGGTCCTTGCCCGCCGCTTCAGCAAGCTCATCGATGACGATTTCCTTGGAGACCGACATGTGGGAGTGGCCGACCGAGCGCCACCAAAGCACTGGAATCGGGCTTTTCGCCGCAGTCCAGGTCACATCCACATTGGGAAGATCGTACTGCTCGGCGGCACCGCCCTCGACCGCGGTGGGATCGACGCCTTCCTTCATCCAGGCAGCGAATGGCGTACCCGCGAATATCGACTGCCCGACGACGCGCTGCTTGTACGCTACGATCTTGCCCTCCCGGCTGACCCCCGCGGTGATACGGTGATAGTTCATAGGCCGATAACGGCCTCCAGTGATGTCGTCCTCACGCGTCCAGATGACTCGTACGGGATACTTGCCACCCACCGCCTTCGCGATGGAAGCTGCCTCCACGATGTAGTCGGATTCAACATTGGCGCGCCGCCCGAACGTCCCTCCGGCGGCTAGAGTAGTGATCGATACCTGCTCCGGCTTGAGGCCGACGGCCGTGGCGACATTCGCCTGGTCGATGGTCTGAAACTGACAACCCGCCCAGATCTCGCACTTGTCGGCACTCAGCCGCGCGACCGCGGTCAGCGGCTCCATCGGCGCGTGTGCGAGATAGGGAAACTCGAATTCCGCATCGATGGTGTGAGCCGCGCCTTTCAGAGCGGCCTCGACATCGCCCTCGCGAGTGACTTTGACCGCGTCCGGAAGCTGGCTCAACCGCTTGTAGTCCGCCATCATGTCAGCGGTGCTGCGTTTCTCCGCGCCGGACTCGTCCCATGTCACTTGCAACACTTCGCGACCCTTCTTCGCCGACCATGTGTCGCGCCCGACAACGGCCACGCCTCGTGGGATCTGCACCACGTCGACCACGCCCGGAACACCCTTGGCCTGTGTCGCATCGAACGAAACCACCTTGGCGCCGAAACGGGGCGGCCGCATCACGACGGCCGTCATCATTCCGGGCAACATGACGTCGATCGCGAACTGCTGCTGGCCGAATGTTTTCGCGTGGCTGTCGAGCCGAGGCAGCTTGTCACGGCCGATGATCTTGAACTGGCTCGGGTCCTTGAGCTTCACATCTGTCGGAACCGGAATCCTGGACGCGCGCGCGGCGAGCTCACCAAAGGTTGCTTTCTTTCCAGAACCCGCATGCGCTACCACACCGTCACTGACGGTGATGTCCGCTGCGGGCACTTGCCATTGCGCAGCGGCGGCCTGGACCAACATCGCGCGCGCCGTTGCTCCGGCTTGCCTGAGTTGCGTCCAGGAGTTCGAGATCGCGGTCGAGCCGCCGGTGCCCTGCACGCCGCCTTTCGGATCGAACGCGAGGTTGCCATACAAGGGCACTTTCGCGGGCGCGCTCTCGACGCGCATCTGACTCCAGGAGGCGTCCAACTCCTCGGCGACAAGGGCGGACAGGCCTGTCCAGACACCTTGTCCTGCCTCCACGTGCTTGCAAATGACCGTGACCGTGTTATCTGGATCGATACGCACAAAGGGCGTCGCAACCCCAGCCGAGGCATTGGCAGCCGCCGCCGGTGCTCGCCCTGGTGAGACCGCGCCGAGTGTCAATCCCGCGCCCGCGAGGGTGGTGAGCTTGAGGAAGTCCCGCCTTGTCAGCTCCGATGTGGACGCGCCAGGCCACAGGGACGAAGGATCTTTCAGGTCACGGAAATACATAGGGGAATCCTCTGAAAATTGCACTCAGCCGCGTGTGGACGTAGCCGGCAGAGCGTCAGCGGCTTCGTGAATGGCGTTTCGGATACGCGTGTACGTCGCGCATCGACAAATGTTGCCTGCCATGGCGGCGTCGATATCGCTGTCTGTCGGTTTCGAATTCCGGGCCAACAGCGCGGCCGCGGACATGACCTGTCCACTCTGGCAATAACCACACTGGGGAACGTCCAAGGAGACCCAGGCTTTCTGAACCGCTTTGCCCGAGGGAGTATCCAGCCCTTCGATGGTCGTGACCCTCTTACCCTCGACCGCCGAGACCGGCGTGACGCACGAGCGAATTGCCTGCCCGTCCACGTGCACAGTGCATGCGCCGCACAGCGCCATTCCGCAGCCGAATTTCGTGCCGGTCAGCTGCAGATGGTCACGAATCGCCCAAAGCAGCGGCATGTTTGGATCGATGTCGAGATCGTGGCTCTGATTGTTGACAGTCAGTTTGACGGACATGAGAGCGCCTTTGGCAAAAGGGAAAGCAATCTGGAAATGGAAAGCGAGAGCCCGATCGGCTCTCACCCCCCAATTCTTTCCGCGGAAGCCGACGGTACGCTATCTCCCGTTAGGGAGAGCTCGCCACGGATGAGTCGTTTCGCGCGGACTGATAGCGTTGGTACCACGCGAGAATAGCGCTGGCTTTGGCGGCCGATTGCGAGGGCCGGGCGGCCAATCCTCCATGCGAGGCACCGGGCACTTTCACGAGCGCGGTCGGAATGCCCCTCAGCTTCAAGGCCTCGTAGTATTGCTCCGAGTCACTGACCGGCGTGCGGAAGTCCTGGTCGCCTACGATGACCAACGTCGGCGTCACGACATTGCCGACGAGGGACAGCGGCGAGTGCTGCCAGTAAGCCTGTGGGTCCTCCCACGGAAGCTTGCCGAACCAATACTTCGGAACGAGAGTCGCGATGTCCGTGGTCAACGAAAAGCTCGCCCAATTGATCACCGGTTTCTGCACGGCCGCCGCCCGGAAACGGTGCGTCTTGCCGACGATCCAGGCAGTCAACACTCCGCCTCCGGAGCCACCGGTCACAAACAATCCATCCGGGCTCACCATGCCTGTGGCGAGCGCCGCATCCACCGCGCTCATCAGATCGTCATAGTCGTGACTGGGATAGTCATGATTGATGAGATCGGCAAACTCCTCGCCATAGGAGGTTGAGCCGCGCGGGTTGCAGTAGAGAACGACATATCCTGCGGCGGCATAGAGCTGATCGTCGGTCGAAAACAAGGGGCCGTAGCTTGCAAACGGGCCGCCATGGATCTCCAGGATCAACGGATATTTCTTGCCAGCCTCGAAGAACGGCGGCAACACGAGCCAGGCATCGATAGGCCGCTTGTCGAATGAGGACGTCACTGCCAGTGGCCGCACTTCCCCGAGCTTCCGGTCGGTAAACAGAGTGTCGTCAAGCCGCGTGAGGCGCGTCACGCGGCCACCCCGCGCGACGGCCAGGTCGGCAGGATGTGTTGGGTCACCGCTGGTGAAGGCAACCGTTCCGTTGCCAGCCACGCTGAAATCCCCTCCAATGGTGTAGGGCCTGTCGAGCTCACCTCCAGCCAGTCCGGAGGCAACGGGCTCGAGGCGTCCGGTGAGCGAAAGGCGCGCGACTTTCATGATCGCCTTGTCGGCGTATCGGATATAGAGACTGTGCCCATCAGGAGCCCACATCACCGCCTCGACGGTGCGATCCAGATCATCCGAGAGGGAGCGGGCATTGCTGCCATCACGGTCCATGACATACACGCGTACATCCTGGTACCCGAGTTGCCGGTCATCGAAACCGAGATAGGCGATCTTCGAGCCGTCGGGAGAAGCTACCGGCGCGTGAAATGGGCCACGCCGATGCGTGAGCGGTGTGAGAGTCGCGTCAGCAACCGATACGCGGTAGATCTGTGAGCTGATCGCATCGAGGCGCCAGTTATCTTCACGGTTACCACTCAGCAGGAGGAAGTGGCTGTCGGGAGTCCACCCGATCGGGCCGGCGTCATTGTAAGGGCCGAACGTGAGCTGACGCGCGGGTCCGCCCTCGGCAGACACCACGAAGGCGTGCGAATAGCCCGGTGCCAGATAACCAGCGCCATCAGCCCGATAGGTGACATCGGTGATGACCGTCAGAGGCTCTGCCCATATTGCCCCCTCGGGCTTCGCAGGCGCCGTGCCAAGCCTGGGCTTTTCGTCCGGAACAAACAGGATGAAAGCAATAGAGCGCCCATCTGGAGCCCAGGAAAGGGCACTGGGGGTTTGCGTCAGGTCGGTGATACGGGCTGCCTCGCCACCCTGCATCCAACGGACAAAAAGCTGCGCTCGCCCCCCTTCCGCGGTGGAAACGTACGCAAGGCGCTTTCCATCGGGAGACCACCGGGGCGAAATGTGCGCTCCCGGTCCGGTGGAAACGGGGTGCTGCTGGCCTGTCGCGACATCCATGAGCCAGATGGTGGAGGTCGGGCGGTCCGACATGATGTCGTAAGACATGCGTACGTACGCAATCTCCCGCCCATCGGGACTGATCTGCGGATCCTGAACCCATTGCAGATCGAAGATGTCGGACCCCTGAAACAAGTGCGATGGTCCCGCTTGCGGGGCCGCCACCGCCGCTTGGAAGGCGGTGAGCAGAGCCACACAACCGAGAATGAGAAGACGCATGGGCACTCCATGATTTTTCGCAGCCGGCCTGAAAGCGGGCTCTGCGGCCGAAATCATCATCGTAGCCTCCCACGCGCCCACGCGGCCAGTTCCGCTGGCATTGGCTCTATTGTCCCTGCGGGTCCTGCCCCTTGGCACGCCTGGACGGGACAAATCGTCATACGGCCTTGTCAGCCGCCGAGGGCCTGTTCCGTTTTCAAGAGCTATGTGGAAACGAGCGTTGCTGGCCGCCAGCGCGGCCGCCGCGACGGCCAGTACTAGTACTCTTGCCAGTGAGGCAGTCTCGCGGCAGGACGTCCGATGGGCAATCACCCACTGCAGGATACTTCGATGAAATCCGCGGCTGTAAGCGAAATCCACGTATTCACGACGGCGGTCATCGTGCTGCTACCAACGTGGGCAGGGGCCAGCGGCCTTTCCCGCCAGGATGTCCAATGGCTGGATCGGGTGACGTACGGACAAACGACCGCGACTGTCGACGAATACAACAAGCTCGGGCGCAGGCGCTTCTTGGATGAGCAACTGCACCCAAAGAACCTCCGCCTCCCTCCAGAGGTGGCCGCAGAAATCGATGCCCTGGACATTTCCCACAATGACGGCGCGGCGCTTCTGGCCTATGTCAACCGCGAGAATCAACGCATCAACGCCATCACGGACGACGCACAGAGGCAAACGGAACGGAAGGCGCTGAATGACAGAGGCAACAGGCTGGCCTACGAGGCAGCGCGCCGGGAAATTCTCAGGGCGTTGTATTCGCCAGCGCAACTACAAGAGCAGTTGACGTGGCTGTGGCTGGACCACTTCAGCGTCTTCCAATATAAAGCCAACAATCCATGGTTGGTAGGCGATTACGCCGAGCAGGCTATCCGGCCGCACGCGCTCGGCCACTTCCGCGACCTCGTCATGGCGACACTGACTCACCCGGCGATGCTGCTGTATCTCGACAACGCACAAAACGCCAGCGGCCACATCAACGAGAACTACGCCCGCGAACTGCTGGAGCTGCATACCCTGGGTGTAGGCTCAGGGTATACCCAACAGGACATTCAGGAGCTGGCTCGGGTGTTGACTGGCGTCGGCATCAATCCTTCCGGCAACGAGCCCAAGCTCAAACCGGAGTGGCAAACGCTTTACCGCCACCAGGGCGCGTTCGAGTTCAACCCGGCGCGACACGACTTCGGCCCCAAGACCCTGCTGGGCAAGCACATCGATGGGGGCGACGCATGCGTCGCGCGGGATGGCCTGCGAGGGACATCCCCGGGCCGAGGGCGAGCAGGCGATGCCTGCGCAGAAATCGGCGGTTTCGGCGAGGTGGAACAAGCGATCGATTTGATCGTGACCCAGCCGGCATGCGCGCAATTCGTTTCGCGCAAGCTGGCACTGTATTTCGTTTCGGATGACCCACCGCGCTCGCTGACGGACCGGATGGCGAAGACCTTTCAGAAGACGCATGGTGACATTGCCGCAGTGTTGGAGACGCTCTTCGAATCGCACGAATTCGCGACATCACTCGGCGGCAAATTCAAAGATCCGATGCACTTTGTGATTTCCACCGTGCGCCTTGCTTACGACGGCAAGCCCATCGCCAACACCCACCCGATCGTGAACTGGCTGAATGCTTTGGGCGAGCCGCTGTTTGGATCCCTGACGCCGGACGGTTTTCCTCTGACGGAGAGCGCCTGGGCCAGCTCGGGACAGATGAGCCGCAGATTCGAGATTGCCCGCGCTATCGGCAGTGGCAATGGTGGGCTGTTCGATCCCGAGGACGGCACTCCGGCGACCACGACGGGATTTCCTCAGCTTTCCACCAGGCTGTATTTCACGACTGTCGAGCCGTTCCTGCCGGCAAATGTTCGCACCGCGCTCGATCGCGCAGCGTCGCAGCTCGAGTGGAACACGTTCCTGCTCGCATCACCGGCTCTCAATTACCGTTGAACTGAAGTCACTGACGCGAGCACCAGGAAATTTGCTGCCATGAAAAGACGAGCCTTTCTCAAGCTACTGGCCGCCTCCGCTCCCGCCCTGACCGCCTCAGGGCAGCTTTTTGCCGCGCCCCCCGGCTCACCACGCTTTCTGTTGGTCTTTCTGCGCGGAGGATACGATTGCGCCAATATCGTCATCCCATATTCCAGCTCCTACTACTACGAGACTCGTCCCAACATCGCGGTACCGAAGCCCGCTGGCCAGCAGACAGGCGGTGCTGTTGCCCTGGATTCGGACTGGGCGCTGGCTCCCGTCCTGCGCTCGTCGATAGCCCCGCTTTACGCTCAGCGCCAAGCGCTCTTCATTCCATTCGCCGGCACAGACGACCTTTCCCGCAGCCATTTCGAGACCCAGGACAGCATTGAGCTGGGTCAACCACTGCAAGGCTCACACGATCTGCGCTCCGGCTTTCTTTCGCGACTGGCCGGCGTAGTCAATGCCGCGGCGCCAATAGCGTTCACCGACTCCCTCCCCGTCTGCTTTCGCGGTGACTCCGACATTCCCAACATCTCGCTCAAGGCCGTCGGCAAGCCTGTATTCGATGCGCGCCAAGCCTCGATCCTGTCTGAGATGTACGCGGGCCACCACCTGCGACCGGAGGTCGAGGATGGCTTGGAGTTGCGACAGGAAGTCAGTCGCGTTTTGGAACAAGAGATGAAAGCCGCCAACCGCGATGCTATCACCCCGAAGGGATTTGAGCTCGAAGCACGGCGGGTTGGGCGACTCATGAAGGATCAATACCGAATCGGGTTTATCGACGTAGGCGGCTGGGACACCCACGTCAACGAAGGGGCTGCGCAAGGCACCCTCGCCAGCAATATGGACAGCCTCGGCAAAGGGTTGGCCGCTTTCTCCCAGGAGCTTGGCGGCGAGTGGCGTAACACGGTGGTCGCTGTCGTATCAGAGTTTGGCCGCACATTCCGCGAGAACGGCAACAAGGGCACCGATCATGGGCATGGCTCCGTGTATTGGCTGCTCGGCGGTAGCATCAACGGTGGCCGGATGGCCGGTGACCAAACGAAAGTTGATCGGCCGAATTTGTTCCAGGATCGCGACTATCCGGTGCTCAATGAATATCGCGCGGTTCTGGGTGGGCTCTTCGCATCGCTCTGGGGCCTGTCGTCGGACCAGATCCAACGGGTATTTCCGGGCTCTACACCTGTTGACCTGAAACTCATTTGATGACCCATCGGGCTCCACAGATCCGCTAAACCGCAGGCGCCACGGTCACGCTCGTGCATGCGTAGCACCGCGGCGGTGATACGCGCAAGCCGCGGGCGCGGTGCCGGTGCGTGATAGCACCGACACCGCCGCGCGCAAGCGCGCCGGTCGCTCCCATATTCGACCGTTGCCCGCAGTCCTTCAGAACTTCAGAAACGCGCCGACGTTGATGTTACGGCTGGTGATGAGCAGGCCGGCCTGGCTGCGCGACTCCAGCCGGCTGACCTCGAGCAGCACCAGAAGGTTCGTGGTCAGATCCTGATAGACGCCCACGGTGACCTTGTCATTCTTGTTCACCAGACCGGCGAGACCGGCGTCAAAGAACGTGTTGGCCTTGTGCAGGTTGCTCTGGCCGTAGTTGACGCCGAATTTGGTGGAGACGATCTTGTAAGTCCCCTGAACCAGAAAGCCGTCCGAATTGCGCGGATCTCCGTGTCCGTCATCGGAGCTCACGAACAGGCCCGTCGTGCCGACACCCTTGCCAGTGTAGTACCAGCCCAGGACCTCGAAGCCCTCGAAATCGTACTTGCCGCCAAAGTCGATCGCCCAGCTGTTGTAGTTTGTGTTGAATCCGAGAGCCGTCGACGTGTTGCGCTGCTGTTGGAACAACCCGGAGGTCGACAGATACAACGAGCCGAGGGTGTAGGCAAGCTTGGCGTGGATACCCGGCGCCTTCTTGGATGCGGGAATCTGGCTCAACGTATTCAGCGGATCGAAGATGCCGATCGTCGCCTTCGCCCCCATGATATCCGGGGTGGTGTAGTCGATCTGCGATAGCCAGTCGGTGTAGATGTAGCCGAGGCCGATCGATCCCAGCGACGTGTTGGCGGGTGCGGCGTAGTTGCCGTTGCCGGCACCTACCCCGAGCAGAGTCATGTCATTCAAGATCGCGTCGGCGGCGAACAGACCGATATTGCGCCCCGCCATCACGGTTCCCATGTCCTTGTTGCCGAACGTCAGGAAGACCTGGCGGATGTCCAGTCCTGCGGTGCCCAAGGCGGTATGCGTGGACCCCGACCCCTGCTGCAGGTTCGGACTGCCTCCGTCGTTGGTGCTGATGCCCGGATACAGGCCAAAGGTAAAGCCCAGGTCGTAGTCACCCTGCGTCGTAGCTCCACTGATGCCCAGCGAGGCCGGCAGCAACCCGTTGCTCACGGAAGACGATGACGAGTCTGAGTCTGTGCATGCAAGACCACCGGCGACGACGCGTCCACTCGTGTCGCATCGCGAGTAGATGTAGTGGGCGTTGACGTTGCCGGTAATGGAGAGTTTCCAGTCGCCGGCCTGGACGTCGATGGCACGAGCGGCCGGGACGAAAGCCGTTGCACTCACCACGGCCATCGCCACTGAGAGACTGATGCGTTGATATTTCATGGGAGCGTTCCTTCGAATAGTCCGCACGTTGCGCGCTGCTGAATCGTCCGCCCGACGGCGGCCGTCGAAGAAGTGCAACGGCCATGCCAACATTGGAATCTGGCACGAGAGTCTGTAGCGAGCACACCACAATCCGGATCTAGATCGTCGGGTCTGTTCCATTTGTGTCGATGTTTGATACAGAGTTGTCACGGCAATGGAACGTGCGCTGCTGCGGCCGCGGAAGAATCCAACAAGCAAGCGTGGCCAGACCCGGAGAATGTTGCGATTGCGGGGCTTGCGATCAGCGAGCCAACGTGTTTCCCTACCGGGACACTGTCACGTGTCGCCGTGGCATACGTGGTGCAGACAGTGATCCTACGAGGGGGAGGTCGTATGGCAAACGCAACGGGAATCCGGCGTTCGACGGAGCGCTTGGCGGGTGAGCAGGAGCATGCCCTGCGCGAGCTGCCGCCGGAGGGTGGACCAGAGTCGATCTTGGGTCATTGGGAGAGGCTGCCCGACACCGAACGGCATGCGTCCCTCATCGCGCTGGCCACCCCGGAGCTGGACCGCGTGTACGAAAGGCTAAGTGGATTCGGCTACACGTTGATGTTGATGGACACCAACGGACTCGTGCTGTACGAGCGTTGCGAGCCACTGTTGAAGGAAGAGCGCGTATGCCCGGTAATTTCAGCGCCCCCAAGCAATACGAGCAATGGCAGCACCTCCCCCACGGTAGTGCGGGTTCCGGGCAAGCAGATGGGCGAGACACTGACACTGGAAGACCTCGCCGGGGAGGACCCGCAGATGCTGCGGAATGCACGCAGCGCCTACCGGATCGCAAACTCCAATGTATCCGTGCTGATCCAGGGGCCGACGGGCTCCGGAAAGGAAGCCTTCGCGCACGCAATGCACCTGGTCAGCGAGCGTGCGAGCCGCCCATTCGTGGCTGTCAACTGCGCCGCCATTCCCGAAACGCTGATTGAAAGCGAGCTCTTCGGCTATAAAGCCGGCGCCTTCACAGGCGCGCGCAAAGACGGCATGCGCGGAAAGATTCTGCAGTCCTCAGGTGGAACGCTGTTTCTGGACGAGATCGGGGACATGCCGCTGATGCTGCAGACCCGTCTGTTGCGCGTCCTGGAAGAGCAGGAGATCGTCCCTCTTGGAAGCGAGACGCCGATCAAGGTTGACCTCCATGTGCTCGCTGCCTCCCACCGGAACCTGCGCGAGATGATTGCTCGCGGCACCTTCCGGGATGACCTGTATTACAGGCTCAATGGGATCACGCTGGAATTGCCCGCGCTCCGAGAGAGAGCCGATAAGGAGCGTGTGATCCACCACGCGCTCGCGGCCGAGACGGGTAACGGAAGACCGGCCGCGATAGAGCGCGATGCCCTGCAACGCCTGCTGGCTTATCCATGGCCGGGAAACATCCGAGAACTGCGCAACGTTATCCGGACCGCACTCGCTATCTGCGATGGTGGTGTGGTACGTCGGATGGATCTGCCGCGGGAAATTCGCGAAGCGGATACGATCCAAACGATGCAGCCGCTGCCGGCTGCGCGCGAGATCGCGCCCAAAGAGCGTGGCTCAGCGAACCCACTGCAGGTGGCGGAGCGGGCCGCATTGCTGAGCGTGATCGAGGAGTGCCACGGCAATATGACCCGCGTGGCCATGCAACTCGGTATGAGTCGCAACACGCTCTATCGCCGCATCAAGCGCCATGGAATCCCGCTCTCGCATGGGGCGTAGCGGAAGTTCCGCAATACAACAACCCAGTCCTGAACTGAGACTCGCGCGCGGCGTGCCGGCGCCGGCGTGCGAGCGCTCTGGCCCGGCGCTTGCAACGTGACGTGAAGCTACGTAACGGTGCGGCAAGCGACGTAACCCTGATCTGACGTACGCGACATCGACGCGGGCGAATGCGCCTGCGCGCCTGACCGAGCGCGTCGCCAGAGCCGGAGATGTCGGAGCCAGGGCATGAAGGGCAAGACAGCGTCTCCCCGGCGCACAATTCGGCTCGCGGCGGGGTACCAGTTGGATACAGACTCGTCCGGGAGCCGCCACGTCCTGGTATCCCCCAGAGGGCAGATTCCGCTCAACGACAGTGCAGCCACCATCCTCCATATGTGCACTGGAACCCGCACTCGCGACGAGATCGTTGCGAGCGTCATCCGAGGGAACAACGACAGTCTTGCAGCCGACGTGCGTGCTTTTCTTGATGCAGCGCAACGTCGAGGGTGGATCGTGGAGACCCGAGGCCGCAGCGCCAAAGGCTGAGAGCTCCGGCGCTGAAATCCCGGCAAAGTATCCAGGCCCAGGCTCGTTCAATCGGCAGGCTTGTACACCTCGTGCCCCTTCACCTTGAGCACGCGGTGTACCAGAATGAAGGCATAATAGGTTGCAAGAAACCAGATCACGCGCATCAATCCGGGCGCGACGTTCGCGTCAGGCCAGACCAGCCTGCCCACCACTGGAGCCAGGAGCCAACCCAACACCAACGCTCCCACGGCCGCTAAGAAATAAACACGCCCCACCGGCTGCAGCTGCAGAACCCCGCGTGAGCGCCTCGCATACTGCATCCGGGTACGCAGCCAGATCATGCCGACAATGAACAACACCGTTACGGCGGATAGGATGTCCTGGGCGGCGGCCATGGGTGGCGCAATCTACTCTCGACGTCCGGGTGGATACAAGGCGGAACGTACCACCATGCGGGACGGCAGGAGCACGCGCTGACGCGTGAAAACAACGAGTCGTGCGAGGCGAGTCGAAGCGGTAGAATCTCCCCGATCATGAGGAGATCCTATGAGTCGCACCACACCCGATAACGTGACCGAATACGAGCCAGAGGAAGTCCGGGACCTGCTCGTCAACGGCAAAATTCTGCTGATCGACGTGCGCGAGCCGATGGAATACGCTGCGGAGCGCATTCCTGGCGCGCTCCTTTACCCCCTTTCGACCTTTGACGCCTCACAACTGCCAACCGATGGCTCGCGTCAGGTCGTGTTCTCATGTGCCGCGGGCGGACGTTCGCTCACCGCAGCACGCCAGCGCCAGGCGCTTGGCCAGCCAGCAGCCCATATGGCAGGCGGAATCACGCAGTGGAAAGCGGATGGCTTGCCCGTCGTGCGCATCGACCCACGCACTGGGCGGCCGGTTTAGGACTCAGCGCGGGCGCGCTGTGTCCTACATGACGCGCAATAGCTCGACGAAGAACTGCGCCGACACGCCCCGGGTGCGCGCGGCAATGTCAGGATGTTCGCCAACATCTCAGGCATAGTCGAGCTTTTGCCCGCCGCGCCATAGCTTCGCCTCCCTTCAGTGGCAACCTGCATTCGCGTAGGATGCGCACCCCTTCGATACAGGCCAGTGCGCACCCGGTCAGCCACCCGCGCCCATTCTCATGACAGATACAGAACATCCGCGCGCGATCCGCTCTTTCGTTATCCGCACAGGGCGGATCACGGCAGCACAGGAACGTGCACTCGAGACTTTATGGCCTAAATACGGCGTGGATCTCGCTTCACTGCCAAGCCCGTCAACAGACTCGTCAGCAGCCGGCGTGTCAGATACACCCACCGTGCCCCTGAACCTGGATGCCCTGTTCGGGCGTCAGGCTCCCCGGACAGTTGAGATAGGTTTCGGTAACGGCGACAATCTGATGAAAATGGCTAGCGCCCACCCGGAGCGCGACTACCTCGGCATCGAGGTGCATCGCCCGGGAGTCGGTCGGCTCCTGTTGGGACTGGAGGACTTGCAACTCACCAACGTACGAGTTGTCTGTCATGATGCAGTCGAGGTGTTGGCCCGGCACATTGGGCCAGGGACGCTGGATGAGGTGGTCATCCTGTTTCCTGACCCTTGGCCGAAAAAACGGCATCACAAGCGCCGTCTTGTGCAGAGCGGTTTCCTCGAGTTGGTAGCGGAGCGCCTGCGCCTGGGGGGTGTGGTGCGAATGGCCACCGACTGGCAGCCCTATGCCGAGGAGATGCTCGCCGTCGCGGCAGGCAATCCGAAATTGCGGAATCTGGCGCCCGGCGGGACTTACATCCCGAGGCCGGCCGAACGCATCGCCACTCGTTTCGAGAAGCGGGGCGAACGGTTGGGCCACGACGTTTGCGACCTGGCATTCCGCCGAATCTGACAGCCCCATTGCCGTGATGGCGCGTCCCATGCAAACAGAAGCAGGATCGCGGCCGGAATGGATACGCCTCGAGCGCCAATCCTCGTCATGGCACCCCGCGTCAGTCAGCTGCAAAGCGAAATGAGACTTGTTCCAGAGCAATAAAACACGGCCAGGCAACTTTCGAGAGTTGTTCGCGCATTGATGCCCTGCAGAATCATAAGAAACTCTTGAAAGCATCACATCCGAGGCGCAACATCGAACAACGTCTCAATAGGCCCACTCGAATGGGTGCGCGCCTCGAGCTCGCAGGTTGAGCACAACCGCTTCATGGACCTGTCAAAAGGGGTATCACGCGCTCATGACGAGCGCGCGTCCGAATGTACAGGGATTGCGCTGGAAAGGAGACTTGCAAGATGACCACTCCTCATCCGGGTATCGGCGATTGGTATCGGTTGAATGGCGGCGACTCATTCGAGATTGTCGCCGTTGACGACGAAGACGGTACCATCGACATCCAATACTTCGACGGCACGCTCGAGGAGATCGACCTCGAGGACTGGGAAGCTCATTGGTCCGACGGTGCGCTCGAGGCCGCTGAAGCGCCGGAGGATTGGAGTGGCTCGGTCGATATCGAGCGCGGGGACGTAGAGGGGCGCGGCTCTGAGCCGTTCGGCGAGGATCGTGACCTGCGCGCAAGCTCCCTTGACGGTATCGACCTGTTCGAATAGCCGCAAAGGTTCGCGTCGACGTTAGTCAGCACAGTCCAGTGTGCTCACGTCCACGCCATCGTCGAGCATGACGTAACCGGCCTCCACCGTGAGCGGCACCGGGCGCAAGCTCGCGCCTGCGCATGGACCCGCCACACAGTAGCCCGTTGGTTTTTCGAACAATGCTCCATGCGACGAGCACAGGATCAGCGTGCCATCAGGCGTGAGGAACTTGTGTGGCCTGAGGTTCAGCGGATGCCCAGCGTGAGGGCAGCGGTTTACGTAGCCGCGCACGTCAGCACCCGCCCGAACCACAAACCCGCGCAACGGCCAGTCACCCGAACCGATGGTGAATGCCCGGGCGCCACCGCTCTCATCGAGGTCGGAGACGCGGCACACAACCCGCTCGAGATCGAAGTCAGGTCCGGTGGACATCAGGACTCCCCTCCAGTGCATCCTCGGAGCTCATTACAGGGTCAGAGCTGGCAGCGCGCATGCCGGGCAAGCCGTGGCCACGCACGACAAAATACAATAGGAGAAGCCCGGGTAGGCTGAGCGAAGCGGTATAGACGAAGAAGGCCGGATAGCCGATATGATCTACCACGAAACCTGACGTTCCCTCCAGTATCTTGCCAGGCAAGGCATACAGAGACGAAAACAGTGCGTATTGGGTCGCGGTGTACTTCGGACTCGTGAGGCCCGAGAGAAAGGCGATCAATGATGTCCCCTGGACGGCGATCGCCAGATTATCGAATCCATTGACGAGCCCGAGAGCCAGAAGGGACGGGGCGTGCTCCGTCGCCAGGAGCGCGAAGCCCAGATTCGACAGCAGCAGGAGAACGTTGCCCAGCACAAGCATGCGAGTGAGGCCGATCTTCGCAATGAGAATGCCCGCGATGAAAACCCCGAACAGCGACATCACGAGGCCGTACACCTTCACTACTGCGGCAATCTGCTTGAGCGAGTAGCCGAGATCGATGTAGAGAGGATTGGCCATCGACCCCATCGTGAATTCCGTCAGCCGATAACTGCCGATGAACACCAGCAGCAACGTGGCGAGCCCGGCACCATAACGAGCGAAAAAATCCAACAGCGGACAGACTACGGCGGCGATGAACCACTCGCCCGCATTCAACAGCGGCCGCGGCCAGTGAGCCCGATGCTCGAGCCACTGGATGACCCGCGCCTCCCGTACTTCGGCCTCTTGGGGAACTCCTGGCCGCGGCTCCGGCACGAGGAGTGTCGTCACAACGCCTATACCAACCAGTGCAGCCATGGTCGCGTAGCTGGCGCGCCAGCCGGCCAGGTCGGCAATGGTAAGCGCGCCAGCACTGCCCGTGATCAGGGCGATGCGGTAACCAACTTGATACACGGCCACCATCGCCCCCTGCAGCTGCGGCGGCACCGATTCGATGCGCCACGCATCGAGGGCGATATCCTGGGTAGCCGCGCAAAATGCAACGAACAGCGCTCCCAGCGCGACCGCGCGCACACCGCCGGCCGGATCGCTCACGCTGAGCTCGAAGAGGCCCACCGCCAGACCGATCTGGGCGAGGAGCATCCAGGCACGCCTTCGACCGAGGAGCCGATGCAGTACAGGCAGCGGGACGCGATCCACCACCGGCGCCCACAGGAACTTGAGCGAATACACGATCCCCACCCACGCCAACATTCCGATCGTCGAGCGCTGCACTCCCGCCTGGCGCAGCCAGGCGGACAAGGTGGCGAACACGAGAAAGAACGGCAGGCCCGAGGAAAAGCCCAGAAACAACATCGACAGCACCCGGGGCTGTGCGTAGACCCGCAGCGCATCGAGCCAGGTACCAGAAGGCTTCGAGCCGCTGCCATTGACGTTCAGGATGCGCATCTGGCAATGATATGACATGCAGGATTATCAGCTCACGTTCGTGGATCTCGCCCTGGCCCGGGACGCCTTGCGCTTCGGTCACTTCAGGCTCAAGTCCGGCCGCGAGAGCCCTTATTTCTTCAACGCTGGCCTTTTCAGCGACGGCCAATCCATGGCCGTGCTGGGCCGCTGCTACGCCGCGGCCATCGCACGCTCCGGGATCGAGTTCGACATGATTTTCGGCCCCGCCTACAAAGGCATTCCTCTGGCGACAGCCACTGCCATCGCGTTGGCCGAGCACCACAGCCGGAATGTGCCGTACGCCTTCAACCGCAAAGAGTCGAAAGATCACGGCGAAGGGGGAGCGGTCGTCGGCGCGCCATTGAGTGGTCGCGTATTGATCATCGACGATGTGATCACGGCCGGGACGGCGATTCGTGAATCTCTGGAGATCATCCGAGGAGCAGGCGCGTGGGCGGCCGGAGTAGCGCTTGCGCTGGACCGCCAGGAGCGCGGCCAAGGGACGCTCACCGCCGTGCAGGAAGTTGAAAAAGAGCACGGGTTGCGGTGTGTGAGCATCATCACACTTGCCGATCTGATCGACACACTCTCACGTTCCACCGACGGACCAGTGCGCATTTCTGCAGAACAGCTCACATCCCTGCGCGCCTATAAGGCGCGTTATGGCGCAAGTTGACGCTTTGCGAGCCGCAGCGACTCGGTCAGAATAGGGTGGTTGAAACACGACTGAGCGAATGGGGTCAGATGGCGACGCCGGGGCCGCTAACAGCCTTAGGTCTGATGCTCGCTTTGGCGGCTTTCGCGCCCCACGCGAGCGCCGACAACAAACCTATTGCCTTTCGTTGGGTCGACGAACAGGGCGTTGTCCACTACGGTGACAGCATCCCACCGCAATATGCAGAAAAAGCACACCAGGTGCTCAACAAACAGGGCGTCGTGGTCGGCCACACGGACGCACAAAAGACGCCGGAGCAGCTCGCCGCGGAAGCACGGGAGCAGACAGACGCGCTCAAGCAACAGCAGCACGATACCTTTCTCGTCAACACCTACGCGTCGGTAAAAGACATCGAGGCTCTGCGGGACCAGCGCCTGGACCAGCTGCAGGGACAGCGCGTAGCCGCCGAGCAATACGTGGAAAACCTGCAGTCCCGCCTCCTCGCCTTGCAGGGCCGCGCCAGGCATTTCCGACCTTACAACATCCGCCCCGATGCGCGGCGCATGCCGGACGACCTGGCCGAAGACCTGGTGCGCACCCTCAATGAGCTGCGCCTGCAAAGCAATGCCCTGCTCGCCAAGAACCAGGAAGTGTCAGTCTTGAAAGCCCAGTTCGAAAGCGATATCGAGCGCTATCGCGAGCTGCGCGACGCACACCTCAAGCGGTAAGTCGCAACCAGGGCCAAGGCTTGGAGAGTGACTTCTCCGACCGCTCCGGCCCTCAATGTCGACCAGAGTGCCCGAAGCCGCCTGCCCCACGGGCGGTCGTGGCAAAATCCTCCACGACCTCGAGCTCGACCTGCACGACGGGCACGACGACGAGTTGCGCGATGCGCTCGCCGGGTTGAATCGTGAAAGGCTCACGGCCGCGATTCCACACGGACACCATGAGCTGCCCTTGATAATCCGAGTCGATCAGTCCCACGAGGTTGCCCAGAACGACCCCGTGCTTATGCCCCAGGCCGGAGCGAGGCAAGACGACTGCAGCCAACCCCGGATCCTCGACATAGATCGCAAGACCTGTGGGCACGAGCTCGGCCCGACCGGCATCGAGAACCAGAGGAGCCGTCAGACAGGCGCGCAGATCCATCCCGGCCGAGCCCGCCGTCGCATACGCGGGGAGAGGAAATTCCGTTCCGAGCCGCGGGTCGAGAATCCGCACCTTGAGGGGGCGGCGAGAGGTTTGAACTGTCATGCCAAGGCTGAGCCGCGCGGTGTGCCCGCGCCGCTGCGAGCGGCGGCGAATGACTCAGCAATGAGAGCGACCAGCTCCCGCGCAAGCGTAAGCTTCGACGCCTTGCCAAGCTCACGCCGCCCGGTACGTGAGAGCACGACGAGCTGGTTGTCCTCGCAATCGAAGGCCTTGTCGTGGCCGACCTCATTTGCAGCGATCAAGTCGAGGTTCTTCTTCAAAAGCTTGATCCTGGCGTTCTGCTCGACCGACTCTGTCTCAGCGGCGAAGCCCACGACAAAGGGACGTTCCGGGCGGGACGCCACAGTGGCCAATACGTCTGCAGTTCGCTCCATACACAAATCCAACGTATCGGTCGCCTTTTTGATTTTCTGATCGGCGGGGTGGGCCGGCCGGTAATCGGCTACGGCAGCAGTCGATATGAAGATATCCGTCCCTTCAATCTCGCGTAGTACAGCGGTCAACATATCCGCCGCGCTTTCCACGTCGACTCTCCGGATGCCGGACGGTGTGGGCAGGCTTACGGGACCACTCACCAGGACAACCTCGGCGCCCGCTTCACGCGCGGCTTGTGCCACGGCAAATCCCATCTTTCCAGAGCTTCGATTGCTGATGAACCTGACGGGATCGATCCTCTCCCGCGTAGGACCCGCCGAAACCAGTACCCGGCGGCCCAGCAAAGGGCCATTGCCGGGCTGCAAGGCGGCAATACGGTCTGCAAGGTCGAGAGGCTCGAGCATTCTGCCTTCCCCGACCTCGCCACATGCCTGGTCCCCGGAACCGGGACCCAAGATGTGAATGCCTCGCTGCTGGAGCGTGATCATATTTGCCCGCGTCGCGAGATTCGACCACATCACGTGGTTCATGGCCGGAGCCACCGCAACCGGCGCTTCCGTAGCGAGACAGAGCGTGGTGAGCAGGTCGTTGGCCTGTCCCGTAGCGAGGCGCGCGAGAAAATCAGCGGTCGCCGGCGCGATCAGAACGATGTGAGCCCACCGCGCCAGCTCGATGTGCCCCATGGCAGCTTCGGCGGCCGCATCCCAGAGATCGGCGCGCACCGGACGTCCCGAAACTGCCTGAAAAGTGGTGGCGGTCACGAACTCCCGCGCTGCTTCCGTCATCACGACCTGGACTTCCGCTCCGCGCTCACGCAGCCGGCGGACCAGATCCGGGCACTTGTAGGCGGCAATCCCCCCGGTCACGCCGAGCAGAACACGTTTACCTTTCATGCGGGCACCCATAGCACATCCGTGGATTATCGTGCGCCGCTCGCGGAACACGCAAACCACAGATGGGAATGAGGTCACAGGAATCAGGAATAGGCGTCGCTTCGGAAACGGGAGCGCGCGCGGAACGGGACTGAGTGTGGAACAGGATTGCGCGATAGCTCCGGCCCGGGCCGCCGGGCGCTCTCGGATCCATGCTGCGAAAGAACTTCTCCGGTGAGGATTTCATCACGACATTCCGTGAGATGTCGTGCTTTGCTAGACTCACCTCACGATCGTATGAAGATGTTTTAATGGGAAGGGCGGGGATTCGATGAGACCGGGTAAAAAATCACTGCTGGCAGCAACCTGCCTGCTGCTCTCCAGCGTAGCGGCCAACGCCACAACTTCCTCACATTCCACTCCGGTACATCATCATCATCGCCACACCCATACTCATCACGCGTCGTTTTCCCTGGATGGGCCTGGGCTGCGATCGGCCGCCGCTCTCGTAATCGATGAAACCCACTCGTCCGTCCTGTATGCGCGCAACGCTGATGTTGCGATGCCCATCGCATCGATCTCGAAGCTCCTGACCGCCCTGACGGTGGCCGATGCCGGGCAGCCGATGGACGAGGTCGTCGAGATCACCGACGACGACCGCGCGATCGGCAAAGGAGCCTTTTCCCGGCTGGCCGTCGGGACACGGCTTACCCGTGGCGACCTGTTCCACCTGGCTTTGATGGCTTCGGAAAACCGTGCCGCTCATGCACTGGCGCGCAACTATCCCGGCGGCATCTCGGCATTCATGCAAGCCATGAATGCGAAGGCGAAAGAGCTCGGCATGAGCAGCTCGCATTTCGTCGAGCCGACCGGACTATCGAGCGAGAACGTCGCGAGTCCTGAAGACCTCTCCAAGCTCGTCGTGGCCGCCTCAAAGAATGCCACCATCCGCGAATACTCGACCGACCCCGGCTACGAGGTGCGCATCGGGCGCCGCATGGTGGGCTTTCATAACACGAACTCGCTCGTTTCCAATCCGGCCTGGGACATCATTGTGCAAAAGACCGGCTACATCGAAGAGGCGGGCCGCTGCCTGGTGATGCAAACCATCATTGACGGGCGAACGGTGGTGATCGTGCTGCTGAACTCCTTCGGGAAACAAACACGCGTCGCGGATGCCGCCCGTATCCGCAGGTGGATGGAGGCGAAGCTGATCGGCGGCGCCGCTTCCTCGCTCGCAGACAAGACCTGAAACCGCTAGCAGCGCATTTCAGCGCTGCTGGCCCAAGCTTGGCCCATCGCTCCCGACTTCGGCCGTCAGTGCGCCGCCAACCGAACCCAGGGCGCACAAGCCAGTCTCCCCGCCGGCGGACAATGAGCCGCGGTCAGGTCCGCACAACTACAATATCGACGGTCTCGGAGCCAGGATCGAAGATGATCTGGGCCTCACCACGCCGAAGTTGTCCGAGCACGTGCGCGACTTTCTGATCGAGCGAGAACTCTCGTTCGCCGTATTCGGTCCCTTCACGCAACACGAACGACTCGATGACCCCACGGAGGGCCTCTTCCGAAAGCTGACTATAAGGAACGACTATCGGCTCCACGCTCTGGTTCGAGTCGGGACGGCTGTCGTCCATCTTCAAAGGCCCCCTACTTCTACGCCGTTACGCGCGCGGCTCGATGCCACGCAAGTGCCGCGCCGCCGAGATCCAGGCGCCCAGCCAGCCCAGCACGATGCCGGCAGCCAACACAAAGCAGATGTCATCTCCAGTTGGACCCTGAAGGGAGTAGCGGCTACCGTATAGCTGCGCGAGTGTGGACACCGGTGACTGCAGTATGGCTACGGTCACCTCGACAATGAGCCACGCCAACACAGCCCCGCCGAGACCATAGAGCACTCCGGTGTAGAGAAACGGGCGGCGTACGAAACCGTTGGAGCCTCCGACGAGCTTGGTCACTTCTATCTCGGCGCGGCGGTTGAGGATTTCCAGACGGATCGTGTTGCCTATGACTGCAAGCACGCCCGCTCCGAGCAGGGCAGCGGTGATCACCAGAAGCCGGCGCAACACCTCCAGAATGGCGTTGAAGCGCATGACCCACTCCGAATCAATCTGCACCACGTCGACCTCGGGCCACGCGGCGAAATAGCGTCGCAGCGACTCCAAGGCGGCTGGGGAGCTCGCGTCGGGGCGCGGTCGCACGTGCAAAACGTGCGGCAGAGGATTGTCCTTGAGGACTTCCAGCGCAGCCCCAAACCCAGAGTAGGTCCGAAACTCCTCCAGCGCCTTGTCCGCCGGGATGAGAGTGACCTCGGCCACTTGCGACCGTTGCCGCGCGTCGGCGGCCAACTGCTGCGCCTTGGCAAGCGACACGTCAGTCTTGAAATAAACCGACAGGTCGATGGCGTTGCTGAAATCACCGGTCGCCTGCCGAGCGTTCGCCACGAAGAGACTGAGCGCCATGGGCAGCGCAAGCGCGAGACCGATGACCAACAGGGTCAACGCAGTCGCGAACGGATTACGCACCAAGCGTCCGATCGAGCCGAGGAGCGCCTGTGTGTGACGAGCGCCGACGACGCTCAGCCTCATCTCGTCGCCACCAGACTCGGCAAGGAGTCAGCCGCGTCACCGTGCACCTGACCGTTCTCCAGCACGATCTCGCGTTGCCCGAATTCGCGCACTATGTGCAGGTCGTGGGTCGCGACGACGACCGTGACGCCTACGTCCTGAAAGCGCCTGAACAGGCGCATGACTTCCAACGCCAGATCGGGGTCCAGATTACCCGTGGGCTCATCGGCAATGAGCAGCGGTGGCTTGCTGATGACCGCTCGCGCGATACCGACTCGTTGTTGCTCCCCGACCGAGAGCTCGTAGGGCAGCATGCGCTCCTTGCCCAGCAAGCCCACCTGGTCGAGCGCGGCCCGCACCCGCTTGTCGATCTCTTTCAACGGAGTAGCCGCCACCACGAGTGGCAAGGCGACATTGTCATACACCGGCCTGTCGGCAAGCAGCTTGTGGTCCTGGAAAACGACGCCGATGCCGCGGCGAAAGGCGGGAATGTAGCGCGACCTCAGAGTGCTCGTGTTCTTTCCGTTCACCAGGACCGTGCCACGTGTCGGCCGCTCGAGCAGGGCGATGAGCTTGAGCACCGTGCTCTTCCCAGCGCCGGAGCGGCCCGTGAGAAATACCATCTCCCCAGTGTGGATGTTGAAAGTGACGTTTGAGAGCGCCTCCCGCCCGTTGGGATAGCGCTTGCTCACCCGATCAAAAACTATCATCGTCGCATCATCCACCCGCCGTGCCGGCAAGAGGATCTTCCGCGCCGGACCGCGGCCCCTGGACGAGCGCTGCCGCGAAGGCGTGGGCATCGAATTCGCCGAAATCCTCGGGCTGCTCGCCGATGCCTATGAAGCGGATGGGTAGCCCTAGCTTGCGCGCGATCGCTATTACGATACCGCCCTTGGCCGTGCCATCGAGCTTCGTCAGGACGAGGCCCGTGACACCGATGGCCTCGTGGAATTGCACTGCCTGCGACAACGCGTTCTGTCCCTGATTCGCGTCCAGAACGAGCAGCACTTCGTGTGGAGCAGAAGGCTCCACGCGCTGTATGACCCGCTTGACCTTTTTGAGCTCTTCCATCAGGTGCGACTGGCTGTGTAGACGCCCGGCCGTGTCAGCCAACAGCACGTCGACGCCACGCGAGCGCGCAGATTGCATTGCATCAAATACGACTGCGCCGGGATCGGCGCCAGCCTGTTGTGCGGCGAATGCTGCCCCAGACCTCTCGGCCCAGACGCTGAGCTGCTCGATCGCCGCCGCCCGAAACGTATCGCCCGCGGCCAGCATGACTTCGCGGTCCTCTTGCCTGAGCTGGCGCGCCAACTTGCCGATGGTGGTCGTCTTGCCGGAGCCATTGACTCCGACAACGAGGATGACGAACGGCTTTCGTTGCTCATCGATCACCAGCGGACGCGCGCACGGAGCAAGAATCTCCACGATCGCGGCCTGCAAGGCGTTCACGAGCGCTTCCACATCCGCCAGCTCATTGCGCGCGACCCGCTTTTGCAGGCCGGACAGGATGTGCTCAGTGGCTTCAACACCGACGTCCGCACTGAGAAGCCGTGTTTCCAGCTCCTCGAGCACCTGCGCATCGATCTTGCGGCCGCGGAAAAGGTTGGCAAGGTCGTATGTAAGCCAGGAGTTGCCGCGATTGAGTCGGGCGCGCAGCCGTTTGAAAAAGCCCTGGCGCTGCTCCTGGGGGGGCTGCTGCTGTGGCGGCGGCTGTTTCGGGTCTTTGGGAGCGCGTTTGAAGAACATAGGTTTTTCTCTAGCCAGACATATTGTACGGAAGCAAGCCGCGCGCCGCTGCGGTACGCTAGCATGTAACGCTGGATCCGGGCATCCATGCCCGGCCCAGCGCTATAACCCCACCCGCGACGACACACCTGTTTGGACCAGCCAGGAAAGAAGCGCGGCCGCGCTGCCCCTGCCAACCTTCGACCGGCGCATCAAGCCCGTGTTCTGAGGATCATTGGGGGCACCTGGCGCGGACGGAAATTGCGCTTTCCGCCTTCACCTGAAATTCGCCCCACGCCGGATCGCGTCCGCGAAACCCTCTTCAACTGGCTGGCTCCCCGGCTGCCCGGGGCCCGGTGTCTCGATCTCTTCGCCGGAAGCGGCGCGCTCGGCCTGGAGTCCCTCTCGAGGGGTGCCGCTCACGTCACCTTTGTCGAGCGAGACTCCACCGCCGCCGGCGAGCTCCGCGCGCGACTCTCCGAATGGGGGGCGAGCGGGGCCGAAGTCGAGCAGGCGGACGCCTTGCGATTCCTGCAAAGACCAGGAGAACCCTTCGATATCGTGTTCCTCGACCCTCCGTTCGGATCCGATCTGCTCACGGGCTCGGCCGAGCTGCTGGAACGTGGAGAATGGCTTGCTCCCCGGGCTGCGATCTATATCGAATGTGCGGCGCGCAGCGGTTTACCGCCCTTGCCGCCCACCTGGACAGTCACTAAGGCCAAGCAAGCCGGCGAGGTCGGGTATCATCTGCTGACGCGCGCCTAGACGGGGACTTCAGGGGATGCACCGCAGAGCACTGTATCCAGGCACTTTCGACCCGATCACGAACGGTCACCACGACCTGGTGCGTCGCGCGGCCGGGCTCTTCGACCATGTGATCGTGGCCATCGCGTCCAACCCCAACAAAGCTCCGTTGTTCGCGCTCGAGGCCCGGGTCGACCTCGCACGCCGGGTGCTTCGAGACCTGCCCAACGTCGAGGTATTGGGATATTCCGGCCTCACCGTCGACTTCGCGCGCCAGAACAATGTTGGCATCGTAGTTCGCGGCTTGCGGGCGGTCTCGGATTTCGAGTTCGAGTTTCAGCTTGCGAACATGAGCCGGCATCTGGCACGCGAGATTGAAACCGTTTTTCTCACCCCGCAGGAGCAATTCACGTTCATCTCTTCGACTCTGGTGCGTGAAATCGCCATCCTGGGCGGCGATGTGAGCGAGTTCGTCGATCCGATAGTCGAAGCCGAGCTGAAGAAACATCGACGCAAATGATCTTCAGCCGAAGCCAGGTACAGAGCCATTAGCATCGTCGTTCATCGCGGTATCGAGGGCGCGTGGGTGCCCGTGAGGGCGAACGTCGCGGGCACCGAGCTCGTGGTCAAGGAGCTGCGCGTCAAGTACCTGATTTTGAACAGCGGCGGCTATAGCATCGTTGACCGCACGAACCAGATCGTCGATAGCGGGGAGTATCTGGTCGATGAAGCCGTGTCTCCTCGAACCATGGACATCGTCGGGCGTGTGGGACCCAATGCCGGGCGAACCATGCTCGCAATCTATCGGCTGGAAGCAGACCGGCTGACCGTCTGTTATGACCTCGATGGGAAGGAGCGGCCGAGCGATATGCGTACGCGTGAGGATCAGCTTCTGCTGAGCATCACCTATACGCGCGCTTTGACTTCGCTTTCTTGAGTTTTGGCGGCGCCGCATTCGAGCGGAGTGCTTTGACACTGGCAGCGCGGGCCGCGGCCGCAACCTCCTTGGCAACCCCAGTGCCGACCATCGGTTGGCGACCCGCTTTTACGGTTACGCTGATTCGCGCGTCTGCTGGAATCGCTCGTTTCCGACGAGACTCTCGCTTGGGGCGAGTCGCCGGCCGTGCGGTCTTGGCGGCTTGCGCCCGTCGGCGGGATTTCAACAGCCGCGGCAGCCGGATTTGCTCCAACGGCTCCGGCAGCTTGTCGGCTCTTTTCAACTCGACCGCGCGCCACAGATACCACGCCGCCACCGAGCGATACGGCGCCCACCGCTCTCCATAGAGCGCCAGCGCCTTGGGCGCAGGCATTTTGCGCAGGCCATACGTGTACTGGAATCCCGCCCGTATGCCGAAGTCGTCCACCGGTAATATGTCTGGGCGCCCAAGATGGAACATGAGCAGCATCTCGACCGTCCAACGACCGATACCGCGCACCTCGGTGAGCCGCGCGATGATCTCCGCATCCTCCAGCCGCGCAAGCGTGTCGCGATCAGGCACAACTCCTTCGATCGTCTTGCTCGCGAGGTCCCTGAGCGCTTTTATCTTCGACGACGAGAATCCGACAGCGCGCAATGTCTCTTCGGGCGCCGCCAGCACGGCCTGCGGAGTTGGAAAACTCCCATTTCCCACGTTGTTGACAAAGCGTGCCAGAATAGTCCGCGCGGCAGCTCCGTGGAGCTGTTGGTGAGCGATCGCCTGTCCGAGCGCCTCGAAGGGATGGCTCTGGTCTTCCAACACCAGCCCATAGGGGCCGACCGCGCGGATGAGCCCGCCCAGGTTGCGGTCGACAGCGCAAAGGTGATTGATCATGTGCTCGCTCATGTCCGCTCACTTTTGACAGGTGGGACAATAATAGGTCGAACGCTGGCCTTGCGTCAGCTGACGCACAGGCGTGCCGCATTTACGGCAGGGCTGACTCGCCCGCTCATAGACGAATAGCTTCTGTCGAAAATATCCTGGCAAGCCGTCCGCACCAACATAGTCCCGCAGCGTCGTGCCGCCCACTCGGATGGCCATGGCCAGGACCGTGCGTATCGCTCTCGCGAGGCGGACCACTTCTTCTCGAGAAAGGCTGCGCGCCTGCCGGCGTGGACGAACTTTCGCGCGGAACAGAGCTTCGCTTGCGTATATGTTGCCCACACCAACCACCAGCTTGCTATTCATGATGAGCTGTTTGATGGTGACCCGGCGTCCTCGCGTGGTTTGCCAGAGGTACTCTGCGTTGAATGCCGCTTCGAGCGGCTCTGGAGCTAGACCCGCAAGCAACGGATGCTCGTTGGGGTCACCGGTCGTGTAGTGGAGGCTGCCGAATCGCCGTGGGTCGTTGAAGCGCAAGGTGCTGCCTGAGTCGAGCACCAGGTCGAAATGATCATGCTTCAGCAGCTCGGTATCCGCAGACAGCACCCGCAGACTGCCCGACATGCCCAGATGCAACAGCAACGTTCCGGACTCGAGCTCGAGCAGCAGATATTTCGCTCGCCGTTTTGCGTGCAGGATCCGCTGCCCGGCCACCAAGGCGGGCAGATCGTCTTGTACGCACCATCGTAATCGGGGCTCGTAAACGATGAGCGTGGAGATCCGTCGCCCCACCGCGTGGGGCTCGATTCCGCGGCGTGTGGTCTCGACTTCGGGCAGCTCAGGCATCGAGCAGAAGGCTACCCAGGGACGCGAGCAGAAGCTATAGAGAGTGCGGGCGAGGGCTAGAGGCACCGCGGCGGCCGGGCCGTCTGGGCCGACCGTTCTGGCCCCGAGCGCCTAAGCTCCGCCGCGCCCGCGCTCCGGGCGTCGATCGCAGGCGTCAGGCCGCGATCGATGACCTCACTTGATCTTGGTCTCTTTGTATCCCACGTGCTTGCGAGCAACGGGGTCGTACTTGCGCACTTCCATCTTGTCGGGGTGGAGGCGCTTGTTCTTCGTGGTCACGTAAAAGTGGCCGGTTCCAGCCGAAGACAGCAACTTGATCTTTTCGCGCATGACTCTTCCTCTTCGGCGCCGCGGGGCCTCAGATCTTCACGCCCTGCGTACGCAGCTCGGCAACGATTTTGTCGATGCCTTTCTTCTCGATCGTCCGCAGCCCGTTCGCTGAAATGCGCAGGGAGACCCAGCGCTTCTCGGTCTCCACCCAGAACCGCTGCGTCCGCAGGTTCGGTAGAAAGCGGCGACGCTTCTTGTTGTTGGCGTGCGAGACGCGGTTACCAACGCCTGGCTTCTTGCCGGTGATTTCGCAAACGCGGGACATACGAACAACCTTGAGAATTCAGTGACTTGGGAGGCGCGGGGAAGCGGGCCCCTCGCCAGGGCCGGACTTTATACCAGCGAAGTCGGCCGATCTCAAGGCCAGGCGGGCGCCGTGCCAACCTTTGCGCGGCTGCTCGGCTTCGCATTTATCCCTCAATATCATTCCTGCGAGGTCGTTCCTGCGAGGAACGCCGCCGGCTCGATGACCACGCCCGTCCCGCGCTCCTCTGCGACGCCCGTCCCGCTCCTCTGCGCGAGCGGACGAAGATCGGGCGGCCGCCGCCCCTCAGATCATGCCGTGCTCCGCGAACGAAAAGCACTGCCCATCGCCTACGATGAAGTGATCCAGGACGCGCACATCCATGAGCGCCAGTGCATCCCGCAGACGCCTGGTGATGGCCTCATCCGCCTGGCTCGGCTCCATCACGCCAGAGGGATGATTGTGCGCAAAGATCAAAGCAGACGCGTTGTGTTGCAGCGTTTCGCGCAAGACTTCCTTGATATGCACATGGGCGATGTCCGTTGTGCCACGGAAGAGCTCCTCGAACGCGATCAGGCGGTGATGGCTATCGAGATACAGGCAACAGAACACCTCATAGGGGCGGCCGCGCAAATGCGCCATCAGGAACCGCCGAGTCTCATCCGGAGCCGCCAGAGGAGGGCTGAGCTTCAGAGACTCCCGGAGATGCCGCTTAGCCAGCTCCAACGCGGCCTGCAGTGACGCGTACCGCGATAAGCCGACTCCCGCCTTTCCCGACCACTCGCTGAATTTCGCCGTCAAAAGCACACGCAATGATCCAAACGCAACGATATGGGCTTGCGCAAGCTCTATCGCGTTCCGCCCGCCGGTGCCACATCTCAACAGCACCGCGAGCAGCTCAGCATCCGACAACACGTGCGCACCCTGGCGAAGCAACTTCTCCCTCGGCCGCTCGCCTTCCGGCCATTTTCGAATGGGCAAACCTCGAGTGATGCGCGCCTTGCGGTCACGCGTGCGCCGCTTCCTGGCAGCGGCTCCGTTTCCGACGGCTCCGTGCCCTACAGCTCCGTTAGCCACACCAAGCTCCGCCTTTACGACCATGTCTGATCTCGAAACAACATCCATTTCAACAGAGTCCTGTTCGTTCATTGTCGTTTCAGCAACCTGCGCGGCCCTGGACGCTCGCTCGCGGCCGGCACACGTTTGTTTCATGCCTCGGGGTAAGCCGCGGGCTCATGGGTGACTAGTATGGCGACAAGACCAGGACAGCAACAGGAGGAATAACTGGTGCGAATCCCTGAATACTCAGCACTGCGCCGCATCACCGTTCCGCGGCAGCCCCCACCACGAGGTTGACCGCCGCCTTGAGGTCCTCGCGGCAATTGCTGAACCATTCTTTGGCAGGTGTTCGGAACTGGGGCACACTTCCGATTGTTCGTTGGGGAATGTAAAGAGAAGTCGAACCGGAGCTTCACCATGGCCAAAATGAAAGCGGTTTGCATTCACTCCTTCGGCGGTCCGGAGGTTCTCAAGGTGGAGGATGTTGAGAGACCGCAGCCCAAGGATGACGAGGTACTGATCAAGGTTCACGCCGCGAGCGTCAACCCCGTCGACTACAAGATACGTGCCGGGCAGTATCCTCCAGTGAAGCAGCAGCAATTGCCGAAGGTTCTGGGCCGCGATGTCGCCGGCACCATCGAGCGCTGCGGGCGGGCGGTCAGCAATTTCAGCGAAGGCGATGCCGTCTACGCGATGCTCGATGGCGGATCAGGTGGTTATGCAGAATACGTCACCGTCAAAGCAGATATGTGCTCTCGTAAGCCTGAGCGGCTCGACTACTCCGCAGCGGCTGCCGTGCCGCTCGCGGGACTTACAGCGTGGCAGGGACTCTTCGACGAAGGCAATTTGACCGCCGGGCAACGCGTCCTCATCCATGGCGGTGCCGGTGGGGTCGGACACCTGGCCATTCAGTTCGCAAAGGCCAAGGGAGCGACCGTGTGCACGACAGTGTCGAGTCAGGACGTGGAGTTTGTCCGGTCCCTGGGAGCCGACGAAGTGGTCGACTATAAAGCGGAGCGATTCGAGGAAAAGCTGCACGATGTCGATCTGGTCTTCGATCTGGTGGCCGGCGACACGCAGGAGCGCTCCTGGGCGGTGCTCAAAGACGGCGGCACCATGATATCGACACTCGCGAAGCCTTCGGAGAGCAAAGCGCGTGAGCATCACGCCAGGGCCACGAACTATGTAGCGCATCCGGATGGTGGCGAGCTGGCTGAAATCGGGCGCTTGATCGATGACGGGAAGGTCAAGCCGTTCGTTGTCGCGAGCTTCCCGCTGGACCATGTAGCCGAGGCGCAGCAGAAACTCGAGCGCGAGCATCCGCATGGGAAGGTGGTTCTGGAGGTCGGTTAGGCCAGGCTACGACGCATGCGTCGCACGCTGGGCCGGGCATGGATGCCCGGATCCAGCGTTTCAAACTAGTTACCCATGAGCCTGCGGCTCATCCCGAAGCATGAAACAACCATGTGCAGGCCCCGAGCGCGCGTCCAGGCACATGGATGTGCCCCGCCGCCGCAGGTGGCGGAGGCATTGGGCAAAAACCACGCTTTTTGCCCAATGCCACGCTGGGCCGGGCAGGATGCCCGGATCCAGCGTTTTCATACTAGTGATACCCCTCACCCGGCCGCACCTTGCCGCGAAACGTGTGATACACGAAGACGGTGTAGCCCAGGATGACGGGGATCATGACCGACATTCCGGCGAGTATGAACCCTTGTGACTTGGGAGCTGCCGCGGCCTGCCAGATTGTGAGTGACGGGGGTGCGAGGTAGGGCACCGTTGAGATCACGAGGCCGACGAAAGCAACCACGAACAGCCCGACCGCACTATAAAAAGCGACGCTCGGGTGCTTGCCCGAGATTCCGCGCCAGCATGAGATGGCGAGCACCATGGTGACGAGCGGTACGGGGGAGAGATAGATCAGGTTGGGCATACTGAACCAGCGGGTGGCGATCCTCTCGAAGGCGAGAGGAGTCCACACGCTCACGATCGCAATGAACGCCAGAAAGGCGACGTATAGCGGGCGCGCGCAGCGGCGTGCGATCTGCTCGACGCCTCCGGATGTCTTCATGACCAGCCAGCATGCGCCGAGGAACGCATAACCCACGACCAGACCGATGCCGCACATCAGGCTGAAAGGAGTCAGCCAATCGAAAGCGCCGCCGCCAAAGTGATCTCCGTCCAGCCGTATCCCGCCTACCAGGCCTCCCAACATCAGGCCCTGGCAGAATGCCGCGAGCGTGGAGCCGGCCGCGAAGGCGATATCCCATTGATGATGATCGGGCTTGGCCACCCAGCGAAATTCGAAAGCGACGCCCCTGAACACGAGCGCAAGCAACATCGCGATGAGAGGCACGTACAACGCCGGCATGATCACGGCGTAGGCGAAAGGGAATGCGACCAGAAGCCCCGTTCCGCCGAGGACCAGCCATGTCTCATTGCCGTCCCAGAACGGCGCCACGGAATTCATGGTCTGGTCACGCTGCGACTCTTCGGGAAAGAACGGGAAGAGAATTCCAACTCCGAGGTCGAAGCCGTCCAGTACGACGTACATGGCAACCGCCAGGCCAATGACGCCGGCGCTGATGATGGGAAGCCAGTATTGCGCTCCGGTCAGGACTGCAGGGCTCATGGCTGCGGCTCCTCCGCGGGGGAGCGTTGAGCAGGCGGGGCGGGCTGCTCACGCGACTCGCGCGTCGGCTTATCGGCAAGCGACAACGGGCGGTTGGGAAGGCCCTCTGGAAGCGCGGCCGGCCTGACTGCCTCGCCCTTTGGACCGTTCCAGATGAGGCGATGGATGTAATAGATCCCGATCGAGAACACGACGCAATAAACAAACACAAACAGCGTCAGGGAAGTTGCCACCGTAGCAGCGCTGACGGGTGAGAGCGCCTCATCGGCGCGGAGTATCCCGTAGGCGACATACGGCTGGCGACCGCTTTCGGTGGTAAGCCATCCAGCCAGGATCGCGACGAACCCGAGCCACCAGGCTCGCGCGACGACATGCAGATACCAGCGGCTCGTGAACAACTTTCCGCGCCACCACAAAACCGCCCCGGTCAGACCGATCGCTATGAGCGCGAGACCTATGGCGACCATTGCTCTGAAGGCGAAAAAGATCGACGTCACGGGAGGACGCTGCTGCCGTGGGAATTCCTTGAGACCGTCGAATCGGCCGTCCCAGTGGTGCGTGAGAATCAGGCTGCCCAGGTGGGGCACTGCAATCTCGGCGCGATTCCTTTCGGCCGCCTCGTCGGGAAGCGCGAACAAAACCAGCGCAGCCGGTCCGTCGTCCTCCCAATGCGCTTCGATGGCGGCGATCTTGGCCGGCTGAAACTGCAGTGTGTTGAGTCCGTGTTGATCACCCAACAACAACTGCAGCGGCCCGAGAATCGCGAGCATACCGGCGCCCATGCGCATCATGGTGCGTCCTTCCTTGGCGAACTCGTTCCGGATCAGATACCGCGCGCCGACTGCGAGGACGACAACCGACGTCGTCAGGTAGGCAGCAGTCATCATGTGAGCGAACCGATAAGGAAAGCTCGGGTTGAAAATGACTCGCAGCCAGCTCACGGGGTACGCAACCCCGGCGCGTAGCTCGTAACCGTCCGGGGTGTGCATCCAGCTATTGGCCGCAAGAATCCAAAAGCCCGAAATGGCAGTTCCCAGGGCGACGAGGATTGCGGAGGTTACGTGCAACCACGGGGAGACACGCTGCCACCCGAAGAGCATCACGCCCAGAAAGGTCGCCTCGAGAAAAAAGGCAGTCAGCACCTCGTAGCCGATCAGCGGGCCGATGACGTTGCCCGTCACCTGGGAGAAATGCGCCCAGTTCGTTCCGAACTGGTACGAGAGGGGGATGCCGGAGACCACGCCCATTGCAAAGGACACGGCAAAGATCTTGGTCCAGAAACGAGCGAGCCGGTGAAAGTGGTCCTGCCCAGTGCGCTTCCAGACCACCAGAAGCGTGGCGACGTAGGCGGACAGCCCGATCGAGAAGGCTGGAAAGATGATGTGGAAGCTGATCGTGAACGCAAATTGGAGTCGGGCGAGCAGCAGCGCGGGTATGTCCACTTGGTAGCTCCGGCCAGATTTCTGAGGCTTGGGCGCGGTCGCATTGTACGGACGCATCGGAACTGGGCAGGGGGACTTTATGTCCAACCGGGTGTGAATCCACTGTGGTTTCGTCCCTGCGCTCCTCCGAAGCGGGGAACCGCTCCTGTAAGACCGCTCAACCTTGAGCCTGAAGGGGAAGCCCTCAGTCTCAGAGACAGCGCTTTAGGGGTATTCGCTGATGCGAGTGGCCAAACTGAAGCGCACCCTTACCGCGGGTTCGGGTGCCCCTTGAGCGCAGGCTCAGTAGTGCCCGTCGGAACTTCCCCTCAGGCGGGCCGTTGCCCCCCTCGGAAGGGAGATTTTCAGAGGACTTGAGCTGTTCTAAGCTCTTGTCACATAAGGCGAAATGGCTCGCCGACGGGGTGGCCGCCCCGGGAACTTCCCTAGCTCTTAGCACTCTAAGGCCGCGAGTGCTAAAATGGCCGCCCGATTTAGGAGAGTTCATGACCGCAAGTACCGCATTGATCGCTCGTAATGGCGACTTCGCGCTCGCCGGTCCACTGGGAAGCCTGGATGCTTATTTGGACCGCGTTGGTCGAATTCCAGTCCTGAGCCGCGAAGAGGAGCGCGACCTCGCCGAGCGCCTTCGCTTCCGAGGTGATCTGGACGCCGCCCGGCAACTGGTGCTGTCGCATCTCCGATTTGTCGTTCACATTGCCCGCGGCTACAGCGGGTACGGATTGCCGGTGGGCGATCTGATTCAGGAAGGCAACGTCGGACTGATGAAGGCTGTAAAGCGTTTCGACCCGAAACAGAACGTGCGTCTGGTTTCGTTCGCGGTGCATTGGATCCGCGCCGAAATCCATGAATACGTGCTGCGCAACTGGCGGCTGGTGAAGATCGCCACCACCAAAGCGCAGCGCAAGCTGTTCTTCAATCTGCGCAGGATGAAAAAGAACCTCACGTGGCTCTCGGCCGAGGAAACCGCCGCGGTCGCGAAGGATCTGGGTGTCAGCCCGAGCGAGGTCACGGAAATGGAAAAGCGGCTCGCCGCTCGTGACATGTCGTTCGATCCGACGCCCGAGTCGGATGACGAGGAGGTATATAGCCCGGCCGCGTACCTGCCCGCCTCGGATGCCGATCCGGCGGAAAAGGTGGAAAGCGCGGAGTGGGAAGATGACTCGTCGGATCGCCTGCGAGGAGCGCTGGACCGCCTCGATGATCGTAGTCGCGACATCCTGCAGCGCCGCTGGATGACCGACGACAAGGCCACGCTGCACGAGCTCGCCGACAAGTACGGCGTCTCCGCGGAGCGCATTCGCCAAATCGAGTCCAATGCACTGGGCAAGCTGCGCGGAATGATGGGTTCCGAAGCGGAGGTGACCGGATGACGCGTCATGCGTAACCGGCACTCCGTCGCTTGCTCGTGAGGAGCTGTCGCGCCACCGGCTCGCACGCCGGAGCGCGCGGCCGGGGGCTGGGGATGCCCCCGGATCCAGCGTTTCTATCCTAAAACACCAGCTCCGGCTCCATAGCCGCCGTCCGGACGGCATCGGTGACGCGCTCGTGCACCCCCTTGTCGAGCGGGTCAGGAACCAACTCGTCCGGACGCGCCATTTGCGCAATAGCATCCGCAGCCGCCATCAACATCTGATCGGTGAAGCGCGTAACCCGAGCTGCCAGCGCGCCCTTGAACAAACCAGGGAATGCGAGCACGTTGTTGATTCCCTTGCCGTCAGCCGCGAATGCAGCGCCTCGTTCCCGGGCGATCAGCGGCTCGATTTCGGGATCCGGATTCGAGAGGGCGAGGATGACCTGACCAGGCCGCACCCACTCCGGCTTTATCAAGCCCTTCACACCGGTCGTCGCCAGTACGACGTCCGCACGGCGCATGATCGATTCGAGCGAGGCCCCCTCACCTCCGAGGGACTCCAAACGCTCAATGGCGCTCGGACTGCGGTCAGCGCCGAGGATGCGCTCGACCCCGTAGGCACGTAGCAGTCTGACAATGCCGGTACCGGCGGCTCCCAGACCAACCTGGCCCACGACACTGTCACGCAGGCTTCGCCCAGCGTGGCGAGCAGCATTGATGAGCGCCGCCAAAGCCACCACTGCCGTTCCATGCTGATCGTCATGCAGGACCGGCTTCTGCAAGCGCTCCTGTAACTTCTTCTCGATCTCGAAGCACTCAGGCGCCGCAAAGTCCTCGAGCTGAATCGCACCGAAAGATAACTCGATCGATGCCACAGCGTCGACCACCCGGTCGGGCTGCGTCTCCTTCAACAGGATCGGCACTCCGCTGATGCCCACAAGATCGGCGAAAAGCGCTGCCTTACCCTCCATGACGGGCAAACCCGCCAGAGCACCGATATTTCCGAGACCAAGTACCGCCGTGCCGTTGGTAACGATGGCGACGGTGCTGTCGAGACTCGTGAAATCGTGTGCGGCACCCGGATCGTCCTTGATCGCGAGGCATACGCGCGCTACTCCGGGCGTGTAGATATCCCGCAGCACCTGCAAGGTATTGATGGGAACACTGGCGACGGTGCGGATCTTTCCGCCACGATGCCGATTGAAGACACGATCCGACTTGCCCAGGAAACGGGCAGTGGGCAATTGGCCGATGCGGTCGTAGAGACTACGGTCGGCCTCCTCGTCCATCTCGAGCGTGATCTCCCATACGGTCCTGCCTTGATCACGTCGTAGTGCCGTCAGATGCTCGATGGTGAGCCCCGCATCGGCAATCACCTGTAACACTTTCGCGAGACTGCCTGGCTGATGAACCGTCTCGACAATGAGAATCTCCGGAATCTTCATGAGGAACGAGGTGCCTCCATAGCTGCAGCGCGTCCGTAGAATACGATAGGCGGCTTACATCCAGAGAGACTTCGCGCACGCCGCCGTCGTCAAACCACTCCGACAGCCAGAAGCGCCAGCACCGCCAGCCAATTGGTGATCAGCTCGCGATGCTCCACAACTACGGAACGTATCGCCCAAACCCCCTTTACCATCGTCCGGGATCCGAGTTGCATTTGAATGTGCTCCGGTCATCTTCGATACCTGAGCATTTCGCCAGCGCCTGATTGCCCTGGGCGGGCACCATGCGGGCAATCCTCCGATGAATTGTGGCGAAAGATGATGGCGCCGGTCTGACGTGCGATCGCCAGAATTCTGCCACCAGATGCGACCACAATTCTTTTAACGACCCCGCGTAACCTGTAGCCTTGCAACACCATGAAGCGCCAAGTGGCCATCATCGAAGACGAGCCCGCAATCCGCGACAACTACGCCGCAGCCTTTACGCGCGAGGGCTACCTCGTACGAACCTATGGAAACCGCAAGCAAGCCATGGCGGCATTTGCCACCCGCCTGCCGGATCTCGCGGTCATTGACATTTCCCTCGAAGATGAGCCGGAGGGTGGGTTCGAGCTCTGCAGGCAACTTCGCGCACTCTCGGCGGAGCTGCCCATTATCTTCCTGACTGCTCGCGACAGCGAGCTGGACGCAGTATCGGGCCTGCGGCTCGGAGCGGATGATTTTCTGACGAAGGATTTGAGCCTCATCCACCTGATCGCGCGCGTCAACGCCCTCTTCCGCCGCGTCGACGCGCTACGCAAACCGCATGAAGCGTCACAGACGATTCGACGCGGAGCGCTCACGCTCGACAGCGAGCGAATGCAGGTGGAGTGGGAAGGCCGGGTTGTACTGTTGTCCCTGACCGAGTTCTGGATCGTGCACGCTCTGGCGCGCAACCCTGGGCACGTAAAAAACCGGCAGCAGTTGATGGACGCGGCGAACGTCGTACTCGATGACAACACCATCACCTCACATATCAAACGCATCCGCCGTAAGTTTCAAAGCATCGACCCGACGTTCGATGCCGTACAGACCGTTTATGGCATGGGCTACCGCTGGGTTGACTGAAGGCTCACGCATCGATGCGTAGAGCGTGCCGGCAGAGCGCGGACTGGCCCCATGAGCGTGGCTCCTCAGCTCGATGTCCCTGCGCCTGAAGCTGCTGCTACTCGGTCTCGCCACACTGGTGCTCCCATGGGGCGGTTGCCGCTATGCCCGCCAAATGGAGGCGGCACTTCGTGAGGGTGAGCAAAACTCCCTGCAGGCCGTCGCGCAAACCATCGCCGAGTCCCTACAAGGACACACGGATCTTTTGTACAGGGAAGGAAAATCGGGGGGTGACGAGCCACAACCCGAGTCCTCCGACTCGGAAGTCGCCACCGCCGAGCCACCGCCTACACCTTACGATCTGCAGCCCATCAGGCTGAGCACGCCACCCTTTCTGGATGGCTATGGCGACGAATGGCCACGCGCCCCGGGCTCATGGCGGTATTTCGCAAAAAACCAGCATCGACTTGGAATTCTCACCGGCGTATACGAACGTATGCTCTACGTGCTGTTGGATGTAGACGACAGCCATCTCGTATACGACGCTCCCGGCGCCAACCCACTCGATTCGAGCGCTATCGGCGATCGCATCTGGGTTGGTATGCAGGACCAGGACGGACGCGAGCGACAGTTCTTCATCGGCCCCACAGGTCCCGGCACCGCAACGGCTCGGCGCATCGAGACTGGTGAGTACGGACAGCAGCTCACAGTAGACGAGCCGCGCATCGTCGGCGCCCTGCAGCCGAGGCCGAAGGGCTACCGGGTCGAGCTGCGCATTCCGCTCTCCATGATTGGCCCGCGCTTCGGCGTGTTGATTGATGATCGGGATGAGCGAGGCGCTGCACCGTTCAGTTACGGCACGCTCAGGAGCGACGACCTCCACACCGTAGGCCGCCTGATCGTGTCGGCTCCTGAGCTCACGGGCTATCTCGCGCAATTCATGCAGCCGGGGTTACGCCTCGCGGCTACCACAGCCTCGGGGCACTTACTCGCGCAAGCCGACGCTCTCGCCCAGGTCCGGGAATTAACCCAACAACGGGGCATTCTCGCCCGCTTCTATCGCCGATTCGTGGATCGCCCAGGTGATCGCACCTATATTGAGGCCTCAGCCGCGATCTATGACCGCGACCACCGCAAGATCATTGGCTATCTCCGCGCCACTGAAACAGAAGATCGCTGGTACGGCCTGCGGGACCGGGCGCTCACCCAGATGCTCAACTTCACCCTCATCACGAGCGCCATTGGCGTCATCGCCATGTTCGCCTTCTCCGCCTGGCTGGCGGTGCGCCTGTCGCGGCTCCAACGTGCGAGTGAATCCGCTCTCACCCGCGAAGGTCTCGTGACAACGTTTCCGGAGACACAAAGCCCCGATGAGCTTGGCGATGTCGCGCGCAGCTTCTCGACCTTGCTGGGCCGGCTGAACGAGTACACTGGGTACCTGCGAACTCTGGCAGGCAAGCTCGCTCACGAGATCCGCACGCCGCTTACGATCGTGCGCTCGTCGCTGGAAAACCTGGAGACTGAAAGAGTCCCGTCCACCGCGAGGGTCTATCTCGAACGCGCCCGTGAAGGCAGCGAGAGGCTGAACGCAATTCTGGTCGCGATGGGCGCCGCAACGCGCGTTGAGGAGGCCATCAGCAACGCCGAGCGCTCGAGATTCGATCTCGTACCTGTGGTCGCTTCCGCCGCGGACGCCTACCGTGTTGCATTCCCACAGCGCGCCTTCGCCACGGATCTGCCAGGTGAGCCGGTCACCATCGACGGCGCTCCCGACCTGATCGTGCAATTGCTGGACAAGCTTATCGACAACGCGGTGGACTTCAGCCCACCTGGCGCGACCATCATGATCCGGTTGCGCCTGGACTCTTCGCATTGGGCTGTATTGGAGGTAGACAACCCCGGCCCACCGATTCCGCCCGAGACACTGGGTCGCCTTTTTGAATCGCTCTGGCAGTCCCGGTCAGGGGGTGCCGATAGTGACAGCCGGCCACATTTCGGCCTGGGCTTGTACATTGTGCGCCTGATCGCCGAATTTCATGGCGGAAGCGCATCTGCAACCAATCTGGTCGGCGACACCGGCGCGCGCTTCACGGTCCGGCTTGCGCGGCAGTAGCGCGCGGCCGCCGGGTGTGCGGTGACTGGAGTTGTAATGTAGTCAAAATACTACATGGCTTTTTCGCGGCGACGCGGTACACTTCTTCCCATCAGGATCCAGGCAGCTCATCGCAAGTCCCGGTTTCATTTGGAACTCCAAATGTCTGGCACCTGGCTTGCTAGCTCTTGGGCTCGAGGCAAGCGGCACCCGTGTGATGCGCGCAAGCCAACGGTCTGACAGGTTCGGGAGGGAGCGGAATAGCACAAGAAACTCGGGTGATCGACGCGGGCACGGGTAAC
>CAZBTV010000052.1:36633-45199 GCA_964494895.1 uncultured Steroidobacteraceae bacterium | reverse complement strand
CCACTGGAGCTCACCGCCGTTGAGCGACCGGCATTGGTATCCGCTCTACGAAAAGATGGTCGAGCTCGACGTACCGGCGATGGTGCACGTGAGCTCCTCCTGTAATCCGAATTTCCATGCCACCGGCGCTCACTACATCAACGCCGACACGACGGCGTTCATGCAGTTTCTGACATCGGATCTGTTCAAGGACTTTCCAACGCTCCGGTTCATCATCCCCCATGGGGGCGGCGCTGTGCCATTCCACTGGGGACGTTACCGAGGGCTCGCGCAGGACCTCAAGCGACCGCCGCTCGAGGAATTGCTGTTGAACAACGTGTTCCTCGACACGTGCGTGTATCACCTCCCGGGGATCGAGCTGCTGACAAAGGTGATTCCGATCGACAACATCCTGTTCGGGTCGGAAATGGTAGGCGCGGTGCGTGGCATCGACCCGCGCACCGGACACTACTATGACGATACCAAGCGCTACATTGACGCTCTACCGCTGAGCGCCGCCGACCGGAAAAAAATATTCGAGGACAACGCGCGCCGGGTGTACCCGCGCCTGGCGAAAAAGCTGGACGCGGCGAGTCGGGTAAACGACAAAGCTTGAAGCTTTTCAGCCAGCAGGCCGCGACAGGGTGCGTTTGCCCATGACAGCTGTCGATGCCGTCACTGCCTCCGCCGTCCCGCCCCGCCGCCGATTGATCGGGCAGCTTTGGTTCCAGGTGCTCGCCGGCATGGTGGCCGGTATCCTGCTAGGGCATTTCTCTCCTACCCTCGCGGAGCAAACCAAACCGCTGGGCGATGCCTTCATCAATCTCGTCCGGATGGTCATCGGGCCGATCATTTTCTGTAGCGTCGTGCACGGCGTGGCGGGAATGAATGACATGAAGCGCGTAGGAAGGGTCGCGCTCAAAGCGCTCGGCTATTTCCTGGTCATTACACTCGTCGCGCTCATCATCGCTCTCGTCGCCGTGAATGTGTGGAAGCCCGGCGCGAGCATGAACGTCGACGCGAACACTATCGACACTCACGCTGTAAGTACCTACACTGCGCAAGCGGGCGAACAAACCATCACGCAGTTTCTACTCAACATCATTCCCACCACGTTCGCGGGCGCACTTACGCAGTCGAATGTCCTGCAGGTACTGTTCGTCTCCGTCTTGTTCGCGTTCGCGCTGACGCTGATTGGCGAGCGCGGGCGCCCGGTATTCAACCTCGTCGAGGCACTGTCGGCTGTTTTTTATCGGATCGTCGGGTTCATCATGTGGGTGGCGCCCCTGGGCGCATTCGGGTCAATGGCCTTTACCGTCGGGAAATTCGGCACCCACGCTCTGGTAAAGCTCGGAGCGCTCATTTTCGAGCTCTACGTGATTTCGCTGCTATTTGTCTTTGTCGTTCTGGGTGGGATCGCCTGGTGGGCTGGAGTAAGCCTATTGAGGTTGCTTCGGTACATCCGCGAGGAGATCGCCATCGTGGCGGCGACCACGTCCACCGAGACGGTATTACCGCGGCTCATGCAACGATTGCGCGAGCTAGGATGCGAAGAGTCAGTTGTCGGACTCGTCATCCCGACAGGCTACTCTTTCAACCTCGATGGCACGTGCCTCTACCTCGCCACGGTGGTCGTATTCCTCGCGCAGGCTACGAACACGCCGTTGGACCTGACGCATCAGCTCATTGTGCTGGCCGTACTACTCGTCGCCTCGAAGGGTGCCGCTGGTGTCGCTGGCGCCGCATTCGTCGTGTTGGCCGCCACCTTGGGAGCACTTGGCACCGTGCCGGTCGCAAGCATAGCGCTTGTGCTGGGGATTCACCGGTTGATGGCTGAAGCGCTGACGTTCGTGAACCTCGTCGGAAATGCCGTCGCGACCATCGTGGTGTCGCGGTGGGAAGGAGCGCTGGACATCCAGGCCTTGAACGAGCGCGTCGGGCTGCGCTCCAGTTTAGCCTCGCGAAAGCCGGCGAGCGACGCCCAGTGAGGACGTGCTCAGCGAGCGCTCAGGATGTGCTCTTCAGAAGGTCCTCAAGCTTACCCAATGTCCGCATCGCGGGTAGCACCTGCTGCACGCTCGCGTTGGGCTCACGCTTTTCGCGGATGGCCGCTATGAACTCGCGGTCCTGAAGCTCGATACCATTCATGGAGACGTCAACCTTCGAGACATCGATGGGCTTGTTGTTGCCGTCGACCAGCTCGTCATATCTCGCGATGTAAGTTCCGTTGTCGCAGATATAACGGAAGAACGTTCCGAGCGGTCCGTCATTGTTGAACGACAACGAAAGCGTGCACACAGCGCCTGACGGCACCTTCAGCAGAATCCCCATGTCCATCGCGATGCCCAGCTGCGGATGCATGGGTCCCTGAACCGCGTACGCGTGCGACGGCGTCTGGCCGGTCTGGTAGGAGAACAAATCGACCGTATGACACGCATGATGCCATAGTAGATGATCCGTCCAGCTCCGCGGCTTTCCGAGCGCATTCATGTTGGTCCGGCGGAAGAAGTAGGTTTGCACGTCCATCTGCAGGACCTTGAGCTCTCCAGCCTCGATACGTTTATGAATCCATTGGTGGCTCGGGTTGAAGCGGCGCGTGTGCCCGGCCATTGCAATGAGCCCAGTTTCCTTCTGTGTTTTCGCGACGCGCTCTGCATCAGACACGCTGTCCGCCATCGGGATCTCGACCTGGACGTGTTTGCCTGCTCGCATGCACTGCACGGCCTGCTCGGCGTGCATCTGAGTTGGGGTGGCCAGTATGGCGGCCTCGACTCCGGGCTGCGCGAGGCTCTCCGCCAGATTGCCGGTCCAGTGCGGAATTGCGAATTTCTTCGCTACCTCCTCCGTCTGCTGTTGATTGCCCCCAGCCAGGGAGACGACCCGCACATCCGGAATCTTCTGCAATGCCTCCAGGTGCTTGATTCCGAAGGCGCCCTGTCCAGCTACGACGATCTTGATCACGTTGGCCATGGTCATTCCTAACGCTTGTTCTCGAGAATCAGATGACCCAGCGCAGTGTTCGACGCGGGCACGTGATAGAAGCGATATACCTCGCGCACATCGCGCTCCAGAGCGCCGCGCGAGATGAGCCACATGACGAGCTCGATTCCCTCGGAGCCCGCCTCGCGGACGTACTCGATGAACGGAATCCTGGCGTCGGCTTCCGGGTCGTTCACCAGGTTATCCAGGAATCGAGCGTCCCACTCCCTGTTGATGAGGCCCGCACGCGCGCCTTGAAGCTGGTGGGACATGCCGCCGGTGCCAAAGATAACCACGCGCAGATCCTCGGGGAAAGACTCCACCGCCTTTTTGATGGCTTTGCCAAAATTGTAGCAACGATTTCCCGTAGGTGGCGGATACTGCACAACATTGACAGGCAGCGGAATGATCCTGCAGGGCCACTGTTTCGGCTGCCCGAACATCAGCGTCAGCGGCACCGTCAAGCCATGGTCGACATCCATTTTATTGACGATGGTAAGGTCGAACTCATCCAGGATGACGGACTGCGCAATATGGGCTGCCAACACCGGATGCCCCTCCAGGGGCGGCACCGGGCGCGGCCCCCAGCCTTCATCCGCCGGCTGAAACTCGGCGGCGCAGCCCAACGCGAAAGTCGGAATGATCTCCAGTGAGAATGCGGACGCGTGATCGTTGTACACGAGGATGATGACGTCGGGCTTGAGGTCCGCGATCCACTTCTTCGAGAAGTCGAAGCCCTTGAACACCGGCGCCCAGTAGGGTGTATCCGCCTTGCCGTTGTCCCACGCCGCGCCGATGGCCGGTACGTGCGAGACGTTTACGCTTGCAATGATCTTAGCCACTCTTCGACTCCGGCTTGCCTTGCGGCTCGGATTTTTTGTGCCACTCCGACTTGCTGCGATTGCCTTCGATGGAGCGCCCACCTTTCAACATCATGTCGGCGTACTGCTCCTGGGTGAGTCCCGTCATGGTTGCGGCGACGTACTGGAACGACAGTCCATCGGTGGAAAACAACTTGGAGAGGAAGTAGATGTTGCCACCCAACTCGATCATGCGGCCCCAGTCGCGCTCGAGAATGGCCTGGCGCTGCTCTTCGCTCATCGGCCATTTCTTCAGGTAGGCCGCCTCGTCCTTCTTGAATTCCTCGCGGTTCGCGGCCTTCATCAAGGACATGCAGAACATGTTGACGTGATAGCCCTGCCGCGCGCGCTGCGCATCGAATAATGTGGTGCCGGGGATATCGTCGAAGCCCGTGGTCGGCTCGACCCGATCCGGCTGTTTGCTTTCAGTCATGTTGCTCGATTCATCAATGTTGAAAAGGCTCGAGACGTGCGGATGTGGATGTGGCGGAAGATCGCCTAGGCGTCGAACGCATAGAGGCGATGGGGATTGTCTACGAGAATTTTACGCTGCACCGCGGGATCCGGCGCGATCAGCGGAATGAGGTCCACCAGATCGCCATCGTTGGGCATGTGCCTGGAAATGTTCGGGTGCGGCCAGTCGGTGCCCCACAGAATCCGCTCTGGAATCGCCTCGATCAGGGCCTTGGCAAAGGGAACGGCATCGGTAAACGGCGGCCCTGCACTGGAAATGCGCTCTGCACCGGAGACTTTGACCCAGCAATGCGGATGGCTACGCGCGAGATTCAGCAACGCTCGAAACGGCGGCTGCTCGAGCCCGGCCTTCGTCGGAACGCGTCCCATGTGATCGATGATGAAAGGCACCGGCAGCTTGTGCAGGAGCTCGTCGAACTCGACGAGGTCACCCGCATCAAAATGCAGGTCGATGTGCCAGCCCATGGGTTTGATGCGGTCCAGGATGCGATGGAACTCTCCCATGTCCGGCATACCGCCCAGATGTTTCACGAAGTTGAAACGCACTCCGCGAAAACCCTGGTCGTGGAGCTTCTGGAAGTCGCGTTCGGTGAATGAATCATCGGCGTTGGCCACACCACGGTATCTGCCGCCGCTCTGGGCGATCGCATCGACAATGACGGAATTGTCGACTCCATGACAGCTTGCATTCACGAGCACAGCCCGGTCCAGGCCGAGAATCGATTGCAGCTCCTTGAAGCGGGACAGGGGCGCATCGGGAGGTGTGTAGGTGCGATCTGGCGCGTACGGATAACGGTCACCCGGGCCGAAAATATGACAATGAGCATCGCACGCCCCCGGCGGTGGGCGGTACTTGGGCCTACGCGTATCCGGATCTGGAGCTTTGCAGGTCGGAATGTTCATCTTTTTGATTTACAAGGCTTGACGGTATCGCAATGGCTGCCACGGCAGGCTTCGTTTGTTATCCTAAACGGCAGGCGTTGCGCGCACAATGCGAAATGTACGAATGCGTCCGATATTCGCACACGAGCGGCGTGCTACCGCCTTCCAATGGTCTGCAGCAGCGCTTCGCCATACCGCTCGAGCTTGGTGGCTCCAATGCCGGAGATCGAGCGCAACTCATCGAGTGTTCGAGGGCGAACGCGCGCAAGCTCGCGAAGGGTGCTGTCATGAAACACGGTGTACGCCGGCACACCATGCTGCTTGGACACTTCGCGCCGCCACGCTCGCAACGCCTCGTAAGTCCCTTCATCCACTCCGGCCGCATCGCTGACTTCGGGAGCGACGCGACTCTTGTCAACCAGGCGGCGATCGAGGCGCTTCGGCGCAGCTCTCGCGGGCCGGCGCAGTCGCAACTGCCGTTCGCCTCTGAGCACCACACGACTCGCTTCTGTCAGGCGCAAAGTATTGAATCGCTCGTAATCTACCCGGATCACTTTCAACATAACCAACTGACGTACAATGGAGCGCCATTGCATAACGTCGAGATCGGCACCTATGCCAAAGGTGCTGAGGCGCTCGTGCCCGAACTGTTGGACCTTCGGCGTGCTCTTGCCACGTAGGATGTCGATAATCTGTTGCGCCCCGAAAGAAAACCCGCTCGCCTGCTGGCAGCGCAGTATGCAGGACATCAGCTTTCTTGCCGCCTCGGTACCATCCCACTCCTCAGGCGGGGTCAGGCAATTGTCACAGTTGCCGCACGGCTGGCCTGCTTCGCCAAAATAATCGAGCAGCCGGACTCTGCGACACTCGGCGGTCTCGCACAGGCCGAGAATAGCATCGAGCTTCGCCGTGGAGATGCGTTTGTACTCCTCAGCGGCCTCGGACTGCTCGATCATCCGGCGTTGCTGAACGACGTCGCCGAGCCCGTATATCATCCATGCGTCAGCCGGCAATCCGTCACGGCCCGCCCGGCCGGTTTCCTGATAGTAACCCTCGATGCTCTTCGGCAGGTCCAGATGTGCTACGAAGCGCACGTCGGGTTTGTCGATGCCCATCCCGAACGCGATGGTAGCGATCATGACAATGCCGTCCTCGCGGATGAAGCGATTCTGGTGAGCTTCACGCGTCCCGTTATCCAGGCCGGCGTGATAAGGCAATGCATTCACCCCCTGGCTCGAGAGAAAGGCAGCGGTCTCATCCACAGTGGCGCGGGAGAGGCAATAGACGATACCGGACTCGCCTTCATGTTCGTTGCGGATAAACTCCAGCAACTGTTTGCGTGCGTTGGTCTTTTCAGCGATCCGATATCGGATGTTCGGGCGGTCGAAGCTCGAGATGAAAACGCGCGCATGCTGCAGATGTAAGCGCTCGGTGATCTCCTTGCGTGTCAAGTCATCCGCTGTCGCGGTCAGGGCAATTCTGGGAATGCCCGGATAGCGTTCGGCCAGGACGGCAAGCCGGATATACTCGGGCCGAAAATCGTGGCCCCACTGCGATACGCAGTGTGCCTCGTCGATTGCGAAAAGCGCGATCTTTCCGGCCGAATCGAGCAGCTCGAGACATCGATCGGTGAGCAGCCGCTCCGGCGCGACGTAGAGAAGATCGAGCTCGCCAGTGCGAGCCTTACGCTCTATCTCTTGCACCTGTGGCCAGGACATCGATGAATTCAGCGCGGCCGCGCGTACACCGGCCTCCTCCAGGGCGGCTACCTGATCCTGCATGAGCGCAATGAGCGGCGAGACCACCACACCCATGCCTTCCCGCAGCAGCGCCGGAATCTGAAAGCATAACGACTTTCCACCACCGGTCGGCATCAGGACCAGCGCGTCCCCGCCACCAGCCAGATGAGTGACAATGTCCTTTTGTTTGCCACGAAAGGCGGGATAGCCAAAGACGTCGCGAAGTATCTGCTCGGCGCGCGACCCCACGTCATCGGAACCGGGTGCCGACCCGGTCGTGATTTCCCCCAATACAGCTTCCATCTTCAGCCCGCCACTATCTCCCGTCACCGACGGGGCCAATATACCGGGCTTCAATACGAGCGCCACGCATACCACACCGGTAACAACGGAAACGCGCGGACATTTGCCCTATTGTGATGTCCAGGCCAAACAAACGCAGCAAAAGCTCGACATGCAGCTCACGCTCGTGACCGCATCCGGGACGCCGACAGTGCGCAATCAGCTTGTAGTCGCGCGCGTAGAGGCCAAGAGGATCATCTCGCCAGCCACGCCTTACGTGACGCTCAGGTCGCCTAAAGCCCATGCCGTCATCCTGCGGCGATCGGCACTCAGCGTCCACGCAGTGTAGTGAAGGAGGTATTACTGTATGAGGCGGGTTCCCGGCCGGATTTCAGCGGGCAGCCGATCGGACCTTGCGACCAGGGCAATATTCAACCGCGTCCACATTCGGACGCGAGGCTCACGCGATTTCGGCCCGCATTTTTCGCCTTATACAAGGCCGCATCGGCCCGATAGCGGAGGGATTCCAACGTATCGTTCTTCTCACCTATGGCCAGTCCGATGGAAAGCGAGACCTCACCGGCGTATTCCGATCCGTCGGAACGGGCGATCAGCGTGCGCGAAACTGACATCCGGATGTCCTCGGACACTGCCGCGGCCTCGGCGGCCGATGCCCGCGGTAACAGGACCGCGAACTCATCGCCACCCAAGCGCGACGCAATACCTTTGGGCTCGACATGACTGCGCAGAATCTCGGCAATTTTCAACAGGACCTTGTCACCGATTACGTGTCCGTAGGTATCGTTGATGCGCTTGAAGCGATCGACATCCGCTGCGAGTAATGCCACTCCTTCCAGATCCGCCGCGGAGGCCATGATGGCGTCCACCGCACGTTGAAAGCCGTGTCGGTTATTGAGGCCGGTAAGAGGATCGCGAAGGGGCACAGACTGCGCCCGCTCCAACCGCTCAACGACCGCCATTACCTCCGAACGTCCCGCCGAAAGATGTTCGGTAAACTCCGCTGTGGCCGTTTGCATCATCTGCATCTGGCCAAGGAGCGCGGAAACCATTTGCTTTAGCGCTATGGCATCCACCGGTCCTTCCAACTGCTTACCGACGTCTTCCAGCGCGTGTGTAAACCGCGCAGCCGCAGCCTGCGCGTGCGCGGCGCCAAGCGCAGTGTCTTCGAGCAGCGCACGTAGCTGGCTCTGTGCCTGCTCAAAAGCTTCGATGTCGCGTGCAGCGATGTGCAACGCGTAGAGCCGTGCGACGTCAGACTCACACAGCGGCGCATCGGGAACGGAATACTTTTCCAGATCGCGGGACAGCCCCGGATTCAGATCGGCGGCATGCTCGTACCAGAGCGCGTAG
>CAZBTV010000052.1:0-36623 GCA_964494895.1 uncultured Steroidobacteraceae bacterium | reverse complement strand
GCGCGTAGCTGAGCGGATGGAAGGCCGCCCTATGTGGCGCCATGAGATGGAGCGCGCGGCGGAGGATTTCGGCACTCTCCTCCCTACTATGGAAGTAATGCATTTCGAGCGCTCGAAAACATCGCGCGCACTAACGCCCATGTGCGCGCGACCGGCAAAAAGGACGAGCTATCAGGCCGGAACGTATTCCGCAGTATGCTTCGGCTTCTCGCTGGATTCCTCTCCTTGCTGCTCGCGCTTGATGCGCTCGTAGATCTCTTCACGATGCACAGCAACACTCTTGGGCGCATTGATGCCAACACGCACCTGATTCCCCTTGACCCCCAGAACGGTGATCGTCACTTCGTCTCCGATCATCACGGTCTCACCGACCCGTCGCGTTAATATCAACATGTTTTTCGTCCTCTTTGGTCCTTAGTGCCAGGATCGGGAAAAATCTGCGAATTTCGTGATATCCGAGACTGCCCGCTTCACGAACAGCTCGAATTCCACGGCGCGCAAACAGCGCTCGCAGGAAAACAGATGTAACTCGAATTCGTTTTGCGCCCGCGCACGCAGCCGGCGGCTGACGTAAGGCTCGATCAAGCGAACCTGCTCGCAAGTGGAGCCGTAGATGCGGAAGGCGTGCTCATCATCGCTGCCGAGCTCGAATATGGGGGTGTTGCCGCGGATCATGGGCGCCTCGCCACATTTTGCTGAGATGCAACGGAGCGATCGGTCGCCGAAGTTGCATCAGCCTTGTAGGAAAGGACGTATGAGTCGCCCGTATCCGTTACTACAACAGGCTCCAAGGTCTGCAGATTGTGCAGCGTCTCGGGAAGATTGTGGATGTTGAACCGGCCACCAACTTTCGGGGCGGACTGCAGGCGCGGGTCTGCAATCAGGATCGGCTTGTTGGTGTAGCGGTTGAGCTCGCTGATGAATGTAGGGAAGCTCGGCTCCCCCATCTCGATGAAGCCGTCCAGCCATTCGACTGTCTTCGCGGCGGAAACTGGATGAACGTCGGCGATCAGAGCGGCCGGGGTGTACTCGATCTGCTCGTTGGGTTTGAGCAGCCGCTCGGCCCAGACCGAAGACTCGCCACCGCTCGTGAGCTCCCTGACGGCGACCTGACCGCTGAGGACGGTGACCTGGATGCTGCCACTGACCTTGCGATAGACATCGAACTGCGTTGCAAGATCGCGAATTTCGCTGTTGCCAGCCGTCACGAGGAACGGTCGAGTCGGATCGTGAGAGACGTCGAACAGAACCTCACCCTTGTCAAGAACGACATGGCGCTCCTTGTCGGAGCCGACCCAACGGAGGCGGGTCTGGGTGTTGAGGTGGGCGACGGTGCCGTCCTTCAGAAGGATCGTGCGTGTCTCGCCCGTGCCGGTCGTATAGGTTTCACTGGCGAGCTCCCCAACCCGGGGCTTCAAGGTAGCCCAGGCGGCAACGACCGCGACAGCCACCGCCGCTGCCACGATGGACAGCTTGAAAGGTTGGTCGAACAGTACTGTCAGGTCCGGAAACCAGGACCTCCGGTTGCATGATGCAACGAGGTCTGCCCCTTTGTCCCTGGGCAGCTCCTGGATCATGCTCAATAGAAAGCGACACTCCTGGAATGCCCGCGCATTGCGCGGCACTCCGAGCCAGGAGTGAAACTCCTGAAGCTGGTCTTCTGACTGGAGCGCGCCGCTTTCGACGAGCGTGGTCCAGTGAGCCGCCTGGTCGCGGATGGCCCTGTTGGATTCAATACGGCCTGGCATGAGATTCTCCGACTCCTCAATCGACGCGCAGCAGATCGATGCCAAAAGATTCCATGCGCTCACGCAAGGTCCGAAGTGCCTTGGTCATGCGCTTATCCACCCTCTTGAGCGAGATCCCCAACTGCTCGGCGATGTCCTTTCTGGCGATACCCTGGACGTGGGCCATGACGAGCACCGTGCGCAGGCTTGGACGTAACTCCTTGATCGTTTGCACGAGGCGCTCGTTGATTTCATCGGCCATTGCGCGCTTGTCGGGGGCAGCGGACTCGTCGGGGACTTTTTCCATCCCCTGGGAACCTGTGATGACCGAGCTCTCCAAGCGTGCGCGACGCAGCCGCATCAGGGCCTGATTCGTCGCGACCTTGTAGAGCAGCGCGCGCGGGAACATCAGCTCGTCGGGTGTGTATTGCGTGTGAATCTTTTCGTAAGTGTCCTGGACGACTTCACGAGCGATATCGACCCGCCCAAGCATGCGCGTCAGGTACTGCAGCAGCTGCGGCTCGTAGGCACGGCACAGCCCCTCGACCAGATCGTCGCGTCTTCTTCTTGGTGAGCCTTCTCCCACTCCGCCCCTCTCGCCGGTGTCCATTTACTCGTCCTTACTGATTAGATGCTCCACAAACTCATACACCCCCCACCCCTCCAAAAATATCTGTACTCGCCGTAAGCCACCGCAGACGCGACCTTCGCCGTCGGAGAGTTCGAAGGCCGCGAAAAGAGGCTACGCCCCACAGAGCAGTAGACGAATGACCTCGGTCAGCCGGGGTCGCCAGTGCATCCGAATGCCGCTCCCGAGTATGGGAACATTAAAATTCTCTTACTCAGCAGCGGATTACGCAACTCGAGATGGCTTGAAAAACCAATGTAACGATTTATTCACGCAATTGTGGGTTGCGGCGCGACAGCAAATAAGACAAGGTAATCGACAGACGGTTTCGAAAATGCGGCTGTCCGAGCAGTGGTCGTATTGCCAAGAACCGTAGGCAAGTGCCTGACATTGGGTTATTGTGCTATGCACAATTGCAAAAAATTGTGCACCGCGAAGTGCAAGGGGCGAAGTTGACGCTCTTTGTAACGGAACGGTAATAGAAAAATGTCTCTGCTTTGCGACAGTTTATTAGGTGTGCCAGTCGATATCAAACAGTAACGTCCAGATTTGTGCCCTTTGTGAGGAATTGACATGAACACGATTCCGACCGAGTTGGTGAATGAACACAAGAACACGGAAGGCGTTCATGAGGGGGAAGAGGGGCTGGTTGAATTGGGGGAGGTTTCGTCGGAGACGAAGGGGTCACCGGCGGGCTTCTTCATGGATAATGGTTTAGGGATGACCTTTGGTTAAGTAAGCCCGGGTAATCGGCGGTGCGCAGATCTTCTAGCGCACCGCCTCACTCAATTCTCCCCTACCACTTTTTTCTCACCGAGAGACTGAGCACGCGGCCAAGCGTCTGGAAATTGGCGAAGTCATATCCATATTGGTCGTCCGCGAAGGGTGAACTCTGGTTGAAAACGTTCACCGCGTTGAGTGAAAGCTCCAACCCGCCCCACGGTCCGGCTTTCTGCGCTGTTTGATAGCTGAACTGCATGTCCAAGGTGGTTAAAGAACGTATGTGAGGCAACAGCACACTTCCGGGATTGTCATATCCGTTAACGAAGTTCACGGCAAAATTAGCCGCGAAGCCGGAATCTTCCTCGCGATGTTGACGCCATCCTGCCGTGGCTCGGAATCTGAACCTCAATGGGTTGCCAAAAGTATTTACGATATCTACGCCCGGGAAGGACTTTGTGGCTGCTTGATTGAAATGGAACACGTAGCTGCCATTCCACTCGAAGTCGAAATGCCCCACCCGGGTGTCGAGAGCCTGGCTCATATCCAGGTCAAGACCACTGACTTTCGTTGATGACAGATTAGCGAGACGATAATCAATTATTGCCGCTGGCGAGCTGGCAAAACACTCCGCTCGATCGCCGAAGTAGTCAGAACGGCTACAGATCGCATCAATCTGTGCTCGTGTGGGGTTGCGCCTGATGAAGGCAGCCCACTGGTTTTCCTGAAGCAGAATGTCATATGGGTTGGCTGCGGCCGGCGTAGCGATCTGACCTTCGTAGTCAATTGCATAGTATGTCAAGGATAACTTCAATCCGGGGTCTAGCGCCGGCACCAAATCCAACCCTCCTGTCCATGTGGTCGCCGTCTCCTGCCTGAGACTGGGGTTGTTACCTTGGATTGTCAGGACTGTTGACCTTCCGACAGCGGATGTCGGATCACTGAGCACGACCTCGGCCGAAGCATTATTTGATGGATCATACAGATCCTCCAGTTTCGGAGCGCGGTACGAGCGTCCCCAGCTCCCCCGAAACTTGAGCCACTCCAGAGGAATCCAGCGCAATCTTAACTCGGGGTCCACCGTATGACCGAAATCGCTGTAGTTGTCATACCGCGCCGCAGCATTAAACTCCAAACGCGGCGGAGCGCGCAGATTAGAGGCATCTCCGACGATGGGCACCAGGAGCTCCGCGAATCCAGAGTCAGTATGGCGGCTGTATTCCTCGTCTGTTGTCACCAGGCTGGTCCTGGAGAGAGTCGCCGTATGGCCGAAATTCTCCTGCCGCCTCTCCACTCCCGCCGCAAGCTGCACGCTGCCTGCGGCTAATTCGAACAGAGGGCCGTCGGCGACAGCGCTGGCTGTCTCTATAGTGGAGACTGAGCGAAGGATGAAGTCGTGTCGAATTGCGGCCAGGACGGCCGGGTTGCTGCCAGCACCGAATGGATCGAAGGCTGTCGTCACGCTCGCGCTATTCACCGCCGTCTGCAGGGCGAACGGATCCACTTGGTTGTATGCGCTGTCGAACAAAGTCTCTCGACCATAATCCGCACTGATCACTGCCTTCCAACCGGCTCCCAACTTGAACTTTGCACCCACTGTTCCCATGTAGTTTGAGGTATTCGCGCCAAAGGAGGTGGGCCCCAATAACTGCCCAAACCCGTAACCTACGAGCGCTGTAGTCTTTAACGGATTAAAAGGATTCGAGCTCGGTACGCTCAGCGTTTCAGGCTCGGGAAAGCGCTGAATATCAGTGCTACGGCGGGTCAAGCGGCCCTGAGCAAATAACTCGATGCCTGAACCGGCTTCTTGCGAGACGCTCGCGTACACACTGTTGGAGGTCACCTGGGGGAATATCTGGTACGGTGAAAACTGATTTTGAAAGTTGATAGACGATGACGTGCCACGCACTGGGAGTCCGTAAATCGGCTGCTGTGTCTTTGGATCGAGAATGTTACCCGGATCGGTGAAGTAGGTGCGATAATCTCTCCCGCCGTAGGGCCGCTTATCAGCATTGGCAGCGTAGCCGCGAGCATCCGCCGCCAGCGGCGTGGCGTCTCGATATTCATACACCAACATGGCCTTGCCGGTATCCCAATGCGTGCCGAGCAACTGGGATGCCGTTACTTCATCTCGACCTCCCGGAGTGCCGCCATAACGCACTTGGGTTTCAGCCCCCTGAAAATCATCCTTCAAGACAATGTTGACTACACCAGCAATCGCATCCGATCCATACAGTGCCGATGCACCGTCAGGTAATATCTCAATGCGCTCAACCGCCGCTGCGGGAATATTGGACACATCGACAAAAGCCCCATCGTAGCCGGAGAACGGCTGGCGGCGGCCATTTACCAGAACGAGTGTCGCCGCGACCCCAAGATCACGCAGGTTGACCCCGGATCCCCAGTTGTAATTACCATTGAGGCTTAGATCCTCACGAGGCGCATTCAGGGAGTTGATTGGCAGTTGGTACAGTGTGTCCTGCACTGTTGGAAAGGATGCCCGCGAGATATCGCTCTGAGTCACATAGACGAGCGGCGCTTGCACGTCCATCGCCGTATGAAGATAACTCCCCGTAACCGTTACCACGGACACGTCCGGGTCGGCGGCCGGCTCCGCGGAGGCCATGTGGTGGACCGAGCGCTCGAGCGTCTTCGGCCGTGGGGGAGGTGGAGGTGCGCTGGCGACGTCGGGAGGTGGCTTGACGGTGACCGAGTGATCGGTCTCGAAGCGATAGATCAGGCCGGTGCCCCTCAACATCTTCTGGAGGGCATCGCGGGGCGAGAATTCTCCAATGACGGGCTGGGTGCGCACCTTGTGCATGCTGTCGTCCGCCCGGAACAGCACCTCCATATTGGATTGGTGCGAGTATTCAAGGATGACTTTGGGAAATTCGTCCGAGGGCAGGTTGAATTTCACCTTCGGGCCATCGGGCGCCGCCCAGGCACCGGAGGGAAGGAGACAGGCGAGCAGCAGCGCTCCCGGAAGGCAGCGAAGCAGTGACTTTCGCAACCTCCTCGTCCATTGCAACCTTTTGGTCTCCTTACGCATGTCAATCCGCTTGGTGCCGCTGTCCATGATCGACGCCACCGAAGCAAGTTTGCCATGTGTGCAACCGCACGAACGAGAAATGCGTCAGAACAGCCACTTGTAAGCGGGTCCATTTCGCGTTGCCGCACACGATCTCGTCCATGTTTCCCTGAGCTCAGGCCGCGGCGCGCCAGTCCTGGTTGCGCCAGCACCGCAACCACGCTTCCGTAGCGATGAAATCAAGGAGAGCGGCTGAGCCGGCCTGGACCTTGCTCGGCTTCCCAGACAGCGCTGTCAACAGTTGCCTCCTGTCGACGATTCCCTCCCGAACCAATGCACCGTCCAACAAAATCTCGCGGACGAAGGTGATGTTGTGCTCCAAAATATCCCGCACGTGCCGCTCGATGCCTCCTTTGTTCGTGCGATTGGCGATCTCGCGGGGGAGCTCATTGTAAAAGGCGCGGCGAGCGATCGCACGATCCCAACCGCCGAGTGTCAGTACATGAACCGGCACCCGCAGAACGAGCTCGAGTACCGGCTGAGAGTAAAGGGGCGTGACCGGCTCCGGATCGTCCTCCTGCCCCAACGGATCGTAGAATTCCCATGGACAGATCAGTTGAAAGGCATGCCAGATCTTGCCGGTGGGAGTGCCGCGAAAATCACGCAAGAGAGGATGCAACCAGGCTCTGGTTCCGAAGACTTCATCGACCACCTCGGGCCGTATCATTGGCATGAACGATACGACCTCGTCGCGAAGACTCCAACGGTGTTGCTGAAGATGCTCGGCGAACGCCGTCCCCAACACGTGCCACACGGAAACGCGGTCCATCCGTGCCGAATCGTATGCAATGCGCAGGAGCCGGGGCCGCAGCCCGCTGTAGTGAAGATAGTCACCGGCGGCGAAGCGCGCGTGATTCTGATAGAAAATCTGATCGCCACCCCAGCCGGTGAATATGGCGGTTATTTTGTGCTCCGCAGCAAACTGGGCATCCAGCCGGCTGTGCTCGAGATGATACAAGTAGTTCGCGGGTTCGTGTGAGACCTCGATATTGCGCAGGAGTTCCAGACTCACCTCCGGGCTGCGGGGGCGCTCGATGAGCGCGCTTCCCCCTGACTGCGCGACGAGCCGTGCAAAGTGCCGCTCATCCAGATCCGAACCGAGTGGATAGTGATGGAAACAAGTCAACTTTGACTTCGCGGGCGAGTCCCGAAGCGCTGCGTAGACAATAGAGGAGTCAAGCCCACCTGAAAGCGAGAGCGCGATTCCGCTGTAGCACGACCCCCATGCGCGAACGGCATCCATGACGCACTGGCGAAGTGCCTGCGTGGCCTCGGCCGGGTCCTCGACGATGTCCGAGTTCGCGATCTCCAGCGGGTCCCAGTAGAAAGTACTGGTGGGCCGGTTCTCGTGCAGCTCGACGCACTCTCCTCCGAGCACCTGCGAGACCTGGCGCAGGGCGGTGACGTGCTTCGGCCCTTTCATCATGCAAATCCATGCCGCGAGGTATTTCCAGTCCACCTCGAACGGACCCAGCCCGAGGTGCTGGATATCGCGCACTCTCGAGAAGAAAATGCTGACATTGCCAAAACGCAACGTGAGACACGGGAGACCACCGGAAGGGTCGCGAAGCACCCAGCTCGCCCCCTTGGACTCGTCATGAAGAAACGCGACGTACCGACCCCAATAACGATCCACGAGCTCCCGGCCACGCGAGGTCAGGATACGTCGAGTGCGCGAATCATCCAGAGCCGAGGGAACCGCGACCGACGGGCTATTGGGCGAACGCTCAAAGAGCGAGCCCAGAACGACGCCCCCGCCACCTCCCAGGTAGTGGGGCTCGCTGGATCCGATCCGCGTGCCGGCGTACCCCACGAAAATTCCCTTTGCTCTGAAGGCAACCTGCCATTCAGGTAGATGTGACAAATGCCGGTCGATGAGACGTCGCGCGGTTTCCCTCGCCGCAGCGTCCTCATCGTGCCATACAAATGCAAGATAACGGAACAAGGCCTACTCTTTGACGTTCGTTAAACGACCAGGATGGGTGAAAATCCTCGAACGTGATCCGGCGTGTCGTTGAACACGAAGTCGCCCTGCTGGACCCAGCAGTGGGCGTAAAACGGATCGGTCTTTACGCCAAAAACCCATTGTGGAAACACTCCGTAGCTGGCGAGGAAATTGACGAGCGTCAGTGAATCCAGCAGGCAAGCATCCCGAGAGCTGTAGAGCCAGGGGCGGAGATAGAGGAAGGAAGTCACAATCGGACGCACCACCGCGATGCTCAAGGGCGGCCACGGCGCGCGCTTCTTTCGGAGGCAGGCAGCCTCCACCACGTCCTTGATCGGGCGTTGGCTCAGACACCACCTGGCCGCCATATGGGCTGTGAACAAGCGCAAAAACTGACCGTAGGTGGTTCGCGGCCGAACCGTCAGGTCATATTCGACCAAGGTTGCCCGCGGCTCTTGAGCAGTGACCGGCGCGGCCTTTTTGCCCTTTGCCGGATCCTCCACAACGAGTCCCCGGGAGATCATTTGCGCCAGTACCCCGTTTGGCGGCTCCGATGAGATGGTTTCGCCAACCGATACAGACGAGCACCGGACAGGCCAGCCCTGAACCCAACGTCCAACCGGATGCTCGTGGGCAAGGGACAGGTATTTGTCACGCTCGAGATCGAGAAGCACGACCTGCTTCCCGGCAACGGCTACGTGAACATGTGGGGACAGGAAATACGTAGCGCTCATTCAGGATTGTCGCGATTCCCGTGCGCGCGCGTCGTTTTTATCGAAAATAGCCGTCTCCAAAGCGCATGCCTCTCGCGGGCTTGCTTGTCAGGCGCGCCGACCCATTGGCCGCTTCCGATACAGCCCAGCTCAGGCGCCCCCAAGTCGAAAGACTTGCGCCGGAGGACGATTCAGTGATTGGAAACGGTGCATCCCCGCGCGGTCTTTTGCCGACCGGGCCCCCGATGACAGCGCGTTCCCGCAGTCTAGCGCCCCCTGCCAGTATTGCAATGATTGTGCTTATTTAAATGCGGTGTTGGCGCGGAGCGCGTCCATTGGGCCTTAGTGCATTACGGAAATGTGCAAGTTACCCGTCTTGAGGTTTTTTATTTTAAGGAGTCCTATTATCAAAGCAGGCCGTCGAGACGATCGAGATCATTGATCACCCGCCAGTGACCGCCGCCCTTCTCCACTTTCGCCCGCCATGAGTCGAGCCGCGTAAGATACTCACGCGGATCGAAGTTGTCCGACCGCAGCTTCGTTACGTTGAGCGCCACGACGTCAAAGCCCCGGAAATCCAGAGGCAGATTGTCCCGCACGTACCCCTTGGCAAGATCCTCCTTCATGTCCGAAAAAATCAGGATCTCCTTGCGGCCGGTGCCCTTCTCCTTGAGAAACTCGATGGCCTGCAACAAGCCTCCCGTGATGTCCGTGTAGGGCGCGGGTGCGGAATCGTCGATGAACTTTTCCACGCGACTGGCAAAGGCACGTTTCTGCTGGTTCGCGGTGCTCGGACGCTCGTCGAATGTCGCCTTGGCGATGATGTTTTTTTCGCTGAAGCTGCCTGTGTCGATACGCGCTACCGCGATGGAGTCAGCCGGCTGCAGGCGCGAGAGCGCGAACAGAATGATCTGCTCGGCTTTCGTGACCTGTTTGTTGTAGGTTCCGGACGTATCCACCAGCAAGTAGACACCCGTGTTGTGTGGTCCCGGCGCCCGCGAGCAGGCACCGAGAGAGAGCGCCGTCAGCGCGATCACTGGCCATCGTCTCATCATTGCGCCTCCTGTTGGTGCCACGCTTGCGGCTCGGCGGGCTGATGCATTTCCGCTGCATCCTCCGCGGCCTCCTCGGCGGCCGCGGCGGCCATTCGAGTCTCGATCCACAACGGAACGAACAACAGAAGATCGTAGATCTGCTGCGCCAGAGTACCGAGGTGGCGTGCGCCGCTGGCGAGTATGCGCAAGAGCAGCGCGAGCAGGCGCAGCACACCGATCGCAACAAGCCCCATGACGGTTCGCAGGGAGTGAACGAATGTCTCCAGCGGAATCGCGACAAACACCAGAGCGAACGGCAGGATGAACCCCATTCCCATCTGAGCCGCAGTGGTGATCCACAGATGATCACCCACTGGCGAGACCGCCTCGCCGCGCAGCAGGGAGCTGGTAGCGAGCTCATCCTGCAACAGCACCTCGCGCATGTAGGCAAGTCCCGCCTCGATACTCGCCATGAGCAGCAGAATCGCGAACGTAATGAAAATCATCCGGACCCGCATCTTGTCTGACAACGCGCTGATCACTGGGAAAAGACGAGTGATGCGCAGGGATTCCATGAGGAACAATCCCATGGAGATTTCCACCATGATGATGACCAGAGCCGCGATGTCGGCTGTCCTGAACGCGCCGATAAAGCTCGTGCCGCCGACCATTTCCGCCATCGGCCGGGCAATCAGGGTGAAGTTGATCGCGGCTCCGGCGGTGGCGACTGCAAGAACCAACGCCGAAACGAAGAAATACACGACCGACGACGAAGACAACACCGCCACGGCCCTGTCCTCCGCGCGAACGGTCGCGTCGTACTCCTCCATATGCCGATCAATGGCGGCAGCGCGCTGTAGAACGCTCTCGATACTCTTGTTCACGCGGCCGAGAGTGTCCTGGATGAGTCGCCAATCCGGCATCATCCGGCGCAGCAGCGCGTGGCGCTGGGAGCTGGCTTTCCGGTAGTCGTCCATGGCCTCCTCATGGGCTTTGACCATGGACTTGTGGATATCGGAAAGGATGTCGGCACCGCCATTGCGCGTGTCGAGCTTCGCAACGACCTGGACCGCTTGAGCCCAGCCCGGCGCCTCCGGCGGTACCTCGACGGCCTTCTCCTGGTCTTCCTCGATCCGCACAATGGCTTCGCTCAGCCGCCGATGCATGTCAGGATAGTTGGCGAGGTCCTTGCGGACCGTGTCACCTACCCGGACGAACTCGCGCTCGACGATGCGCTCCTTGGCCTCTCTTCCGGCTGCCAGCAACACGTCGCGATTGCGAGCGGCCAGGCGCTTTTCAGCCAGAGTGACCGCACGGGAGGCGATCCGGAAGCCACGCGACAGGGCCACGGCCAACGCATGGATCGCCTGGTGAGCCGTGCCTCGCGCCAGATACAAGGCAGTCACGAGCAAGATCAGCAGAATGAGCGCCGATAGCGGCGGCCAGGGCGTGAACGCCAACAGACTCGTCATGGACATGTCGATACTCGCTTGTGTTAGCCCGGATACGGGAGAATCACTTCGGATTGGCTGCGGTCGAGATGCAGCGGACGATGGGGGCGAACGCCGTGATTACGGACGCATGCGCTGGCGAATGACGCGCTTCAGACCAGTCGTTATCCATTCGTGCAACCCCGCTGTCATAGGAAAGTCCTTAGATCAGTGGCTTTGCGATCCGAGTCCGGCACTTCGATATGCTGGTGCGGACAAGGGTTAGGGTGCTGCAGCGGAACGGCGGTGTCAACGATCCACAGTGTCGCGATTTACCGCCACTGTTATGTCATCACTGGGCAAACACGCGGATTTCTCTAAGAAAAAGCTCGCAGCACGCTCAAGCAAGGAGACGGCGTAACGCTTGAGATGTGACGCCTGCCGCAGGTCCAACTATGACATGCACGCACTCAGGGGATGGGACTGTAATTCCACGCAGTCCCAGAGAACGGATCGCCGGCACATCGATCGTGGAGGTTTTTGCAACACCGATGCGCAAGCGGCTCGCAGCCACTTCAACGCTGCGCACGTTGCCGCGGCCACCCAGAGCGGCCAGAAGGCGATCCACGGTGGCCGCGTCCGGTACTGATGAGATGTCAGCCGCTGACCCACTGCCGCCACGGACCGGAACGCGGTGCGCAGACTCCAACTTTGACTCCGGCACCCCGCTCGCCTTCAGCACCGCGCTCGCCTCCCGCACCGTGCTAGCCTCCGGCACCAGCTTGAATGCACCGGTATCGGACTCCCTGCTGGAGCCACCCAGCTCCCGCCCGGATCCAACAGTAGCCGCGCCGGCCCGCAACGCGCCTTTGATTTCCCCTGCGATCTGATCCGCATCCGCGCCAATCACAACTTGCAGCGCAGTTGGGGATGGTCGCACAACACCCCGGGCGCCCAGTGACTTCAGCGCGTCGGTGTTGACAGCGGCCTGGTTGACGAGGACGAGGCGAAGGCGCGTGGTACAAGCGTCCACGGAGACCAGATTCGCAGCTCCTCCCAACGCAGCAACGTAAGCCACGGCTCTCTCACCCGGAGAGCCGGGGATGCCGGCGGGCGCGGTGGTCTCCGTTGCATCCCGGCCCGGCGTCTTCAGATTCAGCTTGACGATCGTGAAGCGAAACAGGCCGTAATAGAGCCCGAAGTACAAGGCGCCCACAGGAAACAACAGCAATGGATGGGTGGCGCGGTTGAAGTTCAGTACGTAGTCGAACAGCCCGGCGGAGAAGCCGAAGCCGAGGCGCACTTGCAGCGCATTCATGATGATGAAAGATATACCCGTCAGCAACGCGTGCACCCCGTAGAGAAATGGAGCGAGGAACATGAAGCTGAACTCGATGGGCTCAGTCACGCCGGTCAACAAGGAGGTCAGCGCAATCGACCCCAGCAGCCCCCCTACCACCGTCCGGCGCTCCGGCAATGCGGTGTGATACATGGCCAGACAAGCCGCTGGGAGGCCGAACATCATGACCGGAAAGAATCCAGTCATGAAGGCGCCGGCAGTTGGATCGCCGGCAAAGAAGCGCTTGAGGTCACCCGTGACTCCGTGATAGTCGCCGAGAATGAACCATGCGATATTGTTGATGATGTGATGCAAGCCGGTCACGATCAGAAGCCGATTCAGCGCTCCGTAAGCGAACAGGCCGAACGCGCCGGCATGCAACACCGAGCGGCTGAGCGCGTCCATTCCGGTCTCGAGGTGTTGCCATTCCATGCCGAAGCCCATGGCAAATACCAGCCCTGCGAAGCCACTCGCGATGGGCACAAAGCGCCGGCCGCCAAAGAAGCTCAAGTAGCTTGGAAGGCGGATGTTGCCAAAGCGGTTGTACAATGCCCCTGCCGCCAGTCCGGTCAGAATGCCGGCCGGAACACTCAACTTCGCAAGCTCATGCGCCTTGTAGGCAGACACCGCCAACTCGCGCGCTTGAGCTGCAATGCCCGCTACCGCCTCCGGTGGCACGTTGATGAGAACTTCCGCGCCCTTCGTCGTGACCAGATAGCCGACCACGCTCGCCAGTCCGGCCGCACCGTGATTCTCGCGCGCCAGTCCCACCGAGACGCCGATCGCGAACAGCAGACCGAGGTTCGCGAATATCGCGTCGCCTGCCGCGGCCATGGAGGGGAAATTCAGCAGGTCAGGCTGGCCGAGCCTCAGGAGCAGACCGGCTATCGGAAGCACCGCGATTGGCAGCATGAGGGCGCCGCCGATCCTTTGCAGACTGGAAAGCAGCATTTTCATGGGGCCACCGTGACTTCGCCCGACCTTGACAGGATTCGCAACGCCAGAGAACGGACCGCATCGGCCGCTTCGAGCTCGAGCGCCTCGCGAGCCGCCTCTCGACACAGATCCACCGCGAGCGTACCGATCAAAGCCTTCAGCTGGGGAATGGCAGACGGGACCATCGAAAGCTCGTGCACCCCGAGTCCAATGAGCAGCGGCGCGGCGGCCGGATCAGATGCCAGACCGCCACAAACCGCGACGCGACGGCCATGGGAGGCGGCCGCGCTCGCCGTGCGCGCGATCAGCCGCAGAATCGCAGGATGAAGCGCGTCCAGTCTCGCCGCGAGCTCGGGGTGCCCTCGGTCCATGGCAAGCGTGTATTGAGTCAGGTCGTTCGTGCCGATGGAGAGAAAATCCGCTTCCGCCGCGATCCTGTCCGACATGACGGCGGCGGCAGGCGTCTCGATCATCACTCCCAGCTCGACGGCGGTCGTGCGTCTCATGGCACGACACTCTTCCTCCAACATGTTGCGTACGGTCCGGATCTCCGCCGGATCCGTAACCATGGGCAGGAGGATGCGGGCCTGACTCTCTGGCCGAATCGAGAGCACGGCGCGCAATTGCATACGCAGAAGATCAGGACGCCAGAGGCTCGTGCGCACCCCACGAAGGCCGAGCGCCGGATTGTCCTCGTGCGGCAGCGGAAGATATGGAATCGGTTTGTCGCCACCAATATCGAGCGTACGCAAAGTGAGAGGCCGCCCCGCCAGCGCCACAGCGATTCGCTGGTATTCCGTCGCTTGCTCATCTTCTCCGGGGGGAGATTGCCGCTCGAGAAACAGAAACTCGGTTCGCAACAACCCGCACCCCTCCGCTCCATTGCGCACCGCCGCTTCTGCTTCGGCCACCGAGCCCACGTTCGCAAAAATCTCGATGCGGCTACCATCAGCGGTCCGGCACTCGCGCTGCGCCGCTGCCTGCTCAGCAGCGCGTCGCTCCCGCCGCTTTGCAAGCTCGTCCTCAGCAGCTGACAAACGGATGCGGTCCGGGTCGATCTCGAGTACGCCGTTCTCGGCGTCCAGGACTGCGGCGGTGCCGTCTTCGACCGCCAAAAGACCGGGGCCCATTGCGACGAGCGCTGGGATTCCCATAGCGGCAGCTAGAATTGAAACATGCGACGTCGCACCGCCAGCAGCCATGCAGATGCCCGCCAGCCGTGAAGCGTCCAGGGCGACGAGCTGCGAAGGCAACAGCTCCTGTGTAACCAGGATCGTCTTTTCCGGCAACTCGCGCGCGGAGCTCGAGCCAACATCCCCCTGCAATGCGGCCAGGACCTGGGACTCGAGATCCAACAGATCGTCGACGCGCTCCGCCATCCTGACATCGCGCAGTGCCTGCAATGCATCGACCGTCGCGCGGATAGCCTGCCGCCAGGCATGACCGGCACTCTTGCCGTTCGCAATCGCTGTCCGGGCGCTCTCGATGAGCTCCGGATCATCCAACAGCTCCATGTGGGCACCAACGATTTCACGTCTGGCCTGGAGCCCTCCCGCCACCGCAGCCTGCAAATGGGCCTTGACCTCGGCCCGCGCCCGATCGAGCTCGGCGTTCTCCGCGGAAACGCCAGCCCCGGTCTCTGAAACAGCGATCTCAGGTCTGGTCAGCTTCAATGTGTGGCCGATCGCGAGCCCCCGGCTTGCAACAACGCCGCGAAGACTGCCGGCTGCACCTGGAGCACCCTGGTTTCGCACTCCAATGAACACTGGGTGTGGCTCCGCAGGTCCTTGGCGATGCAATTGTGCCGCGGCTTCATGAGAAAACGGCAGCGGATCGACTTTGAGGACTTGATGCTCCCCCAGGAGTACGGCTTCCAACGCCGACACGGCCAGCGCCGCATCGGGGCCCGAGGCACGGATCTCGACTTCATCCCCCATTTTCGCGCCGAGCCGCATCAATGCGACGGCGCTGCGCGCGCTTGCCTCGCGGCCCTGCATGGACAGACTCACCTGCGCCGTCAGGGTTTTGACAGCTCCTACCAACAGCGCTGCCGGCCGCGCGTGTATACCGTGTTCCAACGCGATCGACACGCGCCGACGGACCAGCCGCTCGCCATCGCCCTGCCCCGCTATGTCACCGGCCTGGGATGTGGGAGCCAGCTCCATCAGAAGGTCGCCGACATTGACCTCTGTGCCTTGCTTCAACCGCGCGATGCGGAAGCGGCCGCCTTCCAACACGACCACAGGGGTGAGCAGACTCGTCGCACGCCGCGCCAGCAGATCGAGATCGAAGCTCAGCAAGACATCACCGCCCCGGACCTGCTGCCCTTGGCGAACGTGCGACTCGAAGCCCACGCCTGCCAGCCCCACCGTGTCGATGCCGACATGAAGCAAGATTTCGACACCCTCTCGGGCGCGGAGCGTAACAGCATGCCTGGATGCAGGAAGAGCGATCACCTCCCCGTCGCAGGGCGCATGGAGGCTGTTGCCGGTCGGATCGATCGCCACGCCGTCGCCGAGCATGCGCCCAGCGAAAACCCCGTCCGGAGCCTCATCGAGCGGCGTGCTCCAGCCCGCCATCGGAGCAACAAGGATCACTTTCGACATCCGCGCATTCACTCCCGGAGTTGGACCCAATCCAGCGCCCACAACGGATCGAGCGCTCGCTGTGTGAAGCGAAAACATAAATCGTGACGGCCGGAGATCGCTGGCAAGCGGATCGGCGGCAGTCGGGTGACGGCGTGGTTGGCGGCAGCCGGTGCGAGCGGCAGTACGGCGAGCCGGGAGCCGTCACAGTTATCGAGGTGAACCTCGAGCTCGCCTTCGGCTGTTTCTGGCGTAGCCAGATGGATGGCTTCCCTGTCCTTGCCGATCTGGAAGTTGAACGGTACCTGCCCGACCGCCGCCTGCAGAGTACGTGCGCGGGAGAGATCAGCGGACGGGAAGATCCAGCACGGATTCATGATGTCGACCAAAAAAACAGCCCGCACACCCCGGATTGGCGCATCATCCTCCAACGACAGTACCAGCTTGTCGGTGCAGGTTCGCAAGTCCTGGCTTGCATGACGCTCGAAAGGACCCGGCTCACGCGCCGAAGCTGGGTGCAAAGCATCTTCCGAATACCGCAGGCCGAGAGCACGATACCGTGCAAATTCGGACGGCAGCCTATGTAGGAAGCCGTTCCAATCATGGCTCCCTTCGCGCGCCCAACCTATTTCCGCAACGGCCGCCGCTCTGGGAAACGTCATGTACTCCACCCGGTCCTCGGTGCGCATGTACTCTGTCCAGACATTCGCCTGCAGCCCGAGAACGTGTAGCCGCTGTCCGGCGGTCACGCCAGAGGGTATGGGATCGAAGTCATACACCTCCCGCAGGGTTATGACCCGCCCGCGTCCTGGAGGCTCCCCGGCACCGGTACCCTGCCGATTGTCGAAATAGAGTGTGGGCCACGGAGAAAGCACAGCGTCATGGCCCGCTTCCACTGCGGTCAGCGCCCCGTCGAGCCCACGCCAGGACATTACCGTCGCGTTTTCGGCAATCCCACCTTCCAGGATTTCGTCCCAACCTATCAGGCGCTTCCCATGCGCGTTGAGATGCTTCCCGATGCGCTGGATGAAATAGCTTTGCAGCGCCTGCTCATCCTTGATATGCAATTCACGCATTCGCGCCTGCACTCGCGGGGAAGACTTCCATTGGTCCTTCACCGCCTCATCGCCACCAACATGGACATATTGTCCGGGAAAGAGCGCCATGACCTCGTCGAGAACATTCTCGACGAAAGCAAACGTATCCTCCTCGACATTGTAGAGGTTGGAATAGATCCCCCAATCCGCCGGTACTGCCGTCGGCGGATGCTCTGCGGCACCGAGTCGCGGGTAAGCGACGATTGCCGCCGTCGCATGCCCGGGCATGTCGATTTCGGGCACGATCGTGATGTTGCGCTCAGCCGCGTGGGCGACGATCCGTCGCACATCGTTCTGGGAATAGAACCCGCCATACATCCGCGGGCGACCTGTTTCGGGGTCGATATCGGCTGCCGCGGCCGGTCCCGCCGGCACACGCCATGCGCCGACCTCGGTCAGCCGCGGGTATTTTTTGATCTCGAGCCGCCATCCCTGGTCGTCCGTGAGATGCCAATGCAATACATTCAACTTGTGAAGCGCCATCCAGTCGATATAGCGCATCACGAATCGGGGAGATTGAAAATGGCGTGCCGAGTCGAGCATGAGTCCACGCCACGCCAGCCGAGGACGATCGCTGATGCTCATGGTCGGCAGCTTGATCTGACCACGGTGGACAGGCCCTGGAGGGACGCCCGCCGACGTGCATAACTCCCATAACGTGACCACAGCATAAAATAGCCCGCGCGGGTCACTTGCCGAGGCGACGATCCGTCGCGGGAGGATGTCGAGAGTGTAGGCTTCCGGGTTTGAGTCTCCCGCCAGTGGGTCAAGGCGAAGCTCGATGACAGAGGAAGCCGGAGGAGGAGTGCCCGGCGACTGCGCCGCCTTCAACTCGATATCCGATGTCGTGTGCAACAGCTCGGCAAAAAAACGCGCGATCCGCGCGACACCAGGGTCCGGAGGGTTTGAGATCCAGGTGTCGGCGCGGAGCGCGAAAAAGCCCCCGCTGGGCGTGACCCTTGCCGGAGCCGGAATGACATCGACTTGTTGGGTTCCGGGCCGGTCGGCGACTTGCTCCTTGCCGAAGCGGGCCGGGTACGTATGCTTGGCGGCAGACGGCTCCCTGCACATTGCGCTATCGTTCAAGAAAGCCGCGACAGTGCACACGAGCAGCCATTGCATTGCGCATGAGCGTGCAATGGCAGTGAGCCGATTCCATCCCCGCCCATCGCGGTCGCCGCTACACACGTCGAGCCTCCGCGCACGCACGCCGAAACCGCGCACGTTGCACTAAACAAGTCGACATAAAGCAGGCACCATAGCGCCCTCTCTTCATCTGCAACTGCAGACTGCGAGGTTTTTGCCAATGGCTGAATCCGCCCACCCCCTGGTACTTCGCGCTCGCGAAGCGTTCGCGCGCAGTGAGTTCAAAACCGCCGAGCAGGCAGTGGAGGAGCGGCTCAGGATGGCCGGTCGCGACATCAATGCGCTGGAGGTACGCTATCTCATCCAGAAGCACCGCGGACAATTGGGCGAAGCCGCGCGCACGCTCGACACCGTAATCGGGATCAACGCGCGGGCCGACTGGGCGCACAATGCGCTCATTCAGCTCCTGATGGCACACGGCAAAGTCACAGATGCCGAGCAGGTAGCGCGGACTGCGCTGCGCGCCAATCCCAACAATGCCCAGGCCCATAACGTCTTCGGCTCGATCATCTCGGATGCCGGGAACCTGCTCGCGGGGGAAGAGCACTTGCGGCGAGCCGTGGAGCTCAATGAGCGGCAAGCGCCATTTCTCGCTCGACTGGCAGACAACCTCAGAAGGCAAGGACGTCTGGACGAGGCCGAGACTTGTTTCTCTCGCGCGCACGAGCTTGCCCCCGAAGACTCCAGGACGCTCGCGTCCTGGTCCGCACTGTGCGAAGCACGCGGCGACCTTCCACGCGCGCGGGAGCTCATCGATCGTGCCGAAGCAGTATCCTCCGCCGAGGAAGTGAGTCTTCTCAAATCCAACCATCTCGCGCGCACGGGCCGCCATGAGGAAGCTCTCGCAACTCTCAACACGGCCAAGACTCTCACCGGCGAAGGGTTGCTCGCAAGGGGGCGATTGAATGAGCATCTCGGGCGCTTCGCGGATGCGTGGCAGGATTTCGTCACCGGAAAGCGCAAACTTGCAGAGGAGGCCGGCGGTTTCCATTACAAAGCGGACGCCGTCGAAGCCCTGTTCGACCGATTCAAACAATTCTTCACACGCGAGAGCCTTGAAAGGCTGCCGCGCGCAAGGCTGCGAGCGGACATCCCCCAGCCCATCTTTATTCTGGGTCTGCCGCGCGCGGGTGCAACTCTCATCGAGCAGATCATCTCCAGCCATTCCAAGGTGGCCGCCGGGGGAGAGATCCCATTTCTGCCGGAGCTTCGCAAAGTGAGCGCGGACCTCCTGCCCTCCCAGCAACCCTTTCCGGAAAATCTCGCACAAAGCTGGACCGCGGACCGGCGTTATGTCGCGACCGTCCTGCGCGACTACTACTTCGCGCGTGCCGAAAGTTACGGACTGTTGGACGGCGGCAAGACTTTCTTCACGGACAAAATGCCCTGCAACGATATTTATCTGCCGCTGTTGCGGATGGCCTTCCCGGAAGCGAGGATCGTACGCGTGGCGCGCCACCCGCTCGATATCTGCGTCTCCATGATGTCGAGCAACGTGACGTACGGGTTCCACTGCGGATATCGGATCGAGGACACCGCCCATCACCTTGCGGCCGTCTTCGACTTGTCCGAGCACTACCGCCGGCAGCTTGATAGTGACAGCTTCGTTTTGCGTTACGAGAGCCTGATCGCCGACCCGGCCGGACAAACGCGCAAGCTCCTCGATTATCTCGGGCTTGCCTTCGAGGACAGGTGCCTGCGTTTTCACGAGCAGCGGCACCAGGCACCGACTCCCAGCGGAGCGCTCATCCCTGAAAAGATCAACGAGCGATCGCTGAACCGGCACAGGCATTACGCGCAGTACTTGCGTCCCTACGTGGCACGCCTCCAACCGATAATGGCCGCCCACGACTATGTGTGATCCTACTTGCATGTCCGGAGGCGCTCGGCCAGATGAGCACGAAGCCGAGCGACGTCCGTCGCCGAAAGCTTGCCGAGGATGCCGTGCCGATGCTCGGGAATGTGCTCTGTGATTCGCTCCTGTGCCCCGAACACGTAGTGATCGAAAAGCGCGCGCCACGCTTCGCGTGTGGCCGGTGGCAGTGTACGCAAGCTCAGCATAGCGTGGATCAGAGTGTCGAAGGCCGAGTCCGTTGCAGTCGCGTTGCCACTGGCATGCCACCAGTAGTTGACCAACACGTTGAAGGGCTCCAGCGACTCGACATGATGCCACCACAGAGGCGGTATGAAGATCGCGTCTCCTGGACCCAGCTCCGCAGTCAGGGCCGCAGCCAGCGCTTCCTTGAATTTCGGAAACCGGCTCGAGTCGGGCTCATGCAACGGCACCAGGCTCATCGGTGCTCCGGTTGGGGCGAAATCGAGTGGTCCTACATAGAGGTTTCCAACCTGCTCCGGCGGAAAAAGAGTGAAACGCCTGCGGCCGCTGACCACGCAACCCATGTTGTTCCACTCGTCCAGATGAGTCGGAGTCGTCATCGCGTTGCCAAGCCATATTCGCGGCAGCACACCGTCGTCGACGGCGGTGAGACAGTTTTCTGCGGAAAACCCCGGCAAACAGTCTCGAATCAACGCACTCTGCGCGGCTACCGCTGGCGCCCGTGCGAAAGCCGCATAACGCAGCACCTGCTCCGCTACGGCCGTGACGGACAGGCGGTTGCGCACGAAATTGAAGCCATTCATGGAGCCGTCGTAGAAGACTTTCCCGGCGGTTTCGGGGGGAGTCATGATGGCGTCGACTGGTGTGCCATTGTCGAAGCGACGCAGATAGCGCACGAGCTCCGCCGGCGACTTCAACCCGACGGCCGGCCAGGTCCTGACGAGCCCTCGCAGAACCGCCGGGGCGCCGGAGTCGATGACTTCTCGCCGGATCGCTATCGGATCCGATTCGGGGAATTCGCGGACCGGTGATATAGCGTAATGCATGATGGCGAATGAGGCCCGGGATATCGAAGTTGCCGATGCTTCAATACCGCCTACCAGAGGTAGATCTGCAACGTGTCGTCAGTCCGCCGAGGCACGATGTGAGCCAGCGCACTCCGGTGGTCCGGAAAGTTCAGCGCGCTTCGATCCAGGAGATTGTCGATCTCGCTCATGCTGTAACACGCCTCCTGCGGTGTTGGTGGTCTCAGGTCGGCCGCATCCGGGAAGATCCCCATGCCGGCCATGATCGAATACCAGGAGAAAACCGGATATCCCTTGCCGATGACCTGCTGACGGACGCCTGGAACGATACTCTTCCCCTCCATCCAGGCCGAATAGAGCCGTTTCAGATCATCCGACAAGTTGAGGTTGGCGGCGTTGGCACGCCAGTACTCGGTATCCCGGCGCGTATTCGTCTTGTAATGGGTCACGATATAGTCCCGCGTCCCTTCGAAGTGATCGTTGATGCGGCGGTTGAAGCGTTCGTGGGCCTCCTCACCGAGGTCGCCTTCTTCCAGACACTCGACGAACGCGGCGGCAGTCTGCTGGATGAACAGGAGCGCTGTCGCCTCCAAGGGCTCGATGAATCCCTGCGACAGCCCAACCGCCAGGCAGTTCTTGTTCCAATGCCTGGTCACCCGGCCAATCTTCATCTTCAGGTGCCGCGCCGGAACATCCGACTCGAGCAGGCCCAGATGCTGCCGCAACTCGGTTTCTGCCTGATCCGGCGAGCAGAAATGGGTACTGTAGACATAGCCATTGCCATATCGGCTCGTGAGCGGAATCCTCCACGCCCAGCCATGCTTCAAAGCGGTAGATACCGTTTCCGACGGAATCGAGTCGCCGATCGGCGAGGCAAGGGCCACCGCTGCGTCGTTGAACAAGTTGGAAGCAAAACTGACGAACGGCGTCCGCAAGGCTTTGTCGATCAACAGCCCCGCAAAGCCTGTGCAGTCGACGAACAGATCCGCTTCGATCACCTCGCCTTCCCTGGTGCCGACCGAGGCGATTGCGCCCTCGGTATCGAGGTTCGCATGCGTCACGTGACAGCTTTGGTAGCGAACCCCGCGTTCGAGCGCCTTGCGTTGGAGGAACTGGCCGAGCAGCACTGAATCGAAGTGATACCCGTGCCAGACATCGAACGGGAAGGTTTCGGGCGCTTTCGGGGCTCGTCCTCGCGCTGCCAGGCGCGCAGCGATGAAGAATCGATCCGGATGTGCATAAACGTTCGCACCTCGGATCCGGGCCTCCACGTTGTGGACGAACTGCGTCATGGTCAGATTGTCCAGCATCGAGGCAAAGGGGTGAAAATAACGCTCGAAACCGGGCTTTGTCGACCAGCCGTCGAAAGTGATGCCGCACTTGTAGGTGGCGTGGCAGGCGGGCATCCATTCCTGTTCCTCTATTCCCAGGCTGTCGAAAAAACCACGCAGCCACGGGGTCGACCCCTCCCCTACGCCGATGATTCCGACCGCCGGCGACTCGATCACCGTGATCTGCACCCCCCGCTCGATGAAGGACCGCGCGAACGTGAGCGCCGTCATCCAGCCGGCCGAACCGCCGCCGACGATGAGGATACGACGCATGTTGGGAGGCAAGGGCGACGGGCTTCCGCGAGCCTTCGTTCCATACGAATGATTGAATAGTGTCGCGGTCGTCATGGGCGGTCAACGGCACGACGCGACTGCGCCCGCCTGACATTCCGGCGGGCGCAGTGCGTCTCTCATCAGAGCTTCGCGCGCAAGGTCAGATAGTATTGCGCGCCATTCCTGTAAAAGGCGCGGGGCTGATCCCGATTCAGCGCGTAGTACTTCAAAATCGGGTTGTTGAGGTTTTCCGCATCCAGAGCGATCGAGAAGTTGTCGTTGATGGTATAGCCCAATGATGCCGCCAGCGTTCCGATGCCATCCTGTGAGAAAGCGGTATTGCGATCGAGGCCGCTGTAGAACGCCGAACGGTAGGTGTACGAGACCCGCGCACTGAAGTGCTGGGTCTCGAAATAACCCTGCGCATTGAAGGTGTTCTTGGAGGCTCCGACCAGGCGGTTGTCGTTGGTGCCCGCGGCAGGTACGGCCGCGCCGGTGTTGCCAATGCCGCCTTGTGAAGTCTGCTTGGCATCGGCGTACGTGTAGTTGCCGATGAAGCCGAAATGGTCTGTGAATGCCTGTTGATAGACGAACTCGAGGCCGTCGACTCGTCCCTTGGCATTCACCGGCACCGTCAGCAGATACGGCGTCACTTTGCCATTGAACCCGCCGGTGGCGAAGGTCACGGCATCCCGCTCTGCCGTACCATAGCCGACGTAGTTCTTGAGATCCATGTAGAACAGCGTAGCCGACAACAACGAATGCTTGTCGAAATACCATTCGAGGCCGGCATCGAAATCGTTCGATACGATCGGCCTGAGGTTCGGGTTGCCGCCGGAGCCGCCGCCATCCTGGCACTTGGCGGCCGTTGGATTGGTGGTTCCTGGAGGGCAGACATTGGCGATATTGCCTGGCGGTGACAGCGAAACAAACCCGGCGAGCGCGGAATAGTCAGCCCGCGTCATGGTTTCGGAGGCCGCGAAGCGGGCCACCAGATCCGGTGTCACGTCGATCTTGAGGTTCGCGCTCGGCAGCACGTTGTTGTAGCCATTCGAGGTTGGCACTCCTAGGTACGGGCCGAAGTCCGAAGTCAGTGCGCCAGGGGTCTGCGCGGTCACGCCAGTGAAGGTCAGCACATCCTCCTGGGTATGGACGTACCGCACGCCGATGTTGGCCGCCCAGTTGTCGCCCTTGAAGTCCGCCTGCACATACGCCGCCGTATCCTTCTCATACACACCGAACATGGAATTCCAGTCGATGCGTGTGGCCGGATTGCGGTTCACGTTGGTGGGGTTGTCGTAGGCAGCCAGTTGCGCGGGCGTCCAATACCAGATCCCGGTGGGGATTGAGCCGCCGAAGCTGTCGAAGTTCGACGGATAGTGCAGATAGCCCCCGGTCGGATAGCTGGACGTGAGCTGTCCGGTGGCGGTCGGGCCCTGACCGATGACGCCGAAGGACGTGCGATCGTGCTTCTCGAAACGCGCCCCGAACTTCAGATCCGTCCAGCCGTCGTTGCTGACCTTGTAATCGCTGTCGAGCTTGGCCCACGTCTCGCGATCCTGCACGTCGATGTTCTGGTCACCGAATATCCAGCCGAAGGCCACCGGCACACCGCCCGGAGCGGGCGTGGTGTTATTGGTATTCCCGAGATTGAAACTGGGAGCGCTTCCGAGGCCGTGCAGGGTGTAGCCGGCGCCACTGCCGATCCCAGGGTTCGTCTCCGACACGTTTTGCGCCGGAGTTTTGCCGTCGCCCCAGGAATAGCCGCCCTGGACGAACACCGAAAATGCGTCCGTCACATTCCAAGTGGTGTCGAGATCTACGAAATTCGCCGTCGCGCTTTCGTCAGGCCGTGCGATCTGGTCGTACACCCCATAGGCCGTTCCGGCAACCGGCGCGAACGTAGCGGAGGTCAGGGTGTTGTTCTGGACGACATAGCCGGGATCCGGTGCCTGTCCTGCCCCGGACCCCACAAAGTGCGTCGACCACATCAGATAGTTGCGGTTGAAGTTGGTGGCACTCAACTTCGAATGGAACCCCGAGAGGTCGAAGGTGAGATTGTCGGCCGGCTTGATCTCGATATCGAGCATGCCGCCGGTGCGTTCGCGCTGCTGCTCGAAGAATGCGGCGCCGATGTCGGTCGGATACTGTACCCCGGAAAGGTCCGGGTGCGCTGTGGCAATCGCGCTGCCGGGAGCGATGGTGTCGTAACCGAGAATTTCGACGCCGTCGCGCCGGAGGTGGCGTGTCTCGGAGAACAACTGCAGCATGACGCCGAAATTGTTTTCTTCGGTCTTCCAGTTGCCCAGTGCACTGTATTGGCCATCGACCTTGGAGGGCAGCGCCGCGTAGACCGCGCCCGCCGACGCCTGCAGTGTCAGCGGCTTGGAGAAATCGAGCGGCTTGCGGGTTACGATGTTCACCGAGCCAGCGACACCGCCTTCGACCAGTGAGGCGCTCGAGCTCTTCTCGACCACGACCTGGCTGACGATCTCCGAAGGTAACAGCGTATAACTGACGCTGCGTCCAACCGTTCCGGTCTGGTCGAGAACGAACCAATCGCCCGCAGCCACATTGTGGCCGTTGATGAGTGTCTGGGTCAGGCTGGGATTCGTGCCGCGCATGCTGACACGGTCGTTCTCGTCGAAGCCGCCTTCGTTGGCGCCCGCCGAGCTGGTGGTGATCCCCGGCACGCGAGACAGGGAGTCGGCGACATTCTTGTCAGGCATTTTGCCAATGTCCTCGGCGCTGATGACGTCCTCCACGACCGTCGCCTGGCGCTTGGCATCCAGTGACTCTTGCACCGAACGTCGTATGCCGGTGACGACGACCTCCTCGAGGTTGGCAGCACCCTGATCGGCCGTCGTGGGTGACGGCCCTTCCGGGGCATCGGCATATGAGTTCTGCCCGAACAGAGCCCAGGCTACCGCGGTTCCTATCAACGTCGACCTTGCGATTCTCATGTGCCGATTACCCCTGATGGTTTGTTTTCGCGAAGCGCACCCCACGCCACGTGCCCTCATCCGCGACCACCTGTGCCTTCTTTTTGTTGTGCATGGTGCGGGTCTGCTATGCCTGGGACCAGTTACGTTCCAATATAATACCAATTACGGTCGAAAGCTATACCCGTAGAGACCAATTAGCTGTGCCATATATTTTTCCTTTAATTTCAATATATTTTCTCCAACGATGTGTGCTTTCGACAACAGAGTGGTACGATATTGGTAATATGGATGTGGCCATTCAACAGGCTTGAATATGACCTCAACGCTCTCCCAGGCCGTGGGGCGGCTCGATGAATCGAGCAGCCTGCCGCTGTATCAGCAGCTTCAGCGCGCGTTGCGGCAGGCCATTGAGAACCGGATTCTGAGCCCCGACGACGCATTGCCTCCGGAGCGTGATCTGGCGAGCGAGTTTTCGGTCTCGCGTATCACGGTCCGCAAGGCAATCGACGGCCTGGTCAGTGAAGGAATGTTGGTCAGGCGCCAGGGCTCCGGGACCTTCGTGTGTGCTCGCGTCGAGAAGAACTTTTCGAAGCTGACCTCCTTCTCCGAGGACATGCGGGCGCGTGGACGCCACCCCCGCAGTGTCTGGCTGCGCAAATCAGCAGGAACCGTGACTCCGGAGGAGTCGCTGACCCTGCGCTCGAGTCCTGGCACGCCTGTCTATCGCTTTCATCGCATCCGGTTTGCTGACGATGCGCCGATGGCTGTCGAATACGCGACGGTTCTAGCCTCCTGCCTTCCTTCGCTCGACGCCGTTGAGTCTTCGCTGTATGAAGCACTGGAGCGTGCTGGCAACCGGCCGGTGCGCGCGCTGCAAAGGCTGCGTGCGGTGCTGTTTACCTCGGAGCAAGCTGAGCTTCTGCAAGCGAAAGAGAGGGATGCGGGACTGCTCGTGGAACGACTCGGCTTTCTCAAGGACGGCAGCGCCGTGGAATTCACACAATCCTATTATCGGGGCGATATCTACGATTTCGTCGCCGAGCTCAGCATCTCATCGTGAACCCGCCCGAGAATTCAACACATATGTACTGCGAGGCTGAGCAAGCCCCGCAGGTAGTGCGCCAGCAACTCTCCATGAATGCCGAGCGGCTGGGGCGGTTGGCCGAGCGGCTTCGCCAGCTCGCACCCCGTGCAGTGGTTACTTGCGCGCGCGGAAGCTCGGATCATGCGGCGACATTTGCGAAATACCTCATCGAGACACGGCTGGGTGTTCTGACCTCTTCGGCGGCACCATCCGTGAGCTCTGTCTATGACTCGACACCGAATCTCGCCGGTGCCTTGTTTCTGGCGATCTCTCAGTCGGGCGCAAGCCCCGACCTCCTCGCCACCGTACGCGGCGCGAAACAAGCGGGCGCGCTGGTCGTCGCACTCGTCAATGCCGAATCCTCGCCGCTCGCGCAGATTGCTGATTTCACGGTTCCTTTGTGCGCCGGCATGGAGCGCAGCGTGGCCGCGACGAAGTCGTACATTGCCTCGTTGGCCGCCATCATCCAGCTTGTAGGCAGTTGGGCATGCGATCCGCAGTTGCTGGAGGCCCTCTCCGGCCTGCCAGCGTTGCTGGAGCAGGCGTGGCGGCAGGATTGGAGTCCGGCGGTGCCCCGCCTCCTTCGTGCCTCTGACCTCTATGTGCTTGGCCGCGGATTAGGCTTGGGTATCGCACAGGAGGCGGCGCTCAAATTCAAAGAAACTTGCGGCTTGCATGCCGAAGCGATCAGCACCGCAGAAGTCCGGCATGGTCCGATGGCGCTCATCCGCACGGGCTTTCCAGTTCTGATCTTCACGCAGAGCGACGAGACGCGTGGCGGAGTCGAATCGTTGGCTGGCGAGCTCGTGGGGCGGCAGGCGGATGTCATGCTCGCGGGCTCGAAGGTGCCGCGCGCCCTCGTCCTTCCCACGCAGGCCGCTCGTCCCGTACTGGAGCCGATACTCATCGTGCAAAGCTTCTATCGCATGGTGAACGCACTCGCTCTGGCTCGCGGCCTCAATCCTGATCGGCCACCTTATCTGAGCAAGGTCACTGAGACTGTTTGATGAGTGTCGCACTGGTCAACGGGCGGGTGTTGGGCGACGACGGTTTGCTGGAAGGTCAATGCGTGCTCGTCGAAAACGGGCATATCCTCGACGTGGCGCCTGAATCGGATCCGCGCTGCCGAGCCGCGCGCGCGTACGATTTGCGGGGGCACCTTTTGTTGCCCGGCTTCCTCGATTCGCAGGTCAATGGCGGCGGGGGCGTGCTCTTCAACGACGCGCCGAGCGTCGAGAGTATACGGGCGATCGGCCGCGCTCACCGGAAATTCGGCACTACAGGATTCCTACCTACACTCATCAGCGCCGACCTTGATGTCGTCGCGCGAGCGATCGCGGCCGTACAGCGCGCAATCCAGACGGGCGTCCCCGGTGTGCTCGGTATCCACATCGAAGGCCCTTTTCTGAACGTCGCACGCAAAGGCGTACACGACCCAGCGAAGCTGCGTGAGCTCGATGCTAGCGCTATTGACCTGCTGACTTCTCTCCGCGGAGGCAAAACGCTCGTCACACTTGCCCCGGAAATGACAACACCGGAAATCATCCAGAAGCTCGTCATGGCGGGAGTCATCGTTTCAGCGGGCCACACCAATGCCACTTACGCTGAAATCGCCACCGCCCTGCGCCATGGTCTGACGGGGTTCACACATCTCTTCAACGCCATGTCGCAACTTACCGGCCGCGAGCCCGGCGTGGTAGGCGCCGCGCTCGACGATCGCGACAGTTGGTGCGGCATCATCGCAGACGGCGAGCACGCCGACCCGGTCGTACTCCGTATCGCGCTGCGCTGCAAGCCGCACAACCGGTTCCTGTTGGTAACCGACGCGATGCCGAGTGTTGGGACAAACATTACGTCCTTCGACTTGCAGGGCCGGAAAATCAGGGTATCCGGGATGGTTTGCGTCGATGAGGACGGGCGGCTCGCTGGCTCCAACATCGACATGGCGAGCTGCGTCCGTAATGCGATGAAGCTTCTCCATCTCCCCTTGCCCGAAGCGGTGCGCATGGCAAGCCAGTATCCCGCCGAGTTCCTCGGGCTCGCACACCAGACAGGGAGCATCCGCCCCGGGTACCGGGCCAACCTGGTCCTGGCCGATGACAACCTCAACATCCTGGAAACCTGGATCGAAGGACAGCCTTCGACGTAAGTCACTCCGGCGCCTGAAAGCCCTCGGCGCGATAAGTCAGGACGAGCGTATCCCGGACACCTTGGTCGTGGTCGGGTTGGATGGGAGTTGTCTCATGGATGACCCGGGCGTCGTCCATGAGGAGCATGGACCACGGCTCCTGCATCGTGAAACGGACGCCGGATGGGCCGCTTGCGTCGAAGACGTGAGTTTCGCCACCCCGGATATTGCGGCGGCCGGCAAGGATTACGGCGACGAAGTCGACGCCGTCACGATGAGCGCCCTCGGGAGTGGGGCGGCCGATGCCGCTGGCGGTATCTATGCGAAACTGGTGCGCCTCGATGAACCACTGATCCACCGGGCGAATGTGTGCGAATAGAGAACCGATGGCAGCCACCAGCTTTCCCCAGACAGGGGCGGTCAGGACCTCGGGCTGGATCGGCTCGAACCAGCGCTCCATCCCACCGTGCAGAGCGTTGTACGACGTGGGCTGCCAATGAGGTCGGTGCGGCACGGCGGACAAAACACCCGACGAGAACGTTTGCACAAAGCAGCTGTGTCGCCGCGATCGATAAGTACCGCCGTCACGAAGGTATGTGTCCCTGGGCAATCGGGACCAGGTTTCGCGCAGAGCATTCAACTGCGACGAGTCGATGTGGAAAACGGTTGCCGCCTCGATGGAAGAAAGGAATGCATACCCGGACTCAGTCAGGCGGCCGGTAATCTCGGATTGCAATGTGCTCTCTGGCATGCCGCGTTTGTACCACCGGCGGCCTTCGGGCGCCATGTAAAGCGCGCAATCCAGCCAGCTATACCCCCCGGCGGAATTCGCTGCCGGCGCGGCAGCATCAAGTCGGCGCCGCGGCCTTGGAATCATCCGCCAACGCCGAGTGGCCTGCGGAGTACCGGGCCGCGCGGATCAACATCTCTGCCGTGTCCGTGTCGGCGGGAAAGAACGACTCGATTGCAAGCTCTGCAAGAGTGATATCGAGAGGGGTGCCGAACACCGTGGTGGTGCTGAAAAACGAAAGCACTCCAAAATCGGTACGCAGGCGCAGGGGCACGACCACATTACCGTACTCCTCGGCAGTGTCGTCGCAACAGTTGGGTTTGCCATCCGCGGCCTCGAGCTGTGGATAGGATTCCAGCTCCGCGAGCAGCTCCATCAGGATGGGGTCTGCTGTTGCCGCAATCTGATGGCGCAGACGTGTCAGGATCTGAGCTCGCCATTGAGTGTAGTTCACCACTCGCGACCCGATACCCTGCGCGTGCAGCGCCAGTCGGAGGACATTCACCGGCGGCTCCATCAGGCTCGGCTCGATGCCGGTCAGAAATAGACCCACCGCCGCGTTGGCAGATACAAGAGTCCAATGTTGATCAATCGCGAAAGCTGGATTGGGAGCATGCCCGGCAAGCACCAGCTCCACTGCTTTTCGAGCCTGCTGCAAGGCCGGATCCTCCAGTCGCCGCTCGGAATACATCGGCGCGTAGCCTGCCGACAGCAGCAGCGTATTCCGCTCCCGTAAGGGAATATCCAGGCGCTCGGCAAGCCGCAGCAGCATCGCACGGCTCGGGATGGAGCGTCCCGTCTCAAGAAAGCTCATGTGCCGAGCCGAAATTTCGGCAGCTCCGGCGAGCTCGAGCTGGCTGAGGCGGCGTCGCTCACGCCAAGCGCGCAGAAGGCTACCCACCGGTGCCGGGCCGTCGGCGGCCGCGGAGGTGTTTGTCCGATCGCGAAAAGAAGAGATACTCATGCGACCGCATCGTAGTACAGCCGGATCGCGCTACCAATTACTTCCCAGGTAATCGACTCCCCGACGCCATCCTCTCGGGCATTGCCGGGCTGCTGCTGATCCTGGGGGCTACCCCACTCACCAGCCTGCTCGGATTGCCGGTGGGACTGCTCCGAGGGTCGGGGCTCATTCTGATTCCCTTCACCGCCGGGGTGGCCTGGCTGGGAACGCGAGACCGACTCCGTCGCCCGTTGGTTTTCGCGGTGGTGGCCTGTAACGCCCTCTGGGCGTTGGATAGCCTGTTGTTGCTGACCACCGGTTGGGTTCAGCCGACGGTGCTCGGCGGAGTGGTTGTATTTCTGCAAGCCGCTCTCGTCGCTGCGCTCGGGGAGCTGGAATTCATTGGACTGCGGCGATCGACACTGGTCGAATCTCACGCCCGGACCTGACAAAGCGGGTGCGCAATTTGCTTCTCCCTGCCACACCCCGCGGCGAAAACCCGTGCGGGACCCGCCAGGGCCCGCACCTCAGGAGACTACATGAGCTACATTGCGCAGATAGAGAAAATCCGCGAACGCGCCCGACAGCAGATCACGGAAGGGGCGGTGACCGAAGATTACAAACTTGACCGCAAACAAGCGATCGCTGTCTTGAACGAGGCGCTTGCGACAGAGATCGTCTGCGTGTTGCGCTACAACTTCCATTATTTCATGGCCACTGGAATCCACTCTCAGGCGGTCAAGGCGGAGTTCAAGGAGCATGCGGCAGAGGAGCAGGAGCACGCCGAGCGAATCGCCGAGCGCATCAAGCAACTCGGAGGTAAGCCGGAGATGAATCCCGCGATCCTCACTGAGCGCAGCCACAGCGAATATCGAGAAGGCACCTCACTCGCGGACATGGTTCGCGAGGACCTGATCGCGGAGCGTATCGCGATCGAGACCTATCGGGAGATGGTGCGCTTCTTCGGTGACCGCGATCCGACTTCGCGCATCATGATGGAAGACATTCTGGCCAAGGAGGAAGAGCACGCGGACGACATGGCGGACCTGCTGTTCGCGGTCGAACCCGCAACGGGCGAGGGCTCCAGACCGCTGTATTTCGAGGATGAAGTGGCCAGCGCCGGAAATGGAGGCAAGCAGAAGCCGCCCGGCAGCAAGCCAAGCGCAGCGACGGCACCGGGCACAAAACCGAGCTGACGAATCGCGATCAACGCAGTCGGACACTCCCGGGCGCCGGTCCGCCGGCGCGCCGTGAGATCTCGTGCTCACCTATAGCGGCGAGATCGACGGCGACTGACACGAACGGTTGATCTCGAGAGGTGAGCGCCATCGGCTCGCCCGCAGGCGAGATGACCCACCCCGCCCCCCCGATGTCGTCGGCGTGGCTACCCCGGCTGGAGGAGATGCAATACGCTCCCGACGTTCGGGCCGCATTGCGGCCGGCTTCGAGCCAGTCGTCGATTCCGGCGGCGACTTCAGATGAACGATCCACTCGTGGAACCGCGATGATGTGTACCCCATCTTCCCCGTACAATCTTGCCTGTTCGACGAGCCAGAGCTCCCGGCCGATCAGCATCCCGATCCGCGCGGGACCCACCGCTGCCGGCTCGAAATCTGGAACCGCGTTTGCGTACCAGGTCGTCTCCCACCAACCCTCTTCGTTGGCGAGGCAGCTCTTTACGTGGATCGTTTCGGTAATGCCTTCCTCCTCTTTCCAGTAGAAACCGGCGTTATAGCGAATATTGCCGAAATCGACCGGGCGCGTGCCAAGGGCTATAGCGGGCATCAGCTCCGAGAGCCGCGGCTCCCATGCGTCATGTGCGGCGAGGGCCGCACGCCAGACAGCAGCATCGAACTTCCGGGGAGTGGGGAACCAGGGAGAGAACGGCATCTCGGGCACAAGCACGAGCTCGCTACGCTCAGCCCTCACGTGTTGGATCAAGGCATCCCAATCCATTGCGAATGACTCGCGTCCATTGTGGAGCTGACAGACCGTAAGTTTCATATCAGCGACAGGCAGCATACATTGTGCCGACGTACTCCCCCGCCCAAGTCTCGTGTATGACAAGCTTCACCCCAGGTGCGCCCGAGTCCGGCGGGTAGATCGCCACGTCAGCGGCGCAGCGCCTCCAGAGTCATCGATACGCTCCAACGAGCGAACGCTCCTGAGACTCCTTTTTGCACTCGAGCAGACGCCAGATCATGGGCGTGAAGATGAGCTGCATGGCGAGGTCCATCTTGCCACCCGGACAGACGATGGTATTGGGCCGCGACATGAACGAGTCATGCAGCATTGACAACAGATATGGGAAGTCGATGCCGCGCGGGTTCGCGAAGCGAATGACCAGGAACGACTCGTCCGGGGCCGGGATGAAGCGCGCAACGAACGGATTGGAGGTATCGACCACCGGCACTCTTTGGAAGTTGATGTGAGTGCGCGAGAACTGCGGACAGATGTAGGTGACGTAGTCGTGCATGCGTCGCAGGATCACGTCCGTTACCGCCTCCGCCGAATAACCGCGCGTGGCCTTATCCCGATGCAACTTCTGAATCCATTCCAGGTTGATCACCGGCGTGACCCCGATCAGAAGATCGACATGGCCTGCAACATCGACCTCTTCCGTTACGACAGCCCCATGCAGCCCCTCGTAGAACAACAGGTCCGTCTCCGGCGGAATTTCCTCCCACTCCGTGAAGGTGCCGGACTTCTGGCCATAGCGGGCAGCCTCGGCGTCATCGTGCAGATATTTGCGCACCCGACCGCGACCAGTCTCGCCGTAACCGCTGAACAGCTCCTCGAGCTCGACGAACAGATTCGCATCCGGCCCGAAATGGCTGAAGTGGTGATCACCACGCTCGACCGCGCTAGCCATCTGTGCCTTCATCTCCGCCCGGTCGTAACGATGAAAGCTGTCGCCCTCGATGAAAGCCGCACGCACCTTCTCGCGCCGGAATATCTGCTCAAAGGTCTTGCTCACCGATGTTGTCCCAGCGCCCGAGGAGCCGGTCACCGCGATCACGGGATGTCTGGCGGACATTGGAAACTACCTCCGCGCAACTGCGCTGACGCACCACCGCAAGCCACCTCTCAGGCATGGCTGCTGGTGAAGAGCCCTCGGGTTCCAAACAAAGGAGCATCGAATTCGAATTCGTTGTGGTCGCGATGGTAGCGCTCGATTCTCTCCACCTCCCTGCGGGCACCGAAGACGAAGCCGATCCGCTGGTGAGCGCTTTCAGGGATGACCTCCAGAATCGGCCGATGACCCGTGCTGGCCCGGCCTCCTGCCTGCTCGACAATGAAGCCGATCGGGTTCGCCTCGTAGAGCAGGCGCAGCCGCCCGGGCCTGGTCAGATCCTTGCGATCGCGCGGGTACATGAAAACACCTCCGCGCATGAGAATGCGGTGTGTCTCCGCCACCAGAGAGGCAATCCAACGCATGTTGAAATCGCGCCCACGCGGCCCATTCTTGCCTGCAAGGCACTCGTTGACATAACGCTTGATGGCCGGCTCCCAATAGCGGGAGTTGGATGCGTCGATCGCGAACTCACTGGTTTCTTCGGGGATGCGCAGGTCCGGATGCGTGAGCATGAACTCGCCGATCTCCCGATCGAGCGTAAACCCATTCACGCCGCAACCGGTGGTGAGCACCAGCATGGTCGCCGGGCCATAGATCGCGTATCCCGCGCAGAGCTGGGTCGAGCCAGGCTGCAGAAAGTCCTTTTCCGCAGGCTCACATACACCCTCCGGGCATCGAAGCACCGAGAAGATGCTCCCGACAGACACGTTGACATCGATGTTCGACGAGCCGTCCAACGGGTCGAAAAGCAGAAGGTATTTCCCGCGTGGGTACTCCCAGGGGATGGCGTAAGGAGTCTCGCTCTCCTCGGAAAGCATACCGGCGAGCTGACCACCCCATTCATTGGTGCGCATGAAGATATCGTTCGCCATGACATCGAGCTTCATCTGCGCCTCGCCATGGACGTTCACCGTGCCCGCCTCTCCATGGGCATTCGCCAACTGCCCCTTGCCGATGAGGGTAGCGATGCGCTTGCAAGCCAGACGCACGTCGTTGATGAGAGCGGTAAAGCCGCCGGTCGCACCACCCGTGGCTGCCGCATTCAGCCGTCGCTGCTCTTCGATCAGAAAACGGGTCAAGGTCATGGTGTTGGTTGTTTTTCCGGCGCTGCTGCTCATCACACACCCTCCGCCGACTGCCGCCCGGATGGATTTTCCGAAAACACCCGGCTCGCCGTGATATCGGGTGCCTCGATCGTCATCAGATCTTCCCGCGATACGATCTTGCGGTCGGGACTGCCGAGGAGCCGGCTCGCCTGGCGCAGGCGAGCCCGATCGAGCGCGTTGCGCACGGAGCGCGCATTGGCGAAATGGGGTCGCGCCCTGCGGCGCTCGAGGTATTCACGAAAAGCTTCACTGGCGCCGGGGCTGAACCGGTACTGCATTTGCTCGAGCATGAGCCGCGCGATCGCGGCCAGCTCATCGGGTGTGTAGTCTGGAAAATCGATGTGATGAGCAATCCGCGAGGACATGCCCGGATTGCTCCGGAAGAACGTATCCATGCGATCCTTGTAGCCGGCGAGAATCACGACCAGGTCTTCGCGCTGGTTCTCCATGACCTGCAGAAGGATCTCGATCGCCTCCTGGCCATAATCACGCTCGTTCTCAGGCCGATAGAGATAGTAGGCTTCGTCAATGAACAAGACGCCACCCATGGCGCGTTTCAACACCTCGCGGGTCTTGGGCGCGGTGTGCCCTATGTACTGGCCCACGAGATCATCGCGCGTGACGGCAGTCAGATGACCTTTTCGCACATAGCCGAGGCGGTGCAGGATCTGCGCCATGCGCAACGCCACTGTGGTCTTTCCAGTGCCGGGATTTCCCGTGAAGGACATGTGAAGCGACGGCGCGCCGGCAGACAGTCCTACTTCGCTACGCAGCCGATCGACCAGCAACAACGCCGCGATATCACGAATGCGGCTTTTGACCGGCACGAGACCCACCAGGTCACGATCGAGCTCGTCAAGGACCTCACCGACATGGGAGTCGCGAAGGGCTGCCTGGAGGTCGGTCGACTCCACACCTTCGTGGACACCATGGTTCTGGCTCAGTGATGCATTCATGAGCGCATCCCGTCAGCTCAATAGCGATGTCCGCTCGGACGGTCAGTAGCATAGGCATGCGTCGTATAGCGCACCGTGCGCCCCGGCCCTTCCTGCCTCTCGACGCTGAACCCCGGCTCCTGCTCGGGCCGGTTGACAATGAACGACAGACGCAGCGACTCCCGGCCATGCGTGGAGTCAAATGCATTCACCTTTATGTAGCAGTCGGGAAAAGTGTCGCGACAGGCCCGCAGCTCCGTCATCACACCGGCCGCATCCCTGATGTCGAACATTGGGACGCCAAACATTTCCCAGTATGAATTGCGCGGATGGGGATCGTCCGTGTACTCGACGGCTACCGCCCAGCCGTTGCCCAGGCAGTACTCCACCTGAGCGCGGATCTGCTCGTCGGTGAGGTCCGGAAGAAAAGAGAAGGTGCCCTGCGTGAGTCTCATGTGGCGCTCCACTGTTTGATTCTGTGATGCTCAGGCGGCCGCGGTGGCCGTCGGCACGAAGTCAGGGGTGTCAGTACTCTCGTAGTTGAAAGTGATCTCACCCCACACATCGAGCGCGGCTTTCAAGGGCGCACAGTGGCGTGCCGCCTCGACCAGGATATCCGGCCCCTCCTTCCAGATGTCGCGACCCTCGTTTCGAGCCAGCACCATTGCCTCCAGCGCTACCCGGTTGGCTTCCGCTCCTGCCGCGATTCCCATCGGATGGCCGATGGTGCCGCCGCCGAACTGCAGCACCACGTCTTCGCCC
>CAZBTV010000051.1:0-45308 GCA_964494895.1 uncultured Steroidobacteraceae bacterium | reverse complement strand
CAAAAAAGACCCGCGGCGCTTAGGGAAATTGGGGCGCGTGGAAATTCAGGCTAGGGGCGACGTTGCCACTTTGGGAAGAAAAGTGCAATGGGTACAAATGTTTGATGTCGAGGCACGCTCGCCCGGCGAGCCTGGTTGTCATCAGTCAGACATGTGCCTCCCAGCCGCCTCATGTTGTGTATTACTGCCAGAGATCCGGCTCGCCGCAGGCTTCCAGGATCCGCTCCCGTGCTTCATTCCTGAGGTGCACGGCGGCGGCGAATGTGTCGGATTCGGCGGTGCTGGAGAGCGGCGCCCGGACGATGGCACTTACCGCGACGCGCCGCGGGAGCCATTGCCCGTTACGCAACATCGAGCGCGTTCCGCGCAAAGAGACGGGAATCACCGGGACACCCGCTGAAACGGCCGCTTGAAAAGCACCTAGATAGAACGGCCGCAGGCCATCGATCCGGGTGAAAGTGCCTTCGGGGAAGATGACGAGCGACCTGCGTTGGGCCAACTCGGCCGTCAGACGCCCGAGCTCCGGCGCGCTCTGTACCGGATCGAACCGATTGACGAACACGGTGCCAATCCTGCGCAGGCAGCTCCGTAGCACCGGTGTACGTTGCAATTCCGCTTTCGCCACGAAAATGTGCGGGTCGGATAAGAGAGCGGCAATGAAGAGGCTGTCAGCGTAGCTCGAGTGGTTGACGACCAGGATGTGCGGCACTGACGGATCGATGGTCTGTTCCCAATGGCATGAGAAGGGGATTCGCCATACGCGCAACAGCAGGCGGGCCGCGCGGTGACAGTGATACCAGGCACGCTGCTGCGTTGGGGCCAACGAGAGCAGGACGCAACAAGGTACGGCGACTGCAATCAGGGCGCACCACGCATACGCGCCATAAAGGACGTGTGCTCCTGTTTGTCGCCAACGCCGTAGCGTGAGCCTGATACTTTCCATGCTCAGGCGCGCCAGTTGCATTCCGGCGCTTGCCGGAGCGCGTCCCAACTGCCGGTCTTCGTAAGCCGTACGAGTGGCTGCCCGGCGCAGCTTGCCACTGGAGGTCTTCAGGATAGACCGGGGACGAGCCAGCACGATCTCGTCCGCAGGCTCGCCAATGCAATCCACGACGCACTCCATGATGCGGCCGGACAGCCGCGCCCGGTCCTGCGAGCCAGTCTCAGGAGTCTCAGCGATGACGACGAGCTTTTCTGTCGCCGTAGTGGGCTCCCGTGTCCCGAATGCCACGACACATCCCTTGCGGATACCGGCGAGATTCCCGACCGCCCGCTCGATCTCCTCGGGATAGATGTGACGCCCACGCCGGATGATGAGATCCTTGATGCGGCCGGTAATGAAGACCTCGCCGGCTGCCATGTAGCCCTGATCGCCGGTCTCGCGCCACTCGCCATGGATGAGGCGGGCGGTCGCAGCGGCGTTGTGGAAATAGCCCGCGGTCGCCGAGGGTCCGGCAAACTGCAATGCGCCTTCGGCGCGTTCCGGCAGCTCCGCGCCGCCACTGTCGACGACGCGCAACTGGAACCCAGGTAGTGGCTTCCCGCATGCAACGAAACACAATGCGCCTGGCGTGTCGGGTGGGACGGGCACTGCGCGCCCTTGCTCGGCGAGCCGCCCACGATCCAGGTAATCGAAGCGTGGTCCGCGGCCGACGGTTGGGAAGGTGAGGGCGACCGCCGCCTCGGCGAGTCCGTACACGGGCGTCATCGCCTGCGGCCTGAATCCATACGGCTCGAAGCGCCGCCTGAAGCGCTCGATGGTTTCCGGAACTACGGGCTCAGCGCCGTTGAACGCCAGTCTCAGCGTCGACAGGTCCAGCCCTTCCAACTCCGTATCCGTGATCCGGCGAGCGCACAGCTCGTAGCCAAAGTTCGGCGAGGCGGTCAGGGTCCCGCTGTATTGCTGAATGGCTCGCAGCCAACGCTGCGGTCGCGCCAGAAAGCCGGTTGGGCTCATGAGCACGAGCAGACAACCGAAATACAAGGACCCGAGCCACGCTCCGATGAGTCCCATGTCGTGATAGAGGGGTAACCAGCTCACGAAGACATCCATCGAGGTCGCAGCCGCCGCTGCGCCGATGGAACGGATGTTGGCGAGCAGATCCGCATGGGTGAGCATGACACCCTTGGGCAGTCCGGTACTCCCCGAGGTATATTGCAACATGGCGAGGGACTCCGGCTGTACCAGCGACTCACCCGGCCTGTCAGCGCCACCCGCAAGTAGCTCGGCCACCGACCAGACCTGCCGCAGGTCCGGCACCCGGGCTCTCAGCAGCCGGGCGACACCTCGCGCCTCGCGGAATGTGATGAGTGCGCGCACGGCCGCATTGGCGAGGATTTCCGCGTGCCGATGCACGTGCTCCTCGACTTGCGACGCACGCGTGGGCGGATAGATAGGGACGGGCACCGCTCCGGCCAGGATGACACCGAAGAAGGTATACAGATATTCCGCCGACGTCGGCAGCATCAGAGCCACGGTGTCGCCGCTTCCGATTCCCCCTTGTTGCAGCCCTCCGGCTATCCTGCGTGCTGCATCCCAGAGCTCGGCATAGGTCAGGGTCCGCGGCCCATCGCTCTCCAGAAGGATGACTTGCTGCGAGTTGGGGTGCTGGCGAACGTGCCATTCCAACACTTCGACAAGGGTGCCAGCTCTGGAGGGGGTGAGCGTCGGATTCTCGAATCCGGGCTTTGGCAGATGCGCTATTGCGCGCTCCGCGGCTGCGGTGCGTGTGGGGCGCTCGGGCGCCGCAGGCGAGCTGACTTCCATGCGAAGAAAATCACCGACGCGCTCGATCTTCTCCAGCGCCCGCTCGTTCAACCTGACTCCGTATTCCCGCTCGATGCGAGACACGAGCTCCACCCTCGCCAGGCTGTCGAATCCAAGATCGCGATCGAGGCGGCTGTCCAGGTCTATCGTGAATGCTGGCGCGTCCGCACCATGCAACTGCTCATGCAGTGTTTGCACGACCCGCAGCACTGCATCGGGCGATAGTTGTCCGCTCATCGCACTATCTGGAGAGGATTTCGGCAAGCTCGATCAACGGGGCGTCGGGGACTTTGGTTGCGTCGACGACATCGGCAAGCGGCGTCCGAGCTACCACGCCATTCAACAGACCCACGACGATCCCATGCTCGCCGGCGGCGAGGAGCTCTGCGGCCCGGGCACCAAGTCTGGTGGCCAGCATCCGATCGAACACGCCCGGGGCTCCGCCACGTTGCACGTGCCCGAGCTTGGTTACCCGTAGCTCGAAGCCCAGCCGCTGAGAGTGTTCGTCGAAGTAGCGGGCTAGCTGCTCCGCGTTGTGTTTCGCGCCTTCCGCGACCACGACGATGGCGTGGCGCTTACCTCTCTCATACGCCTGATGGATCTGGCCAGCGATGGCTTCAGGCGACTGCTCCAACTCGGGTACGACAATGGCTTCCGCGCCGCCCGTTATCCCGGATACCATTGCGAGGTGGCCGCTGGCACGCCCCATCACCTCGATGAGGAATGCGCGCTTGTGGGACGAAGCGGTCACTCTCAGGCGATCAATCGCTTCCAACGCGATATCCGAGGCCGTCATCGTGCCTATGCTGGGCTCGGAGCCGACCAGATCGTTGTCGATCGTCGAGGCTACGCCTACGACCCTGACACCCTGCCGAGAAAGAGCGAAAGCCCCTTGCTGCGAGCCATTGCCGCCTATGACGACGAGCCCATCGATTTCGTGGTTGTCGAGCTGGCGGACCGCCGCGGCCTGTCCGGATACGGTCTTCATTTCCTCACATCGGGTGGTGCCGAGAAAGGTTCCACCCTGTCCGATGATCCCGCCTACATCCCGAGGGCCGAGCCGGGTGAGCTGGCCGCCAATCAGGCCCGCATACCCGTTTCGTATTCCGTACACCGACAACCCACGAGCAATACCAACTCGCACTACCGCGCGCACGGCGGCATTCATTCCCGGAGCGTCCCCGCCGCTGGTCACCACTGCAATGCGTTTCATGTGGCCTTCTCCTTGGCGGCGCGCCGTGCAACGTTGCCGCAGGGCAGGGGCCGGGCCCGGTCGAGCTCCTTTTCAAGCTCGAGTATCCGACTGGTCGTTTTTACCACCACGTCCGGATTGAGGCTGATGGAGTCGATCCGCTCCCTGACCAGATACTCCGCCACTTCCGGGAAATCGGAAGGCGCTTGTCCGCAGAGGCCCGAATGCCGGCCGTTGCGGCGGCAGCCCTCGATGGCGAGCCGGATCATCTGCAGCACGCCCGGATCGCGCTCGTCAAAATCGAAAGCCACCAGCTCCGAATCGCGGTCCACCCCGAGCGTCAGCTGCGTCAGATCGTTCGAGCCGATCGAGAAGCCGTCGAAGATCTTGCTGAATTCGTCTATGAGCAATACGTTGTTGGGAATCTCGCACATGACGTATATCTCGAGGCCGTTGTGTCCGCGCTCGAGTCCGAGCTGGCGCATACGCTCGATGACGCGCGCTCCCTCCTCGACGCGCCGGCAGAAGGGGATCATGAGCTTCATGTTGGTCAGCCCCATCACCTCGCGTGCACGTTTCATCGCCGCGCATTCCAGGTCGAAGCCTTCGGCGTAGGCCGGATGCGTGTAACGCGAGGCTCCGCGGAATCCCAGCATCGGATTGGCTTCCGCCATCTCGAACCAGCGCCCCCCGAGGAGCCCGGCGTATTCGTTGGTCTTGAAATCCGACATCCGCACGATGACAGGCTTCGGGTAGAACGCGGCGGCGATCGTGCCGATGCCCTCGGAGAGCTTCTGAATGAAGTAATCCGCGCCGCTCGTGTTGTTACGTGCCAGATCGAGGACCGTGCGCCTCTCGGCCTCATCCGCGATTTTCTCCGGATGCAGGAGCGCCATCGGGTGGGCTTTGATGTACTCGGCGATGACGAACTCCATGCGAGCGAGACCCACACCGTCGTTCGGCAGCGAGCTGGCCTGGAAGGCGATCTCGGGATTTCCGAGTATGAGCATGATGTTGGTTCGGGGCCGTGGCAGGCTGGAGACGTCCGTGCGGCGTGTCTCGTAGGGAATGGACCCGCTGTACACCTTGCCGGCGTCGCCTTCGGCGCAAGATACCGTTACCCTCTCGCCCGTGCTGATTTTTTGCGTGGCGTCCTCGCAACCTATCACTGCCGGGATGCCGAATTCCCGGGCGACGATCGCCGCATGGCACGTGCGACCGCCGCGATTGGTCACGATCGCCGCCGCCTGTTTCATGACCGGTTCCCAATCGGGTGTGGTGATGTCCGTCACCAGTACCTCGCCGGGCTTGAAATCGGCGATCTGCGCGGCATTGGCAATCACGTGCGCGGCACCGGTGCCGATCCGGGTTCCGACCGCGCGGCCGATGACCAAGGGCTTGCCCGTTCCCTGCAGCACGAATTCCTCGAGAAACTGGCTGCTTTTGTTGGAGGCGACGGTTTCCGGACGCGCCTGCACGATGTATAAGCAACCGTCCATGCCGTCCTTGGCCCACTCTATGTCCATCGGCTCTGGATGGCCGGCCTTGCCGCTGTAATGACGCTCGATCTTGATGGCGTAGTCCGCGAGGGTGAGCACGTCTTCGTCGTTGATACAGAACCGGCCGCGCTCGGCTTCCGAGGTGGGTACGTTGCGGGTGGCCTCGCGCGTGCCTCCCTCGCGATAAACCATCTTGAGTTGCTTGCTGCCCAGCGCCCTGCGCAGCACGGCTCGGGCATTGCGCTCGAAAGTGGGCTTGAAGACCATGAACTCGTCCGGGTCGACAGCTCCCTGTACGACGTTTTCACCGAGGCCATATGCGGCTGTAATCAACACAACATCGCGGAAGCCGGTCTCGGTATCGAGCGTGAACATGATGCCGCTGGCGGCTACATCGGAGCGCACCATCTTCATGACGCCGATCGAAAGTGCGATCTTGAAGTGATCGAAACCCTGGTCGATGCGGTAATGGATGGAGCGATCGGTGAACAGGCTGGCGAAGCAGCGCTTGCAGGCATCCAGCAGGCTATCCGCGCCGCTGATGTTGAGATAGGTTTCCTGTTGGCCGGCGAAGCTTGCCGTTGGCAGATCCTCGGCCGTCGCCGAGCTGCGCACGGCGAGACTCACGCTGTCTCCATATTGCCTGCGTAGCTCACGGTAGGCGTCGAGTATTTCCGCCTGCAGGTCTTCTGGTAGAGCCGCTCCGTAGACGATCTCGCGGGCGCGGCGCCCACGTCGCGCCAGCTCCGCGATATCGTCTGCCCGGAGGTCATCCAAAGCTTCATGCAGTGGGCCAAGGGCTTTGGCTCGCTCCAACACGTAGCGATACGCCTCGGCTGTGATCGCGAATCCGTTGGGGACTTTGACTCCCTGCGAGGACAGGTTGCGATACATTTCCCCCAGGGAGGCGTTCTTGCCGCCCACCAGCGGCACGTCGTCGATGCCGATCTCGTCGAAGAAGCGGATATAGCGTCTGGGCATGTCGGTCTCGCGATGTAGGTCTCTATCTGGCTGTGTTCCACATGCTGCGCCGACCGTCCGCGCATGCGATTCGTGGATGTACCTATTTGTCCGTGTTGCCGCGCGGGCGGCATTCGGCTAATACGGATGTCGAAGGAGTGTATGGTGTGAGATGTTGTGACTGCACCGCAGCCTGAAGGTGGACCATGCAGCAGATGACGCGGATACTGGTTGTTTTGGACGGAACCGATGCCGATGCACTGATTGTGGCGAAGGCCGCAGCGCTGGCGCACCAGCACGGCGCGGCTCTCGAGCTCTTCATATGTGACGCCCAGCGTGCCTACTTGCTGCAACGCGCTTATGATCAGGCTGGGACGGATGAGTCCCGGCACCGGTGCGTTCGCGAGTGGCGGCGATATCTGGAGTGTTTGCGCGACACCATGGTCGGCGCGGACGTGCCGATTGCTATCGATGTGGCGTGTGAGAGCCCTCTTTACGAGGGTATCGTGCGCAAGGTGCTGAACAGTCATTGTGACCTGGTGGTCAAGAACGCTTCCCCCGCCCACCCGTTGCGGCGCTTCGCCTGGGAGGCCAACGATTGGCAGCTGATGAGAAGTTGTCCGGCGGCACTTCTTCTGAGCCGTGGAAAACCCTGGCAGCCGTGCCCGAGACTTGCGGCGGCGGTGGATGTTTCCGAGGAAGAGCTGCTGGAGCTTCCGGATGCGATCGTCCGGGCCAGCGCGTTGCTGGCGAAGGGTTTCCGCGGCGACCTCGACATACTCTACAGCGAACGGCCCGACATAGAAGCGCGTAAACACGATCTGCATGTAAAAGCGCTGGAGGCCCTTTCCCGCGCGGCGGGTGCGAATCCCCCTGCCATTCACATCCTGTCAGGCAGCGCGGAGGAGATGCTACCGTCTTTCGTCTCACGCTGCGGTTATGATGTGTTGGTAATGGGGGCCTTGACTCATCGGAACGGTATCTCGCCGTTGGTAGGGACGCTCACTGCGAAGCTGGTCGAGACTCTCGATTGCGATTTCGTGCTCGTCAAGCCTGAAGCCTGGCGTACTCAGGTCGAGGCGGCGCTGGCCTGTGCCGCGACGGAGGAGCCCGAGCGCAAGCAAACAATGCCGGACCCGTGCTGTGTGAGGGATCCGGGGTTTGTGTCTGCCTGGCAGCTGCGCGCGCACTGACTGATGATCCCGGTGTTGCAGGCAACATCCCATTGCGGCTTTCACGGATTCCAGTGACCGCGGTGCTCCGGTGAAGTCCGCGCATGCAACGCTACACAGCCATTCTTCCCTGGTTCCCCTGGCGTCGGGGCAGTAACGGGGTTCCGGCGCACCGAGACAACTTCGCACCCGAGCTCCGAGAGCTAGGTACGCTGGACGCGCAGGCGGTCCTGAGGCGCCTCGGCGGTTCCGAGCACGGTCTCACGGCGGCCGAGGTGGAGCGCCGCCGTGAGCAGTGCGGCCTCAACAAGATCGCACACGAGAAGCGCACGGGACTGATCGCACAGATCCTGGGCAGATTGCTCAATCCCCTGGTGGTGCTTCTGGTGACGTTGGCTGCCGTCTCCATGCTGATGGATGATCAGGAGTCTGCCCTGATCATTGTGGGAATGGTTTCCCTGAGCATCTCGTTGAGTCTGATACAGGAGCATAAATCCGGAAAAGCGGCTGAAAAGCTACGCGCGATGGTTCACACCACTGCAACGGTGATCAGGGCTCGTGAGCCGGCCGATGGGGGAGAGGCCGCGGCGGATTGCACTGCTCAGGAGCTACCCATCGAGGAGCTCGTGCCCGGCGATCTGGTTCATCTTTCGGCAGGAGACATGGTCCCCGCCGACCTGCGGCTGCTGGCTGCCAAGGACCTGTTCGTCAACCAAGCCTCCCTCACGGGCGAGGCGCTGCCAGTTGAAAAGCATGCACAGGCTATCCCGCTTCCGGCTGCCGACCTGAGCGGACTCACCAACATCTGTCTGATGGGCACGGCGGTGGTCAGTGGCAGCGCGACGGGAGTGATCGTGCTGACGGGCCGGCGCGCCTACTTTGGCGGCCTGGCCGCTACTCTGGCAGGCGGGCGTCCGCTCACGAGTTTCGATCGCGGTGTGAGCCGGTTCGCGTGGCTGATGATCCGCTTCATTCTGGTCATGGCGCCGGTCGTGTTCCTGATCAACGGGCTGACGAAAGGGAACTGGGTCGAGGCACTGCTCTTTGCGACCGCGGTGGCGGTGGGGCTGACGCCCGAGATGCTGCCCATGATCGTAACAGTCAACCTCGCCAAGGGCGCGCTCGCCATGTCCCGCCGCAAGGTCATCGTGAAGCGCCTCAACGCGATCCAGAATTTTGGCGCGATGGATATTCTGTGCACGGACAAGACCGGCACGCTCACACAGGATCGGGTCATTCTGCAGCGTGCATTGGATGTACTGGGCGAGGACAGCCGCGAGGTACTTCAATATGCCTTTCTCAACAGCTATTACCAGTCGGGCCTGAGAAACCTGTTGGACGTGGCGGTGCTGCACCACGCGGAAGCCGACAGCCTGCTGCAGGGGGCGCACGGATTTCGCAAGATCGACGAGGTGCCGTTCGATTTCGAGCGCCGGCGCATGTCGGTAGCCATCGAAGGCGGCGGACGGCGGCTGTTGATCTGCAAGGGGGCGGTCGAGGAGGTCTTCGCCGTTTCGCGCGAGGGCCGGGCGGGGAACCGGTCTTTTCTGTTGGATGCGGAACACGGAGCGCAACTACGGCGGACCGTGGACGAGCTGAATGCGGAGGGATTTCGCGTCATCGCCGTAGCCGTCAAGGAGTTGGCGCCGGATCAGGTTACCTGCGGCTTGCAGGACGAGCGCGAGCTCACCCTGGTCGGCTATATCGCATTCCTGGATCCTCCCAAGGAGACCGCGGGCCGCGCTATCGCCGCGCTGGCGGCGCACGGTGTCCAGGTGAAGGTGCTCACAGGGGACAATGACGTCGTTACCCGCAAGATCTGCCGAGAGGTCGGCTTGAGCGTGGATCGGGTCGTTCTGGGGAGTGAGCTCGAGTCTCTGACGCCAGAGCAGCTTGCCGAGGTTGCCGAGCAGGCGCAGGTGTTCGCAAAGCTATCGCCTTCCCAGAAGGCTGAGGTCATCACGGCCCTGCAACGTCAAAGGCACGTGGTCGGATTTCTCGGCGACGGCATCAATGACGGGCCGGCGTTGAAGACGGCCGATGTGGGAATTTCCGTGGACTCTGCGGTCGATATCGCGAAGGAGACCGCCGACATCATTCTTCTCGAGAAAAGCCTGCTCGTGCTGGATGAGGGGGTGATCGAAGGCCGCAAGGTATTCGGCAACGTGGTGAAGTACATCCGCATGGGCGCCAGCTCGAACTTCGGCAACATGTTCAGTGTCATTGGCGCGAGCGCCTGGCTGCCGTTTCTGCCGATGACCCCCGTGCAGGTGCTTACCAACAATCTGCTGTATGACTTTTCGCAGACCGCGATTCCGACCGACAATGTGGACGAGGAATACCTGGCGCGCCCGCGCCGCTGGGAGATCGGCAACATCGGGCGCTACATGCTGTTCATCGGGCCGATCAGCTCGGCGTTCGACTACGCGACCTACCTGACAATGTACTTCCTGTTCGGCGCCTCCACGGTGGCAAAGGCGAGCCTGTTTCAGACAGGTTGGTTCGTGGAGTCGATCATCTCGCAGACACTGATCATCCACGTCATCCGCACCGGGCGGCTGGCTTTCATCGAGAGCAGGGCCAGTACCCCTTTGACGCTGACGACTCTGGCTGTCTGTCTCGTTGGAGTATGGCTCCCGTATTCACCGTTCGCTGCGGCATTGGGCTTCGTGCCGTTGCCACTTGCCTACTGGCCGATCCTGGTGCTCATGGTCGTAATCTACCTGGCGCTCACCCATGTCATGAAGCGTTGGTTTCATCGACGCTTTGGCCTGAATTGAGGGCGCTGCGGGTCCGCCTTTCGCAGCGGTTGCGATCTGCTGTTTTGTTGCCATGCAATATAACAGGCGGGGCTGTTGCGATTTGCGCACCAACAATCGATGCACTGGCACTGCGCCGATCTGTGATATGGTATGCGCCTTTGGGCAAGCTGCTCTGCAACATCGGTAGCCGAAGGCGTGGAGTCCGAGGAGCAGGCAAAGATACTGCGCCTCCTGCAATGCGACCAGATGCAGGGTTATCTCGTCTCAGAGCCTCTCTCGTTCGAGGCGACAACGGATTATCTGACCCGCAGCAGTCCAGCCGAATGGTGAGTCTCTCGTCGAGGAATTCATGTCCGAAAGACAGCCGACAGTTTTCATCGTCAACGATGAGGAGCAGATACGGTGCCGTTGCGACCTGGTGGCGCGACAGGCCGGGTTGGCCACCGAGCCCTACGCTTCCGCGCTCGAGTTCCTGGCCCGCTACGATCCCTTGTGGCCAGGGTGCCTGCTGTTGAATGTCCGCATGCCAGACATGGGCGGCCTGCAGCTTCAACAGGAGCTCAATCTGCGTGGAGCCGTCATTCCGCTCATTTTCGTAACCGCGGCGGCCGAGGTCTCCGAAGCCGTCGAAGCGATGCAACACGGCGCGTTCGACTTCCTCCAGAAGCCGATGTGCACCGAGCGGCTGTTGGATCGTATCCGGCACGCTCTGGAGCTTGATTCGGCGAACCGTGCAGACCTGCGGGAGCGCTATGCTGTCGAGCGGCGCTTCGCCTTGCTCAGCGACCGGGAGCGCGAGATCCTTGGCATGGTGCTCGAAGGCCTCTCCAACAAGGAGGCTGCGGCGCGAATGCGCCTGAGCTCACGGACCGTCGAAATCCACCGTGCGAGCCTCATGAAGAAAACCGGCGCGCGCAACACCGCCGATCTGGTGAGGCTGGCGTTGTCACTGCAGCTACGGCGAGAATAAGGGAGCTTAGACCACGTTGGAGAAGCGGGGCTGACCCTCATTCCGCGGCTTGGCCGCCAGGTAACCATCGAAGCACATGGCGATCACGCGCATGAGAAGCCGTCCGCGCGGAGTGGCGAAGATGTAGCCTCCAACGATCGTCACCAGCCCGTCAGCGGCCAACAGTTGCAGCCGTTCGAGGCTCGCTTCGAAATAAGTCTGGAAATCGATACCGTAGCGCCGCTCGACAGCTTCGATGTCGATCTGTCCCCGGCACATCAGCTGCTGGATGACCTCCGCGCGGACCCGGTCGTCGAAACTCATCGCCAGTCCCCTCCACAGCGGCAGCCGGCCATCTTTCAGCGCCTTCTCCCAGTCGCCCAGATCGCGCGCATTCTGGCTGAAGCTTGTGCCAACATGACTGATGGCACTCACGCCCAGGCCGATGAGGTCGCAATGCGCGTGAGTGGTGTAGCCCATGAAATTACGATGTAGCTGACCATGGCGCAGTGCCTGCGACAGGTCATCCTCAGGCAGCGCGAAATGATCCATGCCGACATATTGATAACCAGCGGCGCCGAGCCTTTCAATGGCCAACTGGAGCAGGCGCAGTTTGCCCGCCGCATCGGGTAACTGGCTCGCATCGATCTGACGCTGCGCTTTGAAGAGCTGAGGCATGTGCGCATAGCCATACACGGCAAACCGGTCCGGGCGCGCAGTGAGCAACGTTTCGATCGTATCGGCGAATCCCTGGAGCGTTTGCCGCGGCAGCCCGTAGATCAAGTCGACATTCACCGACCGGAATGCGCTTGCCCGGCAGGCATCGATCGCGGCGAGCGTCTGCTCGACGCTTTGGATGCGATTGATCGCCTCTTGTACGGGCGCGGCGAAGTCCTGAACTCCAAAGCTGGCGCGGTTGAAACCACTTTCCGCCAGGTGCCGGATGTCTCCGGCCTGAACGAATCGGGGATCGAGCTCGATGGAGAAGTCGCGGGCAGGCTCTTCGCTGAGATCGAAACAATCCCTCAGGGTGTCGAGGATCCCGGCAATCTGAGCAGGGCGCAGGAAATTCGGAGTGCCGCCTCCAAGATGGAGCTGTTGCACCTTACGGCTACGGGAGAACAGGGGCGCGGCCAAAGCGATCTCGCGCTGAAGATATTGCAGGTAAACCGCTCCCTTGCCCACATCGCGAGTGATGATCCGATTGCACCCACAGTAGAAGCAGGGAGACGAGCAGTAAGGTACGTGCAAGTAGACCGAGAGCGGGCGTGGAGGCACCTCCTCATTCCCAGGCCGCGCATGCTCACGCAGCTGGATATCCCCGAAGGCCTCCGTGAACTGCGGAGCCGTCGGATAGGAGGTATAGCGCGGGCCGGGTTGGCCATATCGCTTCAGGAGCTCGGCGTCGAATTGCGGCATGCTGCTCATTTCGCGTGAATTCAAGCGTATCGCCGGCTTGCGCCGCTATGCGTACTAATCCGGATTCGAGGCTCGGGGAGGTCGCGTAGGCTCCTGCCGTCCACACGGAGTTAGTTCGATGCGCCTATGTGCTTTCTCGGTTTTCAGCGGCATGGCCCTCTTGCCGCTGCTGGCCGGCGCAATGCCGACGGCCTATCAGGAATATATGCAGACCCTGCAGTCCACGCCGGATGTGGACCGCGGCGCTCACTACTTCACGACCTGCGCGAACTGCCACGGACCCAAAGGGGGCGGAAAGATCGACGGCAAGGTTCCGCGTATCGGCGGCCAGTACTTCCGCGTCATAGCAAGGCAGCTCGTCGCCTTTCGTCACGGCCAGCGCTGGGACATTCTGATGGAATCCTTTGCGGACCAACATCGGCTCCCGGACGCCCAGGCCATAGCGGACGTCTCGGCATACATCGCCCAGCTATACGATCCATCACCCGCCGGAGTCGGCAGCGGGGAGCTCGCTCCGCACGGCGCCAGCGTCTATTTCCGACTCTGTGAATCGTGTCACGGAAGCTCCGGGCAGGGCGATTCCGAGCACGCCGTGCCGAAGATTGCCGGCCAACACTATGAGTACCTGCGGCGTCAGATATATGACGCCGTTGACGGGCGGCGCCCTGGGTTCCCGGCCAGCCATGTGCGCCTGTTGGCGCGCCTCGATCATGACGACATTGCTGGCGTGGCGGATTACCTGTCACGTATCGCGCCGCGTTATGCGGAGCCCCTTGTCATTCCCGCCAACTCCCGCTGAGGCACGCATGAGCTCCACGACTATTGACATCCCAACAGCCGGATCCGCGACCCTCACTCAATCCGCAGCCGCTTCCGAAGTGTACAACGACAAGGTCGTCCGCCAGTTCACGGTCATGACGGTCGTGTGGGGCATTATCGGCATGACCGTCGGTGCTCTCATCGCAGCACAGCTCATCTGGCCCGCACTGAACTTCGGTCTTCCGTGGCTGGCCTATGGGAGGCTCCGCCCGTTGCACACCAACGCTGTGATTTTTGCCTTTGGCGGTTGCGCGCTCATGGGTACGTCCTTCTACGTCGTACAGCGCACCTGTCACGCCCGCTTGTTCGGCGACAAGCTCGCCGCATTCGTGTTCTGGGGCTGGCAAGCAGTCATCGTGCTGGCGGTCATCAGCCTGCCCATGGGATGGACCACGGCCAAGGAGTATGCCGAGCTGGAGTGGCCTATCGACATACTCATTGCGGTGGTCTGGGTCGCCTATGCGGTCGTGTTCTTCGGCACTCTCGCCAAGCGACGCGTTCAGCACATCTACGTAGCGAACTGGTTCTATGGGGCGTTCATCATCACGACCGCCGTGCTTCACATCGTCAACAGCGCGGAGGTGCCACTCACCCTGACAAAGTCATACTCGGCGTATGCGGGCACCGCCGATGCCATGGTCGAGTGGTGGTACGGACACAACGCAGTCGGATTCTTCCTGACGGCAGGCTTTCTGGGAATGATGTATTACTTCGTGCCCAAGCAAGCCGGACGGCCGATCTATTCGTATCGACTTTCGATCGTGCACTTCTGGGCCTTGATCTCCGTCTATATGTGGGCGGGGCCTCACCACCTGCACTATTCGACTTTGCCCGATTGGGCGCAGACCCTTGGGATGGTGTTCTCGCTCATTCTGCTCGCGCCTTCGTGGGGCGGGATGATCAACGGGATCATGACTTTGTCGGGCGCCTGGGACAAGCTGCGCACCGATCCGATCCTGAAGTTCCTGATCGTGTCACTTTCGTTCTATGGCATGTCGACCTTCGAGGGGCCGATGATGTCGATCAAGACCGTCAACGCGCTATCGCATTTCACCGACTGGACCATCGGGCACGTTCATTCCGGTGCGTTGGGCTGGGTGGCCATGATGACCATCGGCTCCACCTATGTGCTGGTTCCGAAACTCTATGGACAGAAGACGATGTGGAGCACCCGGCTCATCGACTGGCACTTCTGGACCACCACGGTAGGCATAGTGTTGTATGTCACGGCCATGTGGGTCGCCGGGCTGACGCAGGGCCTCATGTGGCGCGCGACGAATCCGGACGGCACTCTCACCTACACCTTCGTCGAGTCACTCAAGGCGACCTATCCCTACTATGAGGTGCGCCTGCTGGGCGGCGCGATCGTGCTGGGGGGAATGATTCTGATGGCCTACAACGTATACAAGACGGCGCAACAGCACCGCGGCGCTCCGGCCGTGGCGGGCATACCGCAGCCTGTCTGAGTCTGGAACAAACCATGAAGCACGAAATCGTAGAAACGCGGGCAGGGCTCCTCGGGGTGCTCATTGCTGTCGTCATCAGTGTGGGCGGCCTCGTGGAGATCGTTCCTTTGTATTTCTCGAGCCAGGTCACCACGCCCGCTCCCGGGGTGAAACCCTACACAGCGTTGCAGCTCGAGGGCCGGGATATCTATATCCGCGAGGGCTGTTATAACTGCCATTCGCAGATGATACGGCCGCTGCGCGCGGAAACCGAGCGCTATGGACATTATTCGCTCGCCGGGGAGTCGGTTTATGACCATCCGTTCCAGTTCGGCTCCAAGCGCACCGGCCCCGACCTCGGGCGGGTCGGAGGACGATATAGTGATGAATGGCACCGGGTTCACCTGAGCAATCCGCGCGACGTGGTCCCGGAGTCAAACATGCCGACCTATGCGTGGCTTTCCGATCGTCAGGTCGATGCGGGATTGACACCGGATAAGCTGCGCCTCATGCGCAAGCTGGGTGTGCCCTACAGCGACGCGGATATCGCACAGGCCTCCGCGGCCGTATCCGGAAAGTCGGAGATGGATGCCTTGATCGCATACCTGCAGGGCCTGGGTCTTGCCTCGAAGGAGTGGCACTGATGAGTCCTGAGATGCTGGCCGGAACAGGCATATTGCGGGGCGTGATTGCGGGTGTGTTGCTCGTCGCCTTTGTCGCCATCTGGTTGTGGGCGTTCAGCGGCCGGCGCCGACCGGCTTTCGAAGCTGCGGCCCGCATGCCCCTCGAGGACGACACGTACCAGCGCACAGCAGCTTGCTGCGATCTTTCTCGAGGCGAAGTCAAATGAACGTCATAGCGGGTGTCCTGGTCACTGTTGTCGTACTGGCAAACATCGCCGCACTGGTCATGCTGTTGGCCAGCGTGCGGCGCCGTCGTGGTGAGGTCGCCGGGACAGGCGAGACCACCGGGCATGTCTGGGATGAGGATCTGCAGGAGCTCAACAATCCTCTGCCGCGCTGGTGGCTGTGGTTGTTCATCCTCACAGTGATATTCGGCCTGGGCTATCTGGTTGTGTATCCGGGGTTGGGCAACTATGCGGGCCTTTTTGGCTGGAGCTCCCAGAAGCAACATAGCGACCAGACTGAGAAGGCGAATGCTGTCCTGGCACGCACACTCGCTCCTTTCGAGCACCAGAGCCCCACCGCGTTGTCGTCGAACCCTGAGGCGCTGCGCATAGGGCGCAACTTGTTCATGAACAATTGCGTAACCTGTCATGGCTCCGATGCCCGTGGTGCTCCTGGTTTTCCAAATCTGACCGACAAGGATTGGCTCTGGGGCGGAACGCCGGAGGCGATCGTGCAGACCATTTCGTATGGGCGAGCATCGGTCATGCCGGCTTGGCACGACGTCCTCGGTGGCGATGCGGGTGTGGAAGATGTTCTTGCCTACGTGTTGAGCTTGTCGGGCCGGAAGGTGCCTGCGGGCGACGTGGAGAATGGCCGTGCGAAGTTCGCGACCATCTGTGCTGCTTGCCACGGCGCCGACGGGCGCGGCAATCAGACTCTCGGCGCACCGAATCTGACAGACCAGGTCTGGCTGAATGGTGGAGCGATCGCAACGGTTCGCGAGACTATTGCGAACGGGCGGAAGGCTGAAATGCCGGCGCAACTGGAGCGGCTCGGAGAGACGCGCGTGAAGCTGCTGGCCGCGTACGTCATCAGTCTGGGCGGCGCTGATCTGTCCGCTACCACGCAGGGCGCGGCGCCCAGAGCGGCGTTGGAGAGCACTGATAAGGCACAGCAATGAGCGTGAAGGAGATGATGACTGTCCCCGGGGCTGCGAGCAGGCGGAACGAGGCGATACCGGCCGAGCGCATGGCCTCCAACAGCGGTATGCACGCGAACCGGAGGGAGTTTTCCCCGGAGTATGGCGGCCCCGAGACGGAGTCGCTCTATGCCGCGCGGCAGAAGGTCTATCCGCGGGGCGTAATTGGACGCTTCGCGCGCCTGCGTACCATCGCCGCCTGGTGCCTGTTGGGGCTCTTCTACTGCATTCCATGGCTCTCCTGGAACAGCCGGCAGGCCGTACTGTTTGACCTGCCGGCGCGGAAGTTCTACGTGCTCGGCCTCGTCATGTGGCCGCAGGATTTCATCTATCTGACCGCACTGTTGATCATCGCCGCGCTTTCACTGTTCTTCTTTACGGCGCTGGCCGGCAGGCTCTGGTGCGGCTATGCCTGCCCGCAAACGGTGTGGACGGAAGTGTTTCTCTGGATGGAGCGCACCGTCGAAGGTGATCGCAACGAGCGCATAAAGCTCGACCGCAGTGGCTGGACCCCGGTAAAGATCGCGCGCAAATCGCTGAAGCAGTTCCTGTGGCTCAGCTTCGCGGCCTGGACCGGCTTTACTTTCGTCGGATTCTTTACGCCCATCCGGACGCTCGGTGGCGAGTTGCTGTCCGCTTCGCTTGGACCCTGGGAGACCTTCTGGGTCGTGTTCTACGGCTTGGCGACCTACGGCAACGCGGGCTATCTGCGAGAGCAGGTCTGCAAATACATGTGTCCATATGCGCGCTTTCAGAGCGCGATGTTCGACAACGACACACTCATCATTACATACGATTCGGCTCGTGGCGAACCGCGTGGGCCTCGCAGACGGGGTGTTCAGCCGCAGCCGGAGATCAGGGGTGCCTGCATCGACTGCAAGTGGTGCGTACAGGTTTGCCCTACTGGCATCGATATCCGCAAAGGGTTGCAGTATGAGTGCATCGCGTGCGCGGCCTGCATCGATGCTTGCGACAACGTCATGGACAAGATGCAGTATCCACGAGGATTGATCCGCTATACGACCGAGAACGCGTTGGAGCACCGCCCGGTCCGCGTTCTGCGGCCGCGTGTCGTCATGTACGCCTGTCTGCTGGGCATTCTGATCACGGCGTTCGGCATCTCGTTGGCATTGCGTGAGCCGGTAGCAGTCGATGTCATTCGCGATCGAAATGCTCTGTATCGGCTGTTGGACGACGGGCGAGTGGAGAACGTGTACGACCTCAAGCTCATGAACAAAACCGAGCAGCCTCACAGGTTCTCCGTCTTCGTTCACGGCGAGGGCGCGCTTGCGTTGGATCCGGATCCCGCGAGCTTCCTGGTCGGCAGTGGCGAGGTTTTCCCTGCCGGCATACGCGTACGGCGGCCAGCGTATGAGCCGTTGGGCTCGGAAACCATCTTCTTTGAAGTTCGGGCAACAGACGATCCAGCGCTGTATGCGACGTCCAAGGCCCGGTTCATCGCGCCATCCAGATGAGAGCGCCCATGCCTGCAAAAACTGTCAATGGCGGACTTCTCCTGATTGTCGGCCTGCCCTTGTTCGCGATCGCTGCGAGTGTTGGCACGTCCATCGTCGCCTTCACGCGCGGCGATTCGACTCTGCCCGGGGACTATCACTGGGAAGGAATGCAACTGGACCACGATTTTGCCGACGCGCAGCGAGCGTTCGACCTCGATGTCCGTGCGAACCTGCAGATGCCGTCCACGGCAGGTATCTGCCGCGTACTATTGCAAATCAACGCACCGCTCCCTCGAGCATTGCAATTGAGCCTGGTTCATGGAACCCAGCCCGCCCTTGATCGGCAAGTGGAGTTGTCCCGGGTGGGCTCTGCTTATGAAGGGGAGTGCGGCATGATACCCCCGGGGCATTGGCATGTTGAGCTTGGCGAACCCTCCGGAAAGTGGCGAGTTCGCCAGGACGTGTCTGGAGTGCTCGATGGCACGATCATCAGCGCACGGTGAATGCCAGTGAGCGTTCATGCGCAGTGGAGTGCGAATGGGATGGCGCACGTCGTGTTCACTCTCGAGGGAATGCGGTGTTCCGGATGTTCGCGCACCGTCACGCGCGCGATTCGTGCTCTCCCCGGGGTGGGACGGATTTCGGTCAATGTCGCGACCGCTCGCGCCGCCGTCGATTGGGATCCACAACGGGTCACGTTGCCACAGATTCTCGCAGCCATTACCGCGAGCGGATTCAAACCGGTCCCGCTGGCCGGTACCGCGGCCGCGGCCGAGCAGCGCAATGAGCGCCGGGCGGCACTGAAGCGCATCGGGCTTGCGGGCCTTGGCATGATGCAGACCATGATGTTCGTGTACTGTATTTACGCCGCGGGCAGCCATGGCATCGATCCCGGAATAGCGCAGTACCTGAAGCTTGCCGGGCTGCTCATCGCCACTCCGGTTCTGGTCTACTCCGGTGCTCCTTTCTTCAAGGGCGCGCTTCGCGACCTACGCCGCCGCTCTCCCGGTATGGACGTACCCGTGGCACTCGCTTTGGCTCTTGCCTACGGTGCGAGCGTCATCAATACGTTGCGGGGAGTAGGGGAAATATACTTCGACTCGGTGACCATGTTCATTTTCTTCCTGTTGGCCGGACGCTTCGTGGAGATGAGTGTCCGGCAACGGAATTTGAGCGCTACCGAGGCGTTCGCGCGCAGCCTGCCCGCTACGGTCACCCGCATTGCGCCGGACGGCAGTGCACAGCGGATCTCGCCGCAGCTCATCGAGCCGGGTGACCTCCTGTCGATTCCCAAGGGTGCTGTGATTCCGGTGAATGCCGTACTCGCGGTGAGTGACGCTCTGGTGGACGAGTCGTTGCTGACAGGAGAGTCCGTAGCCGTTCACAAGAGCCACGGCCAGCCTGTGTCAGGTGGCTCGCTCAATGCCGGGCACCCAATCCAGGTAACTGCCTCCGGGCGGGTGTCGGAATCGATGTTGGCCAGCATTGTTGCGCTTCTCGAGCGGGCACAGGCTGAGCGCTCCTCCATGACTCTCGCTGCCGACCGTGTTGCGTCATGGTTTGTGCTGGCAACCCTGACCCTGGCGACCGGCGCGGCTCTATTCTGGCTGTTTGTGGAGCCCGGACGGGCATTGCCCGCAGTGCTGGCTGTCCTGGTCGTTACTTGCCCATGCGCGCTCTCACTGGCGACTCCGGCCGCCATCGCCGCGGCAACCGCAAGGCTCGCAAGGCTCGGCCTCCTGGTCACGCGGCCAGACGCGCTGGAGAGACTTTCCAGGGTGAGTGTCGTTGTGGTGGACAAGACGGGGACGTTGACCCGGGGACAGGCGAAGGCGGAGATCGTAAGCGTAAACGGCGGCCATTCCGCTGACGAGGCTCTTGCTATAGCCGCGGCGCTCGAGAGCCAGTCAGAGCATCCAATCGCGGCTGCGTTCCGGTCGTACGTGCGGCCGGATATGACTGTGGAGTCCGCGAGGGAGCTCGCCGGCGGTGGAGTGGAAGGCGTGATCGGAGGCGTGCTTTGGAGGTTGGGCAATCGCGAGTTCGTCGGCGCGCTCGAGGATCCGCCGTCTGCCAAAGGGGATGAGCGATCCAGTGGATCCCTGAGTGAAGTCGTGCTGGGTAACTCGAACGGTGTCGTTGCGACTTTCGCTGTTTGCGACTCGCTGCGTTCCGACGCGGTCCGGGCTGTGCAGCAGCTACGCGACATGGGTTTGGAGGTCACCATCGCGAGCGGCGATCAGGAGGAGGTGGTCCGCAGCGCTGCGCGACAACTTGGGATTCAGCGGGCGATCGGACGCCTGACACCCCAGCAGAAGCTCGGTCTCGTTCAATTCTACAAAGCGTTGGGTTCGAACGTTCTGATGGTCGGTGACGGAGTCAACGACGGCCCGGTGCTCGCTGCGGCTTCGGTTTCCTGTGCCATGGCGGAGGGCTCTGCAGTCGCGCAGGCAGCGGCGGACCTGTTGCTTCTGAATGACTCTCTCGTCTGTCTCGCGGAGGCCATTCGCATGGCCCGGCGCCTGCGCTCAGTCATCTATCAGAATCTCGGCTGGGCCTTTGCATACAATGTAGCCGCGGTGCCGCTCGCCGCAATCGGCTGGATTCCTCCCTGGGTAGCCGCTGTTGGTATGTCGATCAGCTCGCTCCTGGTGGTGCTCAATGCCGCACGTCTGGCTCGCGGCGGCACCACGGACGAGAGCAGCAAGGCGGCTCGTGATCTTGGCCCCGTCACTGCGGTGGGTGTGCCAACGTGAACATCGTCTTTCTGCTGGTCCCGCTTGGCCTGGTCCTGATGGCAGCCGCTGTGGCTGCGTTGTTCTGGGCGGTCAACTCCGGTCAATACGACGACATCGATGAGGCCGGGCGTTCGGTGCTCGAGCCCGACGAGTCTCATTGATCAGCGGTACCGTAGCGTTGCAACCGAAGCGCCGCCCGTGATCCCAAGGGCTTTCGGGCACTACGTCACAAACTCTCGCCGTTACGTATAAACCGCGACGCGCCACCGAAAAGATCTACATACGATAGATCTATGCAGGTGCGCACTCTTGAGCGCCGGTGACGTGATGCACAGTGCGGGAGTTTTCATGAACAGGTCGGTATCGTTATTGTTCTCAATGGCAGCGGCGATGGCAGTCTTCGCGGCGCAGCCGGCCTTGGCGGGTAACACGGCGGTGGATCTGTCGGAGCCTGACGGTCCACCGATACATGCGGTGTTGACTTCACCACCGCAGGTGCCGCCTCCAACTCGCCGCACCCGGCCGGCCAAAGTCATCGTGGAGCTCGAGATCCGCGAAGTGGAGAAGGAAATCTCCGAAGGGGTGCGTTACACATTCTGGACGTTCGGTGGCACCGTCCCGGGCAGCTTCATCCGCGTGCGCCAGGGCGATACGGTGGAGTTTCATCTCAAGAACCACCCCGACAACAAGATGCCGCACAACATTGACCTGCATGGCGTCATCGGGCCGGGGGGTGGGGCCGCCTCGAGCTTTACGGCGCCTGGACATCAGTCACAGTTTACCTTCAAGGCGATGAACAAGGGCATCTACGTTTATCACTGCGCGACCGCGCCGGTGGGGATGCACGTCGGCAACGGCATGTACGGGCTGATGTTGGTAGAGCCGCCCGAAGGCCTGCCACCCGTAGATCATGAGTATTACGTGATGCAGGGGGATTTCTACACCGTCGGAAAGTATCGGGAAAAAGGGTTGCAGCCCTTCGACATGCAAAAAGCGATAGACGAGAAGCCGACCTATGTCGTCTTCAACGGCAGCGAGAGCTCCCTCGTGGGCGATAACGCCCTGACCGCGAAAGTCGGCGAGAAGGTCCGGCTGTTCATTGGCAACGGCGGACCGAACCTGGTGTCCTCGTTTCACGTGATCGGCGAGATCTTCGATCGTGTCTGGTACGAGGGTGGCACGCACTATCAGGAGAATGTACAGACAACCATCATTCCGTCCGGTGGTGCCGCGATCGCTGAATTCCACACCATCGTGCCGGGCAGCTTCGTGATGGTCGATCATTCGATCTTCCGCGCCTTCAACAAAGGTGCGCTCGCCATCCTCAAGGTCGATGGACCTGAGAACAAGGTGGTGTATTCCGGCAAGGAGGTCGATTCCGTCTATCTTGGAGACAAGGCGCGGGATCTGAAAGTGGTCAGCCAGGTGGCCGAGGCGGCGGAAAAGGGCGCGCTCACTCTGGAGCAGCAGGTCAAGGCGGGCGAGGCGCTTTTCGCAGGAACCTGCTCCGTGTGCCATCAACCCAACGGGCAAGGTCTCGAAGGGGTGTTTCCTCCGCTGGCTGGCTCTGACCTGCTCGCCAGGGAACCGCACCGGGCAGTGCATATCGTGCTCAACGGGCTGTCCGGCCCCGTGACCGTCAACGGCAAGACGTTCAACTCAGTGATGCCGCCCATGAGTCAACTGAACGATGACGAGCTGGCCAACATCCTGACGTATGTGACGCATTCATGGGGAAACAAGGGCCTGCAGTACTCGGCTCAGGAGTTGGCGGAAACACGTAAGGCGACCGCGCGGCCGCCTGGTGCCGCGAACTGACGCCCAAAAAGGGTGAGGGAGCTGGCGCGCACGATACGGGCGTTGAGCGCATAGAGGCCACAATGCAATTCTCCGCGATGACCGGGCCCGGTGTTGCCGCTCTTCTGGTCGGTTGGACCGCTCTTTCTGGGCTGAGTATCTGCTGGGCTGCCGATGGGCACACAGTAGACGAGCGTCTCCTGGTCGGCCCCGCGGATTTCGCTCCGGTGCTCGCGCCCGAACCCGGGCAGCCTCGGCTACACATCGGGGCTTTCAAGCTCGATCGCACACCGGTGACCAACGAGCAATTCCTGAAGTTCGTGCAAAGCCATCCTGCATGGCGCCGTGATCGCGTGCCGAGCCTGTTTGCCGATAGCGGGTATCTCTCTCACTGGGCTGCGCCGGAGGAGCTGGGCTCCGGTGTTCTGCGACAACAGCCCGTTACCAGGGTAAGTTGGTATGCGGCTCGGGCCTATTGTCAGGCTGCCGGTGGAAGGCTGCCGGGCTGGTACGAGTGGGAGCTCGCCGCCGCGGCCGATGAGGAGTCGATCGACGCACGCTCGAATTCATCATGGCGTGCGCGAATCCTCGACTGGTACGCGCAGCCGGGTGGCCGCCCGTTGCCGGAGGTCGGCTCGAGCGCAGCCAATGTCTACGGAATCCAGGATCTGCATGGCTTGATCTGGGAGTGGGTGGAGGATTTCAGCTCACTCATGGTGAGCGGCGACAGCCGCACGCAGGGCGACCCGGACAGATTGGCCTATTGCGGAGCCGGCGCATTGGGCGCACAGGACCGGGAAAACTATCCCATCCTGATGCGCATCGCCTTTCTGAGCGCGCTGGAGGCCCGTTCGACAGGTCGTATCCTGGGATTTCGTTGTGCGGAGGCGCAAACGACGCCTCGTTCGAGTGACATACAGCAGCCGGTTCAGCAGGCGCGCACAGTGGCGCTCATTCCCGGCGACTCGCTGTACCAATTGCAGATGTCCCTGCAAACGGCGGAAGGGATGGCGATAGAGCTGGCATCCCTTCGGGGCAGGCCGCTGCTGGTGACGCTCTTCTACGCCCACTGTTCCAGCGTGTGTCCGTTGTTGACGGCACAGTTGCAGAGCATGGAGAGGCAGCTTTCTCCGCAAGCCCGGAGCAACCTGACCGTGTTGATGGTCTCACTCGACTCGGCTCGCGACACGCCCGCTATCCTCAGCAGCTTCAAACAGGAGCATCGGATCGACGATCCCCGGTGGGTGGTGGCGCGAGCGAGCGCCGCGGATGTCCGTGTCTTGGCGGCCGCGCTCGGGGTGCGCTATCGCGAGCTACCGGACCAGAGCTTCAATCATTCAGCAGTGATTGCACTCGCGGACCGGGATGGGGTCATCAGAGCGCGCGTGGCGGGAGTGCAGGCGGTCGACAAGCAAATCCTCCAGACACTCCGAGCTATCGCCACATCAGGAGGAGCCAACCCTCCGGCTGATGAGTGATTGCCACGCCGATGATATAGGCGAATACGGCTAACGCGGTGATCAGCGCTGCACTGCGCCCCGCAGCGGTCTGAGCACGTTTCAAAGCCACCGTTCCAAGCGCGATGTACAAAATCAACAGCAACAACTTCGTCGTCAGCCACGCGTTGACGAGCGGATATTGATGCAGGATCAGAGTCAAAAGGATTGCAGCTACCAGCAGCAGCGTGTCCACCGCGTAGGACAGCACGCGCAGCGCGCGATGATTGGCGATGGCGACGTTCGCAATGCGCAGAATCCCGCGCGTAGTGAACAGAGCGCCTGAGAAGGTGACACAGCCGATGTGCACGAGGCGGATTTGTGGGTAATAGGCTGCGAGCGTCATTGGGTTGACGTTGGCGTGATGAGTGGCTGGTGCCGCCCATTCATCATTGACGTTTGCCGGAGCGGGGATGTGGCCGTGCCCCGCGGGCGGGCGATTCGGCGGCTATTTTGAGCAATCCCGCAAGGGATTTGGGTTGCTCGACCAGATCGGCCAGAGTGTACGTGTCGAGCACATCCAGAAAGGCAGCGAGCGCCTCGGCCAGGGCGTGGCTCAAGACGCATGCGGGCTCGATAGTGCAGGCTCGGGGCGTGTGAAAGCACTCGACCAGGTGCAGGTCCGGCTCGGTACCGCGCACAAGATCTCCAATGACAATGTCGGCGGCATTCTTCGCCAGCCGTAGCCCGCCTCCATGGCCGCGGACGGTCTCGACGTATCCAGCGATGCCGAGCTGGTGAACCACCTTCATCAGGTGATGCTCCGAAATACCGTACGCGCGCGCTATCTCGGAGATGGTCGTCAGCTCATCAGGGCGTAGCGCGAGCCTTATCAGTACTCTCAACGAGTAGTCGGTGTAGGTCGTCAGGCGCACGGCACGGATTCCTCGCTGCCTCGAGCAGCTCTCTCGTGACGGGCTTACATGATCCATGAGGGAAGGTCCCCAATGCAATTGCGAGCGTCGTAGGGACTAACCCGTATTCATCGCGGCGCCGCCGCGGACCATGATGGCCCCACAAAGATCTATTTTAAATACTTATTAACAGAGTGATGGCTCGGAAGCATGAGGGTGCATGGTCATGAATTCAACCAGTCGGCTTTGGCGTGGCTTGGGTATCGTCTTCGTATTGTCATTTGCGGCCCTGGGGTGGCTGGGCCGCGAGATCTATCTGGCAGCACCACCCATTCCGCAATTCGTTCGCAGCGCCGATGGCACGACACTCTTCACGCGTGACCAGATCAGGCTCGGACAGCAGGCATGGTTCAAGGCGGGAGGCCAACAGCTAGGGACGGTGTGGGGACACGGCAGTTATGTCGCCCCCGATTGGTCGGCCGATTGGCTACACCGCGAAGCCATCGCGCTACGCGACATCATGGCTACCGAGACCTATGGCCGTGACTACGGCACACTCGGGCTGTCTGCGCAGGCAGGAGTCGATGCACGACTGAAGGCCGAGATGCGGGCCAATACCTACGACGAATCCTCGGGAGCGGTCACGCTCTCCAAGGAGAGAGCCAAGGCTGTCGCCGCGGTAGCGGATCACTTTGAGCGGCTCTTCGGGGAGGATGGGAGTCTGACGCGCCTGCGTACACAATATGCAATGCCGGACAACGCACTGCCTTCCCGTGCGGACCGTAGCGCTCTCGCGGCGTTCTTTTTCTGGTCGAGCTGGTCGTCGGCAACCGATCGTCCGGGACAACAGGGCCTTTCCTACACGAGCAACTGGCCCCATGAGCCTCTGGTCGGCAACACCATGACCGACGGCAGTGCCATCTGGACGGTGGTGAGCGTAATTTTGTTGATCGGCGGAATCGCTGCCATGATCTGGTGGCACAGCGCCTTTCCCGAAGGCGAGGCGCCGCGCCCGCCGGCCGCCGATCCGCTGTTGGATGTCGTGGCGACTCCTTCGATGAAGGCTACCCGTAAGTACTTTTTCGTCGTGGTCGGCCTGATCCTGGTGCAGATCGCGATGGGCGCCATTACGGCACACTACGCTGTCGAGGGCCGTTCCTTTTTCGGGCTGCCGTTGGCTCAGTTGCTCCCATACACCGTGAGTCGCAGCATCCACACCCAGTTCGGTGTCTTCTGGATTGCCACTGCCTGGCTGGCCACCGGCCTTTACATCGCTCCGCTGCTCGCAGGACAGGAGCCCAAGCTGCAGAAGCTCGGCGTGGATGCGTTGTTCTACGCGTTGCTCGCCATCGTGGTCGGCTCTACCGCTTGTGGCTGGCTGGGGAGTCTCGCGCATGCGGGCTTCCATTACGATTTCTGGCTGGGCGCGCAAGGGCTCGAGTACACCAACATGGGCCGTGTGTGGCAGGTTCTGCTGTTCGCCGGACTGTTGTTCTGGCTGTTCCTGCTCGGCCGGGCGTTGTGGCCGGCTTTGCGGCGTCCCTCGGAGACACGAGGACTGGTCGCGATGGTGTTCCTGTCTGCGAGTTGTATCGGTGCCTTTTATGCCACCTCGCTCACCTGGGGCCAACAGACTCATTACTCCATGATCGAGTACTGGCGCTGGTGGCTGGTGCACCTGTGGGTGGAGGGATTCTTCGAGGTGTTTGCCACGGCGGTGGTTGCCCTGATCTTCACGCGGCTGGGGCTCGTGGCCGCGCAAAGCGCGAATCGCGCCATCGTGGCGGAGACCATCGTCTTCCTGTTCGGGGGTATCCTCGGAACCCTGCACCATCTGTACTGGACCGGCACGCCGACTTCCGTCATCGCCGTCGGCGCGGTTTTCTCCGCGCTCGAGGTCGTGCCCCTCGCGTTGCTCGGACTGGAGGGATGGCACAACTACCAGCGCTCCAGGGCAGCTCCGTGGGTTGCCGCCTATCGCTGGCCGATCCTGTGCTTCGTGGCCGTAGGTTTCTGGAATACGGTCGGGGCCGGCCTCCTGGGCTTCACCATCAATCCTCCCGCTTCGCTCTACTACGTGCAGGGATTGAATCTGACGCCGGCCCACGGCCACGCCGCCCTGTTCGGCGTCTATGGCATGTTGGGTATCGGTTTGATGCTGTTCTGCCTGCGTGGCTTGTTCGATCGCGAGCGCCATGCTGACAGGCTGCTGAGCTGGAGCTTCTGGAGCCTCAACATCGGCCTCGGGATGATGGTCTTCATGAGTCTCGTACCGGCCGGTATCTATCAGGCTGCCGCCTCCATCTCCCGCGGGTTGTGGTACGCGCGGTCCGCGGAAGTGGTTCACTCGAGCCTGATGGAGACACTGGTCTGGTTGCGAGTCCCCGGCGACATCGTGTTTGCGGCTGGGGGCTTGTTCCTCGGAGTCTACGCCCTGCGGCTCCTGGTCCAGGGCCGCCGCACGAGCTTGCGTCAACCGGCTCTGGCGATCGCTCGGAAGCAGTGAGGGGAAACTAGTCTTGAGGCTCTTCGAGGTCCATTACCATGCGGACGAGCTGTGCCAGCGAGGAGGCACCCATTTTCTCCATCACCCGCGCACGGTGGATTTCCACCGTGCGCTGGCTGACACCGAGATCGGAAGCCATCACTTTGTTGGGCTTGCCGCTGGTGACCATGGTCAGGACCTCACGCTCGCGTGGAGTAAGGGAGTCCATGCGTTCGCGGATGAGGCTCCGCTCATTGAGGACAGCGCGATTGGCACGATCTTTTTCCAGAGCCCGCTGAATACGATCAATCAGGTCCTGATCGCGGAAGGGCTTCTGCAGAAAATCGAACGCACCGGCCTGCATGGCCTCCACCGCCATCGGAACGTCGCCGTGGCCTGTGATGAAAATCACAGGAATCACGGCGCCCTGGCGGTTGAGCTGCTCCTGCAACTCCAGGCCGCTCATCCCGGGCATGCGGACGTCGAGCACCAGACACCCGGGTTGCGCCGGATCATACTTGTCCAGCAATTCGCGCGCTGATGCCAGCGCCTGGGGGACCAGCCCCATTGATTTCAATAACAGGCGAAGCGAGCTTCGCACCGCTTCGTCGTCGTCCACGATGAAGACGACCGGCGATCGCTCTTTCATGCGCGAATCCTATGTCAGTCCCGTTTCACGAGCGGTAAACGTACCGCGAAGCAGGCGCCCAAGGGAACATTGGGACGATATTCCAACGTGCCTTGGTGCGATTTGACGATTGTACGACTGATCGCCAGGCCGAGTCCGGTACCGTGCCGCTTGGTGGTGCAGAACGGGTCGAACAGGCGTGAGGCGATGGCAGGAGATACCCCTGGGCCGTTGTCGCATACGGCAATCTCCAGGTCTCCTTCCAGTAGAAGCCGCGTGTGCACGAATACCTGCCTTGGTTGGCTGGAGCTCTCGCTGACGGCCTCCAGAGCGTTTCTGACGAGATTCAGGACGACCTGTTGCACTTGAGCGCGGTCGACTTCCACCTCGGGCAGCGACGCAGCCAACTGCACGTTGTATTGCGCATCGTGTGCTTTGGCATCGAGCTGGATAAGCTCGTGCAGTTCCCCAATCAAGATATTGATGTCTGTCGGCTCGGGCTTCATGACATCGCTGCGGGCGAGTGCGCGCAGCCGGCGGATGATGTCACCCGCGCGAACGGCCTGTGCCGTGATTTGCCGCAGAGCGCCGCGCACTTCTTCGATGTCCGGATCAGGCATGCCCAGAAGGCGATCACACGCCTGGGCGTAATTGGCGACCGCGGTCAACGGTTGGTTCAGCTCATGCGCGATCCCGGCCGACATCTCACCGATGGTAGCCAGGCGGGACACGTGGGTAAGCCGCTCTTGCAACCTGTGTGATTCCTCCTCGGCGCGGCGCCGGAATGATATGTCCTGGATGAAGCCGACGAATCTGGGAGGCTCGGCTCCGTCCACCATCCCGACCGAGAGAAACACCGGAAAAATGCTGCCGTCCTTGCGCCGGGCCTCCACCTGCCGGCCCCTGCCGATGATGCGAGGAGTGCGTGTTCGGAGAAAACGTTCCAGATGCTCGTTGTGAGCACTGCGGTCCGGCTCGGGCATCAGAATGCTGACGTTCGAGCCGACGATTTCGGCAGCCGCGTATCCGAAAACCCGCTCCGCGGCGCGATTGAACGACTGCACCTTCCCCGTGTGGTCGATCACGACGATACCGTCCACGGCCGCATCCAGGAGCGCCTGGAACTCCTCCAACGAATGCACTCCCTCGGCCACGAACATGTCTGGATTCGTCATCGTTGAAGATTATGCAGGACCTCCAGCGAAAGGCCGTACGTAGATACCACATTGGGAGCGAGTGTGCAGGCTACAGCGGCATCGCCGGAGAGGCGACGGCGACCACTCGTGCACCTCGCCGGGCGCGTGGCACGCGATTGGAGAAATGGGCCGGCTTCACGACGAGAACGTCGCAGGACAACAGATCGAGAGCACGTTCGGCGGTGTTACCGATGAACAGCCGCTTGAGGCCTGAGCGTGAGACCGCCCCCATGACTACAATGGAGCTATGAATCTCGCGGGCGGTATCCGCGATCGCATCCGCCGGGTGGCGACCGATGAGGTGGCGCTGAGCCTTGGGAATCCGACGTGCGCGTAGCTCCCGATCCAACGCCCTTTGAGCCGCAGCGGTCGCTTCGCCCTGCAGCCGCTCCACGGTCTCCCGGCTGACCATTGTTTCCGGGTCGGCGGCGAATGGAAAAGGCGCATAGGCGTGCAATACGTGCTCCTTACCCCGCAGGCTGCGCGCGATTACCGCGCTGGCGGCGAGAATCCGCTCGTCCAACCTCGCGGGCTTGGAGAAGGTGTGGCCGGGGTCGACTGCCGCGAGCACCACCGGATGTTTGTAAGTGCCGGGTGTCTTGACGAGCAGCACCGGAACGGGACTCAACCGTAGCAGCTCCCAGTCGGTGAGATGGAGAAGTCCCGCGGCCGTGTGCCGCCCCGCGTGTTGGTCGGCAACGATGAGATCGGCCTTCGTCTGCTCGGCGCGCCTGACAATCGCCTCGTATACCGGAAAATCCCACTCGGCAGCCGTGGTGACGTTGATGCCGTCCCGTCGCAGCCGTTCGGCTATCTTCTCGAGCTGCGCGAGGACGCGCGCTCGCATAGTGCGTTCTACCTCGGGCAGCTCAACTCCGAGGAACCCATAGCCGTCCACATACAACGGAGTCGAGATTCCATGAAAGAGCTCGACGCGCGCCCCCAGCGCCTTTGCAAGCTGGCCAGCCTTGACGAGTGCGGGCGTCGTCCTGGTCTCACAATCCTTGATGGCGACGAGAATGCGGCGTATCGAGCGCATGAGCGAATCTCCTGTCCTACGATGAGTTCCGCGGGGATCATGCGAGCACGAGCACAGATGGCGCGATTCGTATCTGTGCCTAACTGATAGGTAGGAATACCTACAGGCAGCAGCGCGTCAGGTGCTCGAACCCTACGCCGCCAGGAGGGATTTCAGCAACGTCAACAACTCCTCGGCGTTGATTGGCTTGCGCGCGAGCCGCAGCCGATCATCACTCCTGACTTCCTTCATGGCGGAGGAGGTGTCGCCAGTGATCAAAACAGCCTTGAGTTGTTGGCCCAGGTCTTGTCGCAACGCGGAGATCACCTGTGTTCCGGTCTCCCCATTGCTCAAGTGATAGTCGGTCACGAGCAGATCGAGGCGCGGATGCTGGCGCGCGAGAGATTGCGCCTCGACCAGGCCGCATGCGGTGAGTACGCGATAGCCCTCGACCTTGAGCAGCAGCCGGGTCGCGTCCCGTACCGCAGGGTCATCCTCCACCAGCAGAACCTGTGGTGCCGAGCCCTGACGCGCGGTCGGCGACAGGGTTGGCCGCTCGGTTGCCGCCGCGGCTGCGGCCCGGCCCGCCGGCAACTCCAGGGTGAAAACCGAGCCTTTGCCTGGTTCCGAGCGGACATCCAGCTTCAGCTCGAGCAGCCGCACCAGCCTGCGCACGATGCTCAGCCCCAACCCATAACCCTCACGCGAGCTGTTTGTCGGCACGCCAACCTGGAAGAACTCATCGAATATGAATTGCAGCTGGTCAGCGGGGATGCCTATTCCGGTGTCGACGACTTCGATGCGCACGTGACCCGGCTGGATCGAGCTGTCGAGGCGGACCGTGCCGGCGCGGGTGTACTTGACCGCGTTGGAGAGGAGATTGCGCAGAATCTGACCCAATAGCGACGGGTCGCAGTGGATCGTGGCGGGCGTCGCGAGGACCTGAAGCTGCAATCCTTTGCTGGCCGCGACGCTCGTGAACTCCTGCTCGAGCTCCCTGAAGAGGTTGGTCAGGTCGAAGTCGGTCAGCTGCGGCTTGATGGCACCCGATTCGAGCTTGCTGATATCGAGGAGGGCGTTGAGCAGGCGAGACATTGCCTCGATCGCCTGATCCTGATGGGCAAGCACTTCCTTCGCGTCCGGATCGTCCACGAGCCGCCGCAACGTGCCGTTCAGCAGTGTGAGGGATTGCAGAGGCTGCCGCAGGTCGTGGCTGGCGGTAGCCAGGAATCTGCTTTTTGCCTTATTGGCGCGATCGGCGTCTTCCCGGGCCGCATCCGCTAGTGTGCGTGCGGCGTCCGCTGCTTCACGGGCGATATCGGCGGCGTGCCGCGCGCGTTCGGCATTCTCCCGGGCGAGAATGAGCTCCTGTTGTACGCGCCTTCGCTCCGTGACATCGCGGATCGCGGCAGCGACGAGTTGGCCGCCGGTGTCTTGTATGGGGCTCAGGCTGATCTCGACAGGAAACTCCGTGCCATCCTTACGGCGGGCATACAGCTCCAGTCCGACTCCCATGGGCCGTACCCGGTGCTCGGATGCGAAGGAGGTGCGATGCCCGAGGTGTCGGGAGCGGAACCGCTCGGGCATCAAAAGCTCGACGGGCTGTCCCCGGACTTCCTCGCGAGTGTAGCCAAACAGTGCCCGGACCTGCTGATTCGCGAACAAAATCAGGCCATTGGGGTCAACCAGCACCATGGCGTCGGGGGCGGAGTCGAGCGCGCTACGCACCAGCTCCGAGGACAACGTCGAGATCATCGAAGACAAATCGCCACCTTGCGGGGCGATTAGCTTCGCATTCGCCCATTGCTCTGGCAATGCACCACCAGTGCGTCCAGCCCTTTCACCACTCATCAGTGCGCACGCGGTGCATTTGACTCCATCTGGGGGACTCCGACAGTCATGGTCATATGGACCAACTGCGCCAGCGATTCCGCGCACATCTTTTCCATGACCCGCGCGCGATGGATTTCGACTGTGCGCTGACTGATCCCGAGCCTGTACGCGATGATCTTGTTGGGGGCGCCGCCGGTCACCAGGCTCAGCACGTCCTGCTCGCGCGCGGTGAGAGATTGGAGCCGCTGGCGGATCGAATCCTGGCCACGCAGCTCTTCACGAGTGGAGCGGTCTTTGGCAAGAGCACGCTGCACGCGGTCGAGCAGCTCCTGGTCCCGGAAGGGCTTCTGCAGGAAGTCGAATGCGCCATGCTGCATGGCTTCGACAGCCATGGCGACGTCTCCATGGCCTGTGATGAAGATGATGGGCGACAGGGTGCCGCGTTGGTTGAGCTGTTCCTGCAGCTCCAGGCCGCTCATTCCGGGCATACGGATATCGAGGAGCAGACATCCCGGTTGCTGCGGATCGTAGCTCGCAAGGAACGAGGCCGCTGAGTCGTATGCGGTAGCGGCAAGGCCGAGAGATTTCAGCAGCAGACGCAGGGAGCTGCGGGCCGCGGCGTCATCATCCACAACCGAAATGACGGGGGCTCGTTCCTTCATGTCTATTTCCTCCACGGTATGGAAGCGGGTGCGTGCTCAGGGTGTGGAGAGTTTCCATGCAGCGCTCGTCGCGGCCAATACGGACCTCTGCGCAGACCGATACGTATTTACCGAAAGGAGGCCGGGAATGCCCGGCGGGACCGCCCGCCCTGAGATGGGGAGGGGTCGTCAATGCTCCACATTCGATTCCGCGTGGACGGCCGGCAGGGTCAGCGTGAAGCAGGCTCCGTTTGGCACATTGGGACGATATTCGAGGCTACCGGAATTGGCCTCGGCAATCGTGCGGCTCATGGCAAGCCCGAGGCCGGTGCCGGCGGACTTGGTCGTGTAAAAGGGGGTGAACAGGTGCGCGGCGGTGTTTTCGGCAATGCCCGGCCCCCTGTCGGTGACGGTGAGCTGCACGTCGCCGAGCTCCGTGAGGCCGCTTCGAACCACGACCTCGCGTGATTCAGCAGGGACTTCGGCCAACGCCTCGATGGCATTGCGCACCAGGTTGAGAAGAAGCTGCTGGATCTGTGGCCGATCGACCCATACACGCGGCAGACCGGTACCGGACTCGAGCCTGTAACGCACCTGATGGTGCTTCGCGTCGGATTGAATGAGATCGGAGAGCTCAGTGACCATAGGGTTGACCTCGGTCAGCTCACGTCGTGCCTGCGGAGGCCGTGCCAATGCGCGCAGGCGGTGAATAACATCTCCCGCGCGCAACGCTTGCGCGGTAATCGCCTGCAACGAATCGCGGATCTCCGGAATGTCAGGCTCCGGCATCGCCAGCATACGATCGCACGCCTGGGCATAGTTGGCCACCGCGCACAGCGGCTGGTTGAGCTCATGGGCGATGCCGGCGCTCATCTCACCGACCGTGGCCAGCCGCGACACGTGCAGGAGCCGCTCCTGGAGGCGTAGCAGCGCCTCGAGCTCCGGGAATGAGGGGAAGTGTTCGATCTGCTTGGAACCATCACTCATGTTTGATTGCCTGAGCCTGTTATGGCCGAATAGGATCAGTCACCCCGATCCTTTGCGCTCGATGTTGTGGCAATCATGCGCGCCACTCAGGAACGCACCCATACGGATTTCCCCTGACCTGATATCGCTCTGTGACGGCTGACTCTTCTGCGGAAAACCCGTATTCGGGTCCGGACTTTGCGGATGCTCGCCACGCCCGAGGCATGCGATGTTCGCATCCCGCGGGAAATGCAGCAGCGGCTCTGCTCGCATTGCGGACGAGGAGTGCGATGTCACGGGAGTTGGTTTTGATCACACCCAGACGCCCGCGATCGGGCAGCCGCACCGCCGAAGTCGTGGCATTCCTGCGCCAGCCGGAGCATTACCCCGGGCGGCCGCGGCGGATCGAGGTGATCGAGACCCACTTCGCCTGGGTGTTTCTCACCGAAAACGAAGCCTACAAGCTGAAAAAGCCGGTGCGGCAGGATCGCATGGATTACCGCACGATCGCCGCTCGCCGACGCGCCTGCCGCAATGAGCTCAGGCTGAACAGACGGCTTGCGCCGACAGTATACCTCGGGTTGGTTCCGCTCACGCGCGGGCGTGACGGCGGCCTGATGTGGGGGCAATCCGGGCAAGCCCGCATCGTGGACTGGCTGGTAAGGATGAGGCGGTTACCCGCTCAGCGAATGCTCGACCGCGCCATATCGGCGCGATGGGTTCGTGCGCGGGACCTGGAACGGCTGGCACTCACGCTGACCCGATTTTTCGACAGCGCCGCACCCAAAAAGATGAGCCGGCACCGCTACATCGCACGACTGCGCGAGCGGATCGTACAGACCCGCCGCGATCTGTGTGCGCCGGATCTGGGGCTCGATCGGAATCGAGTGGAGAAGCTGACTGCTTTGCAACTTGCATTCGTGGCTCGTGAAACGACATTGCTGGGCTCGCGCGCTGCGCACCTGATCGACGGCCATGGCGATTTGCGCCCAGAGCACCTGTATCTGGGCTTGGATTCGGACGAGCCCTGCGCGATCGACTGTCTGGAGTTCGATTCCGACTTGCGCTGGCTCGACCCCGCGGAGGAGATGGCATTTCTCACGCTCGAATGCCGCAGGCTCGGCACGAAGGAAACAGCGAGAGTGCTCCTGTCGGTCTATCGGCGGTTTACGCGGACACCGCCTGATGACTCGCTGATGGATTTCTACATGAGCCTGCGTGCGATGATTCGGGCAAAGCTCGCCGCCTGGCACTTGCGCGATCCGCAGTTCGCGCCACGCGCGACATTATGGAAATCGCGTGCGGAGAGCTACCTGGCGGATGCGGCACGTCATATCCGGCGTGCCGTGACGAGCGGCGAGCCGAAAGGGCGATCAGCTCGCGGGGTCCACCGGCCAGTGCTGGAGAAGTGGCGCAATCGGCTTTCCCGCCAGGATGCGTCGCACGGCCTGGCCGAATAGGGGCGCAATCGAGAGCACGGTCAATTTCCGCGCATCTTCCGCAGGCACCGGACCGAACTGGAATCCCACGCTGTCGGTCGTGATGGCGCCCGTTATGTTGGTATTTGCCAGGAGTGCCGCTAGCCCTGGAGGATGGGGTGCATGGGTAACAGCGGTGTAGACGGCGGTAGCGCCGGCGCGATTACAAGCCTCCGCCGCGCGTATCAAGGTGTTGCCGGTGGCGCAGAGGTCATCAAGGATGATGGCGGTACGATCTTTGGCGGTGCCGACCATGGCGTGTCCAGAGACGACGCCTTGGGCGCGCCGCTTCTCGAAGAATGCAAGCTCGACTTCGCGACCCGAGCGCGCCTCGATGAGCTCACGGAAGATCTGGGCTCGCTTGACGCCACCAATGTCCGGAGATGCCACGGTGAGCTTGGCATCAGAAAGGCGCGTGACGAGGTGATCGGCCATCATCGGCAGAGCGGAGAGGTGATCGATCGGCACGCGGAACGAGTTGTCCAGGGCGGCGGGATTATGGACGTCCAACGTCACTACGCGATCCACTCCGGCCGACTCTATCAATTGCGCCACATACCGGGTATTTACCGGATCGCGAGGCTGCGTCCGACGATCCTTGCGGGCAAAGGTGAGGTAGGGCAGAAGGGCAATCCGCTGTCGCGCGCCCGCGTCACGCAAGCCATGTAGCAGGAATAGCAGCTTCAACAGCCGCTCCGAGACGGGGGTCTGCGCAGTTCCAGCCAGGCACTGCAGAACGAAGGCGGTCCTCTCTCTGACCGACTGCAGCGGACGCAGCTTGAATTCTCCGCCCTCGAAGGTCCGCTCCTCGAGCGGAGCGAGCGGCAGGTCGGCATGCCGGCCAATGGAAGAGGCAAGGTCGTGGCCCTCGCGTAATGCGAACAAGGCAGGAATCGCTGGCGCCGTTGTGGGATCCACCATCATCGTCCTCTCTCGGTCGGGTTCCTGGCCTCCATTCTGCGCCAACTTCGCTGCACGCGATACTGGCGCGTGCGGCCCCGGCCACATCAGGACAAACACCTACGCGACTCGTGACTGTGCGGATAGCACGTGAGAGGGAGGATGGGCATGATCGCGGCATGCCAAAACCGATAGTGTTGATTACCGGCGGCGCGGGATTCCTCGGGATCAACCTGTGCCGCTATCTGTTGTCGAGCGGTTATGCCGTGCGCTCTCTGGACATTGCTCCATTCGACTATCCGGAGAGAAACAGAGTCGATGCGATCACAGGCGATGTCCGTGATCAGGCCGCCGTGGCAGGAGCGGTGTGTGGTGTGACCCTGGTGGTCCATGCCGCGGCGGCGTTGCCGCTCGCCAGTCGGGGGGATATCTACACCACGGACGTGCTGGGCACAGGACTTGTGCTCGAGGCGGCATTCCAGGCCAAGGTAGAGCGTTTCGTCTTTACGTCCTCCACATCGGTCTACGGTGTTCCGGATCACCACCCGCTTTGCGAGGACGATCCCGTAAAGGGGGTCGGACCCTATGGGGAGGCGAAGATCGAGGCGGAGCGGCTGTGCCACGACATGCGTGCCCGCGGCCTGTGTGTGTCGATTCTGCGCCCGAAGAGTTTCGTGGGGCCGGAGCGGCTGGGGGTGTTCGAGATGTTGTATGACTTCGCTTACCGGGGCCGCAACTTTCCGGTGTTGGGCTCCGGCGCCAACCTCTACCAGCTTCTGGATGTCGAGGATGTCTGCCAGGCGATTGGGCTCTGCCTGGAGAAGGAGCGGGAGCTGGTCAACGACACATTCAACGTGGGGGCGCAGGTATTCGGCTCGCTGCGAGACAGTTTCCAGGCTGTACTCGATCGTGCCGGACACGGCAAGCGTGTCGTCAGCATTCCCGCCGCGCCCGCCATCGCGCTCCTGCGGGTGTTGGAACGGCTACACCTGTCGCCGATCTACGAGTGGATCTATGACACCTGTGGACGCGAGAGCTTCGTATCCGTACATCGCATCGAGAGCAAGCTGGGCTTTCGCGCGCGTTATTCGAATCGGGAGGCCCTCATACGCAACTACGACTGGTATGTGCGGCATCGTGAGGAGATCCGTGGCAAAGGCGAGACTGGCGTGTCACACCGCGTACCCTGGAAGCGGGGCGCCCTCAGGCTGGCTGAGCACTTTTTCTGAGGCTCCGCCATGAGTCTCAGAGCCAGCACGTTGTTGGATTCACCTGTGTCAGCCCGGCGGGAGCCGGGACTCTTGCGAAGCTATGTGGCGGCGATCCGGCCGCGTCATTGGCTGAAGAATGCGCTGGTGTTCCTGCCCCTCGTGGCCGCTCACCGGCTTCACGAGCCGTTGTTGCTGTTGAAGGCCGGGGGCGCCTTTCTGGCTTTCAGCGTGTGTGCCTCCAGCATCTATCTCTTCAATGACCTGAGGGATGTGGCCGCCGACCGCGCTCATCCACAGAAGCGCTCACGTCCTCTGGCGGCTGGCCGGATCGGGAAGTCCGGAGCCATCGGGGTGAGCGCGGCGCTGATGCTCGCGGCGCTCGGCATCGGCGCCTGCTTCGGGCCGGCTTTTCCGGCCGTACTGGCGCTGTACTATCTGGCCATGGTGGCCTATTCGCTCGGTGTGAAGGCGATTCCCATTCTCGACGTGTTGATACTCGCTTGCGGTTATGCATTGCGAGTCGTTGCCGGATCGGTGGCCGCCGGCCTCGCCTGGTCGCCGTGGCTCACTGCGTTCTGTGTGTTTCTTTTTCTCAGCCTGGCGCTGATCAAGCGTTACGCGGAGCTGGCGAGCGCGCAGGCGGCGGGTGGCAGCGCCGAAGCGCACGTGCGCGGCTATCTCGGCGAGGATGGAGTGTTGCTGGTGGCGCAGGGCCTTGCGTCCGGGTACCTGTCGGTGCTGGTTCTGGCGCTTTATACCAACACCCGGATGGTGGTGGCGCCCACCGGAAAGTACGAGCTCTTCTGGCTGATTTGCCTGTTGCTGCTGTATTGGATCAGTCACATGTGGTTGATGGCGCATCGTGGACGGATACAAGAGGATCCGGTCGCCTACGCCATCAAGGACCCGGTGAGCCGGATCATCGTCGCGCTTGCGACGATCGTGATACTGCTGGTGTGAGCTTCCGTCATGAAGCGGATCATTCGCAACGTGTTGCTCCTGGCGAGCGTGGGGCCGACTCTAGGGCTCGGTGTGCCGCCGTGTGCCGATGATGTAACGGAGCAGCAAGGGGCGCAGTACCAGGCCGAGGCTCCCAAGACGATCATCGAGCTACAACAATTTCGCCGCGCCACCTCGGCGGTTGTCACGGGCCCCTCGGGGCAGCACGGCCTCGCGACACTCGTCGAGATCAATCCAAACATCAACGCATGGTTTCTGCTGCGGCTCGATTGGGCAGGCTCGGCGCAGACGCGCACTTATCACCTGGAGAATCCCGATCCGCGAGGCACACGCATCGCGCTGGCGCGGGACGGGGTGCAGGGGCTTCGACTCAACTCCGCCACGGGTGAGGTCAGTTGCAATCTATGGCCGGATAACCCGGCGGCGCCTCTCGACGAAGCACGTCGCAGCGGCCTTCCCTACGTGCCGTTGTGCGACGGACGCTTGTATCTGCGCAATGCCGTACCCGGGAGCTACACGCGGCTGGAAGCTATCACCAACTTTCTACGCGACCACGTCTGGGGAGGCGACCGGATCGTGGACTTCGTGAAGGAAGGGTTCTTTCGGGATGCGTTTGAGGAGAAGGGCACTGAGTCGGCCGCCTCTCCGGGAGCCACATCTTCGAGTGGTCCGTTGCTCGCCAGGATGGACAGCGCGGAGGCTGGTACGGCGATCATCCCAGAGCATCTGGGTCTCGACGTGGTTGGCGCCGAGCACGGTCTAACGATGGGTGCCTGGTACCCGGTGAATCACCTGAGCGGCATCTATGCGAGCGCGATCCGGCCAGGGGCTGTCGCGGACTCCATTCTCACCGGCTTCCGTGGTCGCGTCTCTGCTCTGGATGGCGTGGAGGCGAACGCAGTGGCCTACCTGGTGGCGTTCGATCTGTCGGAGCTCGACCTGGGTTTTGTCTTGGGCACGGATCACCCCCGAGTCGAGTGGTCTGGGCGCGAGACGCTGCCCATGCATGACGAGCGGCTTCCCGGCCCCGACGGGATCGGCACATCCGCGCCACTGGCGCGTACCGGAATGGTCAGCCCGAAGCTCATCCCGATCACGGTGGCGGCGTTTGCTGGGGGGTTCAAGCGTGAGCACGGAGCCTTTCGTTATGGTGAGCTTGCCCGTCAAAACCATGGCACTCACTATGGATTCATCGAGCAGGGAGCCGTTTTCAGCAAGCTTCAGCCCGGTCTCGCAACCGTCTACGTCCTCGATGACAGCTCAGTCGGGATGAAGACGTGGAGCAAGGACGATGATTCAATGCTGGCGCGGATACGCTACGCACGACAGAACGGTGTGCCGTTGGTCGAGCGTGTCGCCGGGGCCGATCCCGGCATCCCAGGTCCGCTGGTTTCGCAGTGGGGACCGGGGAATTGGTCTGGGTCCGCGGACGAGAAGCTGCGTACCCTTCGGTCGGGACTGTGTCTGCAAACCGCGGGTACGCACCGGTTTCTGATCTACGGTTATTTTTCCACCGCTACGCCTTCAGCCATGGCGCGTGTCTTCCAAGCCTATGGGTGTCAGTACGCCATGCATCTGGATATGAATGCGCTCGAACATACCTATCTCGCCTTGTACACCCGCGAGGAACGCGGGTTAGTGGTGCAGCATCTGGTCGAAGGCATGAGTGAGGTTGATCGGAAAGGGGGAGGTCAGCTGGCTCCTCGCTTCCTCGGGTTCCCCGATGATCGGGACTTCTTTTATCTCGTGCGGCGTAAGGCAGTCATCGATAACCGAGCGGCAGCCCGGTGATGCCGTCAGTCTGGTCGCCAGGACGCGCAGCAGATCACCGGCATTACGCAGTACGCCCTCGTCGCTCAACACGTGCGCGAGCTTGGGGTCCTGAAGAAGCTCGAGCAGCGACAGGGCGACGCCATTCACATAGGCCACAGCGCTCACCAAGCGGACTCCGTGGCTGTAATCGGCATAGCGTGCTCCATGGACCGTGCTGAGCGGCTGGATAGGTTTGCCCTCAGAGACATGCCAGCCGTAGATCGCAACCCGGGTGGGATAGGTCCAGAATCGATTCGTCAGGACGAGGTCTTTCTTGTCGCCTGCTGTCAGTGCGCCGGGTGGAGCGTCGAACGAAGAGCGCTGCACTCGGACCAACTCGCTGTGGTGCCAATAGTAGCCGGTGGTGCGCATCGTGTCGCTCGCCGGCAAAGGCTGCGGCTGCAAACGCACCTGCGCCTGGTCATAGATAGCGTCGACCATTTTCCGGGTCGGGAGAAGCGCGTCATAGCGGTTCGCTACGGCGATGGCGGTGCTCAGCCTCATGGGCACGAACAGATAATCACTATCAGAGCCTATGGCCAGGTAGTCGGGCCAAACGCATAGCGTGACGGTGATTGGCGCGCCTTCGGCTGAGCGGCCCTTCAGCTCCACCGGATCCGCGTGGCGCAAGAACGATGGGAAGTTGCCACTGAGAGCCTGGCTGAGAATGGCGGACTCGCGCTCATCATCATCCCTTCCCTGGATTTCCCGGACGAATTCGGTGCCTGTGGGAGCCTGCGCGTTGCGTGTCGAGCCTTGCGAAGACGCAATGTCCCCGCAGGGTCGCGGTTTCGCTGGAGCGCCCGCGGCAGCGCTGGTGTGGGCCGCCAGCGAGAGCAGGACGGCAACGGCTGTTGTGCTGCGGGTTTTGCTCGACATCGATCGTCAGTCTAGCAGCGCTACCAAGCCCATTTATAAGGGCCGCCACCGCGGAGTTCAAGCTCCGAGCCCACAGTTGCGGAGCCTGCCTCGTCTGCGGGCTGCACCTGCCAACACGATATGTAGAGACCACGATGTGAGGCGAGCCGCAGCGGCGTTATACAAACGGATAGTTCAGATGCAGCGGCCGAGGTTCTTGCAATGAATGTGGGAGAGCGGTGTCAGCAGGTACCAGGCCACCCGCCGCGCTCGTTCGCTGCGTATCTGGCCGAGGTAGGTGAAACCGCTGATGTCCGGCGCGGAATACCTATCCCCCTTGGTGCCCGTGAGCTCGATGGCGGTGTCAATTTCGCCTTGTTCAGCCGACACGCGACCCGCGTGCAGCTCGAGCTTTACGCCGGGTCAGAGGACTTGCAACCTGCGAAGGTTTTCGAGCTCGATCCCGCGCACAACCGTACCGGAGACATCTGGCACATCTGGGTGAAAGGCCTCCAACCGGGGCAGCTCTATGGATACCGGATGGATGGCCCGTACGACCCTGAGTCGGGGCAGTGGTTCGACTTTGGGCAGCTCCTGTTGGATCCGTTCGCAACCGCGGTCAAGCGCCCGGCCTCGCGCGCGGTTCCGCTGAAGGCTGTAGTGACGCATGAGCGTTTTGACTGGCAAGACGACACGCCACCGCGGCATCCGTGGTCGCGGACAGTGATTTACGAGACGCACGTCCGCGGGCTCACTGCTCACCCAAGCTCGCAAGTCCGATTTCCGGGTACTTATAGAGGCTTGACTGAGAAGATTCCCTATTTGAAGGAGCTTGGTGTCACCGCCGTCGAGCTCCTTCCCGTACAGGAGTTCGACCCGAGCCAGTGCAGGCGCCACGATCCGCGCACGGGCGAGCGGCTGCGCAACTATTGGGGTTATGACCCGATCGCCTTCTTCGCGCCCAACGGTGCCTACAGCAGCTCTGGAGACTCCGGTCAACAAACGCTGGAGTTCAAGGAGATGGTACGGCAGCTTCATGCCGCGGACATCGAGGTCATCATCGATATGGTGCTCGACCATACGGCGGAGTCCGACGAGCATGGATCTGCCGTGTGCCTACGCGGGATTGATAACTCGATCTACTACTGTCTACCGCAGGACAAGCGGCACTATGCCGATGCGGCAAGTCGCGGTAGCACCCTCAACGCAAATCATCCGGCCGTGCGCCAGCTGATCATCAGCGCCTTGCGTTACTGGGTCGTCGAGATGCACATTGACGGCATTCGGCTCGACCTCGCCGCTATCCTGGGCCGGGACAGCTCCGGAGCGTTGCTCAGGAATCCGCCGCTGCTCGAGCAGATTGCGGAGGATCCGATTCTGCGCGAAACCAAGCTCATCGCTGCGGGATGGGATCTGGCGGGTGCCTCCAACGTAGGAAGCTTTCCCGAGCGGCAGTGGGCGGAATGGAACCTGTCATATCGCGACGACATCCGGCGCTTCTGGCGCGGCGACGAGGGGTTGTTGGCCGCGTTTGCCCGACGGGTCTGTGGGAGCCAGGATCTGTACGGCCCTCCACGCAAGGCGCCAGTGTGCGGCATCAACCTCATCACCTGTCATGACGGCTTTACACTCAACGACCTGGTCAGCTACCAGTGCAAGCACAATCTCGCCAACGGCGAGGACAACCACGACGGCACGGACGACAACTACAGCGCGAACTACGGCGCCGAAGGACCGACCGATGACGGGCACGTCGAGGCAATCCGCAAGCGGCAGGTCAAGAACTTTCTGCTGACACTGCTGGTCTCGCGCGGTGTGCCGATGCTGCTCGGTGGAGATGAGTTTCGCCGCACCCAACGAGGCAATAACAATGCCTACTGCCAGGACAACGAGACGAGCTGGTACGATTGGGATGCGCTGCGGAGCCATTCGGATCTGCGTGACTTCGTCAGGGGAATGCTCGTGTTGCGTGGCCAACATCCCGTGTTGTCCAGTGAGCAGTTCTACACCCCGGGGCAAGCGCGGTGGGTATCTCCCACTCTGACGAAGCCGGACTGGGAAGACCCGCATGCCAGAACAGCTGGCTGTCTGATCAGGGATGCCGGGCGTGACACCCTGTTCATGATGTTCAACGCCGGGCACGAATGTGTTTCGTTCCTCGTTCCTCCGGCCCCCGCACAGTGCGAGTGGCGGCTGGCGGCCGATACGGCAACGGACCTGCCGGTTTCCGCAAACGGACCTCTCGTGCAGGGAGCACATTCCTACAGGCTCGCGCCACGCTCCAGCGTCGTATTGGTGGCGAGCCCCGGTGGCCCACTGACGAAGTCGCAGCCGTATTTTGCTGGACGCGGCTGTGATCCGCTGATTGATGCATCCGCACGAGCGATCGGCGGGGAGGACCCGGAGGCGGCCTACGCGGCGGCGATGCTCTGGTATCAGGGTTATCCGTAAGCAGGCGCCCGAAAGAGGAAAGAGCTCGTCCGCACGGGTTGCAAGGACGGTGAGGTTGCGGCACCGTCATGGCAAATGAGTGCGACACTGCCTGAGCATCTGGCCGGACTGCTGCAACCGCAGGCGTATCCTCATCCAGTGGATGCGGTTACGTTGGTCGAGACACATATTTCCTGGATTCTGCTGGCCGGTGAATTCGCGTACAAGATCAAGCGGCCCGTGTGTTTCCCTTTTCTCGACCTACGCTCACCGGAGCGGCGCGACTTCTTCTGCGCGGAGGAGGTTCGCCTCAATCGCCGGTTCGCTCCCGACCTGTATCTGGACGTCTGTCCCATCGTCATGAGAGATCACGGGGCGTGCATCGGCGGGGCCGGTGAGACTGTCGAGCGTGCGGTGAAAATGCACCAGTTCAGGCGGGAGGACGAGCTCGACAATCTCCTTGCCAGCTCGCGCATCGCAACAGCGGAGCTCGAGTTGTTCGGCCGAGATCTGGCTGCGATCCACGCAGCCTTGCCCGCCGCAGAGCCGCCTGCTCCGTGGGGCGATCCGCAGGCAGTCCGCGCCACCGTTGTCAACAATCTGGAGGAGTGTGTCCAGGCAAGCGTGATATTTGACAGCTCATCGGATGTGAGGGCTTTGCGGCCGGAGCTGGAGCGGCGCCTGGAAGAGGGGCTACCTTGGATAGCGGACCGTCGCGACGATGAGCGCGTTCGCGAATGCCACGGCGACCTCCACGCGGCGAACGTCGTCCGCTTGCAGTCGCGGCTGGTGGCTTTCGACTGCATGGAGTTCGAGCCTGCCTTTCGGTGGATCGACGTGGCCGACGAGATTGCCTTTTTGCTCGCGGATCTGGAGGCGCGGGGGTTTGGCCAGCATGCCCACGCATTTTTGGCGGGCTATCTGGCTGCGAGTGGAGATTACCAGGCTTGCAGGCTACTGCCGGTGTATCGGGCGCATCGCGCCCTGGTGCGCGCCAAAGTCATGGCCCTCAGCCGTGGCGGCGCGCAAGCGACGGATTCGGAGGATGTTGGGCGGGCGATGCATCGGGCTTATCTGGAGTGCGCGGCTCGCGCGCTCGGACGACGGCGTCCGGTGTTGGTTCTCATGTCAGGTTTGTCAGGATCGGGGAAGACGTGGCTGGCTGAGCGGCTTGCTCCGATCCTTGGGGCGGTGCACCTGCGGTCGGATATCGAGCGCAAGCGCCTGGCTGGGCTCACCGAGCGCTCACGATCGGATGCGGACGTGGCTGAGGGCATCTATTCCAGAGCATTCACGGAGCGGGTATATGGGCATCTCTCCGGGGCTGCCGAGGATGTCCTTGCGGGAGGATATACCGCGATCGTCGATGCGACATTCGCCCGGCGGGATGATCGGGGGAGCTTTCGTAAGCTGGCGCGCAGGGTGGGGGTTGCGGCATGTTTGATCCACTGCAGGGCGCCGAACGAGGTGCTGGTGGAGCGGATAATCCAGCGGCACCTCCAGGGCACCGATGCGTCCGAAGCGGACGTGTCAGTGTTGGGTTGGCAGAAGGAGCATTGGGAGCCCGTTGGAGCGGATGAGCAATGGGCGGTCATCCCGGCCGAAACGGCGCGGCTCGACCTGGAAGAGATGTGTCGGCGCATCGAGGCGCTACGTTTATAACGCTGGATCCGGGCATCGTGCCCGGCCCAGCGTGCATCGGGCAAAAAGCGTGGTTTTTGCCCGATGCTCCGCCACCT
>CAZBTV010000050.1:0-45389 GCA_964494895.1 uncultured Steroidobacteraceae bacterium | reverse complement strand
TCTGATCACGATCCCGGTGATCAACAAGACGGTGCACGTCGATCTGCCGAAGGCCGTGAATATCCCGACGCAGACCAAGCCGGAGAACATCACGGTCGCGGTGGACAAGAACGGCAGTATCTATTGGAACGACAAGGCCCTTTCGAATCGCGACGAGCTGCTGCAACACGTCAAGGTGGCGGCGGTGCAGAAGCCACAGCCGGAGGTTCATATCCGCGCTGATCGCGATGCGCGCTACGAGGCGGTGGGCCGCGTTCTATATGCGCTCCAGCGTGGCGGCATCGTGAAGGTGGGCTTCCTCACCGAGCCCGATCACGGCGTGCGCGGCGCACGCTGAGCATTGAGGAGAATCTAGAATGGCAATGAGTGTCGGCACCAGCGCTGGCGCGGTCATGTGTGATATCAACACGACGCCTCTGATCGACGTCATGCTCGTGTTGCTGGTTACCCTGATCGTGTCGCTTCCGATCATGACCCACGCGGTGAAGCTCGACATGCCGCAGTCGAACAATCCCCCGCCGCCGGACCAGCGTCCGGAGGTGATCGATCTGGAGATCGACTTCGACGGCACGGTGGTCTGGAACGGCACGCCGATCCCGAGCATGACCCAGCTCGAATCGTACTTCCACACCGAGGCGGACAAGCCAGTGCAGGCGGAGATCCATCTGCGACCCGACCGGCGCGTGAAGTACGATTTTGTCGCGAAGGTGCTCGCTGCGGCGCAGCGTAATCGCATGAAGAAGATTGGCTTCGTCAACACTTCCGAGTTCAAGGACTGATCGTCAAAGCGATGCGAAACAACACCATGAATGCGAATTCCGGTTTTCTGGCCAGCACGCTCGCGACGCTCGTGCTGGGTGTCACGGTAGTGGGCGCCACTAGCCTCGTGCCGGGCAAGCCTGCCGTAGCCGCGGACAAGAAAGAGGACGACAAGTCCAAGGCCACCGTCAGCAAGGATCTCGCAAAGCCGCTGAAGGCCGCACAGGATGCGCTGAATGCGAAAAAGTATCCTGATGCGATTGCGAAGCTGAAGGAAGCGGAGGGGAATCCGAAGAAGACGCCCTACGACGAGCATGTCATCAACGAGCTCGCGGCCGTTGCCTATGCACGGACGGGAAACTACGCGGAAGCCGAAAAAGCGTTCGAGGCGCAGGTCAACGACGGCTTTCTGCAGCAGTCGGAGATCCCGCAGCGGGTAAAGGCCGTCGCGCAACTCAATTACCAGCTGAAGAACTACGACAAAGCGGCCGAATACGGTCTCCGCGCCATCAAGGGCGGCTACGCGGATGAGGATATCGACATCATCGTCGGCCAGTCCTACTACCTCAAGGGCGACTGGAAGAACACCTTGAAGTTTGAGGAAGGCCTGGTGGACAGCGATATCAAGGCCGGACGCACACCCAAGGACCAGTCATTGCAGCTCATTCTAAGCTCCTGTGTGAAGCTCGAGGATGCGGATTGCGAGACCAAGGCTCTCGAGAAGCTGGTCGCCTACTATCCGAAGCCCGATTACTGGAAGCAGCTGCTCTACACGATGGCTCAGGACAAGGCGGCGAACCAGTCGGACAAGACTACGCTGCAACTCTATCGTCTGATGTCGGAAGTCGACGTGCTCGCCAGGCCGGAGGAATACACGGAGATGGCGCAGCTCGCCATTGAGCAGGGTTCTCCTGGTGAGGCGGTGCACATCCTGGAGAAGGGCTTCCAGAAGGGCGTGTTCGCCGACCAGCGCAGCAAAGACAAGAACCAGCGTTTGCTGGAATCCGCGAAGAAGACTGCTGCGCAGGATCAGGCTTCTTTACCGAAGATCGAGAAGGATGCGGATTCCGCTGCCACGGGTGACAAGGACGTCGGTGTTGGCTTCGCCTATCTGGGCTATGGCCAGTACGACAAGGCCAGCGATATGCTTTCCAAAGGCTTGACCAAAGGCGGCGTAAAGAGCGAGCCCGAGGCGCGTCTGCTGCTGGGCATTGCGCAGCTGAAGGCCGGTCACAAGGATGATGCGGTGAAGTCGTTCCACTCGGTGAAGGGCGATCCGACCCTGGAGCGTCTGGCGAATCTTTGGAGTCTGCACGCGAAGCAGGCCTGACGGGCTGCTGCGCTCCGCTCGTCCAAGGCCCGGGAGATGTCATCTTCCGGGCCTTTGCTTTGATCAGGTGTCCGACTCTTCAGAGCATCACTGACATGGAGCTGCGAGCCGGTCAGAATCGGCTACGATATACCCCCGAGTTTCGAGAAACTTCCTTAAGGAGATGAGACATGGCGATCAAGGCCGGTGACCGCATGCCCGCGGGCACGCTCAAGACAATGACGAAAGAAGGTCCCAAGGACATCAGCACGGACGAGCTTTTCAAGGGCAAGAAGGTAGTGTTGTTTTCGGTACCGGGCGCCTTCACCCCGACGTGCGACGCCAAGCACCTGCCCGGCTTCGTGCAGTTGGCCGACCAGATTCGCGCAAAGGGCGTGGATACCATTGCCTGCATGGCTGTGAACGACGTGTTCGTCATGAATGCATGGGGTAAGCACTCAGGCGTCGCTGACAAGGTCCTGATGTTGGCAGACGGCAACGGCCACTACGCCAAGGCCCTTGGCCTGGAGCTCGATGCCAGCGGCTTTGGCATGGGCACCCGTGGCCAGCGGTTTGCGATTGTCGTGAAGGACGGAGTTGCCGAGCACGTGAACGTCGAGGCGCCGGGACAGTTCAAGGTTTCCGCGGCCGAGCACATCCTCGAGCAGCTTTAAAGGGCCAGAGGGTTTGTCGGTCAGGCACGGCGATCGCTTTGATCGCCGTGCCGCCCATCCTCGCTTTCAGCGCGCGGAGAGGAGCTTCTCCAGCTCCGGCACGATCTGGAACAGATCGCCCATTAAGCCGTAGTCCGCCACCTCGAAAATCGGTGCCTCGCCGTCCTTGTTGATCGCCACAATGGTGCGCGCGTCCTTGATGCCTGTCAGGTGTTGGATCGCCCCGGAAATTCCAATGGCGATGTACAGCTCCGGCGCGATGATCTTGCCAGTCTGTCCGACCTGCAGCTCATTGGGCGCATAGCCCGCATCGACGGCTGCTCGGGAAGCTCCGACGGCTGCGCCGAGCTTGTCCGCCAGGCTGTAGAGGATCTTGAAAGCCTCCGCGCTGCCTAACGCTCGGCCACCCGAGATTACGCGCGTCGCAGTCTGCAAGTCCGGCCGGTCACTCTTCGCGGCGGAGACCGAGATGAAACGCGTATGCGTCGGCAGCTCGGCTCCCACGGCAGCCTTTTCGATCGGTGCCGGGGTAGAAGAATCGGAGGGGGAGGCTTCAAAGGAGGCTGTCCGCACAGTGCCGACGACCTTTGCGCCGCCTTCAACTTCCACTGTCAAAATGGCGTTTCCCGCATAGATGGGTCTGCGAAACCGGGTTGGGCTCTCGACAGCCATGATGTCGCTGACCTGGACTGTGTCCAAGAGTGCGGCGATCCGCGGCATAAGGTCCTTGCCGAACGTTGTGGAAGGGCCGAACAGGTGCGTGTAAGGAGCCGCCAGCGCAACCACCTGCGGTGCCAGGGCGGCGGCGAGGAGGTGTGCGTTCGCTGCGTTTTCAACAGTCAGAACGCGCGTCACTCCGGCTATTTGGGCCGCCTGCGCCGCTATGCCGGCGGCATCCGCCGCGCATACGACGAGGGTAATTTCCGCTCCGGCCAGGCTCCGTGCGCAGGTCACGCACTTGGCAGTGGCGGGATTCAGCTTGACGCCGTCATGCTCGGCGACGATCAGGATTTTCATAGGCCTTCGGCCACCTTCTTTCGGGGATCGCGCCAGGCGCGACCCCGTCCGTTTAGCGGCGCGAAGCGCGCCGGAGTAAGAATCAGATGATTCCCTTGTTGCGAAGGGTTGCGACGAGCTCAGCGGCGTCTTTGACCCGGATGCCTTTTTGCCGTTGCGGCGGTGGCTCGAATTTCACCAGCTTCAGGCGCTGCTTCTGCTCGACGCCCAGGGCGCCGAGGGTGTGCGTCTCGAGAGGCTTCTTCTTCGCCTTCATGATGTCGGGCAACTTCACGTATCGCGGCTCATTCAGGCGCAAATCGGTGGTCACCACGGCCGGCAGATCGACTTCCAGCGTCTCGAGTCCGGCATCTACTTCGCGAGTCACGCGTGCCTTGCCATCCGACAGCTCGATCTTCGAGGCGAACGTTGCCTGAGGGCGATTCCAGAGGCCAGCAAGCATCTGCCCGGTCTGACTGTTGTCGTCATCGATGGCCTGCTTGCCCAGAATGACCATTGTGGGCTGCTCTTTTTCGACGAGCTTCAGGAGCACCCGGGCGGCAACGAGCGGCTCGATGATGCCGTCAGCCTGCACGTGCAGCGCGCGATCCGCCCCCATGGCCAGCGCAGTCCGCAACTGCTGCTGGCAGTCGGATGGACCGATGGTCGCTACGACCACCTCTTCGGCAGCACCCCGTTCCTTGATGCGCAAAGCTTCCTCGAGCGCGATCTCGTCAAACGGATTGATGCTCATTTTCACGCCGTCGGTGACGACACCGGTGCCGTCCGGTTTGACCCGGATACGGACGTTGTAGTCCACAACGCGCTTGATTCCAACGAGAATTCGTTTCATTGCCCTTTGAGCTCGTTCAGATAGGCCCTGCGGACCCAGAAGGGCAATTATAGCGGGACGCGACCTCCTGCAGCGACCTCAGGGACTGGAGGCAGGAATACTGACCGTCAGCCTGGGTTGAGGCTGGCTATCCGACTGCTGGGAAGAGCTCAACCCAGCTGCGCTTGTTGTGGGTGTCGGTAGGGCGGATTGCGCTGTTGCTCGGTGAACGTCTGCCGGATCTTCTGTGCGGTTTCGCGCAGTTTGGGCACGAAGCGCTCCACGGCGACCTTGAAGGGCACTGCCTTTTCCGCGAAACGGATCACCACAGATCCCAGGACGGTGTCTTCCAGGAGCACGGGCACGGCCATGGTGATCTCATCGGACACCCGCCGGGGATGGACCGCGCTCGCGTAGCCGCGAGCACGGGTTTCCTCGAGAATCTTGTCGAGCTCAGCGCGGTTGTGCGCGAGTTTGTCGGATTCATTGTTGGAGCGGCGCAGAATCTCCAGCAGCGACTCCCGCTGCAAAGACGGGCAGAACGCCAGGTGCGCGCGGCCCGCGGCGGTCGAAAGCATGGGTAAGCGCATCCCCGGGGATATACGCTCGACGGCGAGCGGACTGCGATGATCGGTGGTCTCGCGCACGAGCATCTGAGTGCCGGACAAAGAGGCCATGGCCACTGGCCAGAGCACCTCGTTGCCTAATTCATCGATGCACGGGCGCGCGATCTGTGTTACCCAGGCATCATCATCGAAACCATCGGCGAGCCGATGGACCATGATGGTGAGACGGTAACGATCGTCCGCAGGATCCCGGTAGACGTAACCTGCATGGGTCAGCGTCTCGAGGATGCGGTATGTCGTCGTGCGCGGCAGCCTGATCTGCTGAGCAATCTCAGAGACAGTCGCGCCGTTGCGCATGTTGAGCATCGTGAGTGCATCGAGGCCGCGCACCAGAGCGCGAATGGGGCGAGTCGATTCCATGGATCGCTTTAATACTCGTGTATGAAAACCGACATGCCCCAGTTTAGGAATTGTTAGGCCCACCATGCAATGGTCATCTGTGATCCGCGGACGGTATTCGTCCGCAAAAACCGCGTTATTTCCGTGCTAAGTGCGATAGGCGCCAAAACGTGAAAAGTCCCTTGCTGCTGCGATATGCAATGCGACGGTTATCTGGCTTTCTTCCGACGCTGTTTTGTATCGTTACGCTGTCTTTCTTCATCGTCCGGTTGGCGCCCGGGGGGCCGTTCGACCAGGAGCAGACCCTGCCGGCCCCGATTCGGGCGAATTTAGACCGGTTATACGGGTTGGATCAGCCTCTCGGGCTGCAGTACCTCCATTATCTGAACGGGCTGGCACATGGAGACTTCGGTCCCTCGTTCAAGCTAAGGGATTTCAGTGTCGGAGAGCTGATAGCGGAGGGTCTGCCCTTGAGCTTGGCCGTTGGGTCGGCAGCGGTGCTGCTGGCTATGCTCCTCGGCATACCCTTGGGGGTGGCCGCGGCCCTCCGGCGGAACACTGTCACAGATTTTGGAGTCACCACCTTCGTTGTATTCGGTGTCGCGCTTCCGAGCTTTGTGACGGGACCGCTGTTCGCCCTGGCATTTGGACTCTATCTACATTGGCTGCCGGTGGCGGGGTGGGAAGCCGGGGAGCCTCGTTATCTCGTCCTGCCGGTCCTGACACTTTCCCTGCCGGTGATTGCCTACGTGGCCCGGATTACCCGTGGGAGCTTTCTGGAGGTACTTCGAGCGAATTACATCCGGACGGCGCGGGCGCGAGGGCTGGGGGAGATGCGTGTGCTCTGGCGCCATGCCCTGAGGCCGGCTCTGCTGCCCGTTGTCAGCTATCTGGGGCCTGCAACGGCCTATGTTGTTACCGGCTCTCTCGTCGTTGAGACGGTGTTTGGGTTGCCGGGTACGGGAAGATATCTGGTACAAGGAGCCATCAATCGCGACTACACGCTCGTAATGGGGATGATCACGGTCTACGGTGCTCTGACGCTTGGGTTGAATCTCATCGCGGATATTGTCTACGGATGGCTGGACCCGACTGTGCGTCATGACTGAGGCATCGATGCCAATCCGCCCCGAGGGTCTGCAATCGGGTCCCCGCGGTCTGTGGGGAGATGCGTACCGCCGCTTGCGCCACGACCGCCCGGTCCTCGTCGCGATCGCGCTGATTGCGTTGATTGCCTTGTTGGCCGTATTCGGGCCCGCGTTGAGTCCTTACACTGACGACTCTCTTGACTGGCAGCATCTGGCAGCGCCGCCCGGCCTCGATGCGTCGCACTGGCTCGGCACGGACCGGCTGGGGCGCGATTTGTACGTCCGCACTTTGCACGGCGTGCGGATCTCGCTGGTGATCAGCCTGCTTGCCAGCGCCGTAAGTCTCTTCATCGGCGTTGCCTGGGGTGCCGTAGCGGGGTATGTTGGCGGACGAACCGACGAGTGGATGATGCGCTTCGTCGACGTGCTGTACTCCCTGCCGTATCTCTTCATTGTCATCATTCTTACGACGTTGTTTGAGCGTGGCAGCCTGACTGTATTGCTGGTCGCCATAGGCGCAGTAGGCTGGCTGACGACGGCGCGCATCGTTCGCGGCCAGACACTGACTCTCAAGCGGCGCGAGTTTGTAGAGGCGGCGCGCGCCACGGGGCTGGGTATCCCCGGCATACTTGCGCGCCACATCGTGCCCAATCTCATCGGGCCTGTAGTGGTCTACACCACGCTCACCATTCCGCAGATGATCTCATTCGAGAGCTTCCTGAGCTTTCTTGCCCTGGGCGTTCAGGAGCCGCTCCCGAGCCTGGGCAATCTCATCAGCGAGGGGGCACAGGAGATGCAGTCCGCCCCCTGGATACTGCTCATCCCTGCGCTCTTTCTGGTGACTCTGCTCGTTTGTTTCTATGTGACGGGTGATGGCTTGCGCGATGCGCTCGATCCGCGCGACCGCTGACAACCTCGCCGCCGATCCCCTCTTGCGGGTGGAGAATCTGGCCGTCAGGTTCAACACGCCTCACGGCGAGGTGGCCGCGGTCGAGGACTTTTCGCTCGCCCTCCATCGAGGCGAGTGTGTCGGTATCGTGGGCGAATCGGGCGCGGGTAAGAGTCAGGTGTTTCTGGCGGCGATGGGATTGCTCGCGGCCAACGGCCGCGTGAGCGGCCGGGCGAAGCTCGGCGCGATCGATCTCATCGGACAACCCAGCGCGGATCTGGATCGCATCAGGGGCGCACGTGTCGGGATGGTGTTTCAAGACCCGATGACGTCCTTGACCCCGCACATTGTGGTCGGCGACCAGGTTGCCGAACCGATGGTGCGGCATCTGAAGCTTTCCTGGCGCGAGGCGCGTACGCGGGCACTCGCCCTGCTCGAAAAAGTCCATGTCACCGACGCGCAGCGACGGATGACTCAGTATCCTCACGAGTTGTCTGGTGGCATGCGGCAGAGGGTAATGATCGCGGCCGCCCTGTCGTGCGAGCCCGAGTTGCTGATTGCCGATGAGCCAACGACCGCTCTGGACGTAACCATTCAGGCCCAGATCCTGGCGCTTCTCGCCGAGCTCAAACGCCAGCGCGGAATGGGCATGGTTTTGATCACTCACGATTTTGGGGCCGTCGCCGGGATTGCGGATCGTGTCCTGGTCATGAGAAAGGGGCGGGTCGTGGAGTTGGATAGTGTCGGTGCGGTGATGAAGACACCGCGCGATCCCTACACGCAGGCATTGCTTCGAGCAATGCCAAGGATGGACGCGCAGACTGCTCCTGGTCCGGCTGCCCCGGCAGTTTGCAGCGCCGCATCTCCCGTACTATCGATTTCACGGCTCAGCGTACAGTTCCCCGTGTACCGAAGCCTGTTCCAACGGGCGCAGCCGCTGCGCGCTGTTGACGACATCACACTCGATCTTCACGCAGGCGAGGCGTTGGGCGTGGTGGGTGAATCCGGGTGTGGCAAATCCACTCTGGCGCGCGCCGCGCTGCTTCTGTTGCGTCCGACCGTGGGACAGGTTGCCTGGATGGGTCGCCGGCTGGACGATCGGGTGGCCAGTCACGAGATGAAGGCGTTACGTCGCGATTTGCAGATCGTCTTTCAGGACCCTCTGGCGAGCCTCGACCCCCGCCTGACCGCAGGCGAAATCGTCGAAGAGCCTCTCCGCGTGCACCGGCCGCAGCTCGGTCCTGCCGAACGCAGGCAAATGGTCGCTGAGATCCTGGCTCGGGTTGGGCTATGTCCCGACCTGGCAGATCGCTATCCCCATGAATTCAGCGGCGGACAATGCCAACGCATCGGGATCGCGCGCGCCATGATTCTGAAGCCGAAGCTGCTCGTCTGCGACGAGCCGGTCAGCGCGCTGGACGTCTCCATTCAGGAGCAGATTGTCACGCTGCTGATCGACCTCAAGCGGGAATATGGCATGTCCATTTTATTCGTGAGCCACAACCTCGCCGTCGTTCGCCGCCTTTGTGATCGCGTCCTCGTTCTTTATCTTGGCAGAATGATGGAGCTGGCTCCTTCCGGGCAGCTCTACGCAAATCCTCTCCATCCCTATACGCGTGGACTGCTCGAGGCCGTTCCGGTCCCTGATCCGGACGTGCAGCCCGGCCGCCTGGCGCGAGCTCTCGGCGGCGAGCCTCCGTCTCCCCTGAACCCGCCTACGGGCTGTGTCTACCGAACCCGCTGCCCGCATGCCATCGACGCGTGCCGTGACCGGATTCCCCGGTGGGAAGAGGGAGGTGAGGGCCGGTGGGTAGCCTGTCATCGATGGGGCGGGCTGAAGTGCTGACGCTGCGGCTGCTATCCTTGTGCCGTTGGCACCCTGCCACTACGAACCATATTATGAAAACCGAACCCGTCATCCGCCCGAGCGATAGCCTCCGTAACGTCCGCTACGAAATTCGCGGCAGGCTCGCTCACCGCGCTCACGAGCTGGAGCGACAGGGCTACGAAATCGTCTCTCTGAACATCGGCAATCCGAAGGCCTTCGGCTTCCGCACCCCGGAAACCATGCGCCTCGCCATGATCGAAAATCTTGCCGAAGCGGAAGGCTATTGCCATCAGAAAGGCATTTTCCCGGCGCGAGAGGCCGTCGTGATGCAGCAGCAGGAACGCGGCGTCACCGGGATCACCGCGGAGGAAGTCTTCATTGGCAACGGAGTGAGCGAGCTCATCGATCTGGTCCTGCGCGCGCTTCTCAACGATGGCGACGAAGTGTTGATCCCCAGCCCCGACTACCCGCTGTGGACCGCAGCCGTCAATCTCAATCGCGGCAAAGCGGTTCATTATCCTTGCCGGCCGGAAAACGGCTTTGTACCGGACCCGGAGGAGATCGCCCGGCTGGTCACGCCCCGCACGCGGGCGATCGTCGTCATCAACCCCAACAATCCAACCGGGGCGGTCTATCCGCGAGCCGTTTTGGAAGGTATTGCCCGCCTTGCGGAACGGTGCGGCCTGGTCGTATTCAGCGACGAGATATACGATCAAATGACCTACGACGGCGCCGAATTCGTGCCGATGGCCACGCTCGTGCGCGACACCCTTTGCGCCACTCTGTCTGGCCTGTCCAAGGTATACCGCGCATGCGGCTATCGCGTGGGTTGGGTTGTTTTTTCCGGCCGTACTCGACCGGCCGCGGACTACCTCCGCTCCCTGGAGCTGTTGAGCTCGCTGCGCCTGTGTAGCAACGTTCTTGCGCAGTGGTGTGTACAGACGGCGCTCGGAGGCTACCAGAGCCTGAAGCAGCTCATCAGCCCCGGCGGCCGCTTGTACGAGTCGCGGCGCGCCATCATGGAAGCGATCGGCGCTAGCCGCTTCCTGAAGCTGGAACCACCGAGGGGCGCCATGTATGCGTTCATCGGCGTGGACACGAGCGAGCTGCCGGATTTCGATGACCAACAATTCGCGCTCGATCTGCTCGAGCAGAAGCACGTACTGGTAGCACCGGGTGTGAGCTTCAACGTCTCCTATCGCAATCACTTCCGTGTAACCTCGTTGCCCGACTCATCCACACTCCGGGATGTCTTCGCTCGTATGGATGAGTTGCTTACGGCCTATGCCAGCGCCCCCCGTGATGGAGGGAAAACCAACGTGGTCGAGGCGGTCAATCGATTCAAATAGCCCTTGATCAGGCTTCCGAGCGAGTTATACGAGTTCCTGAAGCGGGGCGGCACGGTCCTTGTCCCCTCGCGGCAGCGGGCGCATGCGGCGCGGCTCGCCTACGCCGCGGCTGAGCTGAGCGGTGGCCGGCGCGTTTGGGCCACGCCAGATGTCCTTCCGGTTGATGCATGGCTTGCACGAGAGGTGGAGCGTCTCGCCGTGAGAGCTGGCACCAACGTCCCGCGGCTGCTCTCTCCGGCAGAGGAGTGGCTTCTATGGCGTCAATGCGCGTCGGAGGCGACTCGCGATCTGGAGCTCGTCAATCGCGGTGCGTTGGCCGAGGCGCTGCGCCGGGCGCGGGCTATCGCGGCCGATTTCGACATCGACTTCCAAAAGGCGGCGCGATCCGGGGAGCTTGCCGTTACGGCGGAAGGGCTGGTGGATCTCGCCGACGCTCCGGGAGTCGAGGTAGCGCTGCTCGCGGCGGTGGAGCGTGCGGTCGAGGAGCGCTGCCGGGCTTTGGGGGCTGCTCCTGTCGCCTCATTCATATCGGGCATGGATGCGGCAGAGGCTGAGTCTCCCGTCGTCGGAGCGGGGTTCCTGATTCTGCCGCCGCGTTTGCAACCATACGTCGTCCCGCAGCGGGAAGCCGCACCAGCGGCTGTTCCGGACATAGTGATTGCCGCCGATGAGCTGGACGAGCTCGAACGGATAGCTCATTGGTGCAGCATCCAGATCGCACGCAAGCCTGATGTCCGTCTCCTGATCACATTGCCCGGCGGACCGGGCGTGCGAGAGCGCCTTGCGGCATTGATCCGGCAAACCATCCACCCCGCGCCTTGGCTGGAGGGGGCGTCGCCTGAGTCGTCCATGGATAATCTCGTAGCGATTGAGGGTGGCGGACCGCTTGCGGGTGTGCCGGCTGTTGCGCACGCCTTGTTCACCCTTTCCTGGCTGGGGGGAGGCGCGGGCGACTTTGAGATGATGAGTGGGTGGCTCCGGGCACCGTACTGGAGTGCGCCGGGCCCCGCGGCACGGGCGCGCTTGGATGTATGGTTACGCGAGCGGGAGCGCATGCATTTCAAGGTGCGCGACTTTTTAGCCGCGCTAAGTATGGCGCCCTCAGCGTTAGCATCTCCCGCCCGCGAGGTTTCGGCTCGGATCACCCGCGCCGTAATAGCGATGGGGCAGGGCGCGGCTTCGCCGCGCGACTGGTCTGAGCGCTTTCGTGCGACTCTCGCCGTGTTTGATTGGCCGGGCGAGCGCGCGCGCACGAGTGGCGAGCAGCAGACCGTTGTTCGATTCCACGAGCTGTTGGACGAGTTCGGGCAGCTCGCATCGGTTACCCGATCGATCTCACGCGACAATGCCATTCAGTGGTTCACCGAGCTCGCAGCGCGCACTGCATTCCGACCGGCGGATGACGATGCGGTCATTACGATCTCCGCCGTTTTCGCACCTCCCGTTGTGCACTATGACGGCCTGTGGATTGCGGGACTGAATGCCGAGGTTTTCCCGCAGCCCGTGCAACCCGATCCATTTCTCCCGTTACACCTGCAACTGGCGGCTGGGGTCCCCGCGGCGAGCGCGTCAGGTCGACTGGCCGAAGCGCGTGCACTGCTGGCGTCCTGGCGTGCTTGCGCTAGTGAGCTGGTTTTGAGCGTACCCGCTCGCGCTGGGGACTTGGAGCTGCTACCGAGCCCACTCTTGACGGAGTGGCTGCCGCAAGGTCGGGCCGCAGTGCACAGCCTGCTTAAGCCGCAGGAACTGATAGCCCCGGGCAGCCAGATCGAGGCGGCATCCGACTCTCTTTGGCTTCCCTTGCGGATTCAGCGCGAAGGACTGCTCGAGAGCTTCGACGACGCGGTAGGTGTCCACTGGCCGAAGGACCGCCTGTTGCCATCGGGCACTCGCAGTCTCGAGCTTCAAAATCAATGCCCGTTCCGGGCCTATGCGGAGCTGCGCCTGGGGAGTACGCCGCTCGACGCTCCTGAGCCAGGAGTTGCCGCGGATCAGAGAGGTCAGCTGCTGCATTTGGCATTACAGAAGTTGTGGACGCGATTGCGTGACTCGCGCGGGTTGGCGGCATTGGCCGATGTCGCATTGGAGGCCACCATACATCGAAGTGTGGAGGAAGCGGCTAACGAAATACTCCGTGGTACCTCGTCTCATCGAACAAGACCGGCGACGTCAAGCGATGCCCAAGGGGATCTGTTCGGCAATCCGCAATACTCACCTTCATTGTCTCGAGAATGCCGGCGTGCCGAGCGGTTGATACGTGCCCTGTGCGCTGTAGAGCGTGAGCGCGCGCCGTTCCGGGTCGACGGTACGGAGCTCGATTCCACGCTCACGCTATTGGGTGGCGCCGCCCAGCTGCGCATCCGCATAGATCGTGTGGATGCGCTCGAGAGTGGCGGTCGCGCGATACTCGATTACAAAAGCGGCAGACGAGCGCCCGCCGACTGGTATGGAGACCGCCCCTCGCACCCACAACTGCTGGCCTACCTGGCCGCCCTCGGTGATGACGTTATCGCAATGGCGACCGTCAATATCACTGGCCGGGAGGTCAGGTTCGATGGAATCGCAAGCAGGCCGGAGCTGCTACCGAAGGTAAAGGGTGTTGAGGCCGCGTTTGGAACGGCTCCGGAGGATGCCTGGCCTGCTCGCCGGAAAGAGTGGTTGTCTCGCATCGAGCAGCTCGCAGCCGGATTCCTGGCCGGCCGAGCGGTGTTGGACCCCAAGCCCGGTGCGTGCGACTACTGTCATGTCGCCAGCGTTTGCCGGATCGCAGATCGGGGCCTGGTGGGCGAAAGTGATGGATCAGCCTGACACTGATTCGACTGCCGGTGCGGACGAGCGGGCTCGCGAACACGCTACCGACCCGCGGCGTTCCATCCTTTTGCAGGCGCCTGCGGGCTCTGGGAAGACGACCGTCCTCACCCAGCGTCTGTTACGCCTCCTGGCCGAAGTCGACGAGCCGGAGGAAATCCTTGCCATCACCTTCACGAGGAAGGCGGCAGCCGAGATGCGCGCGCGCGTTTTGAAGGCCTTGCGCGGTGAAATGGATACCGCGAGTACGCAGGGAAAGCGCGTACACGCGCTTGCTTCCGCGGCGTTGGAAAGAGGTGCCGAGCGCGGTTGGAATCTAGCGCAAGACCCCGGGCGCCTGCGGATCCAGACCATCGACTCATTCAATTTCCGGCTGGCAAGCCAACTGCCGGTGACCGCAAAAGCGGGCGGGGCTCTGGCCATCACGGATCGGCCCTGGGAGCTGTATCACCGCGCTGCCCGGGCAACCCTTGTCGCCGCGGAGAACGATCCGGAGCTCAGGGGTGATGTGGAGTTCCTGTTCGAGCGGCTCGACAATCACTGGCGTAACGTCGAGGAGCTGCTCGCCGACATGCTCAAGCAGCGGGGCCATTGGCTTCGCTATGTGTTGGGACACGAGCCCCAGGCATTGTGCGCGCGGATAAACCAGAGTCTCGCCAACATCGTGCGCGAGCATCTGGTCGCGGCTAGTGAGTGTTTCTCGGCAGCGCTGCGTGCCGAGGCGGGAGCGCTTCCCCAGACAGGCCTGTTGGAGAGCGAGCCTGAGCACCTGACAGCCTGGCAGGCCCTGGCCGCTCTGGCCCTCACGCAAAAGGGTGAGTGGCGTAAATCGAGGGGGATTACCCGTGCACTGGGCCCCGCCTACGAAGCGGCTGCTGCGAAGGAGGCGCTGCGTGCCTGTCTGGAACGTCTGAGCGGTGTTCCAGGAGCGCGGGAGGCATTGATCGACCTGGCCGCTCTTCCCGCCGCCGAGCTTCACGAAGGTGATGCGGCGGCGATCGTGGCGCTGTCGCGCGTGCTTCGCGCGGGGGCGATTCAACTGCAAGCAGAATTTGCCATCGATGGACGCGTAGACCACACCTACGTTGCAGGTGCGGCGCGTGCAGCGCTTGCCGAGGCGGGCTTGCCTACGGATCTCGCTTTGCAAACAGGATTGTCGCTGCGACACATCCTTGTCGATGAGTTCCAGGATACCTCACTGGCGCAGTTCGATCTGGTAGAGGCGCTTACCGCAGGTTGGGAACAGGGGGACGGGCGAACGCTGTTCGTCGTTGGCGACCCCATGCAATCGATCTATCAATTCCGCGAGGCGGAGGTGGGTTTGTTCTTGCGCGCACGTGATTTCGGCATTGGAAACGTGCGGCTGGAAGCGCTCCAACTGACGCGCAATTTTCGCTCGTTGCCCGAGCTCATCGAGTGGACCAACCGAGCATTCACCCGCTTGTTTCCGGCAACTGACGATTTGCGTGCCAGTGCGGTGGCTTTCAGGTCCAGTGTTGCCGGGGGAGCAGCCGTGCAAGGTGCTGGCTCTGCGACTTTAGCCCGCGATAGCGTGGACGCTGTTGGGAGCCTCAGCCGCAGCGGCTCCGAGCCACCGAGCTCGGCGGTGCAAGTGCGTTTATTCCCCAGCGAGGATCGCGATGCCGAGACTGCTGCAATCACAGAGCGCATCGCGGCGCTGCGCAGGGCGGATCCTGCTGCAACTGTTGCGATTCTGGTGGCAGCGCGCAGCCATGCAACTCCGATCATGATGGCGCTCGAGGCCCAAGGCATCGATGGTATCGGAGTCGATCTGGTCCCTCTTCAGGACCTTTCCATCGTCCGAGACCTGGTTGCATTGCTGAGCGCGTTGCATCACCTGGGGGATCGGACTGCCTGGCTGGCCGTACTGCGCGCGCCCTGGTGTGGATTGTCCCTGAAGGCGCTCACGGCCCTCTCGCAAAGAGCGGACAAACAACTCCCGTGGGAAGCGCTTGCAGACCTTCAGCGGGTAAAACAGATCTCCCCTGAGGACATCCGGCGCATCACTCGGGTCCGTGCTGTTCTGGAAACAGCGCTGCAGACGCGTGACGCGCTTCCTCTCGCGGATTGGCTCGAGACGACGTGGCTACGGCTCGGCGGAGCGGATGCGTACCCGAAAGGAGATCTGCGTCATGCGCGTGCTTTTCTCGACGCCTTGAGCAATCGCGCCGCTTCCGGAGAGTGGAACGGGCCGAGCGATCTTGGCTCCTTGCTGAGCGAGCTGTTCGCTCAATCACAGGCGTCGACCCCGAACCCGGTTCAAATAATGACTATCCACCGCGCCAAGGGGTTGGAATTCGATCACGTATTCGTGCCCGGCCTCGATCGCGATCTCAACCGCGGAAGAGAGCCGCTGCTACGCTGGCTGGATTTGCCACGCCCGCAGGGCGAGAGTGACCTGATCATGGCCCCGGTGCCGGCCATAGGGGACGACGCCGGAGGCAGTGTCGGTGTTTACTTGAAGCGGCTCATCGCCAAGCGAGCGGCGAACGAGCAAACGCGTTTGCTTTACGTGGCGGCAACACGAAGCAAGAAGACGCTTTATCTTTCTGCCGCCCCGAAAGCGAAATCAGATGGATCGATTATGCCCCGCGTGGGGACGCTGCTGGCATCTCTGTGGCCGGCGCTGGAGCCGGAGCTCGAGGCAAGTGTCGACCCAGGGCGGCAGGCAGCAGGCGAGGAGAGCAGGTCGGAGGAAGTTGCTACTGCGCCACCGGATTCCGGGTCGAGTGAGCAATTGACGGCGCAAGCGGCTCCCAGCACTCCCCTCCGTCGTCTGCCTCTAGACTGGTCACCGCCCCCGCTGGAGCGAACGATGCCGGACCTGGTCCGACTTCCCGTCGGGCATCAATCGCTGGAGCCGCCCGAATTCAGCTGGGTCGGTGAGACGGGCCGGCACATCGGCACGGTCGTGCACGCGGCGTTGGAGTTGTTCGGGAGCTCGCCAGAGCTTCCCACGCGTGCAGATATCGAGGAGCGCCGCGATGTATACCGTCACCAACTTGTGCGCCATGGGGTGCCCGAGCGGGACCTCAATCGTGCGACAAACCTCGTCGTAGAGGCCCTGACTCGCACGGTGGAAGACCAACACGGTCGTTGGATCTTTTCGCCCAGGCATCGCGAGGCATGCGGTGAGCTTTCGCTGACCGGCATCGCTTCCGGAAGGCTCACCAATGTGGTGATCGATAGGTCTTTCGTTGACGGCGAAGGCACACGGTGGGTCATCGACTTCAAAACGAGCCGCCATGAAGGTGGGGGTCGCGAGGAGTTCCTGGAGCAGGAGATGGACCGCTACCGTCCGCAGCTCGAAACGTATGTCGCCCTTGCGCGCGGACTCGGTCCCCAGCCGGTGCGAGCAGGTCTTTATTTCCCGCTGCTTGGAGCTTTTCGGGAGCTTTAGGCTTCAGAGGGTCACGCCTAGCCTTCAGAAGGTCACGCTGGTACCGAACTCCCGGCGACCTTGCGAATCGGTGGGCAGATACTGCAGCTGGCTGACAATCGCGGGCGGCGCATCGGGGCGCGGCGTTACATAGCCCTCTACGTCGAATCCGGGCTTGTCCTGCATCAGCCGCACGGCCATATCAACACCGAGTGGGCCGGCGAGATCCCGGAGTCTTCCCGTGGGCACGCCGCTACCACCAGGAAAGGTCAGAGAATAGCTTCCGAGCGGTGTCACTCCGCCACTGTCGTGATCCTCCAGGTCGTGCAGCTCGATACGCCCCTGTATTTGCGTCACGATGTCCTTGACCAGATGCACGGAAGCGATGTCCGCGTTCGCGGTCCCATGCAGGGTGCGCATGTTCGGTGGTAGCAGCGCCATGATCTGCTGGTCGAGCGGGAAGGCTGCCTGTACGTTGTATGCCGTGATGTTTTTATCGAGGCCGACTTCGAATTCGCCGTGCGCGGACCCCGTGGGCCGCGTGAGAATGAGGTTCGCGCAAAGTTTCCCCTTGAAGAGACGCAGCGGGTGAACCTTCCAGGTGACATCTCCAACTGCCGATCCCTCGGCCGTCAATCCTGTGCAGGAGCCGTTCCAGATCGACCCCTCGACTGCCGCGCAGGTCACAGCCGACGGAGGCTCGGGAATCACCCAACTTGCCGGAAGGCGTGCGACCACGATGGCCGCAAACGCAACCACCGCCAGCACGGTAATCAGGACGCCTCGCACTTCGCGTTCAGCCCGTGTGGAGAACGATCGCCGCGTTCACTAGCCCCGGCGTCCCGGCGTTGTCGATTGAAGCGGATTCGATGCGAATCCCGTTTTGTTGGGACAACCGGGAGAGCCAGATGATCAGGGTATCGAAAGATGCTTTTTGCAGCCGCACGCTCAAACCGCCAGGGCCGCTCGGCTCGCTTCCGGCAAGCGCGCTCCCCAATCCAAACTCCCGCGCCGAGCGGTCCACGATCACCAGCAGCGACTCGCCACCGCCGGTCGGCATCGGACCCGCGGCGATGATCTCGGGAGCGGCTGTCTGGATCCAGGCGAGGTCATCCAGCTTCTTGTTGATGCGCTTGTGCGCGCTGGAGACGTTGCTGTCGAGTTGGAAGATGACATACAGGAGCAACAGTGCTCCGAGCGCGGCTCCAATGAGGAGCGTGCGGCGATCGCGTTCGGAGAGCGAATCGAGCGAGGGCAGTGAGAGGTTGGCGGCGAATGATGGCAACTTCATGGGTTTCACTTTCGGCCGGGAAGTCACGACCCGTTGGAATGCATCTGCAGGCGGCCTTCGTAGCCGGTGCCTACGTTGTTGCCCGAGGTGAGGTCGGCCTGCCAGCCGTTGTTGCGTAGCGCCTGGCCGATGCGGTCGAGGCTTGCGGCATCCGGGGCCGCGATTTTCAGATCGAGCGCGCCGTTGTGGAAGCTCAAGGCTTGCACGGTTGCCCCCGGAGCCGCGCTCTTGGCCTGTACGAGCGCTGCCAGGGCGGGCAACAGGCCGTCCCCGCCGGAACGGGCTGCCGCCAGGCGTTGCTCGAGGAGCTTGCGTGCATTCGCTGTGCTCCCCTGGCCCGGCATGATGGTCTGGACCGCTTCGCGGATCGACACGTCCAGCTTGTGTTCGTTGCGTTTCAGCAGACTCAACTCGGCTGCCTTGCCGGCGACGTGGAGGCCAGCCAGGCACAGCAGCAGAAGCGCCGCGACCCGCCACGCCCGGAATCCGACCGAGCGCGAGGTCGTCGGTGTGTAGGGACCTTGCAGGAGATTCGTCGCGGTAGCGGCAGGCAGTTGCTGCGCGAACAGAGCCAACGGCCCTGCGGAAAGAAGCTGGATCTTGATGCCGTCGAAGCGCTCGCGCAGCGCCTCAACCTGGGTCGAGTGCTCGTGCCACTCGGGTGCTCCCGTGTAGAGGACGAGTCCGCGGCCCGCGCCGCCCTCCGGGTTCGACGACTGCGCCATCTCCAGCGCTTCGTGGAGCGCGTCGGCGGGCAGCGTTACAGGCACGCCCCCAGGCGGACGGACCACCACAATGTCCTCCTCGAGGAGTGCCACCGATTGCCCGGGGTTTTGCGGTAGCAGATCGCTGTCCGCGTACATTACCTCGGGCTCGAGACCATTCTCCTTGAGGGAGCCGACCCACTGGTCCATCAACGCGCGAGTGATCACGGCGACGGGAGTCTTGCTCGAGTCAGCCTGCCGCTTGCCGATGGCGAAGTGCAGATCGTCGATGTCGTCCGCGAGCTGCTCCTCGAGCGCGTAAGGTACGAGCTGGGGCAACTGCTTGGCACCGGCCTTGGCAGGCAATTCCGGCTCGGCCAGCAGAACGTCGGTACCCGGCACCAGCACACAGATGCGGCGTCCGGTGCTCCGCGGCGCGGCCAACGACAGGGGCCCGCTCTGCGGGGGACCGGTCGGCGCGCCTCGAGCATCGACCACCAGCCAGGTGGCCGGCTGGTCCGGTGCGCGAGGGAGCCTGATCAGAAGCCAGTCAGCCATGAAAAGTTGTCCTGCTCACCGGGTCAGTCCGGGGTAAAGCTGCGCAGGATCGCCCGGGCGTTGCCGGTCCCTTGATCCTGAACCATGAGACTGTACAAGTTGAATTCCGCAGTGCCAATAGTGATGTAGCTGGTGAGCTTGAAGTAGCTCGAGCGCGTGTCGAGGAACTGTCCAGGGCCTGTTGAGCCAGGCACGCCTGGCGAGCCGCGGGTTATTGCCTGACCTGCCACGGGGGACGTCTGCTGCTGCTGCGGAGGTCCCAAAGTCGGCAGATAGTCGCTCATCTTCGGGAAACATCCGCCGGCGGCGAGCCGGTTCTTCTGCAGTCCCTCAGGATCGACACTCCACTCCTGTCGTCCCGGGGGGAGGTAGGCGTCGAGCACCACGCCGGATGCCGTACAGATGTTGACCTTGGCGTCGGAAGGGAGCGCCGTGACGTAAGGCGCCAGCTTCTGGTAGCGATCGTGCCCGAATCCCGGTAATGCGAGCAACTCAGTCGCGCTCGTGATGTACATGTTGGGGGTACGATAAGGCGGAGCCTGTCCCAGGTAGACGCTGTCCTCGGCGCCTTCCGGATTGTTCGACGGAATGATATCCGGGTCGATCCAGTCGATGACGTAGCCCGCCCATTTCGGCTCTATGCCCACGAGCTGCAACAGATGCTCGAAAGCGGCGACGGCGGTCGGGTCCGGGGTGCCCTGGGCCGTGACCAGGGAGTTGAGATTGAATCGTCCCTCCATGTCCTCCAGAGTGGCGGTGAGCATCACGTCGGGGACCACTTCGAACGGGCCCTGCGGCTTGTCCCAACCTTGACCGATATAGATTTCCTTCGCATTCGCCTGGCGCAACTCACGCAGGCCCCAGGCGGCCAGCGTCTCGGCCGCTTCGGCAACCAACACGCTCTGATCGAACGCGAGGGTGGAGGCGCCCTTGCGGGCCACCATGGCATTCTCATAGGCAACCGTCGCGGCGACGATCGTACCGAGCGCGACCAGCATGATCGCAACCAGCAGCGCGATGCCTCGCTGGCGCGAAGGCAGTGGGGCGATGCCGCGACGACGATTGCGCCAGCGATGCGGGTGCGGAGATGTCATCCGGCCACCTCGACAATCCGCACCAACTTACCCCAGTCTTCGGTGTCGAGCGTAATCTCGATCGCAATCGGCCGTATGCGCAGAGCGCTCTGTTGCGCGGTATTTCCGGCAACGGTGGTCGGTGGCCACTGGGTCTGCCACGTGCGCGAGACGTCCATGAACCTGAATTGTACGGCCTTTACATGTGTCAGAAGGTCGCGCTTCTGCGTCGTGTTCTGCAGTGTTGCGTCCAACACCGTCCAGTATTCACGGCGGAGTGTGTTCTTCTCGAAGAAATAGGCGACCCGTTGCAATCCCGGGCGTTGCACGCCTGTAGGGTTGTTCCAGCCGCCCCGGGTCAGTTGCAGCATGGGCTGCGTGGTCGGGTCCGGTGGGCTGACCAGTGCGGGCAGCCAGCCATCGCCAATGGGCTGACGAACGGGGCGGGGCGCGAGCTGAACGATGTCCTGCTCGAGCACTCGCATGGCGGTCTGCACTTCCATGAGGCGGTCCTGCTGCTCCTTCAGGCCGCTGTGGTTGTTCATCGCCTGGTTGATAGCCCCATAGCCGATGGCGAACATGACGGCCGCGATGAAAATCGCGACCAGCAGCTCGAGCAAGGTGAAGCCGCGCTGACGCGTCTTCATGGATGGGCGTGGCCTCCAGGGCCAAGGTTGCCGCCGGTGGCCGGTGGGCTGAGTGGGCCACCGTTGGTACCGTTGGCGGGTGAATTGAGAGGACCGCCGTTGGGCGAGCAGGGGCCGCCGTTGCCCAGTCCGCCATTGGTGGCCGGTGGGCTCAGGCCGTTGTTGGTTGCCGGCGGGCTCTGGCTGGACCCATTCGGAGACGGGCACGGGCCGTTGTTGCCGTTGCCCTGGGCATCCCACAATGGCATGTCGCCGCGCGGCGCCGAAAGCGCATCGCCTGTGACCCCGCTCAAAGTCACATACCAACCCCGTTCGTCATCCGCCGTGCTGTCCGCCGGCCGCACCCTGACGTCCATGCGGACCATTCCCTTGACGGCGGTTTCGACCACCTCCTGATGCCAGTGCCACTTCTGGCCGGCGTAATCGACATCGCCGTCCGATTTGCCGAGCTGTGGTATTTGTGGGAGGAGCCGTTGCTCGGCGATGTGGTTGAGCGCCACCCAACTTGCGAGGGTTTTGTCACGCATGTAGATCACGGTGCTAGCCGAGGAAGTCAGCGTGCTCAACACCGCTGCCATGCCGATCGCTACGACGGCCAGTGCGACGAGCACCTCGATGAGGGTGAAACCTCGGCTGGACTTTCTGGTGGCGCTGGGATCCATCACGCTTTGCCTCCGTTGGCCTTGTCTACCATCGGCTTGGCGATGAGGGTGCCCTTGTCGTCCTGCAAGATCGTGACACTGTGGACACCGCCCTCGCGCTCCATGGTGAGCTCGAACTGCGTTACCTCGCCGCTGGAGAAGATCATCACCTGCGGTGTCTTGTCCTTGGCATCCGCGGGCTTTTTCAACACGACAGGCCGGGTATCGACGGCGAGCTTGAAATCGAGGCCGTAGGGAAGCCGGCGCAAGCGCAAGATGTCGTCCTCGAAGATGCTGCGCCAGACCTGGCGGTGCATGTCATAGGAGACAAACTCGTAGCTGTCGTCCTGGATGATGATGCCGTACTCGCGTGTCTGCAGCTCCGACTGCTCCCTGGCGTAATTCATCAGATTGAGCAGGCGATCGCTTTCCCTTTCCAGGTCCCGGTCGCGGCCGGTAAGGGAGACCGACAGCAGCAAACCCGCGGCGAGCACGCTGATGATCACCACCACGACCAATATCTCCACCAGCGTGAACCCGCCGGTGGCGGCTCGCCCCCGGGAGTGGCGTCCCTGATGATGGGAAAGTCGCATGTTTGCTGGATCGCCGTGCTGCCCGGGCTGACCTAGTCGGTCATGTTCCAGTTGCCGATGTCGGCGTCGTTGCCTTCCCCGCCGGGCTGACCGTCAGCACCGAGGCTGTAGAGGTCGTAGTCCTTCGTGTGAGTGCCGGGGCTGGCGTACTGGTAGTCATTACCCCATGGGTCTTTGCTCACATGCTGGAGGTAGCCACCGGGGCGCCAATGGCGGATGCTCGGATCGGTCGGCTGCGTGACCAGGGCGGCCAGGCCTTGTTCAGTCGTTGGATATTTCGAGTTGTCGAGGCGGAACATGGTCAAGGCCGTCTCCAGCGCCTGAATGTCCTGCTTTGCCTTTGCGACCCGCGCCTCGTCGACCTTGCTGATGACTTGCGGCACGATCACCGCCGCCAGCAGGCCGATGATGATCACGACCACCATGATCTCGATCAGCGTAAAGCCACGCGCGTGGCGCAAACCCGCTGAAAACGCGCGGCGCCCTGATGCCTCGTGGAGGTCGCGGTCCGTCTGCGCCCATCCACACGACAGTTTGCTACTCTCGCGGATATTGGAAATGTCACTCATGAGTTGAAGGTCCCTTTGGATGCGAGCCGGCTCGAGGGTATGCGACCCCCGATCTCGAGCGGGTCTGGATGATAACAAATGAACGCCAGCCGGCCTGTGACGACCTTCAGGGGCATCCTGAAGTCTCTCAATTGCGACGGAACGCTCGGTGTCGGATTGATGATCGGCTGTGCCGTACTGGTCCTGCCCGAGCTGGGAGGTGATGCCGGCCGCACGCTCCTCCGATATGACCGGGGCGGGCTCGCTGCCGGTCAATGGTGGCGTCTGCTGACGGCGCACATCGTTCACCTTGATCTCGAGCATGCCGCTCTCAACAGCGTCGGCCTCGTTCTCATGTGGGCTCTATTTGCCCGCGACTACAAGCCCGGACAATGGTTATCAATCGTACTCGGCGCCATCGCGGCTATCGACACAGGCCTGTGGCTCCGCGATTCGACAGTCGCCTGGTACGTGGGTTCCTCTGGGGCACTGCATGGGGTCATGGCGGCCGGCACCCTGGCGCACTTGCGACGTCGCGATCTGGACGGCTGGATACTGGCGGCGTTCATTGTGGTGAAGCTTGCCTTCGAGCAGCATGTCGGCGCGCTTCCGTTCGCCGACGGCGGAGCCGGTGTAATCGTGGACGCTCACCTGTACGGCTCATTGGGTGGTGCAGCGGTGGCTGCTACCTTGAAACCGCGCTTCGAGTACTGAAGCGAGGCGCCGTGTCTGTGCCTCAGGGACCTGTTTTGGACGGCAGGCCGCAGCGGCACCCTGCAAGTCGCTATAATCCGCCGTTTTTGGGTGGGGCCGAGCTGCGCATGTCTCCTTGGCGAAAGCGCGTCCGGCGGCAGGTTTTTTTCGAGGGCGAACTATGTCATTTGGGTTCGTTTTTCCCGGGCAGGGCTCGCAATCGGTGGGCATGCTGGAGCAGCTGCTGAGCGCCGATGCGGATGGGGTGATCCGGTCGACGTTCAGTGAGGCGTCCGAAGTTCTCGGCTACGACCTGTGGCGCCTCGTGCAGGAGGGGCCTGAGGACCAGTTGAACGCTACCGAGCGCACCCAACCGGCGATGCTGGTGGCGGGCGTTGCTACCTGGAGACTCTGGCGCGGACGCGGCGGAGCCGTACCCAGCGTCGTCTCGGGCCATAGCCTTGGAGAGTTCACGGCACTTGTGTGCGCAGGGGCTCTCGAGCTGCGCTCCGCGGTCGATCTCGTCAGGTTTCGCGGGCAGGCCATGCAAGAGGCCGTTCCGCTAGGGGTGGGAGCGGTGGCCGCAATCCTCGGACTGGAGGACGCAGCGCTGGAGGAAGCCTGCCGAGATGCTGCGCAAGGAGAGATCGTCGCGCCGGCCAACTTCAATGCTCCTGGGCAGGTCGTGATTGCGGGCCATACGGGCGCTGTGCAACGCGCGATTGAAGGCGCCAAGGCGCGCGGCGCCAAGCGAGCGGTACTGTTACCGGTAAGCGTTCCGGTCCACACGAGTCTCATGCGTGGAGCGGCGGAGCGTCTGGCGAGCAGGCTGAGGAACGTGCAGATAAGCGAGCCGCACATCCGTTACATCAGCGCGGTGGATGGCGCTCCCCACAGCGACCCCCGAGACCTGCACGACCTTCTGATCCGCCAGCTCCCAAGCCCGGTACGCTGGTTGGACACGGTTCGGGCGATCAGCTCCACCGGCATCTCACAGTTGATCGAATGTGGTCCCGGGAAGGTATTGACGGGTCTCAACAAGCGCATTGAAAAGCGCGAAGGGTTGCAGTTCATGGCACTGGAGGATCCGGCCTCGATCGATGCGGCTCTCGCGGCTACCAAAGGAGACACGCATGCTTGAGAACGATGTGGCACTCGTGACAGGAGCATCGCGTGGAATTGGTCGCGAGATTGGTTTCACGCTGGCTCGCGCCGGGGCGAAGGTGATTGGAACGTCCACGACCGCGGAAGGCGCATCGAAGCTCTCCGCGGAGCTTGCGTCGCAGGGATACAACGGACATGGAGCGGTTCTGGACGTCGGCGATCCGGCCTCCATCGACGCTCTGATGGGCGAGTTGGAGACTGCCGGGGAGCTGCCAACCATCCTGGTCAACAACGCCGCGATCACCCGGGACACGCTGTTGCTGCGGATGAAGCCCGAGGACTGGGACCAGGTAATCGCCACAAACCTGACTTCGGTGTTTCGTCTGTCCAAAGCTTGTTTGCGGCACATGATGAAACAACGCCACGGCCGTATCGTCAATCTGACCTCCATCGTCGGGTTGACCGGCAACCCGGGGCAGGCCAATTACTCAGCGGCAAAAGCCGGTTTGCTGGGCTTCACGAAATCACTCGCGCGCGAGGTCGCCTCGCGGGGCATTACCGTAAACGCGGTTGCCCCGGGTTTCATCGACACCGACATGACTCGCGCGCTCGACGAAAGGCAACGCGCGGCGTTGCTGGAGCAGATTCCGGTCGGGCGGTTGGGTAGCGCCGCTGACATTGCTGCCGCGGTCCTGTTTCTCGTGTCGCCTCCGGCGAGCTACATCACCGGCGAGACGCTGCACGTGAACGGGGGCATGTATATGCCCTGAGCCAGCACCCTGGCGTTGCCGTTGGCTCAGCGCCACACGAGGCTCGCCTGGGGGCTTGCCCGGGAACTTCCCGACTTTGGGATTCGCCAGCAAAAACAATCATCTCGCGCCATTGCCGGCAGTGGCACCCGGGGGGGTGTTCCCCTACAATACCGCGCCTTCGCCGCCGGCCCCCCGAAAGGTTGGGCGGTCTGAACGGCGTTATCGATTTCTCCTAAAGACTACAAAGGACAATCCGCTAATGAGCACAGTCGAGCAGCAGGTCAAGGCCATCGTTGCCGAGCAGCTGGGCGTCAAACAGGAGCAGGTCACGAACGATGCTTCTTTCGTGGACGATCTCGGAGCCGACTCTCTCGACACCGTCGAGCTGGTAATGGCTCTCGAGGAAGAGTTCGAGATCGAGATTCCTGATGAAGACGCCGAAAAGATCACCACGGTGCAGCAGGCCATCGAATACATCAACGAGCGCCGCAACAAGGCCTGATTCAGATTGCGTGCGAGCGGCGCCCGGTTGTCCGCACCACCGTGTCGCGGGCGCCATCTCTTCATCCCTTGATTCTCCAGACAGGTAACGTGTGAGTAAGCGTCGAGTTGTCGTCACGGGTCTCGGCATCATTTCACCCATGGGGAGCACGGTGAAAGCTGCCTGGGAAGCCATTTTGAAAGGAGAAAGCGGAATCGTGCCGATCACCCGGTTCGATGTCTCCGCCTTCCCGGTGCGCTTTGGCGGCACCGTGCGCGGTTTCGAGGTGGGTGAATACATCACTCCGAAGGACGCGCGGCGCATGGATGAGTTCATGCACTACGGTGTGGCCGCGGGCATTCAGGCGATGACGGACTCAGGGATTGATCCAGGTAAGCTTGATCCGACCCGTTGTGGCGCGGTCTGCGGCGCTGGCATCGGTGGCCTGGGTACGATCGAAGAGGAATACGGCGCGTATCTGAAGGCCGGCAGCCCGCGCAAGATCTCACCGTTCTTCATACCGGCGACCATTGTCAACATGATCTCCGGCCACCTCTCCATCAAGTATGGCTTGAAGGGGCCGAATCTGGGTGTGGTGACCGCGTGTACCACCTCGACCCACGCCATCGGCTTGGGGATGCGGACGATCCAATACGGCGACGCCGATATGATCATTGCCGGCGGCGGTGAGATGGCCACCACCGTCTGCGGTCTCGGCAGCTTCGCGCAAGCGAAAGCGCTCTCCACTCGGAACGACGCACCCACGGAGGCGAGCCGCCCGTTCGATCTGGATCGTGATGGCTTCGTGTTGAGTGACGGCGGCGGGGCGGTGATCCTCGAAGAGCTGGAGCACGCTCGTCGGCGTGGCGCTTCCATCTACGCGGAGCTCGTGGGCTTCGGCATGAGCGGGGACGCTCATCACATTACTTCGCCCCCCGAGGATGGTGAGGGCGCGCGCCTGGCAATGGTGAACGCGCTAGCGGATGCGTCCATGAACCCGGAGGAAGTTCAGTATCTGAACGCCCACGCGACGTCGACGCAGTTAGGTGATCGCGCCGAGACGATGGCGATGAAGCGTACGTTCGGCGATTACGCCAAGCGCTTGGCGGTTTCTTCGACGAAGTCCATGACCGGGCATCTGTTGGGTGCGGCGGGCGTGGTCGAGGCGATCTTCTCCATCCTCGCCATCCGCGATCAGGTAGCGCCGCCCACCATCAACTATCACAAGCCGGATCCCGAGTGCGATCTCGACTACGTGCCGAATACGGCCCGCCAAATGAAAATCGAGACCACGCTGTCCAATTCCTTTGGCTTCGGCGGGACCAACGGATCCCTCATATTCCGCCGCTTCAGCGGTTGACCCGACCTGCCGCGTTTGAGGTCACGGATGCCCCCTGACCCTCCGCGGAGAGACGGACCCGTACTGGTGAACGGCCAACCCGATCGAGAGGTCTCACCTTTCGATCGGGCAGTGCATTTTGGCGATGGCCTGTTCGAGACCATTGCCTGCCGGCGCGGACGGCCTCGCTTTCTCTCGTTGCACCTGGAGCGTCTGCAAGGAGGATGCGCCCGGATTGGAATCGATGCGGGAAATCTCGAGGAGACTCGTCTGGAGGTGCTACAGCTGGCTCGTGAGGTCGATGAAGCGATCGTCAAGGTGCTGCTCACGCGCGGAACAGCGCTCGCGCGGGGCTACGGCACCACCGGGCAGGAGAAGGGGACGCGCATCACGTTTCGGTACCCGTGGCCGAAGGAAACTGGCACGGAGTCACAGGACGGTGTTCAGGTACGTACGGCAACCCTGCGGCTCGGAGAGAATGCCGCTCTCGCCGGACTCAAGCACTGCAACCGGCTGGAGCACGTCCTGGCGCGTCGTGAATGGGCAGACCCTGCGATCGCGGAGGCTCTTCTGTTCAGCAGCTCCGGCAAGCTGGTGTCAGGAACTATGAGCAACGTGTTTATTGTAGACGGTTCTGTTCTACGCACACCTCGTGTGGATCTTTGTGGAGTGGCAGGTGTTATGCGGCGCGTGGTCCTGCGTGAAGCCACGCGCGCAGGTATTCCAGTACGCGAGGATGTGTTGGATGCCGGTGACTTGCAGAACGCCGACGAGGTATTTCTGACGAACGCGAGAATCGGCATCTGGCCGCTCCGGACCCTCGACGGTCGTGCGATGCGTGTGGGCCAGATCACACGCCAGTTGCAGGGATTGTTGCGACCGGTCCTGGAGGATCCCGTCGATGCCTGACCCCTCACATCTTGACGCGTTGAAAAGTTCGGCGCGCGGACGGGTTTTGGCAGTCTCACTCGTCTTCCTGCTGCTCGTCGCGGGCGCCGCGGTGAGCGGCTATTACATGCTCCGCCATGCGTTCTTCGCACCGGGTCCTTCGCAGGCGCCCGTCAGGGTGCAGGTCGACCAGGGCGCCAGTGTGCGCTCGGTGCTTTCACAGCTCGCCGGCCGGGGTGTGCTGGTCAACACGCGGGCGGTGGAGTTATATCTGCGCCTTCAGGGGCGCCGTCCGAAGGTGTTGGCCGGAATGTATGAGATTCCGCCGCGAGCCAGCCCTGCGCAGATTCTCGAGCTGTTCGAGCAGGGCAGGGTCATCCTGGAGCAGCTTACAGTCGTGGAAGGCTCGACTTTCGCCGATTTTCTCCATGAGCTGGATGAGCATGCCGCCGTCACGCACACACTCGCGGGCAAGACACCTGCCGAGGTGATGGCCGCAATCGGGCATCCTGGCGAGAATCCGGAAGGCCGATTCTTCCCGGACACCTACCGCTTCGCAGCCAAAACACCGGACCGCGATATCCTGATACTGGCCTATAGCGCCATGCAGAAGCTTCTGGCCGCGGAATGGCCGCGCCGCAGCTCCAATCTGCCGTTCGGCGACCCTTATCAGGCGCTGATTCTGGCCTCCATCGTGGAAAAAGAGACCGGACTTGCCGCCGAGAGACCTCGGATCGCGGGCGTGTTCGTGAGTCGGCTGCGCAAGGGAATGCGGCTGCAGTCCGATCCCACAGTCATCTATGGTCTCGGCCAGAGTTACGACGGGGACATCCACACCCGCGACCTGGTCACCGACACGCCCTATAACACGTACACGCGCGCGGGCCTCCCGCCTACTCCCATAGCCCTGCCGGGCCGCGAATCTGTGGTGGCGGCACTGCACCCACAGGATAGTGGCGAGCTGTATTTCGTCGCGACCGCTTCGGGAGATGGCGGTCACCATTTCTCCAGAACTCTGGAGGAGCATAATGCGGCGGTGAAAGAGTATCTCACTCGATTGCGTGCTCAGGGAACTGCGGCGCCCCGGCCAGCTCCGGCAAAAGCTGCCAGTGTGGGAGTGAGATGACCGTCGGCCGGTTCGTCACGCTCGAGGGGATCGAAGGCGCGGGCAAGTCGACTGTGGCACACAAGGTTTGCGACTGGCTCCGTGCTCGCGGGCTTTCCGTGCGGCCGACGCGAGAGCCCGGAGGCACGCCGCTCGCCGAGCGGGTACGGCAGGTCGTGCTTGAACGGGGGGAAGAGCGCCTGTCGCCTGTGACAGAAACACTATTGATGTTTTCCGCGCGCGGCATTCATGTCGAAAATCTGATCCGACCCGCGTTGTCACTTGGAGAATGGGTCGTCTGCGATCGGTTCACCGATGCCACGCGTGCTTATCAGGGCTATGGGCGCGGCGTGGAGCTCGCGTTGATCGAGGCTCTCGCGGCTGCGGTCCAAGGCGGCCTGCAGCCGGACTGCACTTTGCTCCTGGATCTTCCTCCGATAACAGGGCTCGCGCGTGCGCGCCAGCGTTCGGGTCTGGCGGCTGACCGGTTTGAAGCGGAGACAGAGGCTTTCTTTACCAGGGTCCGTGCGGGTTATCTCGAGCTCGCCCGGCTCGAGCCACATCGAATCCGGGTCATCGATGCTGCGTGTTCGTTGCCGGAAGTCGAGCAGCAGGTAACACGAGTGCTGGAGGAGCTGGTTTGAATATGGCAGTGGCTGGAGGGACCGCGCCTTCCTGGATCGGCGCCGAATTGTCCATCCTCGCGAACGCCCACCAGGCAGGCCGGTTGCCCCATGCTCTGTTGATTCACGAAGCCCCTGGCGCGGGTGGGGATTGGCTGGCGCTGTGGATCGCGCGTCTGGTCCTGTGCCAAAGCGCGACGGGTGCTCCCTGTGGCGCGTGCCCGGGCTGCCATCGCGTCGCGACCGCGCACCACCCGGATCTTCTGCTCCTCCAGCCCGTAGAGGAGTCGCGCCAGATCCGTATCGAGCAAGTGAGGACCCTTTCTGAGGAGCTTGCCCTGACAGCCCACCAGGGCGCCTACAAGGTGGCCATCCTCACCCCAGCCGATACTCTCAATCGGTTCGCGGCCAATGCGTTGCTCAAGACACTCGAGGAGCCGCCCCCGCGCACCGTTCTCATACTGGTCGCGACACAGCCGTCCCGACTGCCTGCGACGATCCTTAGCCGCTGCCAGCGCATCCGGGTAAGAGCCCCAGCACGGAAGGAGGCAGTTTCCTGGTTGGAGGCGACTCGCGGCGCGGGTGACTGGGGCACCGTGCTCGAGATCCTTGGCGAAGCTCCAATGTTGGCCACAGAGGTCGACCCGAAGGCAGTGGCGCAGGTCAGGGCGGAAGTCGCTCGGGCGCTGGAGGATGCGGCTGCCGGTGGCGGCGATCCCGTAGCGATTGCGGAGCGGTGGGCGCGCACGGACCTCCCGATGCGCTTACGATGCGTTGAGAATTGGCTCACAGAACGAATCCGCGCACACTATGGCGGCAACGCCTTTTTGACAAAAGTGGGCACTGCCCCCTACTCGCCGGGGCGGAGCGCGGTTTTGAATACCGTGGATCTGTTCGAGCTGGTGGACGCGGTGCGTGAGCTCAAGTCGTCTCTGGATACGCCGATCAACCGGGGATTGGCGCTCGAGGCTATTTTGAGGCGGTTTGGCAGTCCGGGGACGAGGTTGCGAACGTGAGAGCGGGCGGGAACAAGCCGGGTCTGCTGACTTTGACCATCAAGGACAAGAGTGCCTTGTATCTTGCGTATATGCCGTTCGTGAAGAACGGAGGTCTGTTCATTCCCACCAACAGCAACTATCGCCTGGGCGACGAAGTGTTCATGCTGCTGAACCTCATGGGCGAAGACGAGAAGCTCCCCGTGGCGGGTCGGGTGATCTGGGTAACTCCCAAAGGCGCCCAGGGAAAGCGCACAGCCGGCATCGGCGTGCAATTCAGCGAGCAGGACCGCGGGCAGACACAGAAGAAGATCGAGACCTATCTCGCTGGGGCTTTGTCGGGGGATAAGGCGACGCATACCATGTAAGTCGCCTGAGGCGCCGATTTTCCGACGGGTCGAGGCGGAGTATCGTGACCTCGCAGCGTCGCTGCGAGCATGGGCTCACGCCGAGCGGCGCAGAACCGCTCCGCTGTTTGTGAGGCCGCCTGTCAGAACATAGGCATCGAAGCCGCGCTCGACGAGGATGTAGGCGGCGGCCGAGCTGCGCCGTCCGGTATCGCAGTACACGACGTACGGGATGTTGCGATCGAGAGCGGACAGCTTCAGGCGGATGAAGTACAAAGGGATGTTGATTGAGCCTTCGATCGACAGATTCTGGTGCTCGCTGGGGAGTCGGACATCGAGCCAGCGGCCCCCTTTCGCAATGATGTCTTTCGCCTGATCGTTGCTCACCCACTGTAGCAGGGGCTCGTTCATGAGCTCGCGGAAGTCTTGCTTCTTCAATCGCATGACCACGCCGTCAGTGGTCATTGTCACCGTGGCGTTGCGCTTGGCTTCAGCGATCAGCGCTTCCTCACCGAAAGTATCGCCAACGCCGAGCTCGGCGAGCTTGATGCCGTCGCGATTCAGGGGCGTCTCGCGCGTCACCACGCACTTGCCGTTCACGATGATGTAGAAATAATCACCATCGTCTCCCTGTTTGATGATCACATCGCCGGCTTTGCAGGGAACGCGCTCGAGGCGCATGAAGATCGCCTGGATGTTCGCTGGCGGAATACGATGGAACGCCTTCGTCTGCAGCAGCGTCGTCATCCAGTCGTCGCCGCCAGCGGCACCTTCGAGTTGGGCCTGCAGCTCGGAGACCTCATAGGTTCCTGTCTGATCCCACGTGATCATCACGTCGAGCAGGTCGCTATCGATCGACAGGTAGCTGATTTCTTCAGTAGCCCTTGCGGTCACCTTGCGGGGAAGCTGCGGATACAGCGGAGTGCGGGCTTCGCGGGTGCCGCCCCGCATCATTGCTATCGTGCGGCCTGCTTCGCTGATTTCGAGCATGCCGCTCACCAGCCACACGGTGCGCCGGTCGGTGTCACTTTCCTTGAAGAGCGTTCTGCCAGCCGAGAGGCTTCGAATCGTGACTTTCTTCGCAAGCGCGGCGAGATTTTCCCGCTTCAAACCGTCGAGGGGCGCGAGAGTCCTCAGCAGCTGAACGCTGGCTTCGCGTTCCTCAACCATATCCGACGGCCTGATTCAATGTGACCCGATGTCCTTCGCTGTCGCTTACCTGATCCTAGCACACGGCTTTCGTCGCATCGAAATGCCGTTCACGTTTTGTTTATGTCTTTTGTCCCGTTGTGACCAGCGGCCAGCCGGAATCTGGCTGGAAGCGCGGGCCATAGCGCACGGCGAGTTCCTCCAGGCGAGTGACAACCGAAGCGACACCGCGGCTGCGGGCATATGCCAGAGGGCCGCCCCGAAACGGCGCGAACCCGGTGCCGAAAATCACCGCAGCATCGATGAGATCGGGGTCCTCGACCACGCGCTCGCGCAAGCAGGCGGCACATTCGTTCACCAGTATCAGAATCAGCCTGTCGATGAGGTCGGCGGGGGCCGCCACGGCGGGCGCGGGCGGCTTCAGTGCCTTGCCTTCCTTCCAGACATAAAAGCCTTCGCCGCTTTTGCGCCCGAGCTTCTTCGCGGCGATCAATTCACGCAACCGGGTCAGGTCGGGAGCCGGACGGCCCAATTCGCGTGCAACGATTTCTCCAACATCAGCCGCCACGTTGAGTCCGACGACATCGGCCAGCTCGATCGGTCCCATGGGCATGCCGAAATCCACCGCCGCCTTGTCGATGGCCGCGAGAGGCACTCCCTCCTGCGCAGCAAACATCGCCTCGTGGAGGTAAGGCATCAGGACGCGGTTCACGATGAACCCAGGCGCGCTCCTGCAAGGCACAGGCAACTTGTCGAGCTTGCGGGCGAAAACGGTTGCCGCCTGCGCGACCGCCGGGTTGGTATTCGCCCCATGCACGATCTCGATCAGCTGCATCTGGGGGACGGGGTTGAAGAAGTGCAGTCCGACGAGGCGCTCGGGGTGCGCCAGCTTCGCGGCGAGTGGCTCCAACATCAGGCTCGACGTGTTGGTCGCCAGCAACGCCGTTGGCTTCATCTTCGGCTCCAGACGGGCATACAACGCCTGCTTCGCCTCGAGATTCTCGAAGATTGCCTCGATGACAACGTCGGCGTCCGCAACGCCCGTGCCTTCCACGTCGGCACGCATGCGCTCGCTGGCAGCAGTCACCTTAGTTGCATCGCGCAGGCGTTTCGTGAACAACTCACGGGAGCGTTGCAGGGCCGGCTCGAGCAGCTCGCGGCTCTGGTCCTGAAGGGTGACCGTGAAGCCACGCAGCGCCGACCAGGCTGCGATGTCTCCACCCATGACACCGGCACCGACGACGTGAACGTGTTTGATCTCGACGGGGCTCTTGCCGCCCAGGCTCTTGAGACGGTCCTGGAGCAGGAATACGCGAACCAGGTTGCGCGAGGTCTCGGTGGTGAAAAGATGTGCAATCGAGCGCGCTTCGCCCTCGAATGCTTCCGATCCGCGCGCGCCGAAGCGTGACCAAAGGTCGATGATCGCGTACGGAGCGGGGTAGTGGTCGCGTCGCGCCTTGGCGCCGACCTGAGCGAGGAGGGTTCGGCGAACAAACGGGCGAAGCGGCGCGGTGCTCAACAGTGTATCGGCGAAGGTAGCTCTACGTGGCGCTGGCCGAAGGCGGATCAGATCGCGAGCCGCGGCCTGCAACTCTTCGGGCGCGGACACCAGCTTGTCGACCAGTCCGATGCGCAGCGCCTTGTCGGCTCGCACGGCTTTGCCGGTGAGCATCATCTCCATCGCGGGACGCACGCCGACGATGCGCACGCTGCGAACTGTGCCGCCGAAACCCGGGTGGATCCCCAACAATACTTCGGGCAGTCCGAGCGACAAGCGCTCATCCCCGACTGCGACTCGATAACGGCATGCCAACGCCAGCTCCAGGCCACCGCCGAGCGCGAACCCGTGGATGGCGGCAACCGTGGGACAGGGGAGAGCCTCGAGACGATCGAGGACCTGCTGTCCGGCGTAGATCAGGCGATAGCCACTCTCCGCATCGGAGATTCCAGTGAATTCCTTGATATCCGCGCCCGCGATGAAGCCGCTTTTTTTTGCGGAGAGGACGACGACGCCCCGCGGCGGGTTCTGTTGGAGCGGTCGCAATATTCCGTCCAGCTCGAGCAAAACCTCACTCGAGAGGACGTTCGCGGAAGTACCCGGCTTGTCCAGTGTCAACCAGAGGATGCCATCGTCGTCGGTGGAAGTTTTCCAGGATGTGCTGACGGTGTTGTTGTTCATTGCAGCGGCACCGAAGTGTGAAGTCTGTCAAGCCACGGTTGCGGTCGACCCTTGTGCCTCCGTCTGGGCGCGCACGTGGAAATCACACACGAGCGGGCGATGGTCCGAGAACCGCACGTCTGGAATGCGAAAGTCGGTTACCTCGATGCCTTCGCTTACCAGAATGAAATCGAGCTCCGCGCGTGGGTAGCGTGCCGGGAAGGAGGGCAATCCAGCCGAGTTGGCGCTGCGTAGGCCGGCGGCGCGCATGAACAGGTAAATCTCGTGCGCGCCCCAGAACGTGTTGAAATCACCCGCGACAATGACAGGCTTTTTCGACTCGACGATCAGGTCGTGCAACGAGCGCAACTGGTATTGCCGATGTCGGAACTTCAGCGACAGATGCACCAGAAACACGCAAACGTCCTCGAGCTCGAGCTCGATGATGAGTCGCTTGATGCCGGTGTCGAAATAGTGGAAACGCTCGCCGTGCACATGCGGCGCGGACAGGAAGGCGTTCGCCTGCTTGCGCACGATCGGCATCAGAGTGTTGACCGAGCCGGCGCCATACTTGCACTGAAACGTCGAGTAGTGGCCGAGTTGGCCCGCGATGTACTCGGCCTGATTCACCATACCGGTGCGGATGGACCCCGTGTCGACCTCGATGAGACCGACCACATCGGCCTTCTCGGCGCGAATGAACTCGGTTATGCCATTGAGGACCCTACGGTTGCTACGCAGGTAACCGGCGCCGGGAAGTGGCAGGTGGAAGGCAGGCCCGGTGCCTGTCGCATAGCGAATGTTATAGACCAGCAGACGCAATCTCGGGGGCTCCTGCCGCAAAGCGTGCATTCTATCGGTGCCTGAGGGTCTGCGGGAGGACAAAAACCGTAGCCGGCGTGACCGTGTAGCTTGTCGCCGCAGAGCGTCGCAGCCCCGAGTTTCGCGCCGCTCACGCTTGTGCGAGACTTGCACTTATGTCGCAGGCAAATCCGATCCGTCTTTTTGTCACCCACGTGTGGGAGGAGAACGACGACTATCTGCGCGTTTTCGAGTACCTCGAGAGCGCGAAGAACTTCTTCTACCGCAACTACAGCACGCCCGACCACCCGCCCGCTGCCGCAGACAAGGAGGCACAGCGCGAGGATCTCCGCCGCCAGATAGCTCCGGTGGAAGCGGTCGTTGCTTTGCCGAGCCTGCTGAGAACCCATCGGGACATGCTCACCTTCGAGCTGCTGTTCGCACAGGCGAGCGAGAAGCCAGTGATTCTCATGAAGCCGTTCGGCTCCCATGAGGCCCTCCCCAAGGCGATCACGGATCTTGCCGACGAGATCGTGGACTGGGACGAGCGGGCGCTGGTAGATGCAATCCGGCGTCAGGCCCGCCACGAGGATACGACGCGATGGGACACGATCGAGTTCAAGCTCGATTGACCCTCCGCTGATATCGCCCCATAGAGCCGCACGACGCTGGAGGCTACTTCGTCGGCTTCCAGGTTCGACATTTTTCGCACCGTGGCCCGTATCGAATCCTCGCCACGTGATAGCGGTCTCTCCCGATTCAGCGCCAGGCTGACTGCCCGGAACTCCGCGACCAGCTCTGTGGGAAGCTCGCTTTCGTCGACGAAGGCGAGGTAGTTGCGATAAGCCGCGGCTAGCCTGTCCTTGATCGATCCCGATCGCGCGAGCGAGAGAGCCGCGCCCCGAAACTTTTCCACTGTAGTGCTCATTCACTACCTCGGCCAGACGTCCGCTGTGCTTGCGCCAGAAGGGTGCATGCAATGCAACAGAAGGGACGCTTATTGTTGTATTGTCAGTCCTCTACGCGCGGAATATAGCGCAGACTCTCGCAAAAACAAGCAGCCCAGGTCTAGTTTATTTTGCAATGCGATATGAGCTCGGGAAATCCGGGCTCCCGGAACGGGCGGGGTGTGGTCGTGAGCGGCTTGAGATCGCATAAGTTTCTGCTTATATTTTTCCGCATGTGTAAGACAGATGTATTCCGCACCCTTGCCGACCCCACGCGACGCGCTGTTTTTGAACGACTTTGTCGCCGGGAAATGAGCGTCTCCGAGCTCAAGTTGGGTTTTGCAATATCGCAGCCTGCGATTTCGCAGCACCTGGCCGCATTACGCGGCGCCGGGCTGGTTTGTGAGCGGAGAGCGGGGAGATTCGCTTACTACCGGGCGCAGCCGGATGCGCTTGCGCCGCTGGTGGAGTGGGTGGAGCGCTTGATGGCTGACGCCCCCAGCGGGGGGCATCTCCTTGCCTGAAGTCGATCGGATGCTCGACTGCTATAGACCTACCAGCAGCTCGAGGTCTGGGTGCCTCCCGTGTTGCCTTGCACCCCCGTGCTGTCCAATGTGAAAGTGCCGCACGGATCGCCGTTTTGTGGTCCGGTGGCGACCGGGGTTGCCACCAGCAGGTAAGTCGCAGCAGGCCCGACGGCCTGGGCAGCTCCGCAGCTTGCAGGGATGGCGGCACCCACACAGACACTTACATAGTAGTAATTGCTGCCGACGTTCATCTGGAAGAGCGTCTGGCTGCTGGTGGAAAACCCGAGATTGCCGGCGTCGTTGGTGTAAGCACCATTGGTGCTCTGAAAGCGTTCCTCACGGGACGCCAGATCCAATAGTGCTGTCTTTGCTTCCGTGCGACGAGACTTGCGGATCTGGGTCCTGTACGACGGAACCGCGATCGCTACCAGAATCGTCGCGACAATGATGGTGACCAACAGCTCGACCAGCGTGAAGCCGGCAGATGGGCGCATGCGAGGGGCGGATCGTGTTCTCATGATGTCCACTCTCCAAAACTACCGTCGCTGTACCCAGTTCAGGCGCTGACCCGCCACGACCGAATGCCTGCTGACCGGAGTAGGGGTAGCCAATCCGTTGTTGCCCTGGGTAAGCATGTATTCAGCGTTACCACCCTGGGATCCAGTACTGATGAAGGTCGGTGTGCCGATGCCGTTGAGCTGCACGCCGTCGGCCATCACGTTGCCACTATTGAGGATGAAGTAACCGCTCCCGGAGGAGCCTGTTACAGCGGGCGCGCCTTGGCCAGTGGTGGGTTCCAGGGCCATAGTGAAACCGGTGGACGTTCCGGGATTGCAATTCAACGGTGAGTTCGCTGTCGGAATATACGTGTTGACGATAAACAGGCCGTCACCGTTCAAGGTCGGGTCGAATACGACCTGCTCGGCGAGTGAGTTGCTCAAGGTCAGGTTCATGTACCAGCCGTACGCATTGCCCTTGGTGTCGCCATCGGACCCAAGAGAGCATCTTGAATCGGGAGGATTGTTCGGGCCCGGACCGGCCTTCGAGTCCGGGAAGCAGACAGCGTTTCCCTGGCCCACCTGGCGATAGGTGGTTCCACCAGAGGTGGTCGTGGTGAAGCTCTGTGACACGAGGTTCGACTGTGTGATGGGCGCGGGCCCCGAGCCGCTCTTCAAGACGATGGCCTGCTGACCCGTCGAGAGGCTGTTCCAGTTGGTCATGTCCCAGTCATAGACTCCGTAAAGAGTCTGCTGCGCGGTCGCGTACTGCGTGCCCGCCGTCAAAGTCGACGGAATCTGTTGTCCGGTGCCGAAGTTGATCATTACCCGTTCCGGCTTCGTGTCGAGCACCTTCCCGGTGAAGCTCGTCTGGATCGTCTTCAGGGTGCTTACGGTGACCGCCGTGGTGATCGGTTGATTGTTCGGCGTCGTGAAGATCGCGGTGGACCTCACCGCCCAGTTGGCTGGATTCTGGCTTGTCACGTCGAAGCGCCAGAGATTGCCGAGCACGTCGCCTGCGTAGATATAGTCGACAATGTGATCCAGATCGAGGTCCGCCGAGGTCGTCGGGCCGATGCCGTTACCCGTCGCCGTGGGGGTGCCCGCCGGAAGGTAGTAGAAGGTCTTGGCGCCGGTCGTCGGGTTGATCAGCATGATGAATATTCCGGCATAGCCGTTCGGCGTGCCATAGCCGTTGCCGAAAATCACGCCCCACGACCCATTATGGAAGCGGCGAATCAGCGGGGTGCCGTAGGTGTTGCCCATGAAGGCACCGCAAGCCGCTGTCTGGTTCGCAGCGCCGGCCGGTATCTGGCAGGTGATGTTGCTCGGTGTCCAGTCGCCGATGACGACGCTGGGGTTGCTTTCGCTGAATGTGCTCGAGGACGGATTCGTGATGTCCAGAGCATAGATTCCGGCGCCACCCGCGCCGAGACCGCCCACGAGCCAGGTGTGCCAGGTACCGTTGCCGGACTGGCAGTTGGGGAGTGTGCCGGTGGCGCAAGCGTAGAAGAGATCGCCTGTGCCTGGGGTGGCGTCCACGTACCAGTTATGCGAATACAGGGTGTTGGGATAGTCCCACTCCGTCACGTTCGTGTTGTGAATGGACTGGAATATGGGGCTGGGCATGTACGCGATGACCTCGTAGCCGTCATTTGCCGCGCCCGCGGAGCCAGTCAGGAGGTTGCCGAAGTAGTCGAGTGAGCCGGCACGGAATCCGTGCACGAACCCGTCGTTCGCGCCGACGTAGACCACGTTGGTACGCCCCCCATGGTCCGATGCTGTTGCTCCAGAAGTATTGTACTTCTGCGTGGCGGTGTAGGTGCTCTGAAACGCGCTGTACTTCTGGCCAGAGTTCTCCGGCGGTGTGGCTGGAGATGTGCTGCCGGGCGGGTACAGCGAATCGACCCAGCTGTCCATGTTCGTGTACGTCTGCGGCGGGCCAACCCAGGTCGGGCTGGAGTCGACGATATCTCCCAATACGGCTGTGCGGGTGCGGAACAAGTTCTTTCCGCTGGTTCCACCGATTTCGTTGCTGCGGTCGCCGCGTATGAAGTTCAACGTATCAGCCGAGCCGATCGTGGTCTGCATTGCGCTGCTGATAGGATAGGTCACACCTGTGCCGGGCCACTCGAAGGCGACGGGCGTTTTTGCCACGGGGTCCCAGGTCAGAATCTGGCGTCCGTCCGAAGCCTTCCAATCCTCGACGCTCGAGACCGTTGTATTCGTGGAATCGCACAGTCCGGTGCTGGGATCGTTGCCCGACAAAACGCAGCGCGCGTCCCAGTTCGGGACCGTGTTGGCGACGACGGTCGTGCCGTTGAAGCCAATGGTCTGTGCTGTCAGCTGGCCAGTCCAGGTGCTCGGAAAATAGTTCGCCAGGAAGATCTGGGTGTTGGATTTGATAGTGGGGTTCTGGTAGACGTTGATGCCGCCGGAGCTTCCGGAAGCCTCTGCCGGCTGCGCGGCGAAGCACAGGATCTCATGGACGTTCGAAGATCCACCGTCTGAGCCGGCGAACCCGAAGCGGACGTTGGAGGGCAGGGCGCCGTTGGAGTTCGTTATGTCGACGGCCGTGATGACGGGCTGCCAGGTACCGCCGTTATAGCTGTAAGAGAAGCTCAGCTTGTTGTTCTGCGTGATCTGGAGGTTGTAGGTGATCGGAGTGGCTTGGGAGCGTGTGATCGGAACGTTCACGGTGCTGCCGTTGACGCTTTTCGTCGAGGCCTCGTTGGCGATCTTTACGCTCGTCAAGACCTTGTATGCGCCGTTTCCGCTGGCGTCCTTGATCATCGGGTAGTCCATTACCGCGATCGCGTTGCTGTTGAAGCTCGTGGATGTCGTCGGGCTGCTGCCGGTCGAAGTGTAGTAGTAGCCATATTGAGTAATGTTTCCATGGCTGTCTTTCGGCTGGTGATAGTCCATCAGATAGCCGGCCTTGCAAGTATTCTGCACGGCTTGATACTGCTGTGACGTTGTCCAGCTCGACGGGTAGTTGTTCGGATATGTCTGGTGGAGCCACTTCCAGCTGACGCTGCCCGCGCCACGCAGCCCGATACGGTCGGCCTGCAAGCCGGGGCCACTCGAGGTATTGTCACCCGGATTCAGGTAGTTTCCGTACTCATCGACACCAAGGCCGATATACCCACCTATGATGCCGTCGTAGCCACGCTGCGACCCATCGCTGCGAGTCGTTGAGTCGTTGTTGGTGTTGGAGCAGGTATAGCCGAGGCTGCCGCCGAAGGCGCCGCTGTCCAGCGGGGTGTTCCAGGAGGATTGCGAGACGATGGAGTCGTCGAGCAGGAAGAATGTGATGCCGTCCGCACCGTCATTGGCGCTGACACTGCCGCTGCCGCCATTGCCGCCCGAGTTGCCTCCATAGGTGACCGTCTTGAACGTGATCTGGATGCCCTTGTCCGAGGCAAAATTGAAATTCGAGAGGATGGCTCCGTTCTGGGCATATCCGTTCGCGAAGGAGCCGCTGAGCGCGGAGCCGTTGGTCAAGCGCAGAGCACCGCTGCCTGCGGGATCAGCCTGTTGGGTTCCCGAGCAGGTCCCGGATGAGCCTGGGGTGGTTCCAAGGCATCCGTTCGCGCCTCCCCATTGCATCTGCGGGCTACCGTTCACGTTGTAATAAGTGTCTTTCAAACAGCCCGGGAGGACGGTCTGGTCGCTGGAGCTGCTCGCGGCGCTTCCCGCGGTGAGGCAGGCGCCGTTGAAGGCCAACCACGTATTGGTCGTGGTCGCACCGGTGAAATCCTCCTTGACAGTGACGGTCTGGGCCTGGGCCGAGATTGCGATCGCCGCAATGGCCAGAACGGACAATGTCCGGGCAACGTACTTCGGGAGCATCACTGGCCTCCGAGATTGACGAACTTGGTGTTGGTGTTCTGCGCGGTGTAGGTCACAGACACGGTGAACGAGCTTTCCACTACCGCGGCGGCGTTGGTGGTGCTGGCATATCCGCTCGCATCGATCTGGTAGTTGTTGGTGGCGGTGCCGGACGTCTTGTCATAGGTACCCGACAGCCACGTAATGTATAGCTGCGGCTGCTGCACGTAGTCGTCCATCGTTCCGGCGGTGCCGACGGTCAGCAGCGGAGCCTGATAGTTGACGTAGGTAGTCCAGGGCAGCGAGGCCGGGCTCGTCAGGGACTGGGTGCAGATCTGGAGAGTCATCGCGCCCGTATTACCGCTGCAGTCGCCGCCAACCTGCGCATTGGCGCCCTTGTTGGAGGTCAGCCACCACTCCCCATAGGTCTGTGCGGTTGTGGCGGCGTGTACGGCGCGTTGGCGCTCTCGCGTGTTTCCCGCGATATGCTCCTGGAGCCCAAAACTACGAAACATGCCGACGCCCAGCATCGTCAGCACCAGAAGCAGCAGTAGCGCGGCGACGAGCGCCATGCCGCGTTGCTTCGTTCGAATGTCCATGCTTGATGTCTCGTCAATTATTGAAGGTGGCGGAGTTCGTGCCGGTCCGCGCCATGAGCCCGATGATCCGGGTGAAGGTGATGGGGGGAGCGTTGGTCTGTCCGGTGTTGCTCTGCCCCGTCACATTGAGGAGCGGATTGGGAAAGGTGAGCTGGACAGAAACGCTGTAGACGTTCAGCCAGTCGGCGTTTGTCATGTTGCCGAGGCTCGTGTCTGTCGGGCCGGGTATATAGGCGTTGATGCCCGTTCCGGAACCGGTCGTATCCACCCCGTAAACGACCTTCATGCCGCTGACATTGGGCACCAGGGCCTGCGGAGTCTTGCCATCGACCGAGCAATACAGCGAGGAGGTCGTCCTGGTAGCATCGTCGTATTGGATGAACAATTCGTACTCATGCGCGACACCCGTTGTATCGGAGGTGCCGAGACAGCCCAGGACGCCCCCTGAGCCGTCAGATTGGTAACGAACCGTGATGCTGTCGCCAATTGCGTTCGGGTACTTCGTGTCGGGGCCGTAGGTGCCAGTGACGACCTGGGTCGCCTGCGAAAATGCAGTGGTGCTCGGAAACGCGTTGGCCGCGCTCTGGGTCTGCGGGTTGGGATAGTACCCCGCCGTCTGTATGGTCTCGGCGACCAGGGTCATCGCGATGCGCTCGTTGTCCTGCAGCTGCGCGAGCAGCGTCTGGTCGGTCGAAGTCTTGCGCGTACTCTGAAGAATCGAGAACAGTCCTCCGAGCAGAAAGATCGCGATCATGACCGCCACCAGGACCTCGATCAGGCTGTACCCGTGCTGGCCGTTGAGGAGCAGCGGGCGGCGGTGCAGGTATGTCGGTTTCATGGCTCTACGTTGAGGATGAAATGCGTCGCCGCCCCGTTATTCCCGTTTTGCAGGGCTGAAGCGGCCTGGGATGCGGTCAGGGACGTGTTGGTGGCGGTGTTCAACTGGACCACGTTTTCGACCCAGTCGATCCGAATCGTGCAGGCGACAGGGGTGAGCGCCGTAGAGCCATCGCACGTGATGGTCCCTGTAGCATTGCTCGGCATTGTCTTGGTCAGGGCCGTCGCCCAGTTGGCCAGATCCACTGCCGCCATTTGCGTCTCGCTGCAGGTGTTCGAGGCGGTACACGCGCCGCCGGTCGGCGCGGTTACCGTCGAGTCAGTGGTCGAAAAGCTGCTATCGACAGCCTTGACGGTGGCTGTAACCACCAGTGGCGCCGCAGGGGCCGCCGGACTCTGAAACGATGACCAATACCCCCTGTTCGCGTGCATCATCGCGGCCATGCTCGCTGCTTCGAGAGCCGCTATGGAGCGCATTCGTGCCGTGCCCGTGCTGGCAAGCGCGAGTGCTTGCATTTTCGCGATACCCAGCAGGCCGATTGAGATGACGAGCAGGGCGACCAGCACTTCGACCAGCGTGAAGCCCGCGTGGGCGGCTTTGGGATTCCGCAAGCTCATAGGCAACTGCTCCCTGCCTTGTAGCGCTCGGTCGCCAGGGCGCCGTAGTTGCCAACCTGCAGGCAGCGAGTCCACTGGTTGTTGCTGGGCGTCGTGTGCAAGGTGATGGTGATGTAATTGTTGCTGTTCGAGGGCATGTTGACGGCGAAACCTTCACGGTTGTAGGTGATGGAGGTCACGCTGTTGTCCGATTGGAAAGTGTCGCTGGTCACCGTGAATGCGCTCTGCACACGTACCAGCGCGTCGTTGGTGCCCGCGGTGTATGCGTAATCGCCGTCCGGATCGGAAAAGACGATCCAACCCGTCTGCCAGGAGGTCGTGCCATTACAGCTCGTCGCACCGGAGTTCGTCGGGCATACGACGACGTTCACCCCCTGTTTGATCGCTTCCGAACGGGCGAGCATGAGGTCGCCGAGCAGGGCGTTGACCTCGGTCGACATCCGATTGGCGTTCGTCACATACTTGTAGGAAGCGGTGCTGACGCCCAGCAGGATGCCCCCGAGCGCGACTACGACCATGAGCTCCACCAGGTTGAAGCCGGCGGACTTGCGGATCGCGATCATGCGGGAACGTGGTCGGACCAGCTTGGTAGCGGCAACTCGCGAAAAAGTATGCGGCTCGCGAACATCGCTGCTTCCTTTGAAGAGTGGACTTATTGGCCGCGGCAGCAGGGTGCTCACGCAAACCCTCCAGAGTGCAATTGGCCGGCAATCTAGCGAAGAACCTGTGGTGGTTCTTGCGGAGGCGACCAGCGGTTGGTTTGGCTCTCCAAGCGGTCGCTCGATGCCCCCCAAGGCCATCGATCCGTGACGCGCATCACACTTTGGAGGGCGGTGGTACAGGCTGCGGGTTGCGGTTGCCGCGTTCGAGCGGGCGTGAGGCCACCCGATGCACGGGGCGGGTGTTGATCGGGCACTCCATGGTCAGGCTGTGACCGCGAGCTCGTTTGCCGTACGCGCGATCGTAGGAAGCTCACGCACAGAGCTCGCGAACCTGATCAGGATGCGCTTTTCTTCTGTGCTCAGCAGGGACAGATCGCCTCCTTGGAAGTAGGTCATGGCCTTGAGACTCTCTGCAGGCTGAAAATTGTTGCCGTACATCGCTCGTGCGATGGCCAAGCCACGATCCAGGGGCACACCGAAGCTCGTCGCGAGTGCTGCTTTATCGAGTGGCCTGTCGGTAAATAAAGAAGTCAAAGTCAAACAGATTGTCGATGCCCCAACCTGAGAGCGATGGCGGTACCGCCGTACAAAACGAAGCCGAGGCCAGGGGCAGGCGCAAGCGCAGGCCAAAGCAGCTTCTGTGCCTCGGGCAATATTGAGAGTCTGGGTTCGAACCGCCCGATCATGCCAAACGACGTACAGGCATGGGGGGCACAGCCTCGGGTGCAGCTAGATCGAGGCGATAGTGCCAATAAGACCACGAGCGCTCATTGAACTGTCCGATTTCCGCGTGGGTCAGTATCTTGCGCAGGTATTCTTCCCCCGTCGCGTTGGCCAGTTCCTGAATATCCTCAAAAGTTCCGATATTCATGACCTGCGCGACCACGCGCTGTGGCAATTTGGAAGCCTGCTCGGGCGGCAACCACCAGACGTATTTTCGAGCGAGCTTCAAAAGCAGTGATTTGCTCGGTTCCATGCGATACCTGGAAAATCTCTGCCCACTACGGAAATGGTAGCACAGGCATTATTGGCGCCTGGTTAGCTCCAATATCTGAATTGCGCATAATGTATATTATGTCCAATCGAAGGCGCTGGTGGGCCTGGGCTACCTGGCTACCCGTTCCGGCCTAAGAAAACCCTCGTGTGAGGACTCTTCTTTGATGTCACTGTGTGAATCAATGTGTCACTCGCTGGCCCTGATGAATCAATAGCTTGCATGTCAGTGACACGACCCTGCAGCAGACCCGTCGCAGGAGGACCGCGGGGCCGCTCATTGGTGTCACTGAGGCTTTGGAGGCCGTTTTCGGGGAAAGTGACAGCAATGATTGAGAGCCTTGCCCCCAGTGACACGAATGATTAGTCCGGGCGACGGCAATCCACATCATTCGAACCGTTGTCGGAACTCATATTTGTTGGCAGTAGCTCATCTTTAATTAATGTCAGGGAATCGCCCAGTGTGATCAGGTACTTGCCAAGGTGTGATG
>CAZBTV010000049.1:0-45878 GCA_964494895.1 uncultured Steroidobacteraceae bacterium | reverse complement strand
TGGAAATCGGCCAGGACGCTCGGGTCGATGTAGTCCGACCAGTTATAGACGTTGACAACCTTTTCCGCGTCCATGGGCGCGCCGGACGCGGAGGTCGCCGCTGGAGCGGGTGCCGGCCTGGCACTTTCATCGGCGGAGGGTTTTGAGCTCCCGGAACAACCGGCGAACAGGGCGGCAAGAGCCGCACCAAGACAAAGCGACCGCAGAGCAGTACTCATGCATCCTCTAATGACCAACCGCAGATTCTTGTCCGATGATCAAATGACACCTGCGGCCCGCGATGGACCACAGCACTTTGATCGGGGACCTCGGTCCCCCGGGTGCGCGGGCGAGCCCGGCGCGACCGGCAAGCTCAATAGGATGCCCGGATCCAGCGTTACAGGCTACACGTTCAATAGCAGATGCTCCCGCTCCCACGAGCTGATCACCTGCAGGAAGACCTCGTATTCGGCTTCCTTGACAATGGTGAAGGCCGAAACGAACTGCTCGCCGAGCAGCTTCACGAGCGGCTCGCACTCCTTCAGCTTGCGGAGGGCCTCATCCAACGAGCGCGGCAGGCCGAATGGCAACTCGTGCGCGCTGCCCGTGATCGGATCGCTGGGTTGGAGGTTTTCGACCATCCCCAGGTAGCCGCAGGCAAGGGATGCGGCGATGGCGATATAGGGATTCGCATCAGCCCCGCCCACCCGGTTCTCGACCCGGCGAGCCTCGGCGTCGGACATCGGGACGCGCAAGCCCGCCGTGCGATTGTCATAACCCCAATGCACGTTGATTGGCGCGGAAAGATACCGGGTCAGACGCCGATAGGAGTTCACGTTCGCGCAGAACAGCGCCATCGCGGCGGGCATGTACTTCTGCAACCCACCTATATGGGAGAAGAACAACTGCGACGGGGTGCCGTCTGGATTGCTGAAAATGTTCTTGCGTGTCTTGCTGTCGACGACGCTCTGGTGAATGTGCATGGCACTCCCCGGCTCCTTGGCATGGGGCTTCGCCATGAAGGTCGCGTAGATCTTGTGACGGAGTGCCGCCTCGCGCGCGGTGCGCTTGAACAGGAATGCCTGATCCGCCAGAGACAGGGGATGCCCGTGGATGAGGTTGATCTCCATCTGCGCGGGTCCGTCCTCGTGGATCAGGGTGTCGATTTCGATCTCCTGGTCCTCGCAGAACTGGTAGATGTCATCGAACAGCGGATCGAACTCATTTACCGCGGCAATGCTGTACGACTGACGTCCGGGCTCGGCACGACCGGACCGTCCCACAGGTGGCTTGAGCGGATAGTCGGCGTCCTTGTTCTGCTCGATCAGGTAAAACTCGAGCTCGGGCGCGACTACTGGCTCCCACCCCCGCTGCGCGTACAGCTCCAGGACATTGCGCAATACATGGCGGGGAGCCATGGCGACGCGCCGGCCGTCCGAGTAGAAGCAGTCGTGAATGACCTGAGCGGTGGGCTCCGCAGCCCAGGGCACCCGGCGAACCGTCTTGGGATCGGCTTTCAGGACAATGTCGATCTCCGCCGGGCTCATAGCCTCGGCGGGATCGAGTGGATAGTCACCGGTGACGGTCTGCAGGAACACACTTTCCGGCAGTCGCATGCCGCCGTCCTCAGCGAACTTCTCGGCGGGCATGATCTTGCCCCGGGCAATACCGGCCATGTCGGGAATGATGGCCTCCACCTCGGAAATGCCATGATCACGGAAAAACTGGCGGATTTCGCTCGCCATACAAACTACCTTTACTTCGACTGTGCGCGCTCGCGGCTCGCCGACCCGAAGGCCGCGAATAGCGCTTTGGAAAACGGATTGCTCATCACCTGCCACTCGGGGTGCCATTGCACCGCTACGGCGAAGCGCGGCGCGTTCGACACGTGAAAAGCCTCGATCAGGCCGTCAGGCGCCCGCGCCTCGACCGCCAGACCGGGACCCAGACGCTCGATTCCTTGAGAGTGGAGGGAGTTGACCCGGAGGCGATCGGTACCGGCAAGGGTCCGCAGCATTCCGGTGGGCTCCAGGATCACATCATGGGCAGGACCGTACTGGACTTCCAGAGGCTGGGTCTCGTCGTCCCGATGGTCGCTATAGCCCGGGACCTCGTGCACCTTCTGGTGTAGCGTGCCGCCGAAAGCAACATTCATCTCCTGAAAGCCCCGGCAGATTCCGAGTACGGGTATGCCCGCCTCAACCGCCTTCCGAATGAGCGGTAGGGTCGTGGCGTCGCGCGCAGGGTCGTGCAGCGTACCGGCAGCGCTCGGAGCGCCCGCGTAGTGGCTCGGTTCGACGTTCGACAGGCTCCCGGTAAAGAGAATCCCATCGAGTCGCCCCAGCAAATCATCCAGGCGCAACTCCTCCGCCAGGGACGGGATGATCAGGGGAAGCGCATCAGCGGCGTAGAGAACGGCTTGGGCGTACTTCTCCCCCACCATATGGAATGGGTGCCGACCGATGATGCGGCGGTCAGCGGGAACACCAATGACTGGGCGAGCGGGTAACATGACGAGCGGATGTGCGGTGTTTAGTATTTTAAACGAGCCCGCCCAGCGAATTCTCCAAGTGAAGGCCTATTAGACCACAGCTTGGGATCGGAATGTGCTCATCCACGGACGGATGGCCATAACCGGCTGCGTGCTCGGCCCTACAAGAGGCGGTGCAAGTCGCTTCCCGGGCCTCAGGGGCACCCAGCCGCCCCCTCCAGCTGCCGTATCCGCCAGGGCGGGCGTCAAAATATCCTAAACAGGGTGTCCGCGGGATGCACAAGATCCCTCGGAAACAGCGTTGGCCGCCGGGGCTTTACCGGAGCCCTCCCACCAGCGGCCGCGGATGAGGCCGGCGACCCGTTCGACCGGCCTTACCGGCGCGGCCTTACTTCAACAGCAATTCGGCGATCTGTACGGCGTTGAGAGCGGCACCTTTCAGCAGCTGGTCACCCGAGACGAACAAAGCAATGGAGTGGCCGCTCGGGTCGCTGAGGTCCTGGCGAATACGCCCGACAAGGATCGGATCGTGCCCGGAGGCGTCCTTCGGCATCGGGAAATAGTTGCGCTCGACATCGTCGATGAGCTTCACGCCGGGAGCCGTCTGGATGATGTCACGTACCTGCGCAGGGGTGATCGGACGCTCGCATTCGAAGTTGATGGCGATGCTGTGGGCGCGCAACACCGGAACACGCACACAAGTGGCCGCTACGCGAATGCTCGAATCGCCGTAGATCTTGTGCGTCTCGCGCATCACCTTGATCTCCTCCTCGTTATAGCCGTTGGAGGGATCGATCTTGGAGTTGTGGCTGAAGAGATTGAAAGCGTAGGGGTGTGGCAACACGGTGTTCTGGTATTCGCGTCCCTCCAGGTAGGCACGGGTCGACTCCCGCAGCTCTTCCATCGCGGCGGCGCCAGCACCCGAGGCGGCCTGATAGGTCGAGACGATCATGCGTTGGATACGATTGACCTTATGGATTGGCCATAGCGGCGTGATGGAAATGATCGTCGAGCAGTTGGGATTGGCGATGATGCCCTTGTGCTCACGCACGGCCTGCGGGTTGATTTCGGGCACCACCAGTGGCACGCCCGGATCCATGCGGAAAGCGGAGGAGTTATCGACGACCACCGCCCCATGGCGCACGGCTGCCGGGCCGAAGCGCTTCGACTGGCTGCCGCCGGCGGAGAATAGTGCAATGTCGATCCCGCGGAAGCTGTCCTCGGTCAACTCTTCGACCACGACCGGCTTGCCCTTGAAGGGCAGTGTCTTACCGGCCGAGCGCGCCGATGCGAACAGACGCAAGCTCGACAGCGGGAAGCTCCGCTGCTCCAGGCAGCGAATCAACTCGACACCGACCGCGCCGGTGGCGCCGACGACCGCTACGACGGGCTGACCAGATTGCATACTACAACTCCCAAGGCTGATGCCGAATTCGTTTGACCTGCTGAACGAGTCTTTCAAAACCGCTCTATCCCACCAACCGACCGTGCAGGCGACGTGCCCCGCAACACTGTACCCGTGGGCGCGAAAGCGCCGCCCCAGTTGGGCCAAAAAAAAGCCCCGCTCGGCGTGACCGGCGGGGCCTCCTGGATTCGCATTGACCTGACGATCAGCGCGCGAATCCCTCCGGAGCCCCACCGCAGGGCTTCTTGAGGGTCGTTTTGCGCGTTTTCGCAGTGTAGGACATGAGGTCAACGCTACCTTACGCCGGGCGTCAAGTAAAGCGCTGCCATGGGATCTTTTATTTCAGGACACCCTGACGCGGATCTCGAAACAACGATGGATCCGGGGGTTGCGCTCGAAATCCCTGGGGAGCGTTTTGGCCGAGATGTCATCAACGTCATAACGCCGTAACAGGGACTCAGCCAGCCGAAATCGTTGCGAATTGGTGGAAAACACAATCAAGCCTCCCGGTGCCAGAAGGCGCGCGCATCCATCCACGAGCGTGGGATGGTCACGGTCGACATCGAGCACGCCTTCCATGCGCTTGGAGTTCGAGAAAGTCGGCGGGTCGATGAAAATGAGATCGTAAGTCTCCCGGGCGTCCTCCAGCCAGACGCGGCAGTCCGCCTGCACCAGGCGATTGCGTTCGGCAGACATTCCGTTGAGCACGAAATTGCGCTGTCCCCAGTTGAGATAAGTATTCGACATATCGACAGAAGTCGTCGCGACAGCGCCACCCGCTGCGGCGTAAACGCTGGCCGTGCACGTATAGGCGAAGAGATTGAGAAAACGCTTCCCGGAGGCCGCCGCTCGCAGCCGGGCACGCGTCATGCGGTGATCCAGGAACAGGCCCGTGTCGAGATAATCATCGAAGTTCACCAGGAACTTCAGGCCATCTTCGACAATGACATGATAGTCGGAGGTGTTCCGAACCTTACTGTACTGCTCGCCCCGCCTGGTCTTGCGGCGGGTACGAACGCGGATGCGCTCCGGAGGAACACCGGTCACATCAGGCAGAGTTGATAGTGCTTCCCCCCTGCGCTTGCGCACGGCTTCCGCCTCGATTTCCGCGGGAGCCGCGTACTCCTGGACATAGAGCCATGTTGACTTACCGGGGTGCGCCGCTTCCTCCAATGTTCCGTAGACATCGATGGCGAACGCGTACTCTGGCATGTCGGCGTCATAAAGCCGGTAGCAGCTGACGCCGCTACGCTCGGCCCACGATTGTTGCTTCTTCAGATTCTTCGCGAGGCGATTCGCGAACATCTGCGCGCCAGGGCTCTCCCGCCAATTCGTATCACCCTTGCCGAGGCGACCGGGCTCCCGAGCGCTCGCGGTTTCAACTCGCATCCGCAGCAGCCGGCACTCGATCGCGCCGTTCCACACTGTGTGTGTGCGGTGGGCGCGAATGCCCAGCTCCAATCCAAACTCCGGCGAGCCCGTCAATACCGCGGCGTTCCAACCTTGGAAGCGCTCACGCAGGACTGCTCCGAGCTCGCGATGCACAGCGCGCGCAGTCTCACGATCCTCGAGTCGAACACCGTAAGGTGGATTTGTGCACACGAGGCCACTCGCGGCACCGGCGTTCGCTACCGGAGCCGCCTGTGCCAAGGCACTGACATCAAACCGTACCAGCGTCTGTACCCCCGCTCGCTCCGCATTGGCGCGTGCGTTACGTACTGCAGCTGGATCGCGATCCTGCCCCCGAATCGCACCTTCGAGTCCGCGCAGCCGAACGGCGTCCGTGACACCCACCCGAGCGCGCTCCTGCGCCTCTGCCAGCAACCCCTCCCAAACCGCGGCATCGTGTCCGGCCCAGCCCAGAAACCCGAAGTATTCCCTCCCGAGTCCCGGCGCCCGATCCGCCGCGACGAGCGCCGCTTCGATCACGAGCGTGCCCGACCCACACATCGGGTCGAGAAACGGCGCTCCTGAGGCCGCCATCTCCGGCCAGCCCGCACGGATCAGAACGCCCGCCGCCACATTCTCCTTCAAGGGCGCTTCCCCCGCCGCACCCCGATAGCCACGCCGGTGCAGACTTTCACCTGACAGGTCCAACGAAACAACAATCTGGTTTCCATTCGCATGCGCATGCACGCGCACGCTCGGCCTCTCCACCTCCACACTTGGACGCCACGCACGCGCCTCGCGCACCGAGTCGACGATAGCGTCCTTGAGCTTCAACGCGCCGAAATGGGTGTGCACGATGGCGGGATGATGCCCACTGAAATCGCAGGCAAGCGTGGCTTCGGGGCCGAGATGCGCGGCCCAGTCGATCTCGCGCGCCGCCCTGTAGAAGCCCTCCGCGTCCGTGACCTCGAACCGAGCCAACTCCAGGAAGACCCGATTGGCAATCCGCGACCACAGGCAGGCGCGATAGGCAACCTCCAACGAGCCGGAAAAGGTGACGCCGCTGGGGCGCTCGCGCGCGTCCGTCGCACCCAGGCCAACGAGCTCCCGGCCCAGCAGGTCAGACAACCCGCGCGGGCTGCTGGCCCGAAACATCATTGGGATTGCGCTCAGGACAGGTCGATCCAGGTCGTCTTGAGCTCGGTGTATTTTTCGAGCGCGTGCAGTGACTTGTCACGCCCGATGCCCGATTGTTTGAAGCCGCCGAACGGCACCGTGATATCGTCCGCGTCATAACAATTTACGAAGACCGTGCCCGCGCGCAATGCTTTGGAGACGCGATGGGCCGTAGTGACGTCCCGCGTCCACACTGCCGCAGCGAGGCCATAGATCACGTCGTTGGCGATCTCGACGGCTTCATCGACAGTTTCGAAAGTGATGGTCGACAGAACGGGCCCAAAGATCTCCTCGCGTGCGATAGCCATGTTGGGACGCACGCCCTCAAACACCGTAGGCTCGATAAAAAAGCCTCCGGAATCCTTGCGGACCCGCTCGCCACCAAAACGCAGCCTTGCCCCGTCGCGGCGCCCAGCCTCGATATACCCGAGCACACGCTTCATCTGGATGTCATCCACGATTGCGCCGAGCTTCGTCTGCGGATCGAGGGGGTCGCCCGGTTGCATCGTCCGGCTGAATGCCTGAATCTTCTCCAACACGGCGTCCTTCATGCTCACATGCACCAGCAGACGTGACCCCGCGGAGCACATCTCGCCCTGGTTGAAAAAGATGGCGGAGGCGGCCGCGTTGGCGGCGCGATCCACATCAGGGTAGTCCGCCATGACGATGTTGGGAGACTTGCCACCGCACTCCACGGAAACGCGCTTCATGTTCGACTGGCCGGCATACTGCATGATCAGCCCACCGGTGGCCGTCGAGCCCGTGAAAGCGATGCAATCGACATCCATGTGCAAGGCGAGCGCCTTGCCGGCCGTCTGGCCGAAACCGGGCACGACATTCAACACGCCTTCCGGCACGCCCGCTTCCACGGCGATCTCGCCAATCCGGAGAGCCGTCAGCGGCGATTTCTCGGAAGGCTTCAGCACCAGCGAATTTCCCGCGGCCAGCACCGGGCCGATCTTCCATGCAGCCATCAGCAGCGGAAAGTTCCATGGCACGATGGCACCCACGACACCCATCGGCTCGCGAGTAATCAATGCAAGCGCATCCGGGCCTGTCGGGGCGACCTCGTCGTAGACCTTGTCGATGGCTTCCGCGTACCAACGGATGCAATTCGCGCTAGCCGGTATATCGATGCTGAGGCTGTCACGGATTGGTTTGCCCATATCGAGTGTCTCGAGCAGCGCGAGCTCCTCGCTGTTTTTCTCGATCAGGTCGGCAAACTGCTGCAGTATCTTTTTACGCTTCTTCGGCGCAAGGCCCGCCCAGCTAGCTTTGCGAAAAGCGGTACGGGCAGAAGCGACCGCCTTGTTGACATCCTCCAAGTCACACGAGGAAACGCACACGAGCGTCGCTCCAGTGGCCGGATTGATGCAATCGAACGTCGCTCCGGAGGCGGCATCGACATAGCGTCCGTCGATAAAAGCCTGATTGCGGAAACGGAGCGCGCGGGCGCGCTCCTGCCAAGAAGAAGCCGAAGTCGTTTCAAGTTTCGCGTTCATGCCGGCGTTCGCTTCAGAAGCTGGGTGGCGTACTGGCGCTGATGATCTCACACACGTCGCGCCCGACATTGCGAAAACGGTGCGGGAGGTGGCTCGAAAAATAATAGGCTTCACCAGGGCCGAGCACACGCGATGTCCCCCCGACAGTCAGCTCGATCCGGCCACGAACGATGACACCGGACTCCTCGCCGTGATGAACCAGCATTTCCTCCCCCGTGGCGGCTCCGGCTGCATAACGTTCATGCAGCACGGTGAGCTTGCGCCCGGGCCGTTTCGCGGCAACCAACCGCAGTGAGACTTCCTCACTGCCGAGCTCCACGAGCTCGTCAGCACCGAAAAACGCCTGGGGGGCGGCACTCAGATCCAGAGTAAAAAACTCCGCGAGCGACATGGGTACACCGTCGAGCACTCTTTTCAGCGAGCTGACGGACGGGCTGACGCGGTTCTGCTCGATCAGCGAGATCAACCCATTGGTCACGCCCGCCCGCCGCGCAAGCTCCCGTTGCGACAAGCCGAAACTGGTCCGGACGCCGCGCAGCCGCGCCCCGACGTCGATAGTCATGGGTGTTTAAAATCCTAGACGAGACAGCTACGAATATTGGTAGGGATGGCCGAAATTGTCCACTTTATTTATCATTGTGCTTTCAACCTGCCACGTCGAGCCGACAACCATGCCCACGTCTTCCCCCGGGTCGCTCTCCCGCGACGACCTCGAAGCCTATTGGATGCCCTTCACCGCCAATCGCCAGTACAAGTCCAAGCCGCGCATCCTGGCGAAGGCCAGTGGCATGTATTACTGGACGCCGGAAGGCCGTCAGATTCTCGATGCGGTCGCAGGCCTTTGGTGTGTGAATGCCGGCCATGGCCGCAAGGAGATCTCCCAGGCCGTTGCCGCGCAGCTCGAGACCATGGATTTCGCCCCGCCGTTTCAGATGGGGCACCCGCCCGCTTTCGCCCTTGCCAATGCGGTGACGAAGATCGCGCCCGCGGGTCTGGACCACGTGTTCTTTACGAACTCGGGCTCCGAGTCGGTCGACACAGCGCTGAAGATAGCCCTCGCCTATCAGCGCGTCCGAGGCGAGGCTACCCGCACGAAGCTCATCGGCCGCGAGCGTGGCTACCACGGTGTTGGTTTCGGCGGCATTTCGGTGGGCGGCATCTCACCGAACCGTAAAATGTGGTCTGCCTCGCTCGTGCCCGGAGTCGACCACCTTTCCCACACGCACGATCTCGCCAGGAATGCTTTCTCGCGTGGCGAGCCGGAGCACGGAGCCCATCTCGCCGAGGAGCTCGAGCGGCTGGTTACGCTGCACGACGCAGCGACTATTGCCGCCGTCATCATCGAGCCGATCGCGGGCTCGACGGGTGTATTGATTCCGCCCAAGGGTTATCTGAAGCGCATCCGCGAGATCTGCGATCGGCACGGCATTCTGCTCATTTTCGACGAAGTCATCACCGGTTTCGGGCGCACCGGCTCGGCGTTTGCCGCGCAGGAATTCGGCGTCACCCCGGATATCATCACCGGCGCGAAGGGACTCACCAACGGCTGCGTGCCGATGGGGTGCGTCCTGGTCAAGAAGGCGATCTATGAGGCCTTCATGCAGGGACCGGAGGGCGCGATCGAGCTGTTCCATGGCTACACATACTCCGCGCACCCGACGGCCTGCGCGGCCGGGCTTGCCACACTGGAAATCTACGAGCGCGAAGGACTGTTGACGCGCGTGAAGGACCTGGCGCGTTACTGGGAGGATGCGGCGCATGCGCTCCGAGGCTTGCCGCACGTCATCGACATTCGCAACTACGGCCTGATCCTGGGCCTGGAGTTGGAGTCGATTCCCGGGAAAGTGGGCACGCGCGCTTTCGAGGTGTACACCAAATGCTTCGAGCGCGGACTGTTGATCCGGCAGAGCGGAGATGTGCTGGCGCTATCGCCACCGCTCATCATCGAGCGCCCGCAAATCGATCAGATCTTCGCGACAGTCGCGGAAGTGTTGCGCGGTCTGTAAACACGCCGGCAGGCCCCCGGCGCAAGGTCAGGTGCGGAGGCGCTCTCGCAAGCGCCTCCGCCAAGCATCAGGACATCTTAGTTCTTGACTATGCGTGGTACTTGCCGGCTGCGGAAATGCTTAACGCTCGACAGAACCGTCCACACCAGCACAACCAGCACGACGGCGCTTCCAACGAGGATTTCCGTTTCCGACAGTGAGTACCCCCGAGTCGCCGCGACTGTAATGGTCTCCATGACGAACCTCTGAAGTTACTGGACAGAAAGGGGAGTTTTGGTCAGCGCGCGTAGGGTTTCATGCCGCGCTCGCGCAGTGAAGTACAGCGTCGCGAAGGTGCGACGCGTGTCACCCATGTGTTGGGTTATGTGAAAAAGCCGGGGCCGAAGTCTCGCCGCGGACGCCTTGCGGCCCTGCGAAGCGTCTGCAGCTCAGGGGCGGCGCGGCTCGAAGATGGCGTAGACCTTCGAACAATCCTCCAACACTTCCCAGGTCCCCGAAAAACCTGCGGGGATCACGAAAGCATCGCCCGGCCCGAAGACACTGTGCTCTTCCAGGTCGCTGGTAATGACGACGCGACCGGCCGTCATCACACATAACTCATTCTCCGTATAGCGGACACGCCACTTTCCCCGCGTCCCGGACCAACGGCCGGCGAAGAACGTCTGGGTAGAGTCGCTGAAGTAATTCCAGACCCGGTGCTCCGGACTACCCGAGAGCACGCGGTCAGCGGGTGGTGTGGAAACATCCGGCTCGAGAGGGGTGTCCAGGCGGACGATGGAAGCGTTCGAGTTCATGATCACCAATAAGCTCCGAAGGGGGCGCAGGGCGCCGCCCGACCCGAGCGGGCCAGAAAGGGCTCGCTGGGTTGCAGCGCCAGGGCGTCATTATGCCCATGGACCGTATCATCACCACAGGCGCCCTCCTCCGCGGCGGGCTTTCCCGCGCCCGCCGCGACTCTCTCCGAGAGGCTCCAGCCGGGTCCTCATGTGCCTGCGTGAGCGCGTGTCAACGCACAGGATTTGCCCACCACCGAAGGCGGCAGTCGCTGCCAGCGGCCCCGCCCGAGGCGATCCTGGCACAGGGCTCGGCTCCGCCCGCCGAGCCCCACGCCGATTCGGCCCTCCACCCGCTTAGTCATTCCGGGCCACCTCCTCCTTGCCCGGACGCTCGAGCCGCACGGTGACCTTGCGATCCAAGGCGTAACCGTCGAGGTCACCCTCCATGGCAGTAGACTCCGATTTGCCATGACCTTCGACGATCATGTGGTCCTTCGGAACTCCGGCCTTCTCGAGCACGGCCGCCACCGCCTCCGCGCGACGCCGTGACAAGGCATCGTTGAGCTCCTCGGAGCCACGCGCGTCCGCATATCCCGCCACCCGAACCTTCACGTCCGGCATCGATGCCGCCAGAGCGCCCAACTTCAGCAACGGCGACATCGTCCGCACGTTGATCGAGTCGTCATTGGTCCGAAAGCTCACATCCGTCTGCAGCTCATCCGTGTTCTTCAGCGCCTGATCCAACTGATCGCTCTTCATGCGGGCACTGGCCAACGAGGCATTCAACTCCGCCACGTTTTGCGTCAGGGCGGTCCGCTGTGCCTCACTCTGGCTGAGGTCGGCGGCCAGCTCCTTCTTCGCAACCACCTGCTTGTGATAGCGATCGCCGATCCAGGCTCCAGCGGCGGCACCGAAAATGGCGCCTACCGGACCGCCAGCGGCGGCGCCCACCGCCAGCCCTGTGACCACACCAATGTTTTCCTGCTTCGAGGCCGCCTGCGGAGGCTTGCTGCCGCCCTGAGCGTAGACCGGCAGCGCCACCACACAAGTCGATACGAGAGTCAGCCCCAACGCACCCGCCCGCAGCTTTCTGGTCATAGTGTTCATACTCGAGCCCTCTTGCTTGCCTTGCCTGTTTGCGGCGGAACGCCTCGTTCCGTCCTGGGACCCAGTACATCGCGGCGGCGGGGCCGGCCTCTGACGCAAAATCGGCGAGCCGGTGATCATTCATGGCAAATCGTGGACGACGGGACGGGCGCCCGGGCGGCCCGTCCAGGCCGGCCGCTCTGGCCCCGAGCGCTCCAGGGACGACGCTACGAACAGGCGCGAACACTCAAGCCGCGGCTCCTTCGAGCGCCCGCAAGGAAACCCGACTATTTCGGGTAGGTGAGCCGGTCCTGGATCGCGAGCAACACGTCGCTGCGCGACACCTCTCCCAAGAGCGTGTTGCGCCACTGGCCGGGTGTTACCGGCAGCACGGTCGCTTGCTCGCGCAAGAAACCTTCCAGCGCCGCCGTCAGCGGCATGTCGGGAGTCAGTGTGAACTCCACGGGCCTGGCGACCGCCGATACGGGCAGACTGCCCGCCAGTTCCGATCGTCGCATCCGCTCGAGTACTTCCCGAGGATCGAGCCAGGCAACCAGATCATTCCCTTTCACCACCAGAACCCGCTCGAGCGGGCGCTTGGGCAGCCGATCGAACATATTCGCGAGAATCGTGGTATCGGACACAACGGCTGCCGCCGGCTTCACCAGGGTTGCCACGGTTCGCAGCCGCCAATCGTCGCTGCCTTCATTCGCCAGCGCGCTGTGGATGGAAGCGTGATAAACAGACTTGCCCTCTCGATAGACTTTGGCGGTGTAGTGCGCCGTAACGCAGGCCAACATGAGCGGCAGCACGATCTCATAATCGGCGGTCATCTCGAAGATCATGAGAATGGAAGTGAGCGGGGCGAGCGTCGTCGCCGAAAGAAAACCACCCATGCCAATGAGCGCATAAGCGGCCGGTACCGATACGATCGTAGGCATCAGATGATGGAGCACCGCTCCCAGGAGCGACCCGACCGCGCAACCGATGAACAAAGTTGGAGTCAGCACTCCGCCCACCGCTCCGGAGCCTACGGTGGCGGCCGTGGCCAGAACTTTGGCGCCGAGAATGGCCGCGAGCCACAGTCCCACCAGTTCCCCCTGGAGGATCCCGCCGATCACACTGTAGCCGTTTCCCCAGACCTGCGGCACGAAGATGGAGATGAGGCCGACGATGAGCCCACCGAGGCCGAGCTGCCAGTAAAGAGGCAAGCCCAGCCGTACGAAGCGGCTCTTCGTATAATCGAGCAGCGCAAGGAACGGCGGGGCCAGATGTCCTAACAGTACTCCCAACGCAATGAAGAACACGAGCTCCCAGTTCGAGGCGAATTGCACATGCGGTACGGTAAATACCGGCCCGTACCCGAGAAACCGATGGATGGTCGCGTCTGACATGACGGAGGCCACCACCAGAGGCCCGAAGGTCTCCATGGACAGCGAGCCAAGCACGATCTCTGAAACAAACAGAGCCCCGGAGATAGGCGCGTTATAGGCTGCCGCGATGCCCGCGGCTCCGCCACAAGCGACCATCAAGCGCAATCGCGGCACGGGCGCGCCGGCAAATTGCCCGACCCGCGATCCCAACATCGCCGCGAGTTGCACCATCGAGCCCTCGCGGCCGATCGAGCCGCCCGAAGCGATCGTGAGCAATGACGAGGCGCTCCTCAACAAAGTCCCGCGCAGGCTGATGCGTCCGTCGCCGACCAGCGTCGCCTCGATATAATCTATGACTTTGAGCGATACGAAGCGGCGGCCGAGAATGTACAAAACCCAGCCGGAGAAGACTCCGCCGATCATCGGAACCACGGCGCGATGCCACCACACAAGCCGCGATGCTCCATTGACGAGGCCCATGGCCTGACCGGTGAACAACAACTCGAGAAGGGCGATCCCTCCGCGAAAGGCAACACTGGCAAGCGCCCCGCAAATGCCGACCAAGGCCGCCCAGAAGACGATCCCTGCGAGATCCTCGTGTCCGAACAGAACGAGCCGAAGCCGTGTGATGAGCGATAGCGGTACCCGCGCGATCTCTCGTGCCTGGATATGCATCATTACCTGGAAGTGAGCGGAGTCGTTTACCCGGGCCTTTCAGCGAAAGCACCAGGGAGCCTGTCTCAGCGATGATCGCCGTAGGGAGGGCACCCCTCAGCGAACAGCCAAGCCTGATAAGAGGCAATCGTTTGCCGCGAACCTCCTGATGCGATCAGAGTGCGATCGCGCTCGGCTCCGACTTTGGCTCAGCAAGGGCTGTGCCTTGAGGCTCGGCGGCGGCGCCGCGCGGCCGCCCCGACAAGAGTGCCCGTGGCTCGATGATCATCCGCGCGCGCAACCCGGGTAGATTGTCCGCAAGCTGAAGCTCGCCCCCATGCAGCTTGGCTACCGCCTGCACCAGACTCAAGCCCAAGCCGACCCCCGGCGTTCCACGGCTGACGTCACCCCGATAGAACCGCTGTGCCACCTTGGGTTTTTCATCGTCCGGAATCCCTGGCCCGTTGTCGGTGACACTGATCTCGACCGCCCCATCGCTACGATTCCGCGCTTCGACATTCACGGAGCCGCCATCACCCACATACTTGAGGGCGTTGTCGATGAGATTGCCAACAGCTTGAGCCAGCAAGGTCGGATCGCCGGAAACCGACACCGGCCCGGTAGAGACGAACGACAAATTCACGTTCTTGATCTCTGCCGCAGGCAGGTAAAAGTCCACGACTTCGGCCGCCAGCTCGTTGGCATTCACCTGCACGAAGCCGGAGCGTCGCATGCCCGTATCGATCTCCGCCAGACGTAGCAGCGCGTTGAAGATGCGGATGACACGGTCAACATCGGCCACCGCCGCGTCGATCTCCGCGAAAGTCTCCTCGCTCGTGGGCCGGGTGAGCGACAACTCTTCGAGCCGGGAGCGCAACTCCGCAAGCGGCGTGCGCAGATCGTGGGCAATTGAATTTGACACGTCGCGGATGCCGTGTACGAGCTGCTCGATCTGGTCGAGCATGCCGTTGATGGTGTGCGACAGGGTATCGAGCTCGTCGCCACTTTGCCGCGCCGGCAGGCGATGGCTGAGATCCCCTTGCACGATCGCAAGGACGGTCTGTCGGATACTGTTGATACGCGCGAGAATTGCCCGGCGTATCAACACTCCACCCAGCACGCCCACGATCGACAGAACGGCCAACGCGCCGCCGAGCCCCGTCCAGAAGTGCCGGGTCAAGGGAGCGAATCGAGCCACGTCCCGGCCAACCAGAAGGCTATAGCCACCAGGGAGCGCACTGCGCACCACTACCGATTCAGTCGGAACGCCGCTGAGATCCAGCATGACGGTATACAAGCCAGGCCGGACGGGGACGTTCCGAGGCCAGCGCGGCAGGTTGCCGGCGAGGCGGTGCAAGGAGGAGTCTGCCAACAGCAGAATACGCTCGCCGGGAAGTTGCATACCGACCCGAGCATCGATGAAAGCTTTCAACCCAGCGGCACCCTCGCGATGGAAAACCTCCGTGAGGCGTTGAGCGTCAGCATGCAGAATCTCGGAACGCCCGTCCTCGACGGTCACCTGCCAGGCAGACCAGAGAGGCGCGGCAAACAAGATGAGCGCAACCACGCCAAAGGCTATATAGCCAAACGAGAGCGCGAACGTTGTCGAACCGATAACCTTGCTCATGACCAGGGATAAGCCCCTCTCGCTCAGGCTTCCAGCCGACCTGCGAAACACCTACTCATCGGCACTCAACATATACCCGGCGTTGCGGACCGTGCGCAGCATCGGGCGTTCGAAGTCAGCATCGATCTTCTGCCGCAGCTTGCTGATGTGCACGTCCACGACGTTCGTCTGCGGGTCGAAATGATAGTCCCAGACGTTCTCCAACAGCATGGTGCGGGTCACAACCTGGCCGGCGTGCCGCATCAGGTACTCGAGCAGCTTGAACTCACGCGGTTGCAGCGCGATGCTGCGCTCGCCGCGCACCGCTTTGCGCGACAGCAGATCGATCCGCAGATCCCCAACTTCGAGAACCGTCTGGGTGCCGCTGCCTTGCGAGCGGCGTGCCAGGGCATCGAGCCGCGCCAGCAATTCCCCGAAAGCGAACGGCTTGGTCAGGTAATCGTCACCGCCGCTCTTCAATCCCTTGATGCGCTCATCGACATCGGACAAAGCGCTCAGGATGAGAATCGGGGTGCGATTGCCGGATTTGCGCAGAGTCTCGATGATGTGGAGCCCGTCTATCTGCCCGGGCAGCATCCGATCCATGATGATCACATCATAAGGCTCACTGGCGGCGAGAAACATCCCCTCACGGCCGTTGTCGGCGCTGTCGACCGTGTGGCCGGCCTCCTGCAGCCCCTTGACCACAAAACGGGTCACGCGCTCGTTGTCTTCGACCAGCAGGAGTTTCATGCCCACATGATCCTCGCCCCTCAGGCGCTCGTAACCGGCTCGCCCCCAGCCTCACCTTCCGGGGACGCACCAGGCTTCACCCGTTCAGGCGTATCGCTCAGCTCGCGGGCGGCCCTGCTTCGGCGCCGTTGCCGCATGCGGTTGCTGAAACGATCCAGGTAGAGGTAGACCACGGGAGTCGTAAACAGAGTCAGCATCTGGCTCAGCAGAAGGCCGCCCACCATCGTGTACCCGAGTGGCTGGCGCAGCTCCGAGCCGGTGCCAGTACCCAAGGCCAGCGGCACAGCGGCCAACAGTGCCGCCATGGTGGTCATCATGATGGGACGGAAGCGTAGCAGACAGGCCTTGCGGATCGACTCCTCGGGCGTAAGGTGCTCCTCACGCTCGGCCTGGATCGCAAAGTCCACCATCATGATGCCGTTCTTTTTCACGATGCCGATGAGCAGGATGATCCCGACCAGCGCAATCACCGACAGATCGAAGTGGAAGCCCCACAGCATCAGCAGCGCGCCCACGCCCGCGGACGGCAGGGTGGAGAGAATGGTCAGAGGATGGATATAACTCTCATACAACATCCCGAGGATGATGTAGACCACTACGAGCGCCGCGAGAATCAACAAAGGCTCGCTCTTGAGCGAGTCCTGGAACGCCTGCGCCGTCCCCTGGAAAGTGCCTTGGATCGAGCCCGGCAGTCGGATCGCGGTGGCAGCCTTCTCGATCGCGTCCACCGCATCCCCGAGGGCGGCACCGGGCGCGAGGTTGAAGGACAGGGTCACGGCGGGAAACTGCCCTTGGTGAGCCACTGAAAGATAGCTCACGTGATGGGTGTCGTAGTGCACGAAGGTCGACAGCGGCACTTGCTGGCCGGTGGTCGGCGATTTCACGTAGATCTTGTTCAGCGTATTGGGATCGGCCGTCAGCCCCGGCGTGACCTCCAACACGACGTGGTAGCTGTTGAGCTGCGTGAAATACTGCGTCACCTGGCGCTGGCCGAACGCGTCGTACAGAGTCGCGTCGATGAGCGAGGGCTGGATACCGAAGCGGGCGGCCTGGTCGCGATCGATGACCAATGACAGTGTCGTGCCTTTGTTCTGCTGATCGGAAGCGACATCACGAAGCTGTGGAATCTTCTGCAGCTGCCCGAGCATCTTCGGCGCCCATTCATTGAGCTCGTCCAGATCCGGGTCCTGCAGCGTGTATTGATATTGGGTGCGCGTGGTGCGGCCGCCAACGGTGATGTCTTGCGCGGCCTGCAGGAACAGTGTGCCATCCGGTACCTGCGCCAGCTTCGCACGCAGCCGCGCGATGATCTCATCGGCGCCCGTTTTACGCTGATCGCGCGGCTTCAGGCCGATCACCACGAATCCATTGTTGACCGGTCGCGAGCCACCCAGTCCGGTCCCATACGCGGCGACATCGGGATCGGCCGCAACGACATCCAACAATCGATGTTGCAATGAAACCATCTTTTCGAACGAGATGTCCTGAGGGCCATCAGACAGTCCGGAAAGGATCCCAATATCCTGCTGGGGGAAGAATCCCTTCGGGACGAACGCATACAGAAGCCCGGCTGTCGCCACGGTGGCGAGAAATATCGCGAGCGTGGCGCGCTGGTGGCGGAGTACGAAATCCAGGCCGCGGGTGTAGCCCGAGAGCAGCTTCTCGAACCCATGCTCGACGACCATATACAGCCGACCGTGCCGAGCGTGCTTCTCGTCCCTCAAGAACAGCGAGCACATCATGGGCGAGAGTGTCAGGGCGACGAAGGCGGACACGGCGATGGTCATGGTGACCGTAATCGCAAACTCCCGGAACAGGCGCCCGATGATGCCGCCCATCAACAACAAGGGAATGAACACCGCCACCAGCGACACGCTGATGGAGAAAATGGTAAAGCCGATCTCGCTCGAGCCCTTGATGGCCGCTTCGCGCGGCGACATACCCGCCTCGATGTGCCTGTAAATGTTCTCGAGCATGACAATCGCGTCGTCCACCACGAATCCGACGGCAATCGTCAGGCCCATGAGAGAGAGGTTGTCGAGGCTGTAACCCAGGAAATACATGAGCGCCGCAGTCCCGAACAAGGCTAGCGGCACGGTGACGCCGGGAATGAGCGTCGCCCACAGATTGCGCAAAAACAGGAAGATCACCATGACCACCAGCGCGATCGTAAGCATCAAAGTGAATTCAACGTCGTGCACCGAAGCGGCTATGGTCGTCGTACGGTCGACGATCTGCTTGATCTGGATTGACGCAGGGATCTGCGTCTGCATGTGGGGGAGCAGCTCCTTGATGCGCTGGACCGTTTCGATGACGTTCGCACCGGGTTGCTTGTTGATGAGCAGCAGCACGCCATCGTGCCCGTTCTGCCAGGCCGAGACCAGCCGGTTCTCCGGCCCGTCCACCGCAACGCCGATATCCCTGATACGAACCGGCGCGCCGTTCTTGTAGGCAACAATGATGTCGTTCCAGGGAGCGGCCTTCAACAGCTGATCATTGTCATAGATGGTGAAGCTGTGCTCGGGGCCGTTGACGGAGCCCTTGGGCGCATCGACCGTGGCAGCGCTGATCACATTCGCCACGTCCTCGAGCTGTATACCGAGTGCGGCGATTTTCGCGGGATCGATCTGCACACGCACGGCCGGCTTCTGCTGCCCCCCGATGGTCACTATGCCGACTCCCGGGACACGCGAGATCTGCTGCGCGATGATCGATTCGGCGGCGTCATCGACCTCTGGAGTGGGCAGGACATCCGACTGCACCGACATGACCAGAATGGGTGAATCGGCCGGATTGACCTTCTTATAGGACGGCGGGCTCGGCAGGTTCTTCGGCAATTGTCCCCCGGCAGCATCGATGGCCGACTGTATATCCGCCGCCGCGGCATCGATGTTGCGATCGAGATCGAACTGCACGACGATCGTCGTGTTGTTCAGCACGCTCGTCGAGGTGAGCTGCGCCACTCCCGGGATCTGGCCAAACTGGTACTCGAGCGGCTGCGCCACCGAGGAAGCCATCGTCTCCGGGCTCGCACCGGGCAGAGTGGCGCTCACCTGGATGGTCGGAAAGTCCACCTGCGGAAGCGGCGCGACGGGCAGCAATGGGAAAGCCACCACGCCGACCAGGAAGATGCCCGCCATCAACAGCGAGGTCGCGATCGGACGTTGGATGAACGGGGTCGAGATATTCATGGTGCAGCACCGGGCGCGATCACGAGCTCACCTTCGCTCGCGCGCCGCCCGAGCTCGCTGTAGAGGATGGCAGGGCCCCGACACTGCGCACCCTTGCCCCAGGCTGCAAGCGATATTGGTTGCTCAACACGACTTCCTCTCCATCCTTCAGGCCGCCGGTAATGACTGTCAGCGCACCGTTTTCCTCTCCAACCTCCAGGGGGCGCGCCTCGATGGTGGAATCCGCCTTGACGACATAGGTAAACATGCCGTTCGGGCCACGTTGGATGGCACTCGACGGTACCGTCAAGGCGTTGCGCTCGGTGCGCACGAGGACTCTCGCATTGACGAATTCACCTGGCCACAGCGCATCGTGCGGGTTGGGGAAAGTCGCCTTTACCCGGATCGTACCCGTGCTCTGATCGATCTGGTTGTCCACCAACGCGATGGTGCCGTGATCCAGCTCGGTTTTGCCGTCGCGGGACAAGGCCGTAACGCTCACAGAGCCCGCTTCCAACGCCCGGTTGAGAGTAGGCAGCGTTTCTTCCGGGAGAGTGAAAATGCAGGCGATAGGCTGCACCTGCGTCACGACGACGATGCCGTTCGTGTCGGTGGCATGCACATTGTTTCCCGGATCGACCCTGCGGATGCCCGTTTTTCCCTGAATGGGAGAGGTGATGGTCGTGTAGCCGAGCTGCGTCCTTGCGTTGTCGATGTTCGCCTGATCGCCCTTGATCTGCGCCTCCAGCTGCGCGACCAGGGCGTGTTGGGAATCCAGCGTCTGCTTGCTCGCGAGGTTCTGCGGGGCCAGCAATTCGTAACGATCCAGGTCGGCCTTGGCACTGGCAAGCTGCGCCACATCTTTGGCGTGGGTTGCAATTGCCTGATCGAGTGCCGCCTTGAATGGACGCGGATCGATCTGGGCGATGAGATCGCCTTTCTTGACCGTTTGACCTTCCACGAAGCCGACTTTCTGCAACTCGCCATCGACACGTGCCGTTACGGTGACCGTGTAGAAAGCCTGTACCGTGCCGAGGCCTTCGAGGTATACCGGCACGTCATTACGCGTAGCACGCGACGTCTCCACCGCGATCGCTCCGCGCACCGCGCCTTTCTCGTCCTTATCAGCCGCCCGTGCGCGGCCAGCGTGTCCGTACCAGGCAAAACACGCCGCAAGAGCGGCCGCCGCCGCCAACAGGACGACCCGGGGTCCGCTCAGCCGTATTTTGTTCATGTTCGCTGCCAACCACCGCCGAGCGCGCCAAACAGCGCGACCAGCGCATTCAGATGGGAATATTTCACCTGCACGAGAGTGTCCTCGGCCGTAAACAATGCCGTCTCCGTGCCCAGAACGACCAGTATATTGATGGTTCCCGCGTGAAACTGGGCTTGCGTCAGCTCGTAGGCGTGCCGGGCCGTGGCGACCGCCTGCTGCTGGCGCTCGAGCTGCTCCCGGGTCTGCTGCACGCTCACCAGCGCGTCCTCGACATTCGAGAAAGCCGAGATGACCGCTTTGTGATAGTCCGCCAGCAACTCCTCATATCGCGCCTTGTTGAGTTGGTATTGGCCGAGTATCTGCCCGCCGCGAAAGATCGGCTGCGTCAGCCCCGCGCCGATGCTGAACAGACGGCTGGCCGGACTGAAGAGGGTGCTCAGGGCGGTGCTCGTATAGCCGCCCTCCGCCGTAAGGTTGATGCTGGGAAAAAAGGCGGCGCGGGCCGCCCTGATGTCGGCGTTCGCGGCCATGAGCTGTGCTTCCGCTTGCGCTACATCCGGTCGCCGTACCAGCAGCTCGGAGGGCAAGCCGGGGGAGACCTGGGGCATTGCCAATTCCTGCAGGCTCCCCTTGCTCACATCCACTGCTTCCGGTTCCTTGCCTACCAGAATGGCAAGGGCATCGAGCGTCTGTACCAATTGCTGTTGAATGGGAGGGATTGCCGCCTCGAGAGTCGCGACAGTGGTCTCCTGCTGAGCCACGTCCAGCGCGGTAACCGTTCCGACCTGCGCCTCGAGTTGCAACCCTTTCAGGATATCCCGGGCGCTGGCGACATTTTCCTGCGCGACTTTGAGTCGGTCACGCAGCTCGAGCGCCTGAAAGTAGGTGCTCGCCACACTGGTCATTACGCTCAGCTCGATGGTCGCGCGATCGTAACGACTGGCGACGGCGGTCAGTCGTGCGGCATCCCGGACGGCCGCATTCTTACCCCAGAAATCCACCTCATAACTTGCGCTGAGCTGGGCAGCGTAGGTGTTGAAGGTGCCGGGCATGGAGCTGAGCTTCCCGTCGGGCGCGATGAAGATGGACTTGGCTCGCTGGCGAGTGCCTTGGCCCCCCAGATTCAGTGAAGGCAGCAAAGGAGCACCGGCGATCCGGACTTGCGCATCGGCTTGCCGGATGCGAGCGATCGCCGCGGCGATATCGTCGTTGGCTGTCCGAGCCTGCTCCAGGAGATCATCGAGCGTGGCTGAGTTGAAACCCCGCCACCACTCGGACGAGGGCCAATTCGTGCTGACAGGCTCGGCCGAAACAGTACGCCAGGAGCTGGGCGCGGGAACGTCCGGCCGCTTGTAGTGAGGGCCGAGCAGCCCGCAGGCAGTGGGGCCGCAGGCAAGCAGCCCCAGAGCCAGCGCGCGCAAAGCGAAGCACAGCGCGGCAGGGCGCGGACGCGGCCAGTAATCGCTAATCCTTAGTATCACGGGTACAGCAGAGGGCCTGAGCTTAGGCGGGCCTTTCTGGCCCACCGCCCGACAATACGGAGGTATCGATTTACCGAAGATGGGCGAATCATTAAAGTCCGTTAATTGGCTATCACCACTTACGCCCACCAGGCGGTTCTCAAATACCATGTCCATGAATTCAAAGGCTCTTCGGGCCTTGCACATCGGCCCGTTGCCACGTGCTGCCCTCCTCTCGTTGATTGCGATCTGCGCAACGATCAGCCCTCTTGCGACCCCATGCGCGACGGCAGCGGAAAAGGAATCGACCGGCCCGATGCCAACAGCGCAGCCGGCCTCGACCGCTCAGCCCGCAGCGGGCCGCCCCGGGGAGCCGGACAAGTCCGAAGTCCTGCGCGCAACATTGGGTAACGGCTTGCAAGTGGTGATTGTGCGCAATCCACTGGCGCCCGTGGCGGCGACCTCGGTGAATTATCTTGTTGGGTCTGACGAGACTCCTCCTGGATTTCCCGGAACCGCGCATGCCCAGGAACACATGATGTTTCGCGGCAGCCCCGGCCTGACGGCCGATCAGCTGGCTGACATAGGCAGCGTCATTGGTGGCAACTTCAACGCCAACACACGCGAGGATCTCACACAGTACTTGTACACGGTGCCGTCCGAAGATCTGGACGTTGCCCTTCATATCGAGGCGATCCGAATGCGCGCCGTTCTCGATGCGAAGGAAGAATGGGACCACGAGCGTGGCGCCATTGAGCAGGAGGTCGCGCAGGACCTCTCAGAGCCTTCTTATATCCTTTACGAAAAAATGCGAGCAGCCATGTTCGCGGGCACACCCTATGCGCACGACGCGTTGGGAACGCGCCCTTCGTTCGAGAAGACCACGGCGCAGGCGCTCAAGAAATTCCATGACGCGTGGTACGCCCCTAACAACGCCATCCTCGTCATCGCCGGGAATGTCGATCCGAAAGGGACCCTGACCGAGGTCAAAGAGCTCTTCGGCGACATCAAGCGCAAGGCACTTCCCGCCCGGCCAAAGGTTCGATTGCAACCTGTGCAGCCCACCTCTTTCAGCGTGGATACGGATCGCCCGAGCGGCACGCTGATGATCGCGACCCGCACGCCCGGGCCGAAGAGCAATGACTTCGCGGCCCTGGAAGTTCTCGCCGACGTGCTGAGCAGCCGCCGTTTCGATCTCTATGGGTTGGTGCCGCAAGGCAAAGCCCTCGACGCTGGATTCTCGCTCGAGCCGCTTCCCGAGGCAGGCATGGCGTACGCGACGCTCGCCTTCACCGCAGATGACGACCCGAAGAAACTCGAAGAGGAGGTACGGGCCATCCTCACCCGAGTGGCGCACGACGGAGTTCCGCCCGAGCTGGTCGAAGCGGCCAAGATCCAGGAGCGCAGCGCCGCTCAGTTTCAGCGCAACTCCATCGCCGAGTTGGCTTCGATCTGGTCCGAGGCACTGACGATCTACGGTCTCCATTCTCCGGATGACGATCTCGCACGGATCGAAAAGGTAACTGTCGCCGACGTGAACCGGGTCGCCCGCGAGTATCTCGATCTGAATCACGCCATCTCCGGTGTCATGTTACCCCGTGGGTCGGGCGCGCCCGTGGCCTCCCACGGCGGAGGCTTCGGCGGCCAGGAGTCTATTTCGCTCGGCGAAGCCAAACCGACCAAGCTACCGGAGTGGGCCGACGCGGCGTTGCATCGGTTGTCTGTGCCTCCCTCCACGCTCCATCCGATCGTAACGACGCTGCCCAACGGGCTGAAGTTGATCGTGCAGACGGAGGATGTGAGCGATACGGTGACCGTACTGGGCCACATCCGCAATCGTCCCGAGACGCAGGAGCCAAAGGGGCAGGAAGGCATCACGCAGGTGCTGGACGAGTTGCTCTCATACGGCAGCGAACACCTGGACCGCGTGGCCTTCCAACAGCAGCTGGACGCTATAGGGGCGAGGGAGAGGGCAGGTGCGGATTTTGCCGTGGCGGCCTTGAGCGAGCACTTCGATCGTGCCGTGGAGCTGCTGGCCGACAACCAGTTGCACCCGGCGCTACCCGAGCAAGCACTCAACATCATCAAGGTGCAGCTCGCGCATGGTGTGGCGGCCCGTAACAAGAGCCCGGGCTTTCTGACGCAGCATTCACTGCGCACGGCTCTTTATCCCTCGAGCGACCCGAGTCTGCGCATGGCAACTCCTGAAAGCGTCAACGCGCTCACGCTCGACAACGTGCGCACTTATTATCGCGATGTTTTCCGCCCGGACCTCACCAGCATCGTGGTCATCGGCAACATCACTCCGGCACAGGCACGAGCGACCGTGGAAAAGTACTTCAGCGGCTGGCACGTGAGCGGGCCGAAGCCTGACGTCGACCTGCCGGAGGCACCGCCCAATCGCGCCGGTGTAATCGCAGTGCCGGACGCCAGCCGGGTGCAGGACGTGGTGATCCTTGCGCAAAATCTGGCCCTGAAGCGCTCGGATCCCGATTACTATCCGCTGCAACTCGGCAACGCCGTGTTGGGAGGTAGTTTCTATTCGACGCGGCTCAGCATCGACTTGCGCAAGAACTCGGGATTGGTGTACTCGGTGGGATCGACGCTGCAAGCCGGCAGAACCCGGGGGGCTTATCTCATCCAATACGCCAGCGATCCGCAGAATGTCTCGAAGGCCGCCAACATGGTGGTCAACGAGATCAAGTCCATGCAAACCGCTCCGGCGACCGCCGACGAGCTGGTAAGAGTCAAGGCACTGCTACTGCGCCAGATTCCGCTGAGTGAATCGAGCGTGGACGATATCGCGCACGGCGTGCTGGGGCGAGTGGACCTCGACCTGCCGCTGGATGAGCCGACCACCGCGGCTCAGCGCTATATCGCGCTAGGCGCGGCGGACGTACAAGCAGCCTTCAGGAAATGGCTGCGGCCGGATGACCTTGTGCGGGTTAGTGAGGGGCCGACGCCGCAGTGACGTTCGGGACGCCCGCGGGGGCCTATTCATAGTACCGTCCCTGGAGCCGCAACCCGGCCGGCCATCCCTGGCCGGCGCTCGGGGCGGGACGGCGCCCCTCGCCACAATCTGCCCGAATTGCGCCCGAGCGGTATCCGAATCGCTTGTCACCCTGACGGTGGGGTGACAAGCACGAGGATGCCCGCATGTTTCGCGACTTGCAGATCTGGCTCAACCATTTTGAATATCATGCAGAGCATCCCCGCCGCGTTCCGGCGGGAGTGTCGGATGTACTGAAGCCGCAGGAGCGCCGCCTCATTGCGCGCTCCGTCGCGGTCTTTCAGCTAGGCGAGCAGTCCGAGGGTAAGGCACTGCTACGCACGGCACGGCGGTATGCCGAGAAGCACGACGCCACACCGCTGGTAAGGATCGTCGAGTTGTTCGTACGGGAAGAGCAGCGGCATGCGACATTGCTGCGCGCATTCATGGAAGATCACGCGATAGCGCCGAAGCAGACCGATTGGACGGACTTCGTGTTCTGCTGCTTACGCCGTCTCGGCGGGCTCGAGCTCCGTCTACATGTCTTCATCGCGGCGGAGTTGATTGCAAGCGTGTTCTACCGCGCCCTCGAAGTGACAACCGGTTGCCAGCGCCTGAAAATACTGTGCCGGATCCTGGTCGCTGACGCGCTGGCGCACATCGGGCTGCAATCGCAATTGCTGTTGGCTTTGCGCGCGCGGAAGCCACTACCCGTACGCGCCGCGGTTCGTTTCCTGCATCGCGCGTTCTTTGCAACCACCGCGTCCGTCGTATATCTGACTCATCGGAGTGTCTTGCGGGCTGCTGGGTATCGCATGGGCGGTTTTGTGCGCGCCTGTACGACTCAATATGCGTTTTATCTCGAGGCCCCCACTGGGTCACTCGCTCACACGTCCTCGTGATTCCGCAGCAGCTGATCATGTTGAGCCGCGGCCGTTGTGCCAGCGCGACTCTTGGCCGGCAGCCAGGCGGTCAACCCGCCGGCGCCGGCGCGTCCCCGTGAGTCGTCGTCGCCGTGGCCAGAGTCGCAGCCCGCCTGTCATGTCCATGATCGGCGCCAATGAGGATGTACACCGCCGGCACGACGAACAGAGTGAACAAGGTTCCGATGGAGAGCCCTGTAAAGAGTACGATCCCCATGGCGCGGCGACCCGCGGCTCCCGCCCCGGTTGCGATGACCAGCGGCAACACACCCAACACCATCGCGGCGGTGGTCATCAGAATGGGGCGTAGCCGAACCGCGGCGGCCTCCTCGATCGCCTCCAGCTTCGGCAGGCCGGAGCGCTGCAGCTCATTGGCAAACTGCACGATGAGAATGCCGTGCTTGCTGATGAGGCCGAGGAGCGTGACGAGCCCGACCTGCGTGTAGATGTTGAGCGTGGCCAGCCCGACATTGATGAACAACAGAGCGCCAAAGAGTGCCATCGGCACCGAGACCAGAATGACCGCGGGGTCACGGAAGCTCTCGAACTGCGCCGCGAGCGCCAGGTACACGATGACGAGAGCGAAGAACAGCGTCACCACGAAGCTGCCGGAGCCGAGCATATATTGTCGTGACTGGCCGGAGTAATCCGCTATATAGCCCGAAGGCGCCACCTCCCGGAGTGTGTCGCGGAGGAACTTGAGAGCTTCATCCTGCGAAACCCCGGGGGCGCCCGCCAGGGTGGCAGAGTTCAGCTGTTGGAAGTGATTGATGGATTCCGGCACCGTATCGGTCGTGATTTTCGCCACGGTGCTGGCCGGAATGAGCGAGCCGTCTCCCGCGCGTACATAGTAGTCGAGCACTTCACTCGGGTTGAGCCGATATTTCTGCAACACCTGCGGAATGACCTTGTAGGAGCGTCCCGAGATGGAGAAGTAATTGACATAGCCTCCGCCCAGAGCGGCGCCGAGCGAGGAGCCGACGTCCTGTTGTGTCAATCCCATGTCAGCCACCATATCGCGATCGATATCGAGCGTGGCCTGTGGTTTGTCGAGCTTCAAGTCGGAATCTATGAACCAGAACATGCCGCTGGCTTTCGCCTTGTCCAGGACCTTGTTGGCCACTTCGTACAGGTTCTGGATGGGCTCGGTGGTCGTGATCACGAACTGCAGCGGCAGGCCTTGCGAGCCCGGCAACGGCGGAAACTGGAACGCCGCAATGCGCGCTCCCGCAACGTGATTCAACCTCTCCTGCACCTCCTTCTGGACGTCATCCGCGGACCGCTTGCGCTCATTCCATGGTTTCAGGAGCACGCCCCCGAAACCCTGATTGACCGACGGATTGCCGATGAGCTGAAAGGTCGCATCGTATTCGGGCAGCGAGGACAAGACCTTGAATATCTGGTCCTGGTAGGTGCGCATCTGATCGCTCGTCGCATCCGGAGGCCCGATCACCTGGGTGAGCACGGTCCCCTGGTCCTCCTGGGGCGCAAGCTCCGAAGTCGATGTGGCGAACAGATAGATGGTGCCCGCCAGCATCAGCACGCCCAAGGTAACCAACACCTGCCAGGTCTCCAGCCAGCGAGACAGGCCACGCTTGTAGGAATCCCGCAAGCTTTGGAAGCGCCGGTCGAGGAAGTGCGTGAAGCGGTTTTCTTCCGCGTCGCTGCGAAAGATCTTCGAGCACATCATTGGCGAGAGCGTGAGCGCGATGATCCCGGAAATCGTGACGGCGCCAGCGAGCGTGAAGGCGAACTGCGTGAACAGGGCGCCTGTCAGTCCGCCTTGGAACCCAATCGGCACGTATGCGGCGACAAGTACAACCGTCATCGCCACGATAGGGCCGCCCAGCTCACGCGCAGCCTGGATGGAGGCTTGAAAAGGTGCCATGCCCTCCTTGATGTGGCGATCGACGTTCTCCACAACAATGATGGCATCGTCCACTACCAGTCCGATCGCAAGCACCAGGGCCAGAAGCGTCAGAAGGTTGATCGAGTAGCCCAGAACCAGCATCAGAAAGAATGCGCCCACGAGCGAGAGAGGCATTGCGAGCACAGGCACCACCACCGCGCGTGGGCTTCCGAGAAACAGGAAGATCACCACTGTAACGATGAGCAGCGCCTCGACCAGCGTTTTGATTACTTCGTTGATTGCGGTGTTGATGAACCGCGTGGCATCGAAAACCAGATCCTGTGTCATTCCGGTGGGAAGCTGCTCCGCGATGCCCGGCAAGGCGGCCTTCACCTGCTTCGCGACGGTCAGCACGTTCGCCCGTGGCGCCGCCTGGATGCCGATGAATACGGAACGCTTACCGTCGAAAGCCACACCGAAATCGTAATTCTCCGCTCCCAGCACCACAGTGCCGACATCCTGCAGTCGTACGATCGCACCGTTTTCCTGCTTCACGACCAGTTGCTTGAACTCGTCCAGAGAGTGCAGATCGGTGGAGGCAGTCAGGTCGACGCTCACCGCCTGCCCCTTCGCGGTACCGACGGCTGTCAGATAGTTGTTGGCCCCGAGCGCGGAGTACACGTCGGAGGCGGTAACGTTGTGTGCAGCCATCCGATCAGGATCCAGCCAGGCACGCAGAGCGTATTGTCGTGCACCGAGAACCTCGGCGGTCTGCACGCCTTCAACGGCGTCGAGCTTCGGCTTCACCACCCGGACGATGTAGTCGGTGAGCCCGTTGGTGGGCAGGCTATTGCTGAAATAGCCGATATACAGCGTATCAGTGGTCTGGCCCACCTGTACGGTCAGCACCGGCTGCTGCGCCTGGGGCGGGAGCTGGTTGCGCACTGAGTTGACCTTCGTGCTGATCTCGGTCAGAGCGCGATTGGAGTCATAATTCAAGCGCAGCGTCGCCGTGATGACGGACACACCGGTGCTGCTGGATGACGATAGATAGTCGATCCCCTGCGCTTGAGCGATCGCCTGCTCGAGCGGTTGTGTGATGAAGCCCGCCATGGTGGCGGCATCAGCGCCGTAATACGTGGTACTGACGGTAACCGTCGCGTTTTCCGTCTCCGGGTATTGCGTGATCGGCAGCCCGAAAATAGCTCGCAGGCCCAGCACGAGGATCAGCAAGCTGACGACCGCTGACAGGACGGGACGCTCGACGAACAGGTCTGTGAACTTCATCGTTCGCCTCACTGCTCCTGCGGAGTCGGATGCGGGTCGTCCTTGGGTACCACACTGTTGTCCACGGCCAGCGGTGTGCCGTTCTTGAGCTTGAGTTGCCCGCTGGTGACGACCTGATCGCCCTGCTTGATACCACTCACCACCGCGACTTGATCGCCACGCGTCGGGCCGACAGTGACGAACACCTGTTGCGCGGTAAGCGATTTTCCATCTTGCGACTTTACGGCGAGAAACACGGTCGAGCCGTACGGATTGTAGGTAATCGCCGTCTGCGGGAGCGTGAGATACTGCTTCGTGGCCCCTGACTGCACGGCCACTCGCGCAAACATTCCGGGCAGCAGGCGCCGGTCTGAGTTCGTGACGGAGGCTTCCACCTGGAAATTGCGGCTGGCCGTATCGACGCGCGGGTCGATCGCGGTCACCTTCCCCTCGAACGTCTGCCCGGGAAAGGCGTCGGCTGTCAGATGCACCGTCTGGCCGGGAGAAATGCGCCCGAGCTCTCGTTGCGGTACGCGGAAATCGACCAGAATGGGGTCGATGGCCTGCAGCGTCACGACCTTGTCGCCGGGATTGAGGTACTGGCCCGGATTCAGGGTGGTGATTCCCAACTGGCCGGCAAATGGCGCGCGCAGGGTTTTCTTGGCCACCAGCGCCGCCTGCGCCTCTGCCTGGGCGCGCCGGTTTTTCAGGTCCGCGGCATCCGCGTCCAGGGTCGCCTGGCTGATGGCTTGCGCCTCGAATTGCATCTTATCGCGGTCATAGGTGGTCTGGGAGAGGTCGGCAGCCGCCTGCAACGCGTGTAGCTGCGCGATGTCCGAATCGGCATTCAACTCCACCAGTACCGCGCCGTTCTTTGCCTCATCACCGGATTTGAAGTTGATCGCACGCACGAGTCCGGCAATCTCCGTCGTGACATCCACGCCTCGATAGGCGCGCATGTTGCCGACAGCGGTCACTTCCGGCTGCCACTCGCTGAGCTCGACTGTCGTAGTGCTCACCGTCTGCGGTGGCGATGCATTCTGTGCACGTATCTTTGCCAGCAGGTGCTGTTTGAAGATGTTGAAGCCGATCAGCCCGGAGAGCAGGAAACCGACTGCCAGCAACACAATAGTCAGACGTCGACGCATCACCGCGCTCACTGCTTGCTCCTCATCCAGGCGGAGAGACTCATCTTCTGGATCCTTCTCATCGATTCCACCAGCCGCCACCCAACGCCTGGTAGAGCGCGGCGGAGTCGGCATAGCGGGTAGCCTCGGCCAACACACGATTCTCGCGCGCCTGCGCATACGCCCGTTGGGCAGTTAGAAGCTGCACGTAGCTGACGCCTCCAGCCGTGTACTGCTTCTTCGTGATGTCCAGAGACTTCGCCGCCAAGTCCTCGGCCGCGGCCTCGGCGCGTAGATCACGCGCGTCCGCCTCCAGCGCGCGCAGGGTGTCAGCGACGTCCTGCATAGCAGCCAACACGGTCTGGCGATACTGCGCGGCGGCGCTGTCGACATCCGCAACGGCCGCGCGGCGCTTATGAATGAGCTCGCCCCCGTGGAAGATGGGTTGCGCCAGGGAACCGGCGACTGTCCAAGCCCCGGTTCCTCGCGTGAACAGGGTGCCTGCGCTCAAAGCATCGCTGGCAATTGCTCCCGAGAGGTTGATTTGCGGGAACAGGTTGGCCGTGGCAACACCAAGCTGCGCGGTAGCCTGATGCAATGTCGCTTCCGCGGCCTGCACGTCCGGCCTCTGGCGAATGAGTTTGGCCGGAACACTGACGGGCAGATCGGTCGGCAGAGCGAGGTGGTCGAGATCGAATACCGGGGTATCCGTATCCGGTGTTTTGCCGGTGAGCACGGCGAGTCGGTGCTGCGCCTGGGCGAGCGCCTTCTCGAGTGCCGGGAGAGTTGCTTGCGTCTGCGCAACCTGGGTACTTTGCGCAAGCACGTCCGCGCGTGAAGCGCCGCCGACAGCGAGCTGCTTCTCTACAACCCTGAGCTGATCCTCCTGGCTGGAGATTATATCGTTCGTCGCGGCGATCTGCGCGCGCAGCGACGCAATGTTGATTGCGGTAGTCACAACATTGCCGGTGAGAGACAGGTTGGCCGCCTCCAGCTCCCAGCGTTGGAAGTCCGTCTGCGCCCGCAACGCCTCCAGTTGCCGGCGTGAAGCGCCGAACAGGTCGAGACGGTACGTAACATTGACGGTGGCGCTGATGAGGGTGAACGTGCTCGAGGGACCGTTGGGGTTGCCGAACTCCACGGCCGGAACCTTCTCGCGGGTACCGGCGAACGTACCGTCCGCCGCCGGCAAGAGCAGGGAGCCACGCTCTGCCAGATAGTTTTCGCGCGCCGAGCGCAAGGTCGCCTTCGCAGCCGCCACAGTGGGACTTTCAAGCAGCGCCGTCCGAACCAGCTCGTCGAGCGGTCTGGATTGGAACAGCGTCCACCAGTCCCCCGGGATGTCCCGATCCGGGTCGAACGTCTGGGCGGCACCGGCCACCCCGGGAGCCTCTACAGTGCCCCGAGGCTGCTCGCCCTGCGTGTAGTGTTCTGTCGCGGGAGGCCCCGGCGAATGGAAATCTGGTCCCACTGCACAGGCTGCCAACGTGGCGCCAATGACGGCGCAGAACAGGGGGTTGCGCGCCCTGCGGGCACGAACCGGATCGATAGATAGCATGCGTGAAGGCCCGTTACCGCGGGCGAACCGCTATTGTCCGGGTGCCTCGGAGGCAATCGGGAAGCACGATCGCTAACAGTCAGCCCAACCAAGCAACTTTAGCAGAGTCCGTCGGGAATGCAGCCAACCGCGGAGCGGATTTCTGTGTAATTTCGTCGCATGAATCCACGAGTCGCCGCATGCCCCCGCGACGCCGATTCACGCAAGCACCATCCCGGGCGCCAAGGCGAACCCCCATCGAAAACCCGTCTTTCGCAAACAGCCGCGTGGTGACGGTCCGCTCAGGACTCCTTGCGCGTTACAGCGCTGAAAGCGTGGGTTGAGGCGCCGACGAAACCGCGACCCCGCCGTGGCGCGCGCATAATCCACTCCAGGAATCCTTCTAGAAGGGTGAGCGCCGTGAAAAAGATTTCTGAGCTGTTCGACGTGAGCGGATATGGAGTCGTTGTGACCGGCGGGGCGAGCGGCATCGGATTGGCCTTTGCCGAAGCGCTGGCCACCAACGGTGCGCGTGTAACCCTGCTCGATATCAACTCACAGCGAATCGACAACGAGCTCACTCGGCTACGCGCGGCGGGACTCGACGTGCGCGGGGAAGCGGTTGATGTCACAGATCACACTACCCTGGATGCCGCGGTAGACGAGGCTGCACGTGCATACGGCCGCCTCGATGTGGTGTGCGCGAATGCCGGCATCGATTCGGGCGTGGGGTTCGTCGGCTCCTGGGCGGGGTCGCAGCGACAACGTGTTCCGGAAGGCGCTCTGGAAAATTACACCGATGAGCGCTGGAATCGGGTTATCGACATCAACCTCAACGGAGTCTTTGCCACGACGCGAGCCGCCGCGCGTCACATGAAGCCGCGCAAGTCCGGTCGGATCATTATGACCACTTCGCTGGCCGCAACCCACATCGAGCCCGCCATCGGCTCTGCTTACATGGCGGCAAAGGCAGGAGCCGCGCACTTCATGCGCGCGGTGGCCCTGGAGCTCGCCGCCTACAACATCACCGTGAACGCCATTGCGCCCGGATTCATCGTGACCAACATCGGCGGCGGTCACGCCCATGATCCGGAAACCCAGAAGGCCATGGGCAAGGTGATTCCCATGCATCGGGTTGGCTTTCCGGAGGACATGGAGGGCCTGGTGCTATTTCTCGCCTCGCCGGGATCTGGATACATTACCGGCCAGGAAATCATCATCGACGGCGGCTGGGGGTTGGGCACGGCCGATTGAGACGATCTGAGCTGAGCATCAAAGCAGCTCAGGCGAATTCGACACGCGCTGGATACCTGCCCGGCGGGCGGGCGTTACGGCCGCCAGTGATCTATGCAGTGTCGCTCCCGGCATCGTTCTCTGTAGCGGGCTCAGGGCCTTGGCCCGAATATCACGTCCCACCTCCCGTCCGCTTCTCCAGCGACGTTGCGAACCTCGCCTGATCCTTCGCGGAGACTGGTGTCGAGAAGATCGAAGTATAATTTTCGCAGCGCCCCGTCCGAACACCCGGAAGACTGCCGTTCTATCTTGTTGTCGATCAAATGACCTTGAAAAGAGGAGGGAAAGCTGACGGGTGAAATGGCATCGATCACCCAGATTCCATCAAGAGACGGGATATGTGCAAAAATGATGTCGCCATCACTCAGGGAACTGGATGCGAGGCTGTCGATCACCTCGATCTGCATGCCGGCGAAGATATCCCAAGCGCGGAAGCCACTCTGGCGATAGCACTTCACAACTTGATAGAAGCCCAACGGAGTTTCCAGACAAGCCTCGAGATACCGCCGCAACAGGGGGTTGAGTCGGGACGCGTGACGGGCCAGATACGCTTGCGTCGGCGGCGTGCCATAGAGGGTTGGATCCGTGATCGTATCCCCCTTTTCGGGCACGGGCGACCAACGATGGAAGAACCAGGAGAAGAACAGCTCGGAATGCGCGTCCCCGCCCGTGAACGGGGTGTTGCTCCCGGGCATGAACTCCCGCCAAGCCTGCTGCACGGAGCTCGGCCCATACGATTCCCCCACGAGCGGCACGAGCGCGGCCGCATAGCCCTCGATCGCTTGTCGAATACGCGCCTCGATATCGGGCGCGTGTGGGTTACTGAGCCAGTGGCTGCTTCCTGTCTCTGCCATGCGTTCGCTTTCCTGACCTCGCTGCTGAGTGCTCCGTAGGGCTTCGGCTTGCGCTACTCGAAGCGCGGCACTACCGATGTGCAATGTTACAATATTATTACAGCCAAGCTTATGCCGTTTGGGCATGCAAATACAATGTCCGACCCTGCGAATGAGGCTGGCGTTCCGTCATCTGGCGCGCGTCGGATCGCGAGTGCTATGTCGTGCCAACGTGTCCTGTTCGCCCGAATGTCAGGCGACCGGTTCTCTGAATGCCCTGAAGCATGAGCCGCATCCTGCTTGCAACACTGGGATCTTTGGGGGACCTGCATCCGTACATCGCAGTGGGAAAGGAGCTCTTGGCGCGCGGCCAGCACGTGCGCCTTGCGACTTCGATTGATTATCGCGCGCGCGTCGAGGCGGCCGGCCTCGAATTCGCGCCACTGGCACCATCGATCGCCGAGCTCGGGGCGCCCGAACAGGTGGCACAGCAATTCTTTGATCGCTGGAGGGGACCGCAACGCCTGATCAATGCGATGTTGACGGCGCCGCTCCGCCGCGCCTACGCCGACCTACGCGCGGCCGTGCAAGACGTAGCCCTTGCCGTTTCACACCCTATGACTCCCACCCTGCCGATGATCGCCGAAAGTCGCGAAATCCCGTGGCTTTCGAGCGTACTCGCTCCACTCAGCCTGTTCTCGACGACCGATCCTTCGGTGATCCCAAACTTGGGGTGGTTGCATCGGGCGCCGCGGTTGAGCCATTGGCCTCATGGGTCGATGCTCAATCTGGTGCGCGCCTCGGTTCGTCGCTGGGAGCGGCCTCTGCACGCGTTGCGCGCCGAATTGGGCCTCCCGCCCGTGAAGCGGGCTATTTTGCTTGATGGTCAGTTTTCTGGTCGTGGCACGCTCGCTCTGTTCGATCCATCGCTCGCGGCACCCCAACCGGACTGGCCCGTCCGGACACTCGTCTGCGGCGCGGCCCTGTACGACGCCGGTGATCCGCAAGATACGGCCGCTGCAGCCGACGAAAGGCTGGAAGCATTTTTCGCGGCGGGTCCGCCACCCGTGGTCTTTGCTCTGGGATCCTCCGCGGTCTGGCTCGCCCGTGATTATTGGAATCATGCAATCGCCGCATGCAAGATCCTCCGTATGCGTGGGCTGCTGTTGACCGGTATGCCGCTAAAACAACAGCTGCCTGACACCGTAGCCGCCTTTGACTACCTGCCCTATTCCCGCGTGTTTTCGCGAGCGGCAGCTATCGTTCATCAAGCGGGCATCGGCACCCTCTCCTTCGCTCTTCGCTCCGGCCGCCCACAGCTGCTCACCCCCGCCGGATTCGACCAGCCCGACAACGCGGCACGTGCGGCGCGCTTGGGTGTAGGTCGTGTCTTGCCATTCCGGCGCGCGCACAACCATGTCCGGCTCGCCCGCGAGCTGCGAGCATTGCTTGGAGATCCAACACATGCCAGGGCCGCTGTGGAAATAGCGGAAAAGTCACGCGGCGTCGACGGCGCTGCCGGGGCCGCGCAGCGCATTATCGACTCCATGAGTTAGAACGCCTCCCGGGACCAGGCCCTGTGTCTCTCGCCGTAACGCGACCCGAATGACCGTTCCCGAGACTGCAGAGAAAGGCAACAAATGACGGCTGCTGGCCAACCGCACTTCGAGCAGCGATGGAATCGCGGACACAACCTCCAGTCCGTCGCCGCGGCCGAGTACGGTTCGATCAAGAGGAGGACGTGGGCCCTCCAGCGTGCGATGGTCGCCCACACGCGTTGACTTTCCGCAGTTGCTGCGCCTAGACTCGTGTCCATTGATATGGTAGCGCTCACATAACGAACAACGGCTGGTTTGAGCGGACCACAGCACGACGCTGTGGCGCTGTTGGCGGATCGCCTGGTGGCGAACGCTGCTGAGCCGGCTGCGCTCTATCTCAATCTTAGTTCCACTATGCGCATGTTGCCATGTTGCAACGTCGGATAGAGGGGAGGGGACAAGATGTTTGATTCGGCATGCAATTCGTTCTTCCGGCGAGTCGGCCATGGACTCGCGGGCTTCACACTCATAGGCAGCTATTCTCGCTGCAGTTTTCTCTAGCGCTTCCTGGCGAGAGCTGACCACCTGTCAACCGGGGCCAGCCACCTCGCCATCATCATCTGGAAACATCCAACCAAGGAGGTTTGTCATGAATTTCCGCTTGATGGCCGCTGCAGCGGCCAGCGTTTTGGCATTGATGGGTACCGCAACCGCAGATGAGGCATCGACCGACCCGTCCTCACTGCGTGCGCTGGGGGCAAAGATCCAACTGCACATCGGCACGGCAGCGATCCCGTCCGATCTCAGCGATCCAGCCCTGTCACAGATCACCGCCGACCAGTTCTCGGTCCTGACCCCCGGAAACGAGATGAAGTGGCAGGTCGTCGAGCCGACGCAGGGCAACTTCAACTGGACTGGCGCCGATAACCTTGTGAACTTCGCCGAGGCACACCATCAACGCGTTCGCGGACACACGTTGGTGTGGCACAACCAGCTGCCGAACTGGCTGACGCAGGGCGTCGCCAACGGCACCATCAGCAACTCTCAGCTGCGCGATCTACTGCAGCAACACATCACCACCGAGGTGAGCCGCTACCGCGGCAGGATCTGGCAGTGGGACGTCCTCAACGAGATGATGACCGATTCCAACCCATCGCAGATCAACCCGAAGGACTTCTGGATCTCGCACCTCGGTACGGGCATCATCGCCGACGCGTTCCGCTGGGCGCACGCGGCGGACCCGGAAGCGTTGCTCTGTTATAACGATTACAACATCGCCGGTGAGGATGGCAGCAACGCCAAGTTCAACGCCGCTTTCGCGACAGTGAAGGGCCTCGTAGCTGACAAAGTGCCGATCAACTGCGTGGGGGACCAGGGCCACCTCGACCTGCAATTCGGGTTCAACCAAACCCTCATGACCCAGGACCTGCAGGCATATGCCAGCCTCGGACTGAAGGTTGCCATCACCGAGGCGGACGTCCGCACGTTCGTCGAGACGACGGACAGCAACCAGACCCCGATCGTGTCACCGACAGACCCGACCCCCAGCCACACGGCAAACGCCGCGGGGTCAGACTGGTACATCGGGATGCTGCAATCGTGCCTCGCTGTGAAGGCGTGCATCTCGTTCACCGTCTGGGGCTTTGCCGACGGGGAATCGTGGATACCAGGCACGTTCAAGGGTGAGGGTGATGCCTGCCTCTACGACGTGAACCTCAACCCGAAGCCGCAGTACACCGCTCTCCAGCAGACCCTGTTGCTGGCCCCAGGCGCTCCGAAGCGCCGCGACTCGCACGACCACGACGACGATCACGCCGACCACGACTAAGCGCGCTACCTGCTGCCAGCTCCAGCTGATCGCGGCAAGCGAGCCCGTCGCCGGCAACACCGGCGACGGGCTCGGCGCGTGCAGGAATGCCTCAGCTCATACGGCCGTTCGGAGCCAACGGATCAGTTGACGGGAGTCAACAGGTACAACTGCACGCCCCTGGAGCGCGAGTCGGTACCACTTGCGACGATCTGGCCGAGGTTGTTGATCTGCGAGGCCGTCTGCAAGGACACGAAGGGCTGCATCGGATCGGTTGTAGAAATCCGGCTGTTGAGATCGATTGCCACGCCGTTCTGCCACAGAACCGCGACATTGCTCACTTCGCCGACAATCTGGCCCCAATCGTTGATGCCCGATGCAGTGCCAGTCCCTGCCAGGCCTGGGGGCGCGGGCAATTGTGTCGTCACCCCATCCTGCCACAAGAACGGCCTCTGCGTGCCGAGGAGAGTGCCGACGATCTGTCCCTCATCGTTGATGGCGCTCGGAATTGCGTTATTGATCAGCACCGTCAGTGCCCCTTGCCTCCAGACCACCGTGTTGGCTACATTGGAGGCGTCGCTGCTGGTACCGACAATCTCCCCGGCGATGTTGATCCCGACGGGCTGAGAATCGCTCCCACCCGCAATTCCCGGCAGCAAGGTGAGTGTTCCGTGGCTCCATAGCGCAGCCTGCCCATTGAAATTCGCATCGAAGACCTGCCCGACGATCTGTCCCAGCAAATTGATCCGGATGGCAAAGGCCGCCGTCGAACCTGCCGGCGTGGGCAGCTCGGTCATGTGGCCTTGGCTCCACACAAAGCCTGAGAAATTACCCGACGTCGGGCTGATGGTCGTCCCGACTATCTGCACGAGGTCGTTCAGGCCACCACTTTCGACAAACTCGGGCGATGGAGCCAGTCCCCCGATGTTTGTTTCGATTCCCTGATGCCACAGGTATGTGGCGACAGTGGGCCCGTTGTTTACCGTGAGCGCCAGATCACCTTCATCATTGAGGCCGGTTGCACTGGTGCTGACGGAGCCACTGATCGGTGCGATCTGCGTCAGCGTATATGTCGTCTGTGCATCGGCGATACCAGTCAAGCAGAGAGAGCCCGCTACGGCCAAGATAGAGGCGAGCGCGGTTACGGAAGCGCGATTCATTGGCTTATCCCTAAGTAGTCGAAGTTCTTGACAATCGAGCCAGCCCCAAGGGCTCGCGTTAGCCCCCTATGACGCTCTCCCCACGTCCTCCATTTTCATCGGAGAAGAATGCGCCCCGGACCGGCGGGTTCCGCGCTCAATGTGTCACGCCGGGGACTGGCAGGGCTTGCGGAAAGAATTGCGGCGCCTCGCGACGATCGAACATGCCATAGCCCCGGACGATCCGTACGATGCGATGGCGAAGGTCTTTGACTCCAGAGAACCGACGTGGCTTCCAGCCCTCGACATCCGCTCGAGTGCGCCACCAGGCCAGCAGCGCCAGCTTCCCCGGATTGTAAATGCTGGAAAAGATGTCATGGTCGGTGCATCCGTGACACCCAACATCGAAGCCCAGATGCGCAGGAAGCTGCCCTGGCATCGCTACAAAGGTGGCATGCGTTGCCGGCGCGACTTCGGTGAAGGTCGCATACCTGGCCTCGCCAACTTCGGTCTCATCCAAACGCTGTTCGCGAACCGGCGCGGCGGCCACGGGCGCCGTATCGAGGATGACATCCCCTACCCTGAGGTGATAATCCTCGAAGATCCCTCCACGGCCGCGCTCCTGCACCTCGTGATGCCTGCCTTGTGTACGCCAGCGAACCAGCGACTTCTCGTCGCGCCAGCTCGAGTGGGAGAGAATCCACCCCTGTCGCCGCTGACTCTCGAAGCGCTCGTTGTCAACGAACCCATCGATGGTCTCGAGGATGGGCTTGAGCTCTTTGGCGAGATTCAAGTACTCGTCGAATCGCTCGGCTCTGGGTTTGGCTTCGAATATGACTGAAAACATCATGCGCTCTCAATCTGCTACGGCCCGCGCTATCAGCAGACTCATTTCAGACCCGGGAAGTGCTCGGCTGGGATGCTCGACGGGTGAGCGCAGGTCTCAAGTCAGAGGGACCAACAGCCGGTTGCTTCGTGGCACGAAGTAGTGTTCCGGGTTGAGTGATACAACGACGCGCGTCGCGCGACCGAAGATGTTGCGTCGGGGTACAAATCCGATGTAGCGCGAATCGGCGCTGTTGTCCCGATTGTCGCCGAGCATGAAATACATCCCAGCGGGCACGGTGACAGGCCCGATCACCCGGTGTGAAACCCGCGCGGGCAAGAGCAGAATGTCATGCTCCACGCCGGATGCGTTCTCTAGCAGCACCTTGGGACGTTCAGCCGCGGTTGTACTGAGGAGCTGCTGTAAATGACGAAGGTCTCCAGGGCGATAGCGCGCGGGCCGGCCGTTCACGACGAGAGTCTCGCCATCGAGCTCGACAGTATCCCCGGGGACAGCCGCGACTCGTTTTACGAGGGTTTTCCCATCGGCGGGAGAATCAAACACCACGATGTCACCCCGCATGGGATCCGCGCCGTGCGTCAATCGAGCCAGGGTGAAGGGAATGCGCAGCCCGAATACATGCTTGTCCACCAGAATGCGGTCGCCCTCGAGAATGGTGGGATTCATCGATCCGGTCGGCACGGTCATCCAGTCCGCCCAGGCAGAACGGAATCCCATCATCATTAGCAGGAACAATGCGATCTCGCCATATTCCCTCCAAAGGGCCTTTTTCTGCTTCTTCTCGGAAACTGGCATGGTCCATTCCGGGGTGGTGGTAGGTTTCCGACCGTTCTGGGTGGACAAGGTTCCACACTGGGGCCGAAAGAGAGCCGACACAATCCGGGGCAGGCCCCTCGCCCAGTCTACTGCAGGGATAACCGGCGAGCGGATTGCCCGCCGCCTCCCCCAGTATGGCTATGTAGGACCTTACCTACCTCACACAGGCAACAGCGGGAGACAGACACCCATGGTCTCCGAGCATACGCTCGCCGTCCACAGATTCTCCGGAACAGAAAGATGAACACACTGAATCCAACATCAAGAGGGGTACCGGCTCGCACGATCCCAATCGAAAATCGCAGCCGGATCGTCAGACTGAGCGTAAGCTCCGGAGCGGGCGAGGAATGCGCCTACTGCCACAAGGAAATCCACGCGGAGTCCGTGGCATACAAGGTCAAAGCCCATGTCGCGGCGGGACTGCGCACCTTGCATTTTCATCGCATCTGCATCCACTTGTGGGAGCCACTGATGCAGCCAACCCCCTCGCAACCCTCCGATCAGCACCCATTCACATCGTATCCATGGCATTCCTCGCCAGCGCCCGAGCCACGGCCTGAGTCGGAGATCCCGTCCTGGGGCTCCCCACCCGCTACTCGCAGGTATGCAACCTCATCCACCACACAAACCTACTCCATGGGTCGCCGCCGTCGATGAGCTAGTCCCTGGCCGTGCGAATCCACCCCGGCCTGCGACCGGGAGAACTCAGCTCTGCTGGGAGCCGAGAGAGAGCCACCTTGGCTCGCAGAGCCGCCGGATGCAGGATGGCGCCATTGGCGATCACGAGGTCGATCCGCCTAGTGTTTCGGATGTTGGACAGGGGATTCTGATCGAGCACGACCAGGTCGGCGCGCTTACCGATCTCGATCGTGCCTATGTCGGTTACCTGGCCGAGAGCGATCGCCGCGTTACGCGTGCTCATGGCGAGTACGGCGGCAGCCGGTATGCCGGCTTCGGTCAACAGTTCCATTTCCTGATGCAAGCTCACGCCGGGAACGACGAACATGTTTGGTAGGTCAGTACCCGTGGTCAGCAGTACGCCCGCACGATAGTAGCGGCGGATGATCGCCAGCATCTTCGGCCAAGCCCGCTTCATCCGGGCGAAATCGTCGGCGCTCCAATCCTGGGTCGGTCCGCCACTCCGCCAGGTTTCCTGCATCGCTGGCGGGGCCAGAACGACATTCTCTGCGCTATGGTACTTTTCCAGGGGGATAAACTTCGTTTCATAGGCCACGAGAGTCGGATCTACCGAGATGTGATGCCGCGTCAGCGCAGCGATCACGGCGTCCATTTCCGGGCCATTCACGTCAACAGACTCCAGCCAGAAGATCCGAGCCCTCATGGAGCCACGGGTTTGGATTTGCGCCTCGTACTCCACTCGCTTTGCCGCCGGCAGGGTGCTGGCTGACCAACTCACCCCATGCGTAATGAAATCGATGCCGAGGTCGGCCGCCGTGGGCCAGTCGGTCGCCTGAAGATGGCCGATGACCTTGATGCCGCACTTGTGAGCCTCGTCAATCGCGGCGGCTGTCTGCTGTGGCTTCGAGTTGGCGTAGACCTTGATGTAGTCGACGTTGAGCGCACACTGACGATCGACTTCCGCGTGGATGTCTTCAACAGTCGAAGGTTTGCCGTTGAGTGGCCAGCCGGCGGTGAAGATCCGTGGACCAAGGATGCGGCCGGCGGCCACATCGTCCCGCAGACGGACGCCCTCGGCGGGCGGGGCCGCGGGATTGCGGATGGTGGTCACCCCAGCGGCCAGCAGCTCGCGCAATATCAACTCGCTGGTAACCCTGTCGTAGCCCGCGTCCTGCTCATGGTCGGACGGATGGCGGAGGAAAGTGACGTGGGCGTGCATGTCGATGAAGCCGGGGAGCAGATAGCGCCCGGAGATATCTACCACACGATCTTGGGCGGACAGGCTTGGATGTTGGTCTATCGCCGCGATGCGTCCATCCTTGACGAGCACGGTCGCATTGTAAGGTTGCTGGCCCGGAACCATCGAGATCACGGTTCCGCCCGTCAGATAGAATGACTCCGTTGCTGCAGCGTTCGCTGTTGTGTGACCACCCAGCAAGGCCAGCATCAGAGCGCCGAGTCCCAAGCACCCTATGCGAGGTGACCTCATCGCGCGGCACGCCGGGCAGCAGTGAGCGAACTCTCGAACGCCGCTCTCGATTCGGCGATGAGCGACGGTAGAGCTGACGGGTCGACGAACGCGTCCGAGTTTCCGCCTTCTCGGCGCGCCTCACGTTCGAGCACGTGCGCAACCTCGGGATGACTGGTAAGCAAGATATCGACCTTCATCGTTTCGAGCTTGCGGAAGGTCTTGCGAAAGTCCGACGCGATCCCGGGATAGGCGTGGTTGCCGACCAGAATGTTGCCCGCCACGGTGATGCTGCAGAGGAAGAGAACGTTGAGCTGTTTGCCAGCTTCCTGGACGGTTGTGCTCCAACTGGTGCAACCTGGCGTGTGTCCGGGAGTGAGGTGCGCGGTAAGAGTCAGCTCACCGAGCCGGATCGTCTCTCCGTCACCAACATTCCGGTCCACCTCGATTGGCGGGAAAGGCGGAGTCGTGGAGCTTCTGTCGCCGCGCGACCGGCCATGCGTCAGCGCCCAGGTATCTCCGGCGCTAGCCAGGAACTTCGCGCCGGTGTCTTGCTTGATCTGCGCCAATGCCCCCACGTGATCAGGGTGCGCGTGATCGCTGATCAGCAGCTTCACGGAACGGAGAGGAACACCGACCGCCTGGATATTCTGCTCGATAAGGTTGGCGTTCTCTGCAGTAGTGCCGTCCAGCAGGATCGCGCCCTCTTTCGAGACGATCAGGTAGGCAGCAAGCCCTTTTGTCCCAACATAGTAGACGCCGCCTGCGATCCGGAAGGGCTGCACGCGCGCTGACCACTCCGGTGGGTCGCCAGGCGCGGCGGCGGCTACTGCCCACACGGCTACGGCTAGTACAAAACACCGCCAGCCAAATGGGATTCTCATCTTCAAGCAGCGTCTCCGTTCCGGCACATCGCCAACCGATTCGGTCCTGAGATTATCGGAACGTAAAGTGGCATCGGGATGGCATTGCTGTGCTGAATTGTGGCATCAGGGCCTCAGGGTGCCAGGCAAGTGTCAGCCTTTGGGCCCGTTCCGGTCATTCAGCCCCTCATGTAAGGCGTGGGCGAAAGTGGGAGAAGCGGACCTCCGGAACCGTTTTCCGAACCACACGGAACGGTCATACTCCTCTCTGACAGATGGCCCGGCGCCGCGTTTGCGGAACGGAGAATGCCCGGTAGACGCATCGATTCGAGCATCCGGCAATCGAGAGTCGCGGACCATCGCCAGACGCGACATCCAGCTTTGTTCGCAGGTGGCAGTTTATTCGTTATGACCCGCACTTCTAAACCGAGTCATGCCGCTCGTCTGGACGCTTCGGTACGAGGAGGAGTTGCCACATGAAGCTGAATCAACTTATGCCGATGTTGCCTGTGAGTAACATCTCCGTGAGCGTCGACTTTTATCAGAAGCTCGGATTTACCGTTGAGCAAAGGCGAGACGACTGGGGTTGGGCAATGCTCCGGTTCGATGAGTGTCGCATCATGGTTGATAGATCGATAAATCAAGGCCTCGATGCGCCTCGCCAGTCAGTCTTGTACCTATACCCCGAGAACATTGGCGAATTTCACAAACAGGTGAGGGCAAACGGCCTCGTCGTCCCGGAACTGGGGGTCACCTTCTACGGGATGAGTGAATTTCGTCTCCACGATCCAGACGGTAATCGACTATGGATCGGCCAGAATTCGTCGCCTGCGCCGTAACTTTCGTCGGAGTGGACCATGGCCCGCTGCGGCGGCTTGCTGGATAGGTCTCTCCTGTTCGATCGTCATCATCATGGCAAACTCGCTCCGGTAGCGCGCGGTGATGGTGCCCAGGCTGCTCATTGGTACCGCAAGGTCATCGACTTCATGCGCGCGCACGCCGAGCACTACTGTGCCTTCGGCGTGGGTTGGGTGGGGAGGGCTCCCCTCCCCACTCCCGTGGACAGAACGTGAACGAGGCTAATCGCCGCCGCGAATCAATCGACTGATGCCCAAAGGGTCATTTCTTCGGGAGAGTTGGCAAAGAAGGTCGCTACGGTAGCCCGGCTGGTGCCGGTCTGGAGCAAGTTTTCGTAAAATGCGAGACCGGCCGGGTCCGGTTGCCGAAGCAGTCCGTTTTGATACAGTTCCGAGATATATCCACCGTCCGTCGCCGCGTTTGCGCCGAATTTTGTCATGTACTCCGAGCTGGAGAGCAACAGCGCGGCAATCATTGGAAACGACGCACCGTTCTGAACGGCTTGAGTTTGGTGCAATAGTTCGGGTGCGCTGGGTGCGCGAGCCAATATCGTTTCGTAAAGACGGAATATAAAAGCTCCGGTCGAGTCCGACGCATTGGTCTGCGGGCCAGATGTGCTGGCAGAGCTCGCGCTCGCGCCACTGTTGACTTCGACAGCGCTGCTCTGGGGGACAGTGCGCTCGTTGGTCGTTTGCGCGTACGCCGCGGACGTTATCAGTGTCATGGTCGTGATTGCGGCAAGGCAGGGCAAGAATCCGTGTCCAGGGATCAGTTTCATCATCTTTACCTTCCAGTGGTTATAGAACAGACATCACATCGGCTAGATATAGGTCACCATTCTTCCTCGGTTCCCTGCAGTTAGTGCAATAACACGAGAGGCTTTGAAGTTGGTTGTCGTTGCTCTGGCGTAGCATGGCAAAACCGGCACGAGGTCATCAGAATCCGCTTTGTCGAGTACCATCCGATTAGCTGTGTGGAGCGCGATGGAGTTTCTGGAACTTTCTGTCTAGAGTCAATCAACTCTTGTATGAAATTCCAAAGATATACGCTTTGTTCATGACTTCGCACACACGTACAAATATGTGAATGATAGATCCACGTTTATAACACGGATGAAGTCTCAATACAGGGGGGCGATTAGTCGAATACGCGCATTTTGATGACAGCTATGTTATGAATCGCGATTCGCAAGTCAGCGTTTTGAACTCCTGGCCTCTCATGGGATCCGGGTGAGTGATCGGGTCTTTTGGGTAAGTCTTTCTCGGCCCTCTTGATTTGCTCGGCAAAGCCGTCGACCAGCCTGGCGCCGGAGGCGACAGAGGGCAGATGTCGAAACGGACTGGTGGCTTGGAAGCGTGTTACGCGCGTGGACTTTTGCGGTAACTAGCCGAGCAGCGATCGAGTTGTAAGGTTGAAGATGGAGACCGAGAAAATAATTCAAAGCGGCACTGGGCATTGACTCGAAGTCGGCAGTCGGTTTTCAGTCTCCAGACAAGCGGGAGATCACCGGGTCCGTAATGCGGTGACAAAGACCTATCGCCACCTGAACGTCTTCCAGCGCGAATGCGGGCTGGAGGGCTGGAGGTGCGCGTGCCGCGGGTTGAGTTACCCAACAGCTCGGTTTGTGAGATCGGGTCATCCTGGGTCGGAAAGTCGTCCAGTAGTCCGCAAGAAATCTAATCATGCACCGCTGGGCGCGAGGAAGTACCCAGAAAAATGAAGAATTGTCAGGTAACCATATGGATGGTGAACATCTACACCTCCGATGTCAACCGCACTGCCTGGACGCTCAGCAGCGTGCTGCACGCCCCGGACGCGAGCCAGGGTGACTTCTACGCCGGCCCCGTCAGCTCTCTCTTCAAGGCAAGTGTACACGCAGCCCCGGCTGTCCGCGCACGGCCCGGCGGTTGGGACCCGCCGGGAGTCTGAACCTCCGCTTTACTGCTACCTACAGCCTCCTCACAAATTGCTCAATCGCCTGCGCCACGCCCCGAGGAGACTCGAGCATTGAGAGGTGCCCGACACCCGGCAATACTTTCAGCTG
>CAZBTV010000048.1:0-46472 GCA_964494895.1 uncultured Steroidobacteraceae bacterium | reverse complement strand
GAAACGCTGGATCCGGGCATTGCGCTACGCAATCCATGCTGCGCGCAAGCCCAGGGCGCACATCCATGTGCGCCCGTGCGACGCATGCGTCGCACCCATGCCCGGCCCAGCGTGGCATCGGGCAAAAAGCGTGGTTTTTGCCCGATGCCTCGTCCGACGCATGCGTCGGACCCTTCGGCGGCGGGGCACATCCCTGTGCCTGGACGGCGCGCTCGCGCCGGCACAAGGTCGTTTTATGCCTCGGGGTGAGCCGCAGGGTCAAAGCTTGTATTCCACGTAGGCTTCGTCGCGCAGCCGTCGCACCCACAGCTCGGTCTCCTCGTCAGCCTTGCTGGCGCGGATAGCTTCGATAGCCTGCCTTCGCTTGAGCTCGTCGGTGTTGTCGACCTCGCGGCGGCCAAGAACCTGCGCGATGTGCCACCCGTATTGGGTATGGAAGGGCTGACTGATCTCGCCTTCCTTGAGTCCGGAGATGGCCGCCTCGAACTCCGGAACGAAGGTGCCGGGTCCAGTCCACCCCAGGTCGCCTCCCTGGGAGCCCGAGCCGGGATCCTCGGAGTTGGTCTGCGCCAGGCCTCCGAAGTCCTCGCCCTTCAGAATACGATCGCGGAGCTGGCTGAGCTTCTGGCGGATCGTGGCATCATCGGCGAGCTCAGTGGTTTTCATCAGGATGTGGCGGACGTGGACCTGGCTCTCGATGGCCTTGTGGTCGGAACCCCGCACCTCGTTCAGTCGGATGATGTGATAGCCCGTCGGCGTACGCAGGGGCTCGCTCACCTCCCCGGGCTTCAGCTTCGCCACAAGGTCCGTGAGGAAGGTCGGCAGCTCGCCTCCCTTGCGCCAGCCGAGCGCGCCACCCTCGAGGGCGGTCTGGCTCTTTGAATAAGCCAAGGCCAGCTTGGCGAAGTCCTCTCCGCCTTTCGCACGGGTGTAGACATCCTGAGCCCGCTTGGCGGCCTCGTCGAGCTGCGCGGGGGTGGCTTCTTGAGGAACGGCGATGAGGATGTGGGAAACGTTGTACTCCTTGTCAGCCGAAGGCGTCTTCGCCTCCTTCTCCAGGTATTGGTCAATCTCGCGGGGAGTGATGCTGATACGTTGCAGGACGTCCCGCTGGCGAAGCAGGCCCAGGGTGAGCTCCTTCCGCATGTCATCGCGATAGGCGGCGTAATCAATTCCCTGCTGCTGCAGAGCTTCGGGCAGCTGCGAGAGAGTGATGCCGTTGCGCTGAGCTACGTCGGTCAACGCCGCGTTCAGCGTCTCATCGGGTACTTTCAACCCAGCCTTGGTCGCACGCTGCGCCTGGATTTCCTGGACCACCAGACGCTCCAGCACCTGCTGCCGGAGCACGTTCTGCGGGGGCAGCTCGAGCTTCTGCTGGCGCAGCCGCTCACTCACGATGGCGATCTGGTCCTCCAGCTCGCTATTGAGCACCACACCATCGTTCACCACGGCGGCGATCCGGTCGAGCATCTCGCCTTTGGTGGCCAGCTCGCGCGTCTGGGCACCTGCTGGGGTTTGCAGCAACAAAGCGACAAGCCCGCAGGCAACAGCGGTGGTGAACGGGAGCAGAATGCGGCGCATGGACGTGCTTTCCTTCAGGGACCTTTGAATGGTTTTCTCGAGCTCGCTTCCGAGGGCGTATAGCCGCGGATCTCGTCGATCAGGAAGGTATCCGACGCAGATCCGACACTTGCCAGACCCGTGAGTTCCAGTTGCAGCCACGCGGCAGTGTCCTGGAGCCCGACCTCCGTGCTTTGCGGGGTTGGGGGCCGTCTGCTGATATAGCGGCGTGCTCCGAAGCGAATCCGCCAGCAGCACGCACCGTACTCGAAGCCGACGAAACTCTCCAGGGGCTGCTTATCCTGTAGCGAATACACCTCACGCGCGAAGGCGTTCCAGTGGTTCGCGATCGGCCACGCTCCGGAGATCTCGAACTGCTCGAATCCGCAGATGCCGGCCTGGGAATACTGGGCCGCGGTAAGGGTTCCGGTCGCGCTCGCCGTGGCATCGATGATGTTGCATTGGGTCGCCGGGTGGATCGTGCCCCGCTCGAACCGGTAGGCGAGGTTGATGACTTTGTCCGCGTCAGGCTTGTACTGGATATTCACATCGGCGCGCTCGAACTGCGAGGCTTGCGGATTCCACTGCAGGCCAATGTTGGAATTCCAGTCCTGGAAGGCGTTGATGGCGAGCTGCGTGACGAAGTCTGAGCGTGGGCCGGTCTGCGGCACCTCGAAGGGCAATACGACGCGCGGGGTCTGAAAGTAGTAGATCTGGCCGACAGTGACGGCGATGAACTGCCGCCCGTCATGACCGTCGAGAAGCCGGCTCGTCAGACCCATCGCGACCTGGTTTGCGTCGCTCACGCGGTCCCCGCCTACATAGCGGTTCGTACGGAACAACTCGACCGGCACCAGATCCGGCAGCGCCGTATCGAACACCGGCAGCGTATTCTGATTTCGATAGGGGACGTAGAGATATAACATCCGCGGCTCGAGAGTCAGTCTTCGTTTGCCCGCGGCGCCGAGGTCGCGCTCGAACTGCAAGCCGGTGTCCACGCTCGCTATCGGCAGCGTACGCGATGGCGAGCCGTCTTCTCCAGGCAAGGTGTCGTCCAACTCGTACTGCGTGGCGCGGTAAGCCAACGCGGGTCGGAAGAAGTAGCCGGGGTCCTCGAGGTTCAGGGATACCGCGGGCATGACGTCCACACGCCAGCCCGTCACACAGGGCGACACGAGCAACCCCGGAACGGAGCAATTGGCATCACGACCGATGTCGCGCTCGAAATTCACGATTTCCGAATCGAAACCATAGCGTATCAGGCTGCCCGGCCCCCAACCGTAATCCGCACTCGCGGTCAGGCTCGGCACGCGCGCATAGGGGCGATTCGTCTGTGCGAGCGTGTTGTCGATTGTCTGGTAGTGCTGTGCCTCCCCGTCGATGCGCCAGTGCTCGTCGCGATACGAAAGAGTCGCGCGTCGCTCGACGAATGCCGTGCTGGTGCCTTCCGGACCTTGTGAGAAGTCCTGGAAATACTGAGGATCGCTTGCGTTCTCGGCGTCGACGACCAGGCGCAGGTGATCGGCGAGATCCGCCGTGTTGCGTAGCCTGACATCGCTACGGCTGCCGTGGAAAACCGGATCGTACGGTAGGAAGTGCCACGACAGCTCCCCTCGGGAGCTAGGCTCGAGATAGCGGAAGTCGCCACCCAGATCGATGCTTCGCCGGGTGTAGTAGATCGGTTCCGCGGTGAAGTCCATGTTCGGTGCGATGTTCCAGTAGTACGGAACCGCAAGCACGAAACCGCCCCTGGACGTAAAGCCGGGCGTCGGATAAAGGAAGCCGCTCTTGCGCTCATCCCCGAGTGGAAAAGAAACCCACGGCAGGTACAGGATCGGTACGCCTTTGAAGTGGATCTTGGCGTCGCGCGCCGTGCCTTCCTTGGCGCGCGTGTCGAGTGTGATGTCGTTCGCCTCGAGGGACCACGACTCGTCGTTCGCCGGACAAGTGGTGAAGGTCACCTCTTTCAGGCGCAGAATGCCTTCGGGCGTGAGGCTCATGGTCTGCGCGGAGCCGCGCGCCGGGCGCTGGAGCAACTGGAACTGCGCGTCCTTGAAGTCAGCGCCCCCGGCCTGCGAATAGTTGCCTCCGGCCCCGAGGACATGAACGATCGGGTCGGTGTAATCGATGCCGCCCTGACCCTTTACTTCATTTTTCTTCGCGTCGATCTGGACTTGATCGGCCTTGATTTCCCGATCGCCCTGGCGGATGACCACGTGACCCGTAAGGATGGCCGTGTTGCTGGACGGGTCATAATCGCTGCGGTCGGCTTCCGCGCTGATCAATCCACCAGCGGCAACGCCCTTCTCGCTTTTTGATTTTTCCGTGGCGGCGGCAGGCTCCTGCGGGAGAAGCGCGGGGACCCTCGCAGACGGGCAGCTCTGATCCGCGGCTCGTGCGGTGTGGGTGACGGCGCCACACGACAGAATGGCGAGCCAGATGAGGTTTGGGCGCTGCATGAGGGCCGGCATTATAATGGCGTGCCCTCGCACCGAGGGCGCTAAAACTTAAGTATGCATGGCGGGACATGATGCGCGGCTAGCGCTGATACACGAATGGTTGTCGCGCGATCTGGGGCTGCGACCGGAGCGCATCGAGCCAGCGTCAGCCGACGCGAGCTTTCGGCGCTACTTTCGTGCCTTTGATAAGGCCAGAACGTTCGTCGTAATGGACGCTCCTCCCGAGAAGGAGGACGTTCGACCGTATCTCCAGGTCACCCGTTTGCTCGAGATGCTGGGCGCGCACGTTCCTCACGTGCACGAATCGGACATAGCCCGAGGGCTCTTGCTTCTCGAGGATCTGGGTGGTGCCCACTACCTTGCGCGCCTCAACGCCGGAGATGATCCGGACTCACTCTATGGGGACGCGTTGCGCGTGCTTGCCGACATTCAGGTGCGCGGGGGAGATGCGGCAGCAGAGCTTCCTCCATATGACCGCGAGCCCCTTGCGCGCGAGCTGGCTCTCATGCCCGAATGGTTTCTCAAGCGGCATCTCGCCCTCGAGCTTTCAGCGTCGGAAACCCGGATGATCTCGGAAGCCTTCGATTTCCTTATCCGGGAGGCTCTCGCACAACCCTCAGTGTTTGTACATCGTGACTTCCATTCGCGCAATCTGATGGTTGTTGCCGATCGCAACCCCGGCATTCTGGACTTCCAGGACGCGTTGCGCGGCCCTGTTGGATACGATCTCGTGTCGCTGCTGAAGGACTGTTACATTTCGTGGCCGCGCGAGCGGGTCGTGCGCTGGGTTAGCGAATACCGCGCGTTGCTGCGCTCACGCGGAGAGCCGGGCGTCCGCCTGAGCGGGGCTGACGAGCGTGAATTCCTGAAGTGGTTCGATCTGATCGGGGCACAACGGCACATCAAGGTGTTGGGAATCTTTGCGCGGCTTTGGTACCGTGACGGGAAGGCGGGATACCTGAATGACTTGCCGCTCACGCTGAAGTACGTGAGGGAGACTTGCGCCTCCTATCCAGAGCTGGCTGAATTGGGTAGTTTTCTGGAAACGCGCGTGGCCACTGAATTGCCGCGGGCGAATGCGCGTGTAGCCGCGGGTGAGCGCCGCAATTGATGCTCACTGACCCGTGCGACATATTGGAGGTGCCGCATGCCCGCGGTATTGCACCTGTCCCGCCTGTGTTCGCTGCGCCTCTGTCTGTGCTTCGCGGCGCCGTGGGTGAGGTGAAGACTTGAAAGCCATGGTGTTGGCAGCGGGCCGCGGCGAACGCATGCGGCCCATCACTGACACGCTACCCAAGCCCTTGGTGCCCGTGGCTGGCAAACCGCTGATCGGATATCACCTGGAGCGGCTGGCGCACGCGGGAATCAACGAGGTCGTGATCAATCTTTCGTGGCTCGGCGAGCGCATTCGTGCCGCGCTTGGCGATGGTCGCGATTACGGGCTCTCCATTTCCTACAGCGAAGAAGGTCCGGTGCCGCTCGAGACCGGCGGAGGGATTTTCAAGGCGCTGCCCGTGTTGGGGCCGGGGCCTTTTCTCGTTGTGAATGGCGATACCTGGAGCGATATCGACTACGGCCACCTTGCGTTGGAGGATGGCGCCCTCGGACGTATCGTCCTCGTTCCGAACCCGACGCATAACTTGCGCGGTGACTTTGGCATCGAAGGCGACGTCGTAGTCGAGCGTGACACCGATCGGTTCACGTATTCTGGTGTTGGTGTCTACCACCCCGAATTCTTCGATGGATGCTCACCCGGCCGGTTTCCCATGCTGCCACTTCTCAAGCGTGCCATCGCCGCGCGGGCTCTACGCGGTGAGCTGCACCGGGGTGAGTGGTGCGATGTTGGCACACCTGAACGTCTCGCAACCCTCGACGCTGATGTGCGCACGCGCGTAGCCAAGAAGTAGCGTTGGGCGACGCATGCTCCCTGCAGATTATGGCGCTCGGCGTGGAGGCGGTTTGGCCTTACAATGCGTGCATGTCGAACCTCAAGGGTATTCCCGTCGTCGAGGAATCGGCGCCGGTACGGAGTGGCGAGAAGTACTTGACGCCACAAGGGTTTACCGCGATCCGCGACGGCATCAAGACGCAGGGCGGCACCGTCATCGGGGGGCGGCTGTCCGCCAAGCCGGCCTGGCTGCGGGCGAAGGCGCCGACGGGCGTGGGATTCCAAGGCGTGAAGGCCATCGTCAAAGAGCACCGCCTCGCTACGGTGTGCGAAGAGGCCAAATGCCCGAACATCGGCGAGTGCTGGAACGCCGGTACGGCCACCATCATGCTGATGGGCGCGGTTTGCACGCGAGCGTGCAGGTTCTGCTCGGTGGACACGGGTAATCCGCGCGGCTGGCTGGATGCCGACGAGCCGGAAAATGCGGCGCGCACGGTCGAGCTGATGAAGCTCAAGTATGTCGTGTTGACCTCTGTCAACCGTGACGATCTGGACGACGGGGGCGCGGCGCATTACGCGGCGTGTATTCGCGCCATCAAGGCACGTAATCCCCAAACAGCGGTCGAAGCTCTGACTCCTGACTTTCAGGGCGTGCTCGAGGACGTCGCGGTCGTGGTGGACTCCGGTCTCGAAGTGTTTGCCCAGAATATCGAGACGGTGCGCCGGCTCACTCATCCCGTGCGCGATCCGCGCGCCGGCTACGAGCAAACGCTGAGAGTGCTGGAACATGCCAAACGGCATAATCCTCGTGTCCTGACGAAGAGCAGCCTGATGTTGGGCCTCGGTGAGACTGAGCAGGAAATCGACGAGACACTCGAGGACCTTCGTGCGGTTGGTGTCGACATCGTCACGCTGGGACAATATCTGCGGCCCACGCTGAACCATCTTCCGATCCAACGTTTCGTCACCCCGGCGGAGTTCGATGCCTTTCGCGAGCGGGCGTTGGAGAAAGGATTTCTCGAGTGCGTCTCCGGCCCTCTGGTACGTTCGAGCTATCGCGCGGAGCAGGCTCTGAACCGCAATAACGCGGGCCTGGATAATCGAAGCCTCGCAAAGTGAGCGATGTTGACACGGCAGCCTGCTCGAGCGTAGCGCGCGGCGAAAAGGCAATCACGCGAGAGGTCCCGCCGCCGGTCATCCGGTGGCTTGGGCTCGTGGAGTACGAGCCGACGTGGCGCGCCATGCAACGCTTCACGGATGAGCGCGACTCGAGTACACCTGATGAAATCTGGTTTCTCGAGCATCCGCCGGTTTACACACTGGGAATGAACGCGAGCCGCGCTCATGTATTGGCGCCCGGGGATATCCCTGTGGTGCAGATCGACCGTGGCGGGCAGGTTACTTACCACGGTCCCGGGCAGCTCGTGGTGTATCCGCTGATCGATCTACGCCGCGCCGGACTAGGTATTCGCGATCTGGTGACTGCGCTGGAGCGCTCTGTCATCGACCTTGCGGCAGCCTGCGGCATTACCGCGGAGTGCCGCCGCAATGCTCCCGGCGTGTATGTAAGCGGCAAGAAGCTGGCCAGCGTCGGCATTCGCGTCCGCCGCGGCGGGAGCTATCACGGACTTGCGGTGAACGTGCGCCTCGATCTTGAGCCTTTCAGCCGCATCAATCCCTGTGGCTACGAAGGGCTGCAGATGACGCAATTCTCCGAGCTCGGGGGACCCGACTCGGTCGCCGCCACAGCAGATGCGCTGCAGCCGCACCTGCTCAGAGCGCTACGGCTGTCAGACTATCGCTAGCTCTTGCGAACCTGTCTGACCAAAGATCGATTACAGCGGCGCCCCCTCAGCGACAGCTTTCGGCGATGACTCGGCAGACAGACTAACGAAAAATGCGCGCCGCGCGGGTGGCGCCGTGCGAGATATTCGGTCGCTCTTACCTATCGCTGTAGGCTCGCGTGCTTCGATCTTCCGGCTATAAGGCCATAACTTCGCATAACCACTCAGTCACCGGCGGCCGGATACAATCCGGCACAGTCCACCGCAATTGACCCCCGGCGGGCCGGCTCGACCAGCTCAGGGGATTCGAAGCGCCGCAGGTGGAAGCATCGGGAGTGATTTGATGAAGTCCACGCACCGGCTATCTCGACGCCACGCCGTCAAGGGCGCGATTTTCTTTACTGCCCTGTTCGGGTCGACGTTGGCCAACGCGGCTGAGGTGACGCTGCTGAACGCCTCCTATGACCCCACGCGAGAGTTATACGTCGACTATAACGCGGCATTCGTGAAGTACTGGAAGGCGAAGACCGGACAGGATGTCAAAATCAACCAATCCCACGGCGGCTCCGGGAAACAGGCTCGCTCCGTGATCGATGGCCTGAATGCGGACGTGGTCACCCTGGCGCTGGCGGCTGATATCGACGCCGTGGCGACTCAAGGCAGGCTGCTGCCCATCAACTGGCAGAGCCGCTTCCCCGACAACAGCTCGCCCTACACGTCCACCATTGTGTTTCTGGTCCGTAAGGGTAATCCCAAAGGGATCCGCGATTGGGGCGATCTCATCAAGCCCGGACTGGCCGTGATCACCCCCAACCCGAAAACCTCCGGCGGGGCGCGTTGGAACTATCTCGCCGCCTGGGCCTGGGCGCTGAAACAGCCCGGGGGCAACGCCGCCACGGCCAAGGAGTTTGTTCGCAAGCTCTACAAGAACGTGCCGGTGTTGGATACGGGCGCGCGCGGTTCCACCACGACATTCGTACAGCGAGGACTGGGTGATGTGTTGATCGCGTGGGAGAACGAGGCGCTGCTGGCGATCAAGGAGTTGGGTAGCGACAAGCTGCAGGTCGTCGTTCCGACGGTGAGCGTACTCGCGGAGCCGCCGGTCGCGGTTGTGGACAAGGTCGTGCTACGCCGTGGGACGCGAGAGGTGGCGACGGCGTATCTGCAGTACCTTTACAGCAAGGAAGGACAGGAAATCGTCGCGCGCAATTTCTATCGCCCTCGCGATCCCGAAATTGCTGCCAAGTACGCCGACCGTTATCCGAAGCTGAATCTGGTGACCATCGCCGACTTCGGCGGCTGGGCGAAGGCCCAGGCGGACTATTTCAGTGAAGGCGGGGTCTTCGACCAGATCTATGCGCAGCGCTGATCAATGTGACATGGGTGACCGCGGAGCGTTCTTACGCTCGAGAGTCACGTACGTCACGTCATAGGCATTCTTCTCGTCCGCGGGATGTTCGCTGTACTCGACATCAACCCATTGGGTCGGGTCGAAGTCCGGAAAAATCGTATCCCCGGGGATCTCCGCATGCACCTGCGTCAGATAGATCCGCCGCGCGAACGGCATGAAGAGCCTGTAGATTTCCGCGCCACCTATCGCGATCACCTCGTCCGTGCCGCGCACTTTTCGCAACGCCTCCTCCACCGAATTCACGACAGCCACACCGTCGGCATGCCAGTCGGGATTGCGGGTGAGCACGAAGTTCAGTCGCCCCGGCAGCGGCTTGCCTATGGACTCGAAAGTCTTCCGCCCCATGAGAATGGATTTTCCCATGGTGATGGCTTTGAAGCGTCGCAGATCTTCAGGCAAGCGCCAGGGCAACGTATTGTCGCGTCCGATGACTCCGTTCTGAGCCATTGCAACGATCATGGATACGAGTGGCTGCGTCATGGCCTGCATTGTCGCAGATAAACGCGATCGGGTGCCGCGCTCGGGGCCGGACAACGCCCCTCCCGCCTTACTCGCCCGCAACAGCCTGGAGCGCCCGCGCGGCGTCCACCAGCCCGTAACCCGTGTCGTAATCGAATCCCTCTGTCACCTCTACCGGCTGCGGCCCCAGATTGCCACCCAGATTTCTCAGTCGCATGTTGCTTGCCGTTCGCCGGATGACGTCATAGAGCGCTGCCGGCGTGAGCGTGCGAGGCGCGGGCACTTGCCGATGAGCGGCCAGATCGCGTGCCCGCTTGTCCAATAGCAAAGCCGCCACGCCCGCCACGTGAGGCGCGGCCGCCGAGGTTCCTGAGAAGTTCGGAAACATGTCATCTTCAGAGCTGCCCGGCACGGCAAACCCCAGCTTGAAATAAAAAAAGCTGGTGTTGCCCGCATCCGGTCCGATCACCCCGGGCTTCTCGCGTACTTGCCAGGAATCCAGCCGCCGGCCCGAGCGATCGAACACAATGGGCGTACCGCCCGCGGAAGAAAAGCTGTCCAGACACGCGGGGACGCACTGCGGCCGCAGCGGGCTGCCCCAGGCTTGTGTCTGGTACCAGGCCGCGGCACCCACCGCCTCCGCACCTGCGGCGTTGGCGTGACCTACGATGCTGCCATCGTTGCTGTCGAATGCATCGCTCTGAAGCGACGCGGCCCCCAAGTCGTACCAGACATATTTGAGCAAGCCAGGCGCGGGACCTGATACGAGCTCGATACCGAGTTGCAACTGCAGCTCCTGGTTGGAAAGATTGACAATCACGGGCAGCTCCACCGCATCGCCGCCGATGTTGTTGGCAATGCCAGGCTCCTGACAGACGAGCTGCGCCGGGCTGTCTGTGCACGGGGCGACAGGCGTCCCGTCCATGTTGTAGAAGATCGCGTCGAGATCGCTTTGGGAGCCGCGCGAGCCATTCGCGGAGAAAAAGGGCTGGTCCCATTGCAAGGACAGCAAGGTGATCGTCCCCGGCGGGGCCACCAGATGCTGCAGATCCGCGATGCCAGGGCCCGGATCGAAGTCATGGCGCACCCCGGCCAGCCCCCTGCGCCCCGACGTGCGGAACGTGGACTGATAGGATTGCCGGCCCTCGTTGCCCGCGGCGGAAAAATACGCGACCCCGCGCGCAACGGCCTGATCGACAGCCTGGGCGATAACGCCGTCTTCGAACATCGGCTCGTCCAGATACTCAGCGTCGTCGACGATCACCTTTGCGCCGTCATTCACCAAGGTGAGAATGCCATCCGCGAAATCTTCCTGGCCGGTAAACGCCGTGTTGAACGAAAACGAGGCACCCGGGGCAACATCATGCACGATCTGCATCATCGCACGCCCTTCATCCGTACACTCGCTATCCGGCACGGTATGAAGGTCGGCGAGCACCCGCACTCCCAACGGGAGATCTCCGTTCACCGCATCCTGTCCCGCCCGGGTGAAGTTCTGTCCGGTAGCAAAGGGTCCCGTGGCGCAATCGAAGCTATCCGACAGAATTCCGACACGCACGCCCGTTCCGTCGACGCCAAACTGCGCGCGCGCGACATCGCTGCGCATGGAATGATCACCTTGCGTCGTGGTCAGGCCCGCACGGGTCGCGGCCAACACAGGCTTGACGAACCTCAAACCGGAGATACCCGCGATATCACTCAGGGCGACGATCGGAACTCGGCCGGTAACCGCGTGCTCGTGTGACTTTGCATCCAACATACCCTGGCCGACGAGCTGCGTCCGTAGCGCGCTCACATCGTCGCCATATGCACTGATCCGGACATAGCCGTCCTGCGTGTGCAGGGGTGGGAGCTTTGCCCGCAAACCGCCGTCATGCCAAAGAGGCTCAGCGCCGTAGGCCTTCTGCAGGATGAGCAACTGGGGCCCGAGCTTGGCCCCCACGCCGCTCTTCGCTTCGGCGAGCAACTGCTTGATGGCCGCCGTACTGTTCTTGTCCGTAACCGGTGCAATAAGCCCTGGCGCCATTCCGACCAAAGTACTGGTCGCGTGCGCCCGAGCGGCCACCACGCCCATGATGACGATCATGCCTACCGCTACGGCCGTCCTTGCCGCCACAAGGGCCCTCATCGGCTTCCTCCCTCTGGTCGCAAACTACGCCACTCCGGTCATGCGCGTTCGCGCGCCCGGCCGGGCGACTCACCACGGCATTGTAAGGCCTCGGTTTATGTCCCGGCGAGCCGGGGGCCTGACAGGCTCCTAGAATTAAGCGGAATTTGCCGCTAATGCAACTGTCGGCGAGGGGCGCCGGGGCGGCCCGTCTGGGCCGACCGTTCTGGCTCCGAGCGCGTACTAGATCTCCACCGCCGTATTCAGCACCACCACCCCCCGGAACGGCATGCGAAAGAACTCCGCCGCCTGGGTGCTGTGCTGCTGCATGCGGGCGAATAGCCGCCGCTGTAGTCCCTTGAGGCCGGGCAGCGGGCGGGCGCGCACCACGTGCCGACCGACGAAGAACGAGCTGTCTTCTGTAAACACGCGCAGGCCGCGCGTACGGCACGATTTCAGTGCCTCACTCACGTCAGGGGTTTCCATGAAACCGAAGCGCGCGGTAATCGAAAAGACCCCTGGCAGGATCTCCTCGATACTCACCCGTCGCACCGGATCCAGCCGCGGGGTGTGCACGATCTCGATTTGCAGAATGATGACGCGCTCGTGGACCACTCCGTTGTGCTCGATGTTGCGAATGAGTGCCGATGGCACCAGACCGGGATCGCTCGCGAGAAACACACCCGTTCCGGGTACCCGATGCACCCCCGCGATCAACTTCGCCAACTCACTTCGCGGCACAGCCATCTTGGCCAACGCCGCGCGCAACTCGAGCCGGCCGCTGCGCCAGGTCGTGAATACCAGGAACAGAACCGCGCTCAAGGTCAAAGGAATCCAACCCCCGGTGGGTACCTTGGTCAGGTTGCCAAGAACGAACACCAGGTCCACCAGAAACATGAGCCCGAACAAGAGGGTGACTGCCCACTTCGGCCAATGCCACTGCGTGGCGGCTACGAAGGAGCCGAGAATCGTGGTTATCAACATCGTACCGACGACTGCCGCTCCATACGCGCCGCCGAGCGCGTCCGAAGAGCCGAATCCCACCACGAAGGCAATGACGGCGACAAATACCAGCCAGTTGACGATCGGTACGTAGATCTGACCTTGCTCCTGCGCGGACGTTTGCAACACCCGTATCCGAGGTAGCAGGTCGAGCTGCACCGCCTGGCGAGCCATGGAGAACGCCCCGGAAATCGTCGCTTGCGAGGCAATGACCGTGGCGGCGGTCGCAAGAATCACCATCCAGGGCAATACCTGCTGCGGAACCAACGAGTAGAGAATATGGGTGGTCGAATGACCCGCCTGTAGCAGCAGCGCTCCCTGCCCGAAGTAGTTGACGGTGAGCGCTGGCCACACCATCAGGAACCACGCCACGCGCACCGGGCTCTTGCCGAAATGTCCCATATCGGCATACAGCGCCTCACCGCCCGTGACTGAGAGGAACACCGCGCCGACAATCGCAAGAGCAAAGCCCGGACGGTGCGCGAGCAGAGCCACGCCGTACCCCGGATTGAACGCCTGCAGCACTTCCGGAGCGCGGCTGATCGCCATGACGCCGGTGACGGCCAGCACGGCGAACCAGAGAATCATGACGGGGCCGAACAGACTAGCGACCCGCGCGGTGCCATGCCGTTGAAAGACAAACAGCACGAACAACACGACGATGGTCACCGGAATGACGTACTGCGAGAACCCGGGGTTGAGCACTTCCAACCCCTCCACCGCACTCAACACCGAGATCGCGGGAGTAATCAAGGCATCGCAGAAAAAGAACGCGGTGCCAGCCAAGGCCAGCGCGACGACGGTTCTGACCCATGGCCCGCCGCCCACCAGCTTGCGTTTCGCCAGGGCGAAGAGCGCCAGAATTCCGCCCTCCCCATCGTTGTCGGCGCGCATGATGATGGTGACATACTTCAGTGTCACTGAGATCGCCAGCGCCCAGAAGATGAGCGACAACACTCCGAGCACCGCCTCGGCGTCGAACGGTCCCGCAGCCGTGAGCGACTGCTCCAACGCGTACAACGGGCTGGTGCCGATATCGCCATAGACGATGCCGGTGGCGCTGATGACGGTAGCGACGCTCCAGCGGTGCGGATTACTCATACGCGTGCGGGGCGCTGCTGGCTAGCGGCGCCGCGCTTTTTTCCTTGCCGGCTTCGCGCTGGACCTCGCATTGCGTGCCGATGTTCCGATGGTTCCTGACTTCCTGCCGCGGACGGACTTTTTCTCGCTGACCGACTTTCTACCGCGCGAGCCCGCGGCAGACTTGCCAGCGGACCTCTTCGCCGCCGCGGACTCCTTCCGCCGCGCCGAGGTCCTCACAGGCGCGGCCTTCTTCTGCTTCGGGCGGCGCTTTTTCTTGGGCTCCGGCGGCCACAGCATGGTGCCGCGACACTGCTCGAAACCGCAACGGCAGGCGAACACCTCGTCGATGTTCTCCGGATCGTCCTCGTCCTTGTATAGCTGATAGTCGTAAGTCATCTCCTCGCCAGGCTCGATCGTGCGCAACGCCTCGATGAATACCCGGCGATTCTCGACAACCGACTCGCAGTTTGGATTGCACGAGTGATTGAAAAACCGCGCATCATTGCCTTCGACACCGGCATCGATCACCGTCTTCGAATCGACGATGAACAGAAAGGTGTGGCTGTCGTTCTCGTCCTTGCTCTCGTAGCGCCGATCCGCCTCGTCGTGGGAAACACGCTCGCCGAGATACTCGATGATGCGCTCACCCTTTTCGATACGGCGGGTCGCGAACACACCGCGGCCGTGCACGTGGGAGTCCCGCACCTGGATCGGGGGCGCTGCTGGAGTTCGATTCACGTCCGCCATGCGCTAGACCGCCACCGGCGCCTTGATCGCCGCATGATGTTGGTAGTTCACGAATTCAAAGTCCTCGTACTGGTATTCGAAGATCGTGGCCGGGCGGCGGTGGATCACCAGCCGCGGCAGGGGCAGCGGCGTGCGCGTGAGCTGCAGGTCTGCCTGGGTCAGGTGGTTCAAATACAGGTGAGTATCACCACCTGTCCAGACGAGCTCGCCCGGCTCGAGGTCGCACTGTTGCGCGAATAGATGCGTGAGCAGAGCGTAGCTGGCGATGTTGAAAGGCACGCCGAGGAACAGGTCGGCACTACGCTGGTAGAGCTGGCAGGACAGCCGGCGGTCGGCCACGTAGAACTGAAAGAGCGCATGACAGGGCATGAGCTTCATGCGCTCCAGCTCCCCGACATTCCAGGCGCTTACCATGATCCGGCGTGAATCGGGATTACGCCGCAGTTGTTCGACTGCCTGGGAGATCTGGTCAATGGTGCGGCCGTCCGAGGCCAGCCAGGAGCGCCACTGTTTCCCATACACCGGCCCCAGCTCGCCGCGCTCGTCGGCCCACTCGTCCCAGATGGTGACACCGTGCTCATGCAGCCATCCCACATTGGTGTCGCCGCGCAGAAACCATAGCAGCTCGTAGATGACCGATTTCAGATGAATCTGCTTCGTGGTCACGAGCGGAAAGCCCGCCCGCAGATCAAAGCGCAGCTGTGGTCCGAACAGTGACAGCGTACCGGTCCCCGTGCGGTCCTCCTTGCGCGCGCCGTTCTGCCGGATCTGGCGCATGAGGTCCAGGTATTGCTTCATTGCACGACGGCGAAGTTGCCCGAAGGTGTGCGCGCCCGATAGGCGTACAGCAGCATACCGAGGCCCACGACAATCATGGGAAACGAAAGCACCTGCCCCATGGTCAGCCAACCCTCCCAAAGGTAGCCAATGTGGTCGTCGGGTAATCGGACGAACTCCAGAAGAAAACGCGAGATTCCGTAGATGAGCAGAAACAGGCCCGAGATAGCCAGGCGCGGCCGCGGCTTCGAGGAGAACCACCACAAGACCGAAAATAACAGAATACCTTCGAGACAGGCCTCATATAGCTGGGAAGGGTGGCGCACCACACCGTTGACGTTGAACCCCCAGGGCACCGTCGTTGGCTTCCCCCAGAGCTCGCCGTTGATGAAGTTGCCGATGCGACCGAAAAAGAGGCCGAACGCCGGCAAGGGCGCCGTAAAGTCATAAACGTCGGCGACATTGCGCTGCTGCCGCCACGCGTAGAGAGTCATGGCAACGATCACCCCGAGCAGGCCGCCATGGAAGGACATGCCGCCTTCCCATATCTTGAAGGGATACCACGCGTCCCTGGCCCAGAAAGACAGGCCATAGAACAGCACGTATCCAATCCGCCCGCCCAGAATGACCCCGAGCATGTCGTAGAAGATGAGGTCGTCGACGTCGCTCGACTTCCAGGTCGAGCCTGGGCGCCTGGCGCGCAGACGCGCGAGCCACCAGGCTCCGGCGAAGCCGATGAGATACATGATCCCATACCAGTGAACCTTCACCGGGCCGAGCTCGATGGCGATCGGGTTGAAGCCGGGATATTGCAGCATAGCGGGGGCGAAGTTTAGCTAAACCTCGCGGGTCACGCGGCAAAAGAACGCCTTCAGGTAGCGCGTCTCGGGAATCGCAGGATGGATGGGATGGTCGGGTGACTGTCCGCCGGACTCGAGGATCTGCACGAACCGGCTGGTGTGCCGGGCGGCCGACTGGATGGCGCTCACCAGGTCATCCGCGACCAGGTGATAGGAGCACGAGCAGGAGACCAGAAGACCATCACCCTCGATGAGGTCGAGAGCCAACTGGTTGAGCTTGCGGTAGGCGGCCTGCCCCTGAGGGATGTCCTTCTTGCGTTTGATGAAGGCAGGCGGGTCGAGGATCACGGCATCGAAGCGCGCTCCCTGTGCGTGCAATGCCCTGAGAGCATCGAACGCATCTTCCCGCAAGGTCTCCAGGGAAACACCATTCTGGGCGGCATTACGCTGGGCAAAGTCAAGAGACAGCTGAGAGGAATCGATGCACCGTGCCGAAGAGGCGCCGTGACGAAGCGCGGTCACCGCCCAGGCGCCCACATAACTGCACACATCGAGGACGCGGGCCCCCGGCGACAGAAAGCGGACGAGCCGCTGGCGGTTGGCGGTTTGATCATAAAACCAACCCGTCTTCTGGCCTTCCGCGAGGGGCGCGCAAAAGTGGAGTCCTGACTCCACGATCTCGATCTCATCCGGCACGCTGCCAAAAGCAACTTCGGTCGAAGGCGTCAGGTGCTCCAGATCGCGCGCGCCCGAGTCGTTCTTCCAGAAGAGACCAGCGGGTCGCAGAACTTCCCGGACAGCAGCCTCGACATCGGCCTTCAGAGCTTCCATGCCGGCCGTCGCGATCTGTCCGACGACCACCTCGCCGTAACGGTCGAGCACCAGACCGGGCAGTTGATCCGATTCGCCGAATACCAACCGGTAGTACGGCGCACGGCTCAGCCGCTCCCGCAAGGCGAGCGCAACCTTCAGGCGCGTCTCGATGAGTCCGCGATCGAGCGGGTGGGCCGCATCGCGGCCCATGATTCGCGCACATATCAACGCGTGGGGATTGACATAAGCGTGGCCGAGGAATTGATCCCGGTCAGAAAGCACTCGCGCGCGCGCGCCAGCCGCGAAACCGGCCAGCGGCGTCGCCGCGTTGTCGATCTCATTGCTGAAGATCCACAAATGTCCCGAGCGGATACGACGATCCTCGCCGCGCTTGAGCTTCAAAATGGAGACATCGGATGACATTTACGCTCGTGACGGAAGTACTCGCAGCGACGCGAGTGGTAGACGAACCATGGGGGTATATTTGCTTACATTCTACTCGAAACCGCCGCGAGTGACTTATGGACCCTGGTATGGCAACCGCTCCCACCAATCGGCTATCGCACGAAACGAGCCCGTACCTGCGACAGCACGCGCACAATCCCGTCGATTGGTATCCCTGGGGAGCGGAAGCCCTGGACACAGCGCGCGCGCAACACAAGCCCATCCTGCTGTCGGTGGGCTACTCCGCCTGTCATTGGTGCCACGTCATGGCCCACGAGTCGTTCGAGGATCCGCAGACGGCTCGCCTCATGAACGAGCTGTTCGTCAACATCAAAGTCGATCGCGAGGAACGGCCCGACATCGACCGCATCTACCAGATCGCGCAGCAGATGTTGACGCAGCGCTCGGGCGGTTGGCCGCTCACCATGTTCCTGACACATGACGACCAGCAGCCGTTTTTTGGGGGTACCTACTTTCCGCGCGATGCGCGCTTCGGATTACCGTCTTTCCGCGATCTGCTGCTGAGGGTGTCCCAATACTACCGCGATCACGAGCGGGACCTACGCTCACAGAACGCCGCTCTCATGTCGGCCTTCGCCGACCTGAATCCACCACCCGGAGCGCACGATATCCAACTTACGGACGCGCCGTTGAAGAAGGCTCGCGCGGCATCGGCGCAAGCGTTCGATCCGCGCAATGGTGGATTTGGGGGCGCGCCAAAGTTCCCGCAGCCCAAAACTCTGGAGCGGCTGCTACGGGACTGGCACGCGAGCGCGACTTCTCCTGAGCCGGATCTACATGCGCTGTACATGGCCACGCTCACCCTGAAACGGATGGCTGAAGGAGGCATCTATGATCAGTTGGGTGGGGGCTTCGCGCGCTACTCCGTCGACGAGTACTGGATGATTCCTCACTTCGAGAAGATGCTGTATGACAACGGAGCGTTGCTGGCCGTGTATGCATCAGCGTCCGCGGCGACGGGTGATACGCTCTATACGCGTGTTGCCGCCGAGATAGCGGCCTGGGCCATGAGAGAAATGCAGGCGCCTGAAGGCGGGTACTACTCGAGTTACGACGCCGACTCGGAAGGACACGAGGGAAAGTTCTACGTGTGGGACAAAGAGGCTGTCAGGCAAGCGCTCACATCGGAAGAGTACAGCGCTTTCGCCCCCCGGTTCGGGCTCGACCGCCCGCCCAACTTCGAAGGCCATTGGCATCTGCACGTAGTCCAGCCGGTCGAGGATGTGGCGAAGAGCCTGGGGCTCGACATCGAAGTCACTGAAGCGCTGCTGGAGTCGGCACGCGGTAAATTGCAGCTCATCCGCAACGCGCGGCCCTGGCCCGGCCGGGACGACAAAATTCTAACCTCCTGGAATGCTCTGATGATCCGTGGCATGGCAATCGCCGCACGCACACTGGATCGCGCTGACCTGACTGCATCCGCGAGCAAGGCGTTGGGTTTCATCCGCGACACACTCTGGGTCGACGGCCGCCTGCTGGCGACCTACAAGGACGGCAGAGCTCACCTGAACGCCTATCTCGACGACTACGTTTACCTCGCTGATGCCGTTCTCGAGTTGCAGCAAGTGCGCTTCAAGAGTGAGGAGCTTGCGTTCGCGAGCGAGCTGCTGGAGGTCGTCCTCCGGCATTTCACGGATCCCGACGGAGGCTTCTTCTTTACCTCCGACGATCACGAAAAGCTCATCCACCGCTCGAAGTCTTTCGGCGACGACGCAACGCCCGCGGGAAACGCGATCGCGGCACTCGTGCTGCAACGCTTTGGTCACCTTCTCGGCGAGACCCGTTACATCGAGGCGGCTGAGCGGACTGTGCGCGCGGCGTGGCCAGCAATGGACAAGTACCCGCATGCGCACACCTCTCTTCTGACCGCTCTCGACGAGCTGTTGGATCCGCCTGAGATCGTCATCCTCCGTGGCGAGCCTGCGGAGATCGAATGGTGGCGGGCGGAGCTGGCCAGGCTCTACGCGCCCAGGAGAATGGTACTCGCAGTACCCGCCGATGCCGTAGGCTTGCCAGCGGCCCTGGCTGACAAAACCCCGCGCGGAGCGGCTGTCGCCTACGTGTGCAAGGGTAGTGTTTGCTCCGCTCCTCTCGATTCGTTCAGCGCTTTAGCGGATCACTTACGGCGAGAAGCATCGCACCGGCTGCCGTGAGGTTTCTCGGCGAGACCGCCGCGTGGGCCGCAAGGGCCTGTAGGTCGCGCCAGGCGCGGGCGAGCTCGCTATCGGCTTCCAGCGCATTCGTTCCGGCCAGGGCAATCAACTCACTGAGCGCGCCACGTAACTTCGTGACTGACAGTGTACAAGTCGCTGTCACCTCGGCCGACTCGAGGCGAGAGGGGGTACGCGTCGCGAGCGCATCCCGCCACAGTCTCCGCGCCAGAGCATCCACTCCCGCCTTGATGAGACCCCATGTGGCCCGCACTTCCGCATACCGGGCCTGTACACCGGGATCGTCGGCGAGCGAAGCCTCCTGTCCAGAGGGCTCCTTACGCTCGGTCAGCCGTGCAAACTCGTCCAGAGCGTGTTGGACGATTCCCAACGCGACCGCCGTGATTGAAAGCTCCATCACCGCGCCGCGCGGCAATCTGTAAAGCGGTCCCGATTCACGCAGCGTGCTGTTCGCCAGGGAAAAAGTGCGCTGCTCGGGTACAAACTCCTCGCGCACCTCGAAGTCGTCCGCACCTATACCACGCAAGCCGCTCGCGTCCCATGCTGGAACAATGGAGACCTGTGCGGCGTCCAGCAACACCGCTCGAGTGAGCGGCCGGCCATCAGCGCCGCAAGCAAACGTGCCTCCATCCATCACTGTGCAGTTGGCCAGGAATGTGGTCGCATAAGGGGCGCCGGTCGCGTGCTGCCAGCAGCCCGTCACGCGGTAACCACCGGCGACACGTGTCGCCCGACCTTCGGGAACAAGTGCGCCCGCAAGCACCGCTTCCGGCCGCGCGAATACCGAAGTCGCGGTCGCGGCATCGACATGCGATGCAAACAGGCTGCCGGACGATCCGATCATGACAGCATAGCCTGTCGAGCCATCGAGACGAGCAACGGCTTCAAACACTTCGAGCGCATCGGGCAGGTCGAGCTCGAAACCGGCGCACCTCTTCGGTATCCAGAGCCGGAACAGTCCATACCGCGACAGAACGCGCGCCAGCGGCTTGGGCAAGCGCGCGAGTCGTTCGGCTTCGGCCGCGCTTTGTCGAACGAGCGGAGCAATCTCCCCGATCCGATCGAGGACCTCCTCCACCGGTGATGTCTCTACAGCGGTTCGCAGGTGTCTCATGAGCCCATTCTATGGGCCTTCCGCTGCGCCGGGGACTGCGCAGCGTGTCAGAAAATAGCGACTTCAGCGGGAGCTGGAACCAGAATGCATGTTATGAATGCACGTTACGAAAGCAGCTCCACGTTCCCACCGATCGCCACAGTGTTGATGGTGAGCGTGCGCTCGGTTGCAAAGCGCAGCAGATAGTGCGGACCGCCAGCCTTTGGGCCGGTCCCGGACAGTCCCTGGCCGCCGAAAGGCTGCACGCCCACTACCGCGCCGATCATGTTCCGATTGACATAGGTGTTGCCCACCGGTATCGAGCGGTGCACATATTCCGCGACACTCTCGAGGCGGCTGTGCACTCCGAGAGTCAGCCCATAGCCGGTGCGGCGGATGGCATCGACTACCTGGGTGAGTTGGTCCGCTCGATAGCGAGCCACGTGCAGGATGGGACCAAACTCCTCGGTCCTGACCTGGTCGAGCGAGCGCAACTCGAACAAATGCGGTGCGAAAAAATAGCCGCGCTCGTGCTGCGGCCCCAGCTCACAGGCGTACAGCAACTTGGCTTCCGCACGCATGCGGTCGGCATACTTGCGTAGACGCAACAGCGCGGCCTCGGAGATGACGGGCCCCACGTCTGAAGACAACTCCGCCGGATCTCCAACCCTCAGGCACTTCATCGCGCCAACGAGCATGTCGATCACGCGATCGGCGATTTCCTCTTGCACAAACAGCACGCGCAGCGCCGAGCAGCGTTGGCCGGCGCTGCTGAACGCGGACGTCACGGCATCATCGACTACCTGTTCCGGCAGTGCGGTGGCGTCGACCACCATGGCGTTGATGCCGCCAGTCTCCGCGATGAGAGGCAGAATGGCTCCATCGCGGCTCGCGAGACTGCGGTTGATCGTGGTTGCGGTGGCCGTCGAGCCGGTAAAAGCAACTCCGGCAAGCGCCGGATGCTTGAATGCAACATCGCCGAATGCTGGCCCGTCAGCCGGTGTGAGATGCAGCACACCCGTCGGCACGCCCGCCTCATGCAACACTCGGGTCATTGCGTGAGCGACGAGAGGCGTGGCGGGTGCTGGCTTGGCAATGACAGCGTTTCCGGCCATCAAGGCCGCAACGACTTGTCCGGTGAAGATCGCGAGGGGGAAGTTCCAAGGGCTGATGCACACGAAGACGCCGCGACCTTGCAGAGAAAGCAGGTTGCGCTCGCCTGTCGGACCGCCCATATCCTGCGGCTTGCCAAAGAGCTCACGCCCGCGCGCGGCATAGTAACGACAGAAATCGATTGCCTCACGTACTTCGGCCACGGCGTCGGGAAGTGTTTTTCCCGCCTCTTTCACCAACAGCCTCAGAAACACGCCGCGCTGCTCCTCTAGCATCCGTGCCGCGCGCTCGAGACATGCGGCACGCTCGTCGGCTGGCGTGGCGTCCCACGCGAATTGCGCTCGTGAGGCGACATCCATGGCCTCATTGATCTCTGCTTCGGTCGCATCGCGGGACATGCCGACCGTTTCAGAAAAATTCGCCGGCGACATCACCGGGGTGTCCGCTTGACCGGTCACTTTGCCGTCGATGATCGGCCCGCCGCCTGCCGCCCCTGGACGCCGCGTGCGCAATTCGGCCTCCAGCTCCGCCACGCCTGCAGGATTTCCCCAGTCGGCGCCTTCGGAGTTGGCCCGCTCAGCCCCGTAGAGTGCAAGCGGCTCTCGGATACGTGCCGACGCCGGACCTTTATCGGCAATCTGGCTCAGGGAAGAGATGGGGTCGCGCACAACCTGCTCCACGGGAATCTGCGGGTTCAAGAACTGATGGACGAAAGAGGTGTTGGCCCCGTTTTCGAGCAGCCGGCGCACGAGGTAGGGCAATAAGTCTTCATGCGTGCCGACAGGAGCGTAGACGCGCACCGGCGTGGCTGCGCTCTGGCCACCCTCCGTGAGCTCGGCCCGCACGGCGTCATAGAGCAACTCGCCCATACCGTGTAGACGTTGGAACTCGTACTCGGCGCCTGCCGGGGCAAGATCAAGCACGGCCGCAATCGTATACGCGTTATGCGTCGCGAATTGCGGATAGATCACATCCTTCGCCGCGAAGAGCTTTCGGACGCATACGAGATAGCTCGCATCGGTTGCGGCTTTCGAGGTGTAGACCGGGAAGCTGGGGAGCCCACGCTCCTGCGCGCGCTTTATCTCACTATCCCAGTAGGCTCCCTTCACCAGACGGACAGTCATCCGCCGCCCAACTTCACGCGCCAACTCGGCGATCCATTCGATCACCAGAGGCGCACGGCGCCCATACGCCTGCACTGCCAACCCGAGTCCGTCCCACGCGCGAGTCTCAGCATCACGCGCAAGCGCCTCGACGATATCGAGAGAGAGGTCGAGCCGGTCGGCTTCTTCGGCGTCAATGGTCAATCCGATTCCAGCCCGTGCCGCACGTCGTGCCAGATCGAACATGCGCGGCACGAGGCGCTCGGCTACTCGTGCGCTCTGCAGAAGACTGTAACGTGGCTCCAGGGCCGACAACTTCACCGAAATGCTCGAGCGAGTGTGGATCGTTCCTTCCGGTTGGGCACTCAGAGCGTCGATCGCTTCCGCATAGGCTTCGGAGTAACGCTGCGCATCCGCTTCCGTGCGCGCTCCCTCGCCTAGAACGTCGAACGAACAAAGAGAGAGCGCAGGCCTCGACTTCCCTCGTTCGAGCGCTGCCTCGATCGTCTCGCCGACAATGAAGGCTTCTCCAAGCATCTGCATGGCACCACGCAGCGCTTTGCGAACGACGGGTGCAACCAGTGGCTTGGTAACCGAGGCCAAGGAGAACCTGCCGGAAAGCTCACTGGCCACCTCCGGCAGCAACCGGCTGGCGGAACCCAACAGCGCGAACGCGGTGCGCAGGAGTACATCATCGCTACCAGGGACGCCGGCACTGCGGATCGCCGTGAGCCTTTCTGCAATGAGTTGGTCAGCGCGCTTCGGGTCGGGGGTGCGCAAAAGCGCCTCAGCCAGACTCATGAGCGCCTTCCCCGGTGGGCTGTCGAGAGGAAACTGCTCGAGCATCGACTCAATCAGCGGCCGGGCGCGCTTGTCCGAGCGCGCGACCTCAACCCATCTCGTCGCGCGCGCTTGGGCGACCTTCAGCGTGTGCTCGAGGTCTGCCAGAGAACCGATCAGCTCTTCGACCGCCTCAGGCTCGGCCCGCAAGGTCGCCGCACGCAGCTCCTGGCGCAATCTTTCCAGCCGACTGCTCTCAGGTGGCTCGCTCACCCGCCTGGCCGCACCGGTACCCGCCATGATTCCGCCTGCTCCTGTAGTGGAGTGTCAGTGAATTATCCTTATCCTAGTCGCATCCATAGAGAATAATTTCTCGTATTTGCCGTCTATAAAGGTAATTTCACTACCATGAGCCGTAAAAACACCGCTCCCCGGCCCGGCCAGGGCGGCGACCGGGAGCTCGACCGCATCGATCGCAGGCTTTTGGCAAGGCTTCAGCAGGACGGCCGCACCGCGGTCTCTCAGCTTGCGCGCGAAGTGAATCTGACTGTCACGCCGACGCTGGAGCGGGTTCGCCGCCTGGAGGCGGATGGCTTCATCGAGGGTTATTTCGCCCGCCTGAATCCGGGCAAGCTCGGCCTCGGACTTCTGGCCTATGTCGAGGTGTCCCTGGACCGCACCACGCCGGATGCCTTCGACCGCTTCAAGCAGGTCGCGCTAGCTCACGACGAGGTCATGGAGTGCCACATGGTGGCGGGCGGCTTCGATTACCTGCTGAAGATCCGGGTCACCGATATGGAAAGTTACAGGCGCTTCCTCGGCGATCGCCTTGCCTCTGTCAGGGGTGTGCAACAAACACACACCTACTTCGTGATGGAGGAGGTGAAGTCGACGCAAAAGATCGTCGTGCCGGAGTAGCCAGACCGGCCCTCACGCGCAACGACCCGGGTTCAAACAGCAGCTCACCCGAATTCACGCCAGCTGTGTGCCCCGGCAAACCGAGAGGCTGTCCTTGCTGTCACCCGCGAGGCACCCTACCCCACCCGCGCCATCTCCTCCGCCGTGAGCTTCACTTCCGCCGCCTTCACATTATCTTCCAGGTGCTCGACCCGCGAAGTCCCAGGGATAGGCAGCATGACAGGTGACTTCGCCAACAACCAGGCGAGGCTCGCCCTATTGTTATCAATGTGCCGCTGCCTGGCGATCTCCTGCAAAGCCAGCAGACGCTTATCGCCAGCGCCTGCCTGCGCGCCTTGCGCCAACGGCGCCCAGGGAATGAACGCAATCTGTTCGCGCTCGCAAATCGCCAACAGGTCATCCGCGGTCCGATCAGCGACGTTGTAACGATTCTGCACCGACGCCACCTTCACGATGGCGCGCGCCTGGGCAAGCTGCTCGAGGCTGACGTTGGAAACCCCGATGTGTCGGATCTTGCCCTCCTTCTGCAACCGCGCCAGCTCACCGACAGAATCCTCATACGGCACCTGTGGATCCGGGCGGTGAAGCTGATACAGGTCGATCCGCTCCAACTTCAAACGCGCCAGGCTACCTTCACACGCCGCTCGCAGATGCTGCGGCCGCCCGTCCGGCATCCATTCCCCGCGACGGGGCCGGATATACCCGCCCTTGGTGGCGATGAGCAGCCCGCGCGGGTATGGATACAGTGCCTCGCGAATGAGGCGCTCACTGATGTAAGGACCATACGCATCGGCGGTATCGATGAAGTTCGTGCCCAACTCGAAAGCACGCCGCAAAACGGCACGAGCCTGGTTCGGGTCACGCGGCTCGCCCCAGACGCCTTCGCCAGTGATACGCATAGCGCCAAATCCCAGGCGGCTCACCGGAATATCTCCGCCGATCGACAACGTGCCCGCCGCCGCGGCGGACACTTTCATATCCGCCGCCGGAGCGAGAACTGCCGCCCCAGCCGCTCTCGTCCAAGGAGTGAGCGCCGCACCCGCCAGAGCAACGCTGCTTCGAAGCAAAAAATCGCGACGTGACATGGGTACTCACTCCTCGACACCGCGGCGCCTCCCGCCCTTATGGCCTGACGCGCGGCGTCACAATCGCTGACAACCGATCCTCACTTCTCTCCAAGCGCTCCAATCGAGGATACTTCAACCCATCGAAGTACGGGATGCGCACCACCCGATATCGGTCGAGATTTTTGACGATCAACTCGATCGGCGTGTGTGAGACGTGCGCCTGGGCAATCGCCTCCCGCAGGCGCTCTGGCCGATACTCCCGCCCATTCACCGCAACCAGCACCGTTCCCGCCGTAAGCCCCGCCTCATAAGCCGGTCCGCCCCAAAGGACCTCCGTAAGTTGCCCATACTCGCGACTCGAAACGTCCACGCCCAGCGAGAACATGAAATCCACAGCCCTGCGCTGGTCCTGGAGCCCCCGCAAGTAATCGGTCTCGGTATCCGTATAGACCAGCTTCCAGCCTCCGCGAGTCAAGCCCTCGATCGGAGCCCCGGGGCCGTGCGAGTGCAAACGCTGTGTCAGAAAGTTGTCCCAATCGTAGGACACGACGCGATCGAGTGCGTGCACAACATCCGCGAACGTGTAAGTCACCGGCCCGAGGGTGCCAGCCGTCCCTCCGAAAAAACCGTGTGCGAAGTCATCGAGCGAGCGTCGTCCCCCACTCAACTCCCGGATCTTGGTATCGACATCGAGCCAGATGAGAGCGCCTTCCGGATAATAGTCCTCCGTGCGGTCCCACGAGAGCCAGGGGAGCGCGCGGCGTGCACTTACGATCGGCTGATAGGTCGTATCCTCCACGTCGCGCCACACCCGGCCCGGACGGTTATGATCCATGTTGGCCGCTGTATAGGCCCAATCCTGCCGCGCGAGCTCCGCGCTCCACAGGCCGGAGCGCGCAGCCAACACCACCTCCAGATAACTCGTGAGCCCCTCGTAGACCCACAGCAGGTCGTTGCGCATCGGAATGTTGAAGTCAGGCGTCGCGAGCCCCGCAGGACGGCGGAACTTTCCATTCCAGGAATGCGTGAACTCGTGCGGCAGAAGGGTACGCCCCACCATCTCCCGGTCCCAGTCGACAAAATAACCCGGCAGGCGCCGGTTCTCGCTCGAGCGGTGATGCTCCAGGCCGATATCCCCGAAATGATCGCTCAATACCAACAGCAGGTCATAGTGATCGAAGTGGCGTGCGCCAAAGAGCGCATCGGCCTCTTGCACCAGCCTTCGATGTACCGCGATCTGCTCCGGCCTGATGGCCTCGAAGCTCGCGGCCGTATCGGCGAAGATATCCAGGCGGACCGCCGGATCGAGCAGAATGCGGCGGAAATAGGCGCCCGCGTAGACGGGTGAATCGACCAGCATATCCAGCGAGACAGGCTTGAACGAGACCGAATCGCCGAGGCGGCTGTCGACATCGAGAGCAGTACCAAACTCCCAGCTTCGAGGCAACGCGAGCTCGGGAGCCACGACGATCCGGCTGGCGTAGTAGCCAGCCGGATACAAAACAACGGTGTTCCATTCCAGCCCGAGTATCTCCGGCGTCACCATGATGGTCCGACCCTCGCCCGGAACCAGCGGAGCTGTGTATTGAAACTCCACATCGAGACGGCCGGCTCCCTGCGGAACCTGCACCCGGAAGGCATAGATGTCGAACGGATCGCGAACCCAATCGACGCGACGTCCGCCGATGCTCATCTCCAGACCCGCGAGGCCGTCGATCGGTCCGCGCGGCGCGTGATTGCCAGGCAGCCATTGCGGATACAGAAGAGTCAGCGGACCGGGCTTGACCGGAATACTTTCGTGAACGTTGAAGATATGCCGCTCGATATCGGTGGCATCCACCTTGAGTGTGATGACGCCGGAGTACGGCACGTCCTGCGGAGTTGGAACGGCGCCGGCCGACGTGCCGGAGCCAATCACGCCGTTTTCATTGGCGTCGACTCCGTTGGGGTCGGTCGTAGCCGTGCTCGGACCCGGCCCCTCGGCGGGCGGAATCTCGATGGCTGCAACAGATCCGGCGATCCCCACGAGTGTCGCGGCAAGCGCGACGACACCGGCTCGCATCATCGTATAGTCGATACCTTCGCCACGGCTTGCGCGAAGTACTCGAGATTCTCGCGCCTCAGCCCCGCGATGTTGATACGGCTATCGTCTGTCATATACACGTGATGGCGGCTCTGGAGCTCCCTCACCTGCTCCGTCGTAATCCCGAGATAGGAGAACATGCCGCGCTGGGCTTCAATGAAGCCGAAGTCCCTCTGTGGGTGGTATTTCCTGAGCTGTTGCACGACCTCGTGGCGCAATCCCTGGATGCGCTTTCGCATGACTCCGAGCTCTTCGAGCCATGACTCGCGCAGCGGGTCGTTCTCCAGAATTTCCTGGACGATGGCGGCGCCATGATCGGGCGGCATCGAATAGATGCTGCGCGCGATGCGCACCAACTGTGTCAGGACAGCCTCGGCCGCGCTGTTGGATGCCGTAACGACGTGCAGAGAGCCGGTGCGCTCCCGGTAGAGCCCAAAGTTTTTCGAGCAAGACACGGCAACCGTCACTTCAGGCAGCTCGGAGCAGAACAGGCGGATACCGAAAGCATCCTCCACCACTCCATTGCCCAGGCCCTGATAGGCCATGTCCATGAACGGCAGGAGATTGCGGCTCTTGAACAGGCCAAGCAGCTCGCGCCATTGCGCCTCACTGAGATCGGCGCCAGTGGGGTTGTGACAGGACGCATGCAGCAGCACCACCGATCGCTGGGGCAGGCGCTCGAGATAGGCGCGCATGGCGGAGAAATTCACCCCGCCCGTCTCCGGATTGAAATACGGATAGCGCTCGAGCTTCAGTCCACTCCCGGAAATCAACGGGATGTGATTGGCCCAGGTGGGCGTGCTGACGTGCACGACCGACTCGGGTGAAGCCTTGCGAATGAGCTCAGACGCGAGGCGCAACGCCCCGCAGCCGCCGGGAGCCTGAATGGTGCGAATCCGTCCGTCCACGAGGGCTGGATGATCCGCGCCAAAGACAAGCCGCTCCATGGCGGTGTTGAAGCCTGGGTTGCCCGCGGCGGCGACGTAGGACTTCGTATTCTGACGCGCGAGCACGGCTTGTTCCGCCTGTCGGACGGCTTTCAGAACAGGGGTATCACCTCTGTCGTCGCGGTAAACCCCCACACCCAGGTCAACCTTGTGAGGGTCGGTGTCCGCACGAAAGGCGGCCATGAGGCCGAGAATCGGGTCAGGGGGAAGCCGTTCGAGGCACTCGAGCATCGCTTAGGTCTCCGCCGTGCGAGATGCACGGAAGACCTGAGTTTAGCCGGTCGCGTCAGTCCTGGGTGTGTGCACCTCGCCGGTGCAGCAATAGCGCCTCGGTCGCAAGAAACCGCTCAAGCGAATTGAGCGATGTCACTACCCACCGAGAACCATTCCCCCCGGGAATCCGATCCCGGCGGCGCCGTGGGATTCAGGCCCGCGTCGCCATCCAAAGTCGCCGACGGAACAACCACGATCCCGACCGACCGAACGACCCGTGGGAGCGTGCTTCCGCAGAGCCGGCAGAACGCGGCACCGAAATGCCAGTCTCTGGGGGGACCATAGTTCGATACTTGCGACTCGCCTCGAAGCCAGCGGAACTTTGCGGCATCGACAAAAACGTTCGAGGCGTGCACAACGTTCTGCGTGCGCCGACAACGGGCGCAATGGCAATTCACCACGCGGCCCGCGGAGCGGACCAGCTCGAAAGCCACTTCACCACACAGACAGCTCCCGCCGGCCGTCTTTTCGGAGGCACGCCGGGTGGACCGTTTTCTCGAAGGGATCCTGCGAGCTGTCACTTCAAACTTCCTCGTGTTGGGGGAGCATGTCTGCGATCGTTTGCCGCGAGGTCCTCGAGCCGACGAAACGGTGGCCCTGCGGTTGGAGGCCGAGCTCGCCGTCCAGGTTCCCCGCCGGGCAAAAGGCGACGCCAGTATCCGGCTCGACCACTGGCATGACAGATCCGCACTTACTGCAGAACGTGCGCTTACCATAAGCGGACGACTGATAGGTGGACACCGCGTCCGCGCCAGCCACCCAGCGGAAACCGCTCAAAGGGACTGTCACGAATGTCGTGAAGGCCGCCCCGTGATGCCGGCGGCAAATCGAGCACTGACAGTGTGACATCACTTCAAACGGTCCTTCGATCTCGTACTGAACCGTCGTACACAGACATGAACCCTTCATGACAGACACGCTCTTTCGCAGAGCGCCTTCGGGAGGATGAGGTTCCGAAAGTGCGGCGAGCAGCAACTCCACCAACTCGCTGTCCCACATTCTCTGTTCCGGTCCGTCGATGGCGACATCGGGGACTTGCAAGCTGGCCAGGATCAGCTCGCAGGCACTATCGAGATTCCGCAAAGCCAACGAGCCGTCGCGCCGTCCTTTGGTGAGCAAGCGCTTCAGACGCATGCGAACCATCTGGTCCCACTCGTGCAGGCGATGCTGCAGCTTCGTGGGCAGATCGCGTCCCCTTCTGAAGGACAAAAGCGAGCCACGCTCGCGCCGTAACTCAAGAGCTGCAACGAGGAACGCCGCCACCTTGTCGAGCGCGCTGCCCGGCGCGGTTTCCCCACGAAGCAGCGCTTCAGCGAACGCCTGGGCCGTGCGCGCATAACATTCTTCGATGAGAGCGGAGCTATCCTCGAACCCACTCTCTTCGATGCCTGCTTGCTCATTGCCACCGGCCTCGGAAGCGATGTCGGACCAGCGCATGCGGTGATCGCCGCGCCGTGCAACGACTCTGGCCGCGGCATCGATGACAGTATTTCGAGTGATCAGCCGAGAGCCTGTCATAAGTCCCTCCATGAGGAGTAGCAAGCAATGCGCGTGCCAATTCGAAAGCAGGGCTAAAGTAGCCGAACGCCCACTCGGTAGCACGCCAGGGTATGACGTTGGTGCAGTAACCCGCTCAGTCGCCCGCGACAGGTGCAGCGCTCGATAACGTCACATTTCTGGAAGCGCCGAGGACGATATCAAGACTAAAGGTGCACTGCATACCCGCCGATATAGCAACCGAAGCGCGAGCGATCGCGCGCCCGTTCCACACGAGGCGAGATTCCATTTCTCCGTGATCCAGATCATCGGCTCCATTGTCGTTCTCGCGTGTGTGTTCGGAGGTTTCATCCTCGAAGGCGGGCACGTTCTCGCGCTGTGGCATCCCACAGAAGTCCTCATCATCGTCGGCTCCGCGCTCGGCGCATTTCTCACGAGCAATCCAACGAAGGTCGTCAAGGCGTCATTCAAAGGCGCCATCGACGTCATCAAAGGGCCTCGCTACAAGCGGGACGATTACGTGCAGCTCCTGAAGCTGCTCTATGACGTACTCATGAAGATCCGCAAAGATGGTTTGATGGCCATCGAGTCAGATCTCGATGCGAAGGACGGCGGGGCCCTGTTCAAAAATTATCCGCAGATCGTGGCCGACCACCACCTGATGGAATTCATAACAGACTGCCTGCGGCTGATGGTGGGCGGCAGCCTGGACCCGCATGAGCTGGAGAGCCTGTTGGAAATGGAGCTCGAGACGCACCATCAGGCAGCGCATGAGCCGGCGCAGGCGGTACAGAAGGTAGCCGATGCATTGCCAGGCTTCGGTATTGTCGCGGCTGTGCTTGGGATCGTGAACACCATGGCGAGCCTCGATGGCGCGGACACGGCGACCATCGGTCACAGGGTCGGCTCCGCACTCGTCGGAACGTTTCTCGGCATTCTCGTAAGCTATGGATTCATCGGCCCCATCGCAGCCTCAATGAGCCACTCGGCCAATGAAGAAGGCAGGGCATTCGAGGTCGTCAAGATGGCGCTGGTCGCGAGCGTGCGCGGTTACGTGCCTTCCGTGGCCATCGAGTTCGCCCGCAAGCTTCTCATGAGCGATCTGCGCCCCACGTTCAGCGACCTCGAGGCGCAACTGAAGGCCAAGCCTCGAGCCGTCGCCTGACCCGCGCAACTCGAGAGCTGTAAACAACAATGGCGATGCAGGGAGACAACGGGCGGCCGATCATCATCGTCAAGCGCAAGAAAAAGGGCGTCGCGGAATACCATGGCGGCGCCTGGAAGGTTGCGTACGCCGACTTCGTGACCGCCATGATGGCGTTCTTTCTTGTGATGTGGCTCGTCACCGCGGTATCGAAGGATCAACGCGCGGCAATCTTCGAGTACTTCAAGAACCCTAGCATGGAGGCCGGCAAGAGCGTGAAAGCAGCCCCGGGCCAGATGGGCCCGGGCGGCGCCAGCACCAGCCCGATCAATCTGGGAGGCGGACTCGATGCAATGCGCTCCGGGGTCAACAAGGTGACCGACCTCGGCGCCGCCGCACTGGTGCAGCGTCCGGTGTCCGAGAAGAAGAAGGACAAGGCGCAGGCAGAGGCCGAAGCGCGCGAGCAGGTCCGTGAGGCGGAGCACAAGAAACTCGAGACACTCATGGAGGAATTGAAGGCGGCCGTCAGCAAGAGCCAGGCGCTGCAGCCGTTCAAGGATCAGCTGCTGCTCGACATTACCCCTGAAGGCATCCGCATCCAGATCGTGGATGCGCAGAATCGCCCGATGTTCGATCTTGGCAGTGCGAGGCTGCGCGACTACACCCAAGCCATTCTGCACGAGCTAGCCCCTTACCTGGCCTCGGTACCGAATCGCATCAGTATCACCGGCCACACCGACATCCGCCCTTATCCGGGGCAAGGTGGCTATTCAAACTGGGAACTCTCCGCCGATCGCGCGAATGCAGCTCGACGCGCGCTCGTCGCTGCCGACCTGCCGGATGGGAAGGTCGCTCGCGTGGTGGGACTCGCCTCATCGGTGCTTTTTGACCGTGCAGACCCGCAGAACCCAATCAACCGACGGATCAGCATCGTGATCATGACAAAGCAGGCGGAGGAGGATGCGCTGAAGACCGACACGGTCAGGGCAGGAACTTCGGCGGATCCGGTTGAGGTTACGTCACCGCTGTGACACGGCCCCAGAGCGGGTCGTCGCTCTGTTTCGGTTCCTGGCGGTGGAGTGATGCCCGATTACGGTGCGACGGGGGTGGTCACGGCTAGTGATCGGAAACGAAATATCAACGACTTACGCTGACTCGACTCCCGGACGGGGGCTGGCATTGTATTTGCTTGATGAAGACCGGGAGCCAATGATTGTGCTCTCAGTGCGGTGCATGCTCGCCGTGACCCCCTCGCGGGGGGCATGCACCGCGCATTTTGATTTGTGATATTCATGGTACCACCCATGGAGACGAAACCCAGCCCGATTCAAGTCGTAGGCGTCGTCGGCACGCGATGAAAGATCGACAGCGCGTCACGCGGGTGCAGGTACTTCAGCGCGGCGGCTTCCATCGACAGCGGCTCGCGTTCCGGCACGCTGTGGGCCAATGGAATCACCCTGATCGTGTTGGCTTGCTCGCTGAGTGAGCCGGGGCCGCCGGGCGGTACCGCCATGATTCCACCGGAGGCCATCAACTGCTCCAGCGCGACCAGCTCAGGAGGCGGCTCCGTTTCCTCTGGGGTCAACAGCAGACCGTGCCTGCGCGCCCAGAGCCCAGCGCTCGAAAGGCTGGTAAGCATGGTCAGGGGCACTGACAGCAACAGCCCCGCCAGGATCGGCGACATCCACCAGATGTAGCGTGGTGCAATGATCAGAATAGCCGCGCCCCACACGAGCCCAATTACCACGTGCCACCTATGACGTGAAAGAGCCTCGCGGAACGTGATGCCCCGATCACCGCGATCTTGCGCGTTCCAGGTGACCGGATGGCCCGCGAGGGTGGTGATCACGAACGAGGTGTGGAAGAGCATCATCGATGGCGCCAGCAACGTGCTGAACAACTGCTCGAGCAACAAACTGCACAGCAATCTCCACGCACCTCCAAACGCCCGCCGCAGCTTGCCCTTCAGCAATGCAAGCGTCGCCCCGAGCACCTTTGGCATCAACAACACCGTGATGGTGCCGGCGAGCAGGATGACGATCTCGCTGTCGCGATACTGTGGCCAGGTGGGAAACAGCGAATACGAGCCAGGCGGGAAATACTGATACCCGTTGATCGCGTCCAGGCAAACCACGATGGAGCTCAGCAGCAGCGCCGCCAGCCACAGGGGCGAGGTCACGTAAGACAATACGCCGGTGAGCAAATGCAGGCGGCTCAGCCAATGCAGCCCTCTCATGGGCAACAAGCCCAGATGCTGCAGGTTGCCCTGCGCCCAGCGCCGGTCGCGCGCCGCGAAATCGATGACGTTCGAAGGCACCTCCTCGAAGCTTCCGTCCAGATCCGTCAGCAGCCACACCTTGTACCCGGCGCGCCGCATGAGCGCCGCCTCGACGAAATCGTGGCTCAGGATCTCGCCCCCTAACGGCGGCTTCCCCGGGAGCTTGGGCAGATCGCAATGCGCGGCGAAGGCGCGCAAGCGCAGAATCGCGTTGTGTCCCCAGTAGTTGGCCTCGCCAAGCTGCCAGAAAGCCAACCCACTGGCGAGCATCAGACTGTTCAGCCTTGCGGCGAACTGGATGAGCCGCGCGAACAGCGTCTCGCGCCCAGCAGGCGTAGGCAGCGCTTGAATGATTCCCGCCTCCGGATGCGCGTCCATCATCTGCGCGAGCGTGACCAGGGCGTGGCCCGACATGATGCTGTCTGCATCGAGCACAACGGCATAGTCGTATGCGCCACCCCACGAGCGCACGAAATCAGCGATGTTGCCGGCCTTGCGCTGGAGGTTTTCCTTACGGCGGCGATAGAACACACGACCCATCGCATCGTGCCGCTCCACGAGCCGCGCCCACGCAAGCTCCTCGGCCGCGGCAATCTCCGGCTTACGAGTATCCGAGAGGACAAAAAGGTCGAAAGCGGCCTGTTCGGGGAGGGCCTTGAGCGAGGACCAGATGACATCGAGCCCCGCGAACACACGAGTCGTATCCTCGTTGTAGATCGGCATGATCACGGCCGTGCGACCCTTCAGCACCCGGCCTCGAGCTTCGGACGAGTGGATCACGGCCCTGTCGCGGCCGATGAGCTGAATGATGAAGCCCGCGACCGCGGTCCAGAACGCGCCTGTGATCCACGTGACGAGCACGAAGAACACGATGAGGCTGGCCTTTTCCCACGGTGTGAAGCCGTTGGTTCTGAGGATGTCCGCCATCAGCGCGCTGGCTGCAAGCGACGTCAGGAACGTCAGGCCGAGAAACAACACCCGACGCCAGATCGCGGACCATCGCAGGCGATCACGTGCCATGGCTCACGTCCCCGGCGCCCAAAGATAAGTCCAGGTTTCGGTCAATGCTTCCCCGTACAGCGTAAGATAGCAACGCAGATCCACCGGCTTGTCGCCGCTCTTCAAGCGCATCGATACGCGCCACGCGTTGTTCGCGCCAAGATGCTCGACGGTGATGTCATCAATCTCCCCTCCGCTGGCGCTCGCTTCCGCCTGCACCGGTTGTGCTCCGGCCAGGCTGTCCAGATCACCGCCGGCGAAATCAACAATGACGCGACGGACTCCGGGTACGACGCTCGTTCCGTTCAAAACCCGGGAGAAGCGGGTAGCAATTACCTTTCCTCCCGGCGGCCACTGCGTCGTGCCAGTGTACGCGGAAAGCAAATAGGAGAACGTCAACGGCTTCTGGGGCTGCACAGGTGTGTCCGGCACCCAGTAGGCTACGATATTGTCATGAATCTCCTCGTCAGAGGGGATTTCGACCAACTCGACGCCGCCTTTACCCCAATCGCCCAGCGGCTCCACCCGGTAGCTCGGACGCCGCTCGTAGCGCGCCTCATTGTCCTGGTAATGATTGAAGTCCCGGTCGCGCTGAACGAGGGCGAATCCGCGCGGGTGCTCATCCATGAAGCGATTCACTCGCAAGTCCTTCGGGTTCACCAGTGGTCGCCACATCCATTCGCCGGTACCACGCTCCGTCATGAGGCCGTCGCTGTCATGCACCTCGGGGCGGAAGTCATCAAAGCGATGATTGCCCGAGTTCTCACCGTAGAGAAACATTGAGGTCAACGGCGCGATTCCAAGCTTCGCAATCTGCCGGCGCGGGTATAGCTCGGAAGTCACCTGCACTTGCGTGGTGGTACCGGGCCGGATGTCAAACTGGTAGGCCCCGGCAATGCCTGGGCTGTCCAGCAAGGCATACACGGTCATGGTGCGCGCCATCGGCTCGGGTTTCACCAGCCAGAAATCCGTGAAATAGGGAAACTCCTCACCCGAGGCCGCGCCGGTGTCGATCGCCAGTCCCCGGGCCGACATGCCGTAGACCTGATTGCGGCCCAGCACGCGGAAATAGGACGCGCCGAGGAACACGATCAGCTCGTCCTTGTAGGCCGGGGTATTGAGCGGATAGTGGATGCGAAACCCTGCGAAACCCAGGTCGGCCGGAAGCTCCATCTTTGGCACCCGCGGACCAAAATCAAACATCGCGGGGTTGTAGAGCACGGGCCGCGCCACGCCGCCGCTGACCTCGGAAATGTTGACGCGCCGATCGAAGTTGAACCCGCGATGAAAGAACTGAACCTCGAAAAGCGCTCGGCCGTACCAGAGCGCGCTCGTGCGTTGGAAGCGAATGTCACGGTATTGATCGAACGTCAGCTTCGCGATCGCTTCGGGCAAGCTCGTCGAGCGGTTTCGATACGGCCTGCTGGCACGTTCCTGCGCGAGCTTCTCCACCATCGCGAACGAGAATGGCGGGGGTGGTTGTCGGGGTGCCGCTGCTGGCGCCCCGGGCTTCCCCGCTTCCGCCTGAGTGCCGGTCTGCTGCGCCCCCTCGCCCTCGCGCCCTTGCTCCGCAGTGGCTTCCGCGGCCCGGGTGCGGCGGGCTTGTCCGGTGGCCTGTCCGCCTTCGGCTTGTTGGCCCGATCTGGCCTGCGCCCGTGCACCCCCTTCGTTCTTCGCTTCGTTCTTCGCTTCGTTCTTCGCTTCGGTCCTCGCCACCTCGGGCTTGGCGCTTTCCGATCGCGGTGCCTCGCTCTTGGGCGGCCCCGCCCGCGTCGGCTCCGCACCTTGCGACGTTTTCGGCTGCGGCGATTGTTGAGCAGGCGCCTGATCCTGAGCCTGCGACTGATCCGCCGACGGCGGCGGGGGAGTAGTGGCCGGCGGCGTTTGATTGGATGCTGTCGGCGTCGCGGCCGGCTGCGTCTGCTCGGTAGGTGCCTGGCTGGGCCCCGGCTGCGGAGCTTGCGCCCTGACCATCATCGGCCCGCAAATGACGGCCGCTATAAAAGCCAGCCCGGAAATGTGCCGTCGTCGTCTCACCAAAATCTGTCCTCGATGCCGCCGCCATTTTCTTCTTCAGGCACGAACAGGATTTCTGTCGCCGTTCAGCGACAGCTCGCAGGGCATACAAACCCCCGCCGATTGTGTCAGTGCACCAGCCCCGATCGTGTCCTAAAACTGTGTCAGACAGGTTCTTACACGATTTCGAGCATCACTGTCTCAGAAGACAGCACGCGGGGCGCGCCTGACGCGTATTTCTCTACCGGCGAGCCCGCTTCAAGCCAAGAGCGCAACCCAGCTACCTCCCGCGCCCGCCGACGTAAAAATGCAACGACGCCGGATCGCACCCTCCAGAGATCGGCTCCATTCGATGGTTTTGGGGTTGCACCATGCCCAGGAAGCAGAGAAGTGCAAACCGCTCGAACGGGCATTTGAATGCACTATCTTAGGGCATAAGCCCTGCAGACGAGCCCTGATTTGAGACACTTGCCGCTGCCAACGCCCCTGCTGCGCTTCCATAGCTCGGATTTTTAACGAAAATTTGATTTGGCATGCTTGGTGCTTGTGCACCCGGGCACAAAACTTGTCGCCTATCACGGGGGGTCCCTAATGAGAAAGAACTCGTTGCGAAAAATCTACACCGCCTGCTCCGCTCTGGCAGCCGCCAGCAGTCTTCCGGGTTATGTCCTCGCTGCCGACGCACCCGCAGATGCGGCACCAGCTGGGAACAAGCTATCCCAGCTGCTCGATTCCGTGGGCCTTGCCGTCACCGGATACGTCTCCGCGTCCTATTACCACTCCACGGGCCAAAGCACGTTTCACCAGTTCGATATCGAGCACGACACCTTCCAGCTCGATCAGGCGGGCATCACCATTGCCTACCAACCGAAGGAAGGCTTCGGTGCGGTGGTAAACCTGATCGCCGGGGAGGACGCGCGCGTCATCAACACCGCGGAGAACGGCACCAACAGCACTTTCAATGCGACGCAGGCCTTCTTGCAATACGCAACGGGCCCGATCACCGTGCAGGCGGGCAAGTTTGTGACGCTCGCGGGCGCCGAGGTCATCGACCCCACGAAAAACACGAACTTCTCGCGCTCGTTGTTGTTCTTCTCGGAGCCGCTGACGCACACGGGAGTCCGCGCAACCTACGCGGCCACCGATACGCTCAGTCTCATCGTCGGTGTCAACAACGGCTGGAACGTCACCTCGACCTCGTTCGGCTCCAAGACCGGCGAATTCGGACTCGCCTATACGCCAAACAAGATCGTCTCGGGCACCCTGCAGGCATATGTTGGCAAGGACCCGAATTTCGGCGCCACGCGCACCTTGGTAGACGGGGTGGTCACTTACAACGTGACCTCGGCGCTCTCGCTCGTTCTCAATATCAACTGGGGACAGCAGGACCAACAGCCCATCGCCGGGCTCAACCTGCCGAACCTCTCCTGGTATACGTTGGCGGGCTACGTGAACTACGCGTTCAACGATCAATGGCGGGTATCGCTGCGTGGCGAGTATCTCGATGACAAGGAAGGACTCATCGGAGCCTCGTCTCCAACGAGCCTCGGACCCGTGGAAAAGATCAAGGAAGGCACGGTGACCTTTGGCTATTCACCCGTGAAGAGCTTTGAGCTGCGGATGGAAGCCCGCTATGACTGGTCAGACCAGTCGAGTTTCTCGGAGAAGGTGAATGGCAGCGCGACGCTCGTCGACCACCAGACCGGAATCGCCTTGGAAGGTCTCTACAAGTTCTAGAACAGCAAAAAACGTCCACACGGACCGACGACGGCGGCGAGCCCGGTCGCCTCGGATGTCTGCCTGACTCCCTCACCCGCGCGGTGAGGGAGACTCTTCCACCAGTGGAATGTGATAGGCGGTGAGGATCTGAGTGATTTCAGCGTGGTGTGCTGAGATCCATTGATCAAGGGTGTTCTGCCACTCCTTCTCGCCCTGACGCAGTCCCATCGAGATCTCGTAGTCGAACCGGATCGTCGGATTGGGCCTGAAGGGTACGGCCAGCCATCCGTTGCCCCCCGCGTGGCGACTCACAAGAAAACCGGCAATCGGCCCCCATACGACAGCGACGTCGATCTTTCCGGAGCTCAGGTCGCGCTCGATGATCGTGTCAGGCGATTCATTCGGATCGCCGCTTTGCGCGGCATATAGCACGGCGTGATCGATGAGTCCCTGTTTCAAGACCCAGTCCGCCGCCGGGGTTTGCGCGAACAGTCCGATGCGCAACGCGTGCAGCTTCGCGGGTGGCAGCTTCAGCAAATCGTCCGCAGTCTTCAAATCCTTGAAGTCTTCGCGCGCGGGTAACACCAATGCATAGATCGAATGCATGTAGGGCTGCGTGGTCGCGGTGAGCTCGTAGCCCTTCGGCACACCGATGATGAGGTCGCACTTGAACTGCAGGGTCTGCTCATCACGCGCGCGCAGCGTGTTACGGACGAACCCCATCCGCTGCGGGAAGAAGGTGTACTCGACCTTCTTTCCCAGGTCGTGGGCCAAGGCTTCGGCGATCTTGTTCTCGTAGCCTTCGCCGCGGTCGTTGGACTGCGGCAGACTGTGTGGGTCGGCGCAGACTCGTAATGCGCTATCTGTCTGCTGAGCGGATGCTGCTGGCTGGGCAGTGGGTGGCTGCGCGCGAATACCGACACCCCAGGCCACCATCAGGGCTGTCGCCCCGGAGACCCAGCCCCGCAAAGCCCCGCTCCTCATATGACCGTACCTCGACAATAGCCCCTGTGGCATCCCCTATTGCTTGGCCTGCTTCTCATCCGACTCGATCGGATAGAGGTGACCGGGAGCAATATTACCCTCTGAGCGCCCTTTCAGGTATGCGTACAAGTTTTCCCAGTTGTCTTGGACCAACTTGACGCCGCCGAAGTTCGGCATGCCCTTCTCGACACGCCCCTGCGTGATGGTTGTGTGGAACTGATCCTTGGTCAGGACCTTGAGCGAATTCACCAGCGCGGGACCAACGAGTCCCTCCTGAGACGCCCCATGGCAGCGCTCGCATGCCATCGCCCGCCAGGTCTTCCAACCCGAGAGCGTCTTGGGATCGACTTGATTACCGTTCTTGACCGTATACAAGGGCGTGGTGACCGATTTGCCCTCCCAGCCTGGCGGCGGGGGCTCAGCGGCGAGCACCGCACCGACAACCGCACTGCTCAACAGCGACATCGCCAGAACCAACCTAACAGAAGACACTGTCCTCATCCGCAATTCCCCTCGTTGACGAGCCGCGGGGCTCAATGCCCACCCGCGTACTCTCCTGCCGACCAGATGCCACTCCGGCGTTCGGCGGCAAAGCTCCATTCCGATACGCGAGCGCCACGCCGCTTGCGCGGCGTGGCGCAGCTCGATCCCAATTCGCCGCTTGCCGTATCACGCCCGTCGAAGAGCGTGATACAGCAGCTCCATCCCCGCCTTAAGTCTCAGGCAGCGCGAACACGAACAGAGTTCCACCCAATGTCGTGAATCGCGCCAAGTCCTTGTATCCACCGACCGCACCCAAGCCCGCGGTGCTCTCGGTGAGGCCGGCCGCCATGCCGATACCTGCCCAACCTCCGATACCGGAGTACACGCCCACGTACTGCTTGCCGTTGTATTCGTACGTGAAGACGTTACCGATGATTCCGGAAGGCATCTTGAACTTCCACAGATCCTTTCCGTCCTTGGTGCTGACCGCTTTGAGGTAGCCCTCGAGCGTTCCGTAGAAGGTCACGTTGCCATCCGTCGTCAGAGCACCCGACCATACGGAGAAGCGCTCTGGCTTGGTCCACACGATCTTGCCCTGGCTCGGATCCCACGCAATGAAGTTGCCCATGCCGCCATGGCTGTTCGGTGTCGGAAACATCGTCAGGGTCGCGCCTACGTACGGCTGCCCGGCGGTGTACTCAACCTGGAACGGCTCATAGGTCATGCAGACGTGGTTCGTCGGTACCAGCACATATCCCGTAGCTGGGTCGTAGCTCGACGGCTGCTCGTCCTTCGAGCCCAGCGCGGCGGGGCAGATACCCTTCACGTCGACATCCGGACCGGTCGTGCCGGGTGAATACTTCTTATCGACGAGTGGGCGTCCAGTCTTCATGTCCACCTTCGTCGCCCAGTTCACCTGCGGGTCATACTTCTCCGCGACCAACAGCTCACCGGTCACGCGATTGAGCGTGTACCCGAAGCCATTGCGGTCGAAGTGCACCAGCGCCGGGACCTTCTTCCCGCCGTGCTCGACATCGAGCAGGACCATCTCGTTCACGCCGTCGTAGTCCCACTCGTCGTGCGGCGTCATCTGGAACACCCACTTGGCCATTCCGGTGTCCAGATCACGCGCCCAGACCGTCATCGACCACTTGTTGTCACCCGGACGCTGCGATGGATTCCAGGTGCCGGGGTTGCCGCTTCCGTAGTAGACGAGATTCAACTTCGGATCATAGGCATACCATCCCCAGGTGGTGCCGCCACCCAGCTTCCACTGGTCTCCCTGCCACGTCTTCAAGGAAGAATCCTTGCCCACCGGCGCCATCTTGCCGTTGGTCCAGGTCATGGTCTTCTGCGGATCCATGAGCAACTCGTTGTCCGGGCCGGTGCTCCAACCCGTCCACACCTTCCTGCCGGTCTTGATATCGTAGGCGTTGACCCGGCCACGGACGCCGAACTCACCGCCGGAGATGCCGGTAAGCACCTTGTCCTTGAACACGTGCGGCGCATTGGAGTTGGTCTCACCAATCTTCGGGTTGCCGTTCTTGACGCTCCAAACGACCTTGCCGGTCTTCGCATCGAGCGCTACCAGCGTGGTATCCGCTTGCTGCAGGAAGATCTTGCCGTCGCCGTATGCGAGCCCGCGGTTCACGGTGTCGCAGCACATCACCGGAACGACGTCAGCATCCTGCTTCGGCTCGTACTTCCAGCGGAAGGTCTGGTCCTTCAGATTCACCGCATACACGTTGTTTGGAAACGGCGTATGGATGTACATGGTGTCGCCAATGACGAGCGGCGAGCCTTCGTGGCCTCGCAACACGCCGGTGGACATCGTCCAGGCAACCTGCAGTTTGCCGGCGTTGTTCTCATTGATCTGTTTGAGCGTACTGTGGCGGTGGTTTGCGTAATCGCCGGCCTGGGCTGCCCAGTTCGCGGGATCGGCAATCCGTGCGTCGAGGTCGGCATCGGCAAGGGCGGAGGTCGATATCACCGCCGCGGCGGCAAGTACGGCTCCCCTCATTAAGACTGATCGGTACTCGTAGCTCATATCTCCTCCAGCTTCTTGGTTCTCGGAAATACGGTCGCTCCCTGCGCTACACGATTGCAACCGGTTGTCGTGAATATGGCCTCCGTACCCGACACGACGACAACTCGTTGTCTGGCACGCAGTGATTTGCGGGGGCTATCAATACACCCGCCGTCCCCTGCCTGCAACCGCAAACATTGGAGGAATGAGGTGCGTGGGCGTAGGATCGTTCGCAGCATGTACTGTGGTGTGTCACGGATGGAACGTTATGGTCCCACTATTCGCGCAGTCCCGATTACGAGCCTCGATAGCCGCGGCGGTGGCGCTTTGTTGGTGCACAGCGCCGACGCTCGGCGACGAGCCCAAAAGCGATTCGCCCCGGAACGACTACCCCACCGTCGCGCGGGTCGAGTACGTGCAGGAGTGCATCGCCAAGAACGGCGGCAATCTGTCGGACCTATACAAGTGCTCGTGCGCCATCGATCGAGTCGCCGATCGCCTTACCTATGACGACTTCGTGGAGGCGAGTACGTTCGCTCGCTATGCGACACTACCCGGAGAGGGCGGCGGGGAATTTCGCGATCCCGAGCGCGCAAAAGAGCGCGCCAAGCTATACCGAAGCATCGAGGCAGAGGCGTATCGCGCCTGCGGATTGAAAGTGCCGAGTACCGGACGCTGAGCGCGTCAACCAACCTGCCGCGTCGATCAACTCGGCATGTATGCCGGGTCAGGGACTCAGAACAACCGTCCAGGGGCCCTTGCCAACAGGCACTTTTTTGAGGACGCTCAAGCTAGAGGTGTCCACGACCGTGACATCGTTCGAAGAGCCGTTGGCTGTGTAGAGCCGCCGTCCGTCATGACTGAGCGCGATGCCCCAGGGCCGCGCTCCAACCGGTATCTCCTCGAGCAACTTTCCAGTCTCCCCCTCCTGCTGCACGACCGCGATGGTGCCGCCGCGTCCGGTGCTCACATAGATCCGCTTCCGCATTGCATCAAAAACAACACCCATCGGCCTCGCTTCCTTTCTCAGCTGCAGAACGCGCGTGACGGGCTCGCCGGCAGGAATGGCTACACGAAACAACGACGCGTCGCCTTCACCCGAAACGTAGACGGCCTTGCTGTCGGGAGTGAATGCGACGTCCCGCGGGCGCATGCCTACCGGCGCTGTTTTCAACACCTTGAGTGATCCGGTATCGATGATGGAGATCGTACTGTCGGTCTCACTCGTCACAACCACCCACTTGCCGTTGGGCGACATGCGCACTCCCTCCGGCTCGTGTCCGGTCGGGATGCTTGCGATGATCGAGCCATTCACCGTATCCAGCACCGAGACCTGCGCAGAGTCCTCATTCGAGATAAACAGCCTCTTCCCGTCGTGACTGAGGTCGAACTGCTCGGGGTCGGATCCTGACTTCAGCAGGCCGGTGACCTTCAAGGTCGCGGTATCGATGGTGGCGATTCCGTCCGCGTTGAGATCGCGCTTGAGTTTTGCGCATTCGGCATCGGGTACAGAGGGCGGACACTTGGGCAAGCCGCTGACGGCGACATAGAGCAGAGACCCTTCGCGGTTAAGCTTGAGACCACGTGGTCTCTTACCTACCGGAACCGTGGCGATGACCTCGTCCTTCTGCGTATCGAGCACAGTGACGCTTTCACCGTCCTCATTCGAAACATAGGCGCGGCTTGCTGCCTCGACCGGCGGCGAGAGCAGGAACAGGGACGCGAGTGTGGCTGCTGCGAGCAAGTTGAATGTACGCATGGGTGAAAAATAGCGAGACGAGCGAGCGTTCCCAAAGATTTTGACCAGCTTACCAGGGAGAGCCGCGCCACATGTTCCAAGTGCGGCTCGTACTGTTCCATCCTCTGAACAGCCGCGAGCGTACACGCCTCCGCCGGGCAGACCGAGGGGCGTAAGGGGAATCGACTCACGGGGAAATCGATTCGATCCAAGGTGCAAGCTGCTTGGGCTCGATGGCGCAGTGCTCCGCGCCGAGGCGCGCACCCGTCCGGTGCGGCAAAGGGACCGGGTGAGACAAATCGGTGCTCCCGCAGGCGCCTGCGCACTTGAAAATCGCGATTCCATGTGGTTAGGCCCTCGATTTCGGGCCTGCAGGGCTGGCATCGGCCTTGCACCCGCACTGGTGTCAGGTGTGCACTGCATCCTTGCGGAGGAATCTTCATTCATGAACAGGCTGATGTCGTCCCTCGCGGTCCTCGCCAGCGTCTCTTTCGCGCAGGGATGCGCCACCTTCCATCCAACACAACCTGCGCTGCCAGCGCAAGCAGCACCGTTGCATTCGGATGTCGAATCCAACTCCTGCATCGGGCTCGCCTGTGCCGCGGAAGTGATGCGGGTGGCGCACCGGACAGAGGTCCCCGTCGAGAAAGACGCACCTGACATGCCCGGCCATCCGCTGACCTCGGTCGTGATCACCCAATGCAACCTCATCGTCGCCGTCTACATGACCATGGCGGACGGCTCCTTGCTGCGCTTCGACAGCAGCGCCTCCGTGCCACCGGACCAACTTCTCCAGATGGCATATACGGCCACTCGCAGCGAGCGCGTCGAAGTGTCCTGCAACGATTCCGGTGCGGTCGGCTACGAGAAACACGATCCGGTATAGGGGGTGAGCACGACTCTCGCGGTCCGTTCGTCAGAGCCTGAAACCGCCGTCCAGATCGATGCAGCGACCGTTGAAGAAGTCATTGCTCACGATGAAAGCGGCGGCCTCCGCAATCTCCTCCGGCTCGCCCAGACGCTGCAACGGTACGGGCGCGAGCAGCTTGGCCAGCATTTCCGGCCGCATGGCCGAGAGGATCTCGGTGCGTGTGCCGCCTGGGGCGATCGTGCCAGTGCGGATTCCATAACGGGAAAGCTCCTTCGCCCATACCACCGTAAGCGCCGCAACGCCTGCCTTGGCGGCGCTATAGTTGCTCTGGCCGGCATTACCGTGCCTCGAGACGCTCGAGATATTGATAATGACCCCGCCGGAGCCCAGACGGATCATGCGTTCGGCGGCCTCGCGCCCACACAGAAACACGCCGGTCAGATTGACATCGATCACCGCCTGCCATTGCGCAAGCGACATCTTGCCCGCGACAGCGCCGTCTTTGACCTTCACCAGTAGCGCGTCGCGGAGAATGCCGGCGTTGTTGACCATCACGTCGAGGCTGCCGAAGTCAGCCACCACCCGATCCAGGGTTGCGACCACGTCTTCCTCGGCCGCCACGTTCATTTCATAACCGCGCGCCACCACCCCCGCCGCTTCGAGCGCCAACCTCGTCTGCGCCAGATCGGCGGCATTCACATCCAGGAGGGCAATTCGCGCGCCTTCGCGCCCAAGCCGCTCTGCCACGGCGCGACCGATTCCACGCCCGCCGCCGGTAACCACTATCGTCTTGTCCTTCACTTGCATGTCTTGCTCGCGATTTACACCGAGTCTAAAAATCACAGCTGCGCTTGCAATGGTCGTTCCGCGTCACCAATTCAATGTGCGACGCGTCCCAATGCGCTCGGGCGGGCAAATAGGATCCAGGTCCCGCAACCTCGTCACGGACGTGCTACGTTACGCCCCCGCGTCGAGTGTCACCGAAGGTAAAGCATGTCCAAAAGCATCTCCGTCGAGCCGAAACCCCCGATCAATTGGCCGGCTGCCCTCGTGCTCGTTCTGTCATTCATCGCAGCAGTCACACTGGTTCCGTACTGGGGACTGACGCACGGATTCTCGACGGGTGCCTGGGTGTTCTTCGTTCTGTTCACTGGCGCAAACGGCATGGCGATCACCGGTGGCTACCATCGGCTATGGGCGCACAAGAGCTACGAGGCCCACTGGTCCGTACGGCTCTTGTACATGATCTTCGGAAGCATGGCGCTCCAGAACAGCGTCTTCCAGTGGGCGAGCAACCACCGTAACCACCATCTGAACGTCGATGACTTTGACCGCGATCCTTATTCGGTGAAGCGCGGATTCTGGTTCTCCCATGTCGGCTGGATGCTCCGCAATTACCCGAGCGGCACAACGGACTTCACGAATATCCCCGACCTGCGGCGCGACCCTATGCTGCGGTTCCAGCATCGGTTCTATGTGCCGCTGGCGCTTGCCACGAACATCGGATTTCCGCTCGCCGCCGGATGGCTGGTGGGAGACATGTGGGGGACGTTCATGCTTGCCGGCGTGTTACGGCTGGTCTGGGCTCACCACGTAACCTTCTTTATCAACTCACTCGCGCATATGTGGGGAAGCCGGCCCTACACAGACGAGAATACGGCACGCGACAACCCGATCCTCGCTGTGATCACCTATGGTGAGGGCTACCACAACTATCACCACATCTTTGCGCACGACTACCGCAACGGCGTGCGCTGGTGGCAGTGGGACCCGACCAAGTGGCTGATCGCAAGCCTTCAATTCGTGGGGCTGAC
>CAZBTV010000047.1:0-46541 GCA_964494895.1 uncultured Steroidobacteraceae bacterium | reverse complement strand
GCGATTGGTGTACTTCTTTGCGATGGAGATCACCAGGCGCAAGTTTGCCTCGACCATCTCCTTCTTGGCCCGGCGGGCCTTGGCCTCGCCAATCGAGACTTCGCGGTTGACTTCCTTCAGGTCGTTGATCGAAAGGTGATAGAGCTGCTCCAGGGCCTCGAGCTTCTTCTGCCGGCGCTCGATCTCGTCCTTGAACTTCGCAAGCGGAGCAGAGTACTTCTTGCCGGCCTTGACGTGCTTCTGCAGCCAGCGCGGATTGGTCTCGTTCTTCGGGAAGGAGGCAATGAAGTCTTTGCGCGGCATGCCGGCATCCCGCACGGCGATGACCATGATCTCCTTCTCGAGCTGGCGCACTTCGGAAACGTGCGTGCGCAGGTTCAGGATCAGCGCGTCGAACATACGCGGAGCGAGCTTCAGCTCCATGAATTCATCCGCGAGCTTCGCGCGCGTCTTGAGTGTCTTCGGGTCTTTGGCCCCGGACTTCTCGATGGCCTGGAGAACGCCTGCGAAGCCCTTCGCGAGTGAGGCGAAGCGCGCGGCAGCCTCTTCCGGATCGGGTCCGGTATCGACAGCCTCTTCCTCGCTCCCCTCTACGCCTTCTTCCCCTTCCTCGTCGGCCTCTTCCGTCATCTCTTCGGCGTCGACGAGCTCCATCTTCGTCGGGTTCTGAGGTTGCGCAATGACGTCGGGCGCGTTCGGGTCGATGAATCCGACGATCACGTCGACGAGGCGCCCCTGACCGGCTTTCACCGGCTCATAGGCCTTCTGCAGAAAATCGTAGGTAGCCGGATACATGCCGAGCGCACGCCTCACGGCATCGAGGCCTTCCTCGATGCGCTTGGCAATGCGAATCTCGCCCTCACGGGTGAGCAATTCCACTGTCCCCATCTCGCGCATGTACATGCGCACCGGGTCGGTGGTGCGGCCGAGCTCCGCATCGAGAGCGGCAAGCGCAGCAGCTGCCTCCTCGATGGCCTCCTCATCGGCTGGCGCGGACGGCTCGGTCTGGAGCAGAGACTCGGTATCCGGTGCCTTCTCGTACACCGGAATGCCCATGTCGTTGATGGTATTGACGATGTCCTCGATCTGCTCCGGATCCACGATCTCGGAGGGGAGGTGATCGTTTACCTGCGAGTAGGTGAGGTAACCTTGCTCCTTGCCCCGGGCAATGAGCAGCTTGAGCTGTGATTGGCGATCTTCAGGCATTACAGGAACACGACGCTCGATTCCCAGGGGTTTTTTCTCGATAGCACTCTTCGCGCCACCGCTCTTGCTGTCCGCGGCGGGAGCGCTTGGGGCTTCCGGCGGAGGAGCGATTTCGGTGGCCTTGGACTCAACGGGTTTCACGTGGGGTGTATCCCCAGCGCTCTTCTTGGTTGCGGTAGCGGATTTTGGACGCTCCTTATCGCGAGCGACGGCAGTGACGGCCACGGTCTTCTCAGCAGCGACCGTTTTCACGGGCTTGCTGGCCTGCGCGGACGGACGTTTCTTGGCAGCGACAGAGGTAGGCTTGGGCTTGCGTGTCGTCATGGTTAGCGGCAGCAGTGAGCTAGCATTTCCCCTATGTGCTGGCATGGAGTAGCCAACTCAAGGGGCGCCAAAGCAAAGCAGGCAAGTATATTTGACAAGGGCGTAAAACACCAGATATCAGTCATGGCCCGTTACCGCTCATCCGCGCGCCTTTCGGAGTATAAGTTCCTGAAATTCCCTCAATTCTTGAGGTTCCAGGCGCATCTTGCGACTTTTCTCCTCCAACGCTTCCAGTCGTCGCGCGGCAACCGTGGACTGGAGCTTGACCAGGGCGCCTCGCAGCTCCCCGGCAGCACCGGTCTCATCCGTGATGATTTCCTCGCGTTGCAGTAATTTTTGCAACGCGTCACCTCCTGGTTTATCGGCCCATCTCTCGATGACCTGAGCCGGAATCTGCAGCGGCCTTGCCCGAAGGTCGTCCAGCAGGGCGCGGAGCAGCTCTATCCCGGGCTCCTCGCAGCCGTCGAGTCCGGCACGCTCCTCCTGAGATACCTGCTGCGCGATGGCGGGAAATCTCACCAATCTCACGACAGCCTGGCGCACGAGGCTACCGCGCCCCGCGCTGGCCCGTGCTCGCCCCTGGCCATTCGTTCGCATGGTGGGCGCAGCGGAAGCCGACCCGGGTGTTTCCGAAGCTGCTCCCCGGGGAGGGGCGCCGCCGCCGTGGCTCCAGAGCTCCTCAAGGCGTCGTGGCGCGATCCCGATGACTCCGGCAACTCTGGCGAGCAAAAGTTCTCGATAGACCCCGTCGGGGAGCTTCGCGACCAATGGTCGGGCGAACTCCGAGAAGCGAGCGCGTCCGTCCGCATGGCTCAGATCGGCCTGCTCCGAGAGCTCGCGGACGAGGTACTCCGACAAGGGCAGAGTGCTTTCGAGGCGATTTTCGAACGCTTCGCGTCCTTCCTCGCCAACGAGCGTGTCGGGATCGTGTCCTTCCGGCAGGAACAGGAAGCGAATTTCCCGGCCCTCGCGCGCCTCCGGTAGAGCATGCTGAAGCGCCCGCCAGGCGGCCGCGCGACCCGCCTTGTCGCCGTCGAACGCGAACACGACTTCGTTCACCAGGCGGAATATGCGTTTGAAGTGCTCAGGTGTCGTCGCGGTGCCGAGAGTCGCCACCGCGTACGTAATCCCCGCCTGATGGAGACGTACCACATCCATATATCCTTCGACGACGAGCAGGCGCTTGAGATTGGAGCGTGCCCGCCGCGCTTCATACAACCCATACAGCTCTCGACCTTTGTGGAACAGCGGAGTCTCCGGGGAATTCAGGTACTTCGGTTCTCCCTGTTCGATGATGCGGCCGCCGAACGCGATGACCCGTCCCCGTACGTCGCGGATGGGAAACATGATCCGGTCCCGGAAGCGATCGTAATGGTGCTCGCCTTCGCGAATCTGTCCGCGGTCGCGCTCGATGATGAGACCCAATTCCGAGAGCGAGCGGCGCTCGGCGTCGGTGTTGCCGAAACGGCGTAGCAACTCGTTCCAGGAGTTCGGCGCATAACCGATTCCGAAGTGCTCGATGGTGGCAGCCTGAAGGCCACGCTTTTCGAGATATTGGCGCGCCTTGTACTCGCGGGGGAGCATTTCCGTGTAGAACCGGCTCACCCGGGCCATGAGCTCATACAAGGGCTCCTCGATCCGCTTGCTATGGGCGGCCGGACCGCCTTCATGCGGCACCTCCAACCCGAGGCGCTGCGCGAGCTCCTCGACCGCCTCAGGGAAAGCCATCCGGTCGTGCTCCATGAGAAAGCGCAACACTGTGCCATGCGCTCCGCAGCCGAAGCAGTGGTAAAACTGCTTTTCAGGGCTCACCCAGAATGAGGGGGTCTTCTCGCCGTGAAAGGGACAGCACGCCTTGTACTCGCGGCCGGCTTTCTTTAGCGGCACTCGCAAGCCGATGACCTCGACGATATCCGCTCGAGCGATCAACTCGTCGATGAAGCTTTGAGGGATGAGTCCCATGGGCTATGTGCCGAAACTTACCACGGGCGCAGCTGACCGGCTCAGGTGTGTGCTTGCCGCGCTGCTGTCCGATATGCGAGGTCAGCGGTGCAGAATCAATGCCGCCACCAGACAGGCGAGCAGGAAGGCTCCGAATCCTCCCATGACCATCAGGCGTACGCGCTTGCGGCGAAACGTGCCGAGCTCGACCGCTTTGATCGAGCAGCGTTCCAGACGAATGTCCAGTACGCCTGCCTCGCAAAGCGAGCGCGCAGCATCGCGCTCGTCCTCCGAAAGCTCATCGAGCGCAACCGTGTAGTTTGGGGCGACCGCACCTCGCCTACGGAGCTTTGCCAGGAGACGACGTTCGCGCTCGAGCTTACGCGAGACGGTCAGGCAGGCGAGAGCAATCGCAACGAGCGCTGCCGCCGAGAGTAATCCCCGGCCAGGCAAATCAGCTGAGCTTCTGTTTGATCCGGGTGCTGACGACGCCCATGTCGGCTTTGCCTTGGGCCTTCGCCTTCACGACCGCCATCACCTTGCCCATGTCCTTGATGGACATGGCCCCTGTTGAGGCGATCGCTTCCGCGATAACGGCATCCAGCTCCGCTTCGCTCATCTGCGCGGGCAGGTAGGTCTGCAACACCGCCAGCTCTGATTGCTCTTTCGCAACCAGATCGGCTCGGCCACCACTTTCGAACTGGCTAATGGCTTCCTTGCGCTGCTTGATCATCTTCTCGAGCACCGCCAGAACCTGGCCGTCGTCCAGGGTAATGCGCTCATCCACTTCGCGCTGTTTGATCGCGGCCAGCACAAGCCGGATCGTACCCAGGCGCTCTTTCTCACCGGCTCGCATCGCGCCCTTCATGTCGTCGGTGATGCGGTCCTTGAGGGTCATGGGTCTTACCGCGGAGCCCGCATCACATCGCGGGAAAGGCGTTTCATGTGGCGCTTTACCGCCGCCGCCTTTTTACGTTTCCGTTCCTGCGTGGGCTTCTCGTAGAATTCACGCCGACGTAGCTCGGTGAGAATGCCGGCTTTCTCGCAAGCGCGCTTGAAACGCCGCAAGGCGGCATCGAAATACTCGTTCTCGCGAACACGAACGCTCGGCATCGAAACCTCAATTCATTGACAGGTAAGGGAATGCGCCCGCGCCCATCGGGGACCATGGGGTATGGGGGCGCAGGATTCTAAGGCGACGTGCAAATTCTGGCAATTGAATCCTCGTGTGATGAGAGCGCGGCAGCCGTTGCGGACACTGCCCAGGGGTTGCTTGCGCACGAGATCTTCAGCCAGATCGAGCTGCACCGAGTGTTTGGGGGGGTCGTGCCGGAGCTCGCCTCTCGCGACCACGTGCGCAGGCTCCTCCCGTTGATACGGAATGTCTTGGCCAAAGCCGGCACCCGTCCCCACGCCCTGGATGGAATCGCCTACACCGCGGGTCCCGGATTGATCGGTGCCCTGCTGACTGGGGCGTCCCTGGCCCGGAGCCTGGCCTATGCGTGGAAAGTCCCGGCCGTCGGCGTCCATCACCTGGAGGGACATCTGCTCGCCCCGTTGCTGGAGGCAGATCCGCCGCCATTTCCACACGTTGCGCTCCTGGTCTCCGGCGGGCACACGATGCTCATCGAAGTAGGCGCAATAGGCAGGTACAGGCTGTTGGGAGAGACCCGCGACGATGCCGCGGGCGAAGCCTTCGACAAGACGGCGAAGTTGCTCGGTCTGCCGTATCCGGGAGGACCGGAGCTGGCGCGTCTCGCCGAGCGCGGCACGCCTGGAGCTTTCACCTTTCCTCGTCCTATGCTGGATCGTCCAGGTCTCGAGTTCAGTTTCTCCGGCCTCAAAACCGCGGTGGTGCATGCTCTCCGGGGTCGCGAAATAACCGATTCCCTGCGCGCGGATGTGGCGGAAGGTGTACAGGCCTCGATCGTCGAAACCCTCACGGTAAAGGCCTTGCGCGCGCTCGATGAAACCGGACTGAACACCCTCGTCGTATCTGGCGGCGTGAGCGCCAACCGCAGCCTCCGCGCGCGGCTTGCCGAGGCCGCCCGCCGCCAGGGTGCACGCGTGTACTATCCTCGGATCGAGTTCTGTACAGACAACGCGGCAATGATCGCGGTTGCGGGTCTGGCGCGCTTGAAGGCCGGTCAGCATGACAATCTGGCCATCCACGCGCGAGCGCGTTGGCCCCTCGAATCGTTACCACCGGCTTGACGGCTATCATGATCGCGTGCCGCGACCCCGTTCGCGTCTAACTGCTTACGCCCCGACCCAGGAGCTCACTTGACCGACCCGTTGTATTCAGGCGATCGCATCTTTCTGCGCGGCCTTACGGCCGAGTGCATTATCGGTTTCATCGACTGGGAGCGCCGTGTCCGGCAGACCATAGTCATCGACCTGGAGATTCCCGTGGACTGTTGCCGTGCTGCTCTCACCGATGAAGTGGCGGACACTGTGGATTACAAGAAGGTTGCCAAGCGGATACTTGCCTTCGTGGAAGCATCGGAGTTCAAGCTCGTCGAAACGTTGGCGCATCGGCTGGCGATCCTTCTGCTGGAAGAATTCCCCCTGGAGTGGGTACGGTTGGAAGTCAACAAGCCGGGTGCCATCCGCAACTCCCGCGACGTCGGCGTCAGGCTCGAGCGCACGCGCGCCGATCTGACCGCTGCGGCGGCTGAGCGGCCTGTCTGACAGGATTTGAGCTCACGTGGCCACTATCTACGTTGCCGTCGGCAGTAATGTCGACCCCGAGCGCAATCTCGCATTGGCAGCTCGCGAGTTGCGTCGGGAATTTCCGGACGTCAGATTTTCCCCGTGGTATCGCAATCGTGCTGTCGGGTTCGAGGGGGCGGACTTCATCAACTACGTCGCCGGTTTCACGACCGCGCTGCCGATAGACGAAGTACTGTCGCGGCTGCACGCCATCGAGGCGCTCTGCGGCAGGCCGAGGGATGCTCCACGTTGGGCGCCGCGCGCGATGGATCTCGACGTATTGTTATGTGATGACGTTGTCTGTGAGACGCCTCGCCTGAAGCTGCCACGCCCGGATTTGTTGAAACGTGCGTTCATGCTCGGCCCGCTGGCCGCGCTCGCTCCGGACCTCATCCATCCCATCGAGAAGCTGACGATAGGTGAGTTGTGGCAGCGCTTCGATCGGGCAGCCCACCCGCTCATCGAAGTGCAGCCCACAGGTGAGAGCCGATGACTACGGGTTGTCGCGTGCTTCTACCAACCTACGCTCCGGCCTCCGTCCACGGCGAGGACCTGGCCGGTGACATAGGGCGCTTCAGCGGCGAAGAAGACCGCGGCTCGTGCCACGTCGGTCGCGGATCCGGGGCGCTTGAGAGCGGTCCGATCGATGATTTCCGCTTGCAGCGCTTTGTCGAGGCCATCTTCCGGCCACAACACGGGCCCGGGCGCGATGGCATTCACTCTCACATGCGGTCCCAGCTCGCGCGCAAGCGACCTGGTCAGCATAATGAGTCCTGCTTTTGCGACGCTGTATACAGGGTGGCGGCGCAAAGGGCGCATGCCGTGTATATCGGCCAGATTCAGTATGAGGCCGCGGTTGGTATGCAATGCCGGAGCGGCCGCTTGCGAAAGAAACAGCGGCGCCTTGAGGTTGGTGCCGATGAGATCGTCCCAGTCGATCTCACTGATGTCCCCGACCGGGGTCGGATAGAAGGACGACGCGTTGTTTACCAGAATGTCGAGCCCACCGAAGGCGGCCGTAGCGGCGTCGACGAGTGTCGGAAGCTTATCCATCTCGAGAAGGTCGCCGCTGACGACCGTCGCCGAGCCCGATCGGGAGTGGTTCAACTCTCGCGCGAGCTCCGCCGCGTCTTCAGCAGAGCTTCGATAGTGAAGAACGACATTTGCACCCGCTTCATGCAGTGCCCGAGCAATCTCGGCGCCCACTCGCCTGGCGGCGCCGGTGATGAGTGCATTCTTTCCAGAGAGCCTCTGCGGATGCCCCGAGTGCGAGTCGCCGGCTCGAGGCTCGGAGCTCGATTCGTCTTTTGTCATAGCGCGCGATGATGACTCCATCCGTAACGCGCCCCATCCTCCCATTGCTCTCGCCAGATGAGCAACAGCATTCCGCCGCCGTCGCCGGTGCCCTTCGGGAAGCGATTACCGGGGCGGGTGGTTGGCTGTCCTTTGAACGGTTCATGGAATGGGTCCTGTATGCGCCAGGATTGGGTTATTACAGCGCTGGAAGCGCAAAAATCGGCGCGAGCGGAGACTTTGTTACCGCGCCCGAGGTTTCCGACCTGTTCAGCCGCTGCGTAGCGCGCCAGTGTGCGGAGGTGTTGTCCGCGGTCGGCGGGGAGATTCTGGAGCTGGGTGCGGGAACGGGTCGCATGGCCACGACAATGCTGGAGTCGCTGGCAAGCGAAGGGGTTCTGCCGGAGCGATATTGCATTCTGGAGGTGAGTGCCGAGCTGATTGAGCGCCAGCGCGAGCGAGTGAGGTCATTACCCGCCGGATTGCGGGAGCGAGTCGTCTGGCTGGAGAGGCTCCCTGAGCATCCGGTCCGGGGAGTCGTGCTCGCGAACGAGGTTCTGGACGCGTTGCCGTGCCGGCGATTTGTAGTTGGTTCGGGGGCCGAGGCGGCCGCAGTCAACTCCTCGGCTCCGGGGACAGCGCTCGCCAGCGTGGCGGCTCCGGGCGAGTCTTCGGTTTTGGAGTTGGGTGTGGCGCTGGATGGGGACCGCTTCGTCGAACGTCCATCGGCGCCCGATGCAGCTCTGGCGTGTGCCTTCGAAGCGTTGTTGCGTGAGCTGCCCGAGCCTTTGTCGCAGGGCTACGTCTCCGAGATGTGCCTGCGCCTGGAGCCCTGGGTTGCAAGTATCGGCGAGCGGCTCGAGCGCGGGCTGATGTTATTGTTCGACTACGGCTTGCCTCGTTCACACTACTATCATCCTCAGCGCGTAAGCGGAACGCTGCGTTGCCATTTCAAACATCTCGCGCACGATGACCCATACGTCAATGTCGGTGTGCAGGACATCACTGCATGGGTCGACTTTACTCGCGTGGCCGAGGCGGCTGTCGCGGTGGGCCTGGACGTAGTGGGTTTCTGCACCCAGGCGGCCTTTCTCCTGGCTACAGGCATCGAGGCGTTTGCCGCGGAGGCCGTCGATCCGGTAGAGCGGGCGCGCCGTGCCGGCGAGGCCCGCCGCTTGCTCCTGCCCGGCGAGATGGGCGAAGCGTTCAAGGTGATGGCGCTTGCACGGCACTACGATCTGTCGCCGCGCGGCTTCTCTCTCCAGGATCTCCGACATTCATTGTAACGGACGCGATACCATAGGCGGTGCGCGCGGCGGGAGCCTGTCTGGTGAATGCTCGCCTGCTTTCGATCCTGAGCTTTTGGCGAGCTTTCTCGCGATGATCAAAAGTCTCCCGCGGCGCTTTGGACGAGGGACTGAGGTGCGCGACTTCTGTGGCTCGTCGGACGGGCGCATCGCACTGTTTGAGTTCGCATGAAGATGTTTTCTGGCAGCGAGATTTCACGTGACTGACACAATCAATACTGTCGCTCTGGGGGTGATCGAAGGCATCACCGAGTTCCTGCCGATTTCCAGCACTGGACATCTGCTGGTCGCGGAACATTGGCTCGGGGAGCGTTCGGAGTTGTTCAACGTGGCGATCCAGGCGGGCGCCATCCTCGCCATCGTTCTGATTTACTGGCGGCGCCTGTTGGCGCTGGTCACCCGGCTCGACCAACCCGAGAACCGGGATTACCTGCTGAAGCTGGTGGTCGCCTTCCTGATTACTGCGATTCTGGGGTTTGTGGCGACCAAGGCGGGCTTCAAGTTGCCGGAGAAGGTACTGCCGATTGCCGTCGCGGAGCTCGTGGGGGGCATACTGATCCTGGCCATCGAATCCTACGTCGCCCGAAAGCCCGCGGATGCGACGGTTACGTGGAGCGTGGCGATCTGGGTGGGGCTCGGGCAGATTCTGGCGGGCATTTTTCCCGGAACGTCGCGTTCGGCGGCAACTATCTTCGCCGCCATGTTGGCCGGATTGACTCTGCGGCCCGCGGCGACGGAGTTTGCCTTTCTGGTAGGCATTCCAACCATGTTCGCGGCCACCGGCTACGAGTTCCTCAAGACGCGCCATGCGGGGGAGGGGCCGGAGGATTTGACTGCGTTGGCTATCGGGTTTGTCGTGTCGGGGATCGTCGCATTCGTTGCGGTGAAATGGCTGTTGCGGTATGTGCAGTCGCATCGGTTTACGGTGTTTGCGTGGTACCGTATTCTGGTGGGCGTTGCGCTGTTGGGGATGGTTGCGACGGGGGTGGTGGCATAGCTACTCGGTCGCGCGTGTGATCCCTGTTGAGTTACCCCGTGGCACTGCGCGTGAGAGGGTCGGCGCGAGCGCCTGGGAAAATGCGCATCGGAAAAAATTCCGGAGGACCGGGATTTTTTCCGGCGTACCTTCGCAATCGCACAGCGTCGCGTCCCGGTTGGCCCTGCCAGGATTCTAGTTGGTCACGCGCGACGCAATGAACATCCGCACGGGCCTGCTCGTAGTACCATCCCTGGAGCCCGCTGGGCCGGGCTGGATGCCCGGATCCAGCGTTTCAAACTACCGTTTCTACTACCGCAGCGGGACGATGATCACGGAATTGCCGCGCCGGACTTCCAGGACCAACACCGAAGCGCCTTTGGCGCGTTCGCGGAGCTGTTGGACGCTGGTGACGCGGCCGCGGTTGGCGCCGATGATGATATCGTTGTTACGTAACCCAGACTGCGCAGCGGCGCTGCCGGGCTCGACGCTTTTGACGAGTGCGCCACCTCCGTCCGGGGCGTCCGTCAGGTTGGCACCCTCGAAAGCTTTGTGAATGCTTTCGGCTGGGCCTGCTTGCGTGGTGGAAGATGTGTCGGCGATGATGGCCGTGACCTTCAACGGCTTGCCATCGCGCAACAGCCCGATTTCCACCTTATCTCCCACACGCATCAGGCCGATGCTGTTGCGGAGCTCACTGTTGGATTTTACCGGTTGCCCGTTCACCGCCGTAATGACGTCCCCGGTGTGGATGCCCGCCTTTTCCGCCGGCGAGCCCTCGACAACCTGCGAAACCAACGCGCCCATTGCGTTCGGCAGGCCGAGCGAGTGCGCGATGTCCGGCGTCACCGTGTACATGCTGACACCGAGCTGCCCACGCTTGACTGAGCCGTACTTGATGAGTTGATCCATTACGCTGTGCGCCATGTTCACCGGTATCGCGAATCCGATGCCGATGTTGCCGCCACTGCGGGAGAGGATGGCAGTGTTGATTCCGATCAGCTCGCCGTGGAGATTCACGAGCGCGCCGCCGGAGTTGCCCGGATTGATGGAGGCGTCGGTCTGGATGAAGTCCTCGTAGCCGTCGGGATTGATGCCCGAACGGGACAGGCCGCTGATGATTCCGGAGGTCACGGTGTGCTGCAGGCCGAAGGGGTTGCCGATGGCCAGTACGAAATCGCCGACTTCGACCTTCCCCGAGTCGCCGAGCCCGATCTGCACGAGGCCGCCGTCGCTTTTGACCTTCAGTACCGCGACATCGGAGGGCTCGTCACTGCCGACGACATCGGCTTTGAGGTCGCGGCCGTCTTGGAGAGTGACGGTGATTTCGCTCGCGTTCTCCACGACGTGGGCATTCGTGACGATGTAACCCGCCTTCGCGTCGAAGATCACACCGGAGCCGGCGCTCTGAAAAGGACGTTCCCGCGGACCGCTATCGGGCGGGACGTCAAAGAAACGACGGAAGAAGGGATCGTCGAGCAACGGATTCTGCGGTCCCCGATCACGGATAGTGCCGCGCGTGGCAATGTTCACCACCGCTGGGGAGACCCTCTTTACGATGGGAGCGAGGGAGGGCACCGGGGTATCGCCCACAGCGGCCGGCATGGCAGCGGGAGCGGGCGGAGCTATCGCCGCCAGGAGCATGAGCGCGGCGAGAGCGAGATCAGCACGTTTCATGGTGGTTCCGAGCCGGACGAGGCCGGGGAGATTGACTTGGCTGGATCGATTCTACAGCGGTCCGGCGCTACCAGCCCCTCTGACCGATGGTTGTCCACTGCGGTCCGCTGCGGCGCGCGATGCCTATGCCCCAGCCTCGGGACCGACGGCTTGCCCCGTTGCGCGCTTTTAGAACCTCCTGAGTACTTCTCGCTACCGTGAGCTGGCACGTTTCCGAGAAAATATCGACTCTGGTCTTGCTTGCTTGAAAGTCCTTGAGGGTACCTGCGGCGGGGAAATCAGATGACAATTTCTCCAGCAGAGCTCGGTGCGCGCCTGCGGCAGGTCACCTGATCCGCGGCCCAGACCCAAGGCCGGGTAGGGGCGCGAGCTTGCCATCTCGCGGTCCACCGTCACGCTCATCTGAAGACGGAACTCGGGCTGTAAGCTTCACATCGATCGCCTCGCTTCGTTGCGTTGCGAGTGTCGGCAGAGGCATTCCTCGTGCGTCCTTGGGGGGCGATCCAAACCAACCAGGAGATGCGTCATGAAAGTCATGGTTTTTGTCAAAGCGACCCAGGACAGTGAAAGCGGTCGCCCGCCCGATCCGCAGATGATGGAAGCGATGGGCAAGTACAACGAGGCCCTCATCGCCGCCGGCATCCTGAAAGAAAAAATACTCGGCGGACTCAAACCAACCCGCTTTGCCAAGCGCGTGCATTTCTCGGGCAAGAACCGCATGGTAATCGACGGTCCATTTGCCGAGACGAAGGAAGTGGTCGCGGGTTTCTGGCTTTGGGAGGTATCGTCCATCGAAGAAGCCGTCGAATGGGTGAAGAAGTGCCCCAATCCCATGCCAACAGACTCCGACATTGAGATTCGTCCATTGTACTCGCTGGAGGATATTGAAAGTTGGCACGATCTCAATAAGACAGCACGCTGACTGTTGTGTTCGAAAGGATAACCTGGCGATGGCAGAGGACGCTGAGGCACCTTATCCGATGATGGCTCCGGTAGCGCGGTTTCTCATGGGCCGAACTGCCGGCACGCCCTCGCGCGTAGGCAATTGCCGGTGATCAACATCCGTCGCCAAACGGGGAAGCTCTTGACCGACGTCTGATGCCAGCGGCGCACAGCAGCGCCGCGGTACCGGCCGCAGAAACGCCGGTGCGCTGGCTGCACCGGCGTCCATTTCGAGGTATCCAAGCGGACATCCAAGACTGGGCAAGTGGACATTTAGCGCATCGTACAACTGGGCTTGATGACTTCGAGCGCTACGCAGGTCGCCGGCCGATAGCGCACCTCGTGCATGCACGACAGTGTTTTTCGGGCGGCCGCGTTCAGTGCGAGTCAGCGGCGTAAGTACGAACAACCAAACATTCGACGCGGCCGTCGACCGGCCGCTTGGATCCATGCGAGCAATGATTCGCGTGTCTGCTCCGTGATTTCGAATTGAGCTGGTTGAATTGAACCGGCCGTTAAGCTTTTTGTTGCATAACCATGCGCGCGGCGACGGCACTGCGATGGCGCGCATCGCGGACGCGCAGCTTCAAGTCGCAGATCCCGGCTCGCTGTCGATCGCAAGATTCAACAAGGCAAGTTCGCGGGTTCCGTTTGCGATCAGCTTCACATCGCTCATGTCTTCGCAGAGAGCGCGGCCACCACGCACATAAATCACCCGTGCAATCCTCCGCGAGGAAGCGGACGTCTTATCACCACGGTGTCAGACCAGCGTGTGACTCTCAAGGCATCGCGACCAGTTATTGCCTCTTTCACCCAGATATTCCCGCTTACATCCGGACAATTCCTGTTGCAATGATCGCAGCCCGCAGTATCGACCACGACCCGTTTGCGCGCCTTCCTCAAGGCCTTAAAATACGGCCGGCGTGCGGACCTGCCTGAGCGGCTGGACATCATCCTGGCCGAGGCAGGGGCGCTTCGGCGGCGAGACCTGCTCCTGATCCTGAGTTATCTGGACAAGGGCCCGGCCGCTGTAAGCCTTGAAACGATGCGCCAGGTGTTACGCCGTAAGATACCCGACAGCGAGGAGCAGATCATGGGCTGGTTGACTCAACCCTATTTCGAGAAAGGTGTCGAGCAAGGAATCCAACAGGGAATCAAACAGGGGATCCAGCTGGGGAAAGCTGAGGGGAAAGCAGAAGGGAAGGCAGAAGGTCAGGCGAAGTCTCTTGTTCGTCTTCTGGAGAAACGATTTGGCTGCTTGCCGGCGCATCTTCGCAACCGCGTCCTTGCCGCCGACGTGCAATCCCTTGAAACCTGGTTTGACCGGGCGATCGATGCGGCCGACCTGCAGTCCGTTTTCGCGGAGCCTCTCACCGTTCGCGGATGACCGCTCCTGCCGGCTATGATCTGACAGGTATTGCCAGGGCGTTAGTGACCACCGCCGCCGCTACCGGCATGTTCTCGGTCGTGTCCGCCGTGATGGTGGTGATCGCCGCGCCGGGCAAGTACTTCATCACCCTCCGGGGAGGGGCATTTCGCCGTGTTGATCAAGTCGGATGAATTCCTGCAAGACCTCATAGAAAAGGTCCGCCTGTTGGCTCTCGGTAAGGCTACGGATGGGTCCGAAGATGGGATTCCATAGAGCTCGACCGTTTGAAACATAGCCATTTGCCTTCATTCGCGGACCGAAAGGCCCGCTCCGCTTCGGCCATGTCGAAGCCCGGCAAACATTCGCGAAAAGCGCTCACCAGATGTGCGCGATTGTTGTCTTCATCCATTATGTCGATCTTTCTACCTCCGCCGCGTTTCGTGATCCGCCACAGTGTTTCCAGATAGTGCCCACCAAAATCCGGGAACGCCGCTTCTTCCCGGCAAAATTCTATACACTCGATTTCCTCCCAACCTATCGAGAGCCACCGCTTCGACAAGGGTTCGTACTCCAGTCCGGCATCGGATAGGCGAAGTGACCGGTAGTTGAACGGACCGAGCTGAACGCGCCGCCCACCAACCAGAATCGCGAATAGATATATCGCGAGGACTGTTGCCATAGGTGCGAGCACACGGATCACATATGCGTGCCCGGGCAACGCGATACCGAAGACCAACGCGACAGCAAACAGGCCCGGCAGCACTTTCCACCAACGCGCGCGCCTCCGTATGGCTTGTCGCCGTCGAGTGCCTCGCGCGATGTAAACCGGTTTCATTGGTTTTCAAGCTCTTGTAGTAGCAAGCGCTATGCTATCGATATCTCAGCGAACGGTGGCGTGTGCTACGAGGGGAAAGGCTGCAAGTTCAATTTTCTGTCGAGAATGCGCGCGCGTACCTGATGACGTTTTGGTTCTATCACCGCGAAGAGGCCCACGCAATGACAACTATCGCTCAGTGTACTCGCCGCCCCCGGGCTGCCCGCGCATGGTCGGCCGGTTGGGGTTCCACCGGCAGTCTGAACTTCAGCTTTTCTGTTATGATGACCTGATGATACCGGACTTCAAACCCGCCAGCCCTGGGTTGCGCGGCCTCGGATGAAACCTCGATACAGCTCCAGCTATCTGGACGGGCTGTTTTCCTCCGAGGCGTATGCGGACCTTGCCCAGATTTCATCACTGTTGTGTACGACGGATCGCTTTTCACTGGACAAGCACCATTACGGCCTGCCAGAGCCACTCTTTGTTTTCGTGGAGACCTTGGCATGGTTTGCGCAATCATGGCGGTCCGGAGCCTGTACCTACTATGAGGCAACGCCGCGGAGCCGACAGGAGACAATGAGCCGAGCGCTTGAGAGCGTCGCCGATCCAGCGCTCACTGACTGCTACCGAGAAGGGATGCAGAATTGGCGTGATCCCGAGGCGATGCGCAAGGTAGATGACTGGATCAAGCAGCACGATAACGAGGTAATGAGTTGGCTCCGAACGCTTGTGAGGGCGAATCGCCCGTCGATTGATCAACTCTTGTGCTGAGCGAGTCACCCCGGAACGGGTGAAAACGGCGGACCCCAATGGCGGCTTTGGAGGCGAACAGAATGTCGCCGCGAGCGGCACTTCTTGGCCGGTTGGCAGCCACGTCCGGAGCCAGCGGTTTACACAGCTCCTTCCCCCCCACCGGGCTCACATCACTCGTGTCTTCGCAGAGAGCGTGGCCACCACGCACGTGAATCACCCGTGCAATCCTCCGTGAGGGAGCGGACGTCTTATCACCACGGTGTCAGACCCGCGTGTGACTCTCAAGGCGTCGCGACCAGTTATTGCCTCTTTCACCCAGATATTCCCGCTTACATCCGGACCCAATTCCTGTTGCAATGATCACCCGGCAGTACAAGCGCCAGAGTCGGCCTGCCAAGGCACCACCTTGTCGCAACGCCCGCGCATCCATACGAGACCATGCCGACACAGATCACCAACATCCACGACGCCTTCTTCAAACAGGTAATGGGCGATCCCGAGCTCGCCGGACAGTTTCTGCGCGAGCACCTGCCGCACGAGATCTCTGAGCTGCTCGGCCCAGAGACTCCTGAGCCGCTCCCGGCCTCCTTCGTCGACGAGCAACTGCGAGAGCATCACTCGGATCTCCTCTTCCGCATCCAACTCAAGGCCGGCGGCGAAGCCTATGCCTACCTGCTCCTGGAGCATAAGAGCTCTCCAGACAAGGGCGCACGCTTGCAATTGTTGCGTTACGTAGTCCGTATCCTCACGAACTGGTACGAGCAAAACGAGCGGCAACTGCCCTTACCGCCGGTCGTACCGCTGTTGGCGCATCAAGGGCCGGGAGATTGGACATTCTCCTGCGAATTCGCAGATCTATTTGGCGCGGTCCCCGCATCGCTGCGTCCCTATCTACCGGCTTTTCGGCACGCGCTGGCGGATTTGGCCACCCTGCAGGACGACGCTCTATCGGCCACGACCCGTTTGCGCGCCTTCCTCAAGGCCTTAAAATACGGCCGGCGTGCGGACCTGCCTGAGCGGCTGGACATCATCCTGGCCGAGGCAGGGGCGCTTCGGCGGCGAGACCTGCTCCTGATCCTGAGTTATCTGGACAAGGGCCCGGCCGCTGTAAGCCTTGAAACGATGCGCCAGGTGTTACGCCGTAAGATACCCGACAGCGAGGAGCAGATCATGGGCTGGTTGACTCAACCCTATTTCGAGAAAGGTGTCGAGCAAGGAATCCAACAGGGAATCAAACAGGGGATCCAGCTGGGGAAAGCTGAGGGGAAAGCAGAAGGGAAGGCAGAAGGTCAGGCGAAGTCTCTTGTTCGTCTTCTGGAGAAACGATTTGGCTGCTTGCCGGCGCATCTTCGCAACCGCGTCCTTGCCGCCGACGTGCAATCCCTTGAAACCTGGTTTGACCGGGCGATCGATGCGGCCGACCTGCAGTCCGTTTTCGCGGAGCCTCTCACCGTTCGCGGATGATCGCTCCTTGCCGGCTATGGTCTGGCAGGTATCGCCAGGCGTTAGTGATCACCGCCGCCGCCAATGCCACCGATATGTTCTCCGTCCTGTCCCCCGTGACGGTGGTGACCGCCACTCCGGGACATCTTTCTTGCAAGTACGCTGTGCTTCGCGTCGGTGCAACCGGGTTACACGGTTACTAAGGGGTCGGTAGCTTGGGCGACACTACGAGCTGTGGAACATCTGGAAATCCAGAGTGTGTTCAGGCGCGTGTGTCGCGCAAATTTCGGGCCGATCAGTAAACTGGTCCCGGATGCATTTAGCGTCTCCTTGTGCTCATTAGGATGCGGGCAAGTCCTACTTGGGACGGTGTTTGGTTTCGTGGCCTTGATTCCCTTCCCGATGCGGATGCTTCTTGTCGGGATGTAGGCTGCTCGCATGCCTGTTACGCCGCGCTTCTTGTCGCTGCTTGTGCTCCTTCCATGCTGCGGTACGATCCCGAATGAAATTACTGACTTCGGCGGCTGAAGTGAGAGGCGCGGGCGACGTCTCCTCGTAGAACCCCTGCTGATTACGGACCGGGAGGGCGGCGACGCGAGCGCAATGGATCATTTCTAGCTTGGAGGGCACTGAGGAGTTCGGGTGAAAGGTATTCGACGTGGGCGGGATCACGCCGGCGAGGGCATCATCGGTGCGCGGTGTCTGGAGTGTCAGCACATCGCCAAGCGAGCTGGCAGCCGCGTCGCGTTTCGTCAGCGGCTTGGTGCCCCATCGCTCAGAGATCGTCTTCAAGACAGACGTGTGATCGATCGGTCCAGAGGCGCGGAACACGGTTCCCGGCGCAATCAGCGGCGACACGAGCACCGCCGGCACACGGACACCGAAGCGCGTGAAGTCAAAACCGAACTCTCCTATTGTTCCATCACCGGGAGGCGTGGCGTTGGTGGGCGGCGCCACGTGATCGTAGTTACCACCATGCTCGTCGTAAGTGATGATGAGAAGTGTCGAGTTCCACGAGGGGCTGTTCCGCAAAGCCGTGTATACGTCATGGATCAGCTGTTCGCCCTTCGAGACGTCAAAGTTGGGATGCTGGCTGTTTCCGCTTGCGCCGAAGCTCGGCTCCAGGAATGAGTACACTGGCAGGGTCCCCGCGGCGGCCCGGTCCTGGAAATCGCGAAAGTGGCCGAAATGGCTTTCGGCGGCGTTGGTGGTATCCGGAAAGTCGTGTCGTGTGAGCGGATCGCTGTTGAAGCCGAAAATGGCCCAGTCGAGATTTTTATCCGAGAGGCGACCGAAAATGCTAGGGCAGGTGAACGTCTTGTTGTGATCGTCCATGTGGCCTTGGGACGTCGCGGCGGATGCGAACGCGCGATTCGGTATGGTCTCGGTTGGCACGGAGGCAAACCAGGCATCGCACACCGCGTACGAGCGAGCGAGGGTGGACAACACGGGCAACAGCTCGGGGGTATATATGCCCATGACTTGGGAAGGCTGTGTTCCCGGCAGAGTGTCCTTGAAGTTCCGCGCTAGATCCGAGGCGATGGCCGCCTTGAAATTGATCACGAAACCCTGGTTCGTCGGCTGCGCTCCAGGCGCCGGATCGTCTGTCGAATAGAGCTGAAAGTTGGTATTGAGAAACCCTTCGCCCGGATCGGCGCCCGGCATGAGATAGGTGTGGGCTGTGCCAGCCTGGATCGGGAAGACCTTGATCCGGTTGCCGAGGTCATCGGGATTGGATTCCTCGCCGGTCAAGCCGTCGAAGTCCTGCCCGGTGGGGGACTTGTTATTCTGTTTCTGATACAGAAATCCCAACATCTGGTCGAACGAGCGGTTCTCGAGCATCAGCTGCACGATGTGATCGATCTTCTGGAGCTGATTGGCCATGAGGGTCCCTTGATGGTTGAACGTCTGCCGCGATGTTAACTTGCCTGTGCGACAGGAATGCGACGGGGGGCGGGGGAAGTCGCTGACCTGGTGACCGAACAGCTTCGGATTGCGTGCAATCAACAGGTTGCGCGGCGAATGGGAACGACAAGATGCAAGCCCGCGCCGGGATTTGACGAATCTTCAGCTGGGCCGAAAGGCGCCAGCGCTGCATATCCTTACAATGGAACTTGCCATGCCTGTGGCTTACCCGCGACCGTAGGGCAGCGCCGACGGATGAAGGCTTCTGTGTTCGAGTCGTTTACATTACTTGAACGAGTGCCGTCAGCCCGGTGACCGTAACCGATTCTGAGCGATCGATCACGAGCGGCCGCTTTGATTCGAGCGCGGCCTGTCTCCAGCGTCAACCCGCCGCCTGACCGGTGGTCGGGACGATCCGCAGTCCAGGCTCGTCAAGTCGTTGCGGGCGGCGCCGATTGCCACTTTCCGGTCTTCAGCGTGACCGGTGAGTAATCAACAAAGGACCACCGCAGCGGGACCGCGTTACGCCGCAGCCAGCCTCGGGTCACTTCGAAATGCCACAGCCGCTCGGCACCCTCAAACTGACGTACCGCCCGTTGATTCCACTCGATTCGTGCTGTCCCTTGAAGCTGCAGAAGGTCGCCTGTCTCGAAGTCAATGAACAGCAGCGAAGCGTGGGGCTCACCCAGGAGATTGCCCAGTGTGTTGAAATAGTTGTTTCCGCGGAAGTCAGGAATGGATAGAGTGTTGGCGGCCAACCTCACAAAACCTGGCCGGCCACCGCGGTGGGATATGTCTGCGCCGCCGGCATCACCGATCTCGGGGCGCGACCGGCTAGCTACGAAGAAGGTGTCGGCCTCGATGACGAGCTTACGAGCGTCACCATCGAGTGATATCAGAGGCTCGGCGGGTGCCGGCACGCTCGGCCCCGGGTAGACGGTACGGCGTTGAATGTATTGTGGACAGTTGCCAAAGCTCTGCCGTAAAGCGATGGTGAAACCACTTCCATCGGCCGCAGTGACTCGGCCGTTGGCGCGATTGCGTCTGCGAGTGGCGAAGTCGATCCCCAGAAGGCCCACTTCATCCCCGACCTCGAGCGTTCCTGCGGCGGGGTCGTTGGCATCATGTCGAGCCTCGATCCTGAGGGTTACCGGATCGGGAGAATGCACGAAGCCCACAGGGCCTGTCAGCACACTGGCCAACGGCCTGCCCTCGGCATCGAGGGTCGAGAGATAAAGGATCGGCAGTGTTGCGAAGAACGTGCGATGTTGGTCTGGCATGAAGGTACGGATACCGGCGCCGCCAGCCTTGACTCCAGCGCGGCCCTGCGCGGTCAGCTCGTCAATATGAAATGGAGGTGAGCTCATGCCGCCGCGGGGGAGGATGGCATCGGCTTGAAGCGTGGCAGTCGCTCGACTCGAGAGAGCCAGGCGCGGACCGCCGGGTACTGCGCGAGCGAGATTCCACCTTCAGGCGCGTGGGCAACGTAGGAATAGCAGGCCAAGTCGGCAACGGTCGGATGTTCCGCCGCAATGAAAGATCGGTCTGACACGTGCTCGCCCAGATGAGCCTCCATGAAGCGCAACAGACGCCGAGCAATCTCGATCGCTCCGTCACGATCGCCCGGCGCGTTCCACAACACTTTTGCACGGGCGGTCGCGGGGCCGAATCTTATTTCGCCCGCGGCAATGGACAGCCAGCGTTGCACCTTGGAAGCTGAAATTGCATCGGTCGGCAGCCACTGCGTGTCGGCTGCGTAACGCTTGGCGAGATACACCAGGATCGCATTGCTATCGGACACTACGACGCTGCCGTCCAGCAATACAGGTATCTGGCCGAGGGGATTCAACCGCAGAAATTCCGGAGATTGCCGTACTTGCGCGGGTGCGGGTATGAAGCGGTAGGGCAGACCCAACATTTCCAGTAGCAAGACCACGCGATGGGTGTGTCCGGACAACTCCAGGCCGTAAAGGATCATCTCAGGACGGTCATTCATTTGAAGCCTCCGGGGGCCAGGAACTCGGAGGTTATTTTATTCTTGCGCTCCAAGTACGGAATGGCGCATCGTCGCAAGACATAATTGCGTAAACTGGAATGATCGATGGATCGTCTGCAGGAGCTGGCAGTTCTCGTCGCAATCGCCGATCACGGTAGTCTCGCCGTCGCGGCACGCCGTCTCCGTCGGTCCGCGCCAGCAATTACCCGTGCACTGGCTTCGCTCGAGAATAGGGTTGGTGCGCGGCTGGTCGAGCGGACGACTCGGAAGCTTTCCCTGACGAATGCGGGCCGAGTACTCACGGAGCGTTCACGAGCGCTCCTGAATGAGTACGACGCTGCCCTCGGAGGTGCCGCCGATCAACCTGCCCGCGGTTTGGTCCGAGTGACGGCGCCGGTGCAGTTCGGGCGACGGCACATTGCGCCACTGGTTACCCGCTTCCTCGATGCCTATCCGGAAATTCAGGTGGAGCTCGTTCTGAACGACCGCAATCTGGATCTCATTGAGGAGGGGCTCGACGTGGCCGTGCGGATCGGTCAACTCGCCGACTCGTCTTTGCTGGCGCGGCGTGTCGGCGAGGTGACGAGGGTTGTCGTGGCCAGCCCGGACTACCTTGCCCGACGCGGCACCCCTGCAAAGCCAGCCGATTTGTCCGTGCACGATACGATTTTCAACACCTTCCGTGGCGGAGCCCTCGAGTGGCGATTCGGATCGCCGCGGCGGCCCACAGTCGTTCGCCTCGCGCCTCGCTTGCTCGTGAATGAAGTTGAAGCACAGCTCATCGCGGTCCGAGCGGGGCACGGTATTGCCAGGGTGCTGTCGTATCAAGTCATCGACGATCTCTCAACGGGAAGGCTTACCAGGGTATTGGAGAAATGTGAGCCGCCGCCGGTGCCCGTGCAGCTCGTCGCCCGCAGCGGGACCCACATGGCCCCGAAAGTCCGGGCCGTTCTCGATCATTTCGCAGCCGCTCTGAGCAGGCTGCGTGTCATTCAGATTACAGGGAGCCAATTCTGAACGGCAGAAGCCCCGGCCGATCCGCCCCTGGGATTCGGTGGCCAGACTGATTTTCGCTGATCGCCCCACCCACGCTCACCGACGCGGCGCGTTGCAAACCGGTCGCGGCCGTTGACGCGCCGAGCCCATCCCGCTCCCGGAGCCTTCGCGACGAGCTCTCGTTCGCTGAGGCTCCGGAGCGAGGGGGGCTGCCTCAGGCCGCCTCGACGGCAATGCGTCGCGGCTGCACCTGCGGCTGCTTGGGAATGCTGATCTCCAGGACACCGTTGTTCTGTTTGGCCGTGATCGACTCCGTGTTGGCCGTCTCCGGCAGGGTAAAGCGGCGCAGGAAAGTTCCGGTTACGCGCTCGATGCGCTCATAGCCGTCCTGGTCGGAGGCCTTCTTTTCCGAGCGGCGCTCCCCGCGGATCGTCAACACGCCCTTGTCAGCAGTGATGTTGATGTCCTTCGACTCAACTCCTGGGACGTCTGCGAGCACGACAAAACGCTCCGGCTCCTCGTAGACGTCCACGCGCGGAACCCAGGAAACGGTGGACGGGCTCGCGCTTGCCGCAGCGGCGGCTGTTTTGTTGAAAGTCTGGTCGAGTTGCCGATGCAGGCGATTCAAGAGTGACCAGGGCTCGTAAGTTACCAGTGTCATGGGGGCCTCCGATTCGAGTGTGTTGTCATTGCGCCGACTGCGCATGGCACCGGATTTGCGGTGTGGCAGAGGCGGTTTCAAGTGTGTTGGTACAAAGATTCAAACTTTGTGCGTACCGGGGCGCGCGCGGTGAGGGCCTGGGGTGCGTGCTTGCCGCCAGGAGCCAATTTTTCAAGCACGGCAGGTTGTAGATTCCCCTGGCCATCCTCATATATAGCCACCCCCTTTATGGTTTCCCCCTGAGAAGCGGGCAGACATCGGATCCGTCTGGCTGATGACCCGTAGCAGGGGGGCAACTCGTGCGTTTGGCGCGGGTGAGGCGCAAGACCAATCCGTGGTCCGGCTTTGCGCCCGCAAGGCGCGCGGTGATGGGCGGCTTGCACCGGTGGGCGGGCCTGAGAAGCCGAACTCTGGCTGCGAGCATCAGGCGCGCGTGGCAGACCGCGACTCTTGCCTCGCATGACAGGCCTCAAGGGCCCGCGAGGCCCCCTTCACCCTTACCTGAAGCTTTGCCTGTGAGGAGGTTGTGCACAACCTGTGCGGCTCTTGAGCACAAGATATTGGGGTTCTGGTGCCGCCACGGGCCAGGTATATTTCCATTCTCCAATGTGCGGTCATGAGGAGAGCTATAAAGGTAACTGTTTGTATTTAAAGTAATTTTATATTATTACAGAATCTGCTCGGACATATTGACGGCGCTCTTATGCGTCACTAATCTTTTGACCCCGACACAAGATCTTGTGTTTCGCGCAGGCGATGCAAAATCGCGCAGTCGGGGGAGGGTTTCACGCCTAGAACGGGCGCTCGAAGGCGTCCGGCCGGTCATCTGGCGTGGAACTGGGCATGCAACGGGCGAACAAAACAGTCGGAGCGCCGCCGATCCATGAACACCGTCGTCAAGATCGAACCCTTGAGCCTCGATGCCGTTCCTTTCCAGGAGGCATCGTTGGACATATGGGATAAGAAATATCGTCTGACCGCGAAGGATGGCACCCCAATCGACAAGTCGATGGACGACACCTATAAGCGCGTTGCGCGCGCGCTTGCGGACGTGGAGCGCGAGGACGTTCGCGACCACTGGTACGAGCGCTTCCTCTGGGCTTTGCGCCGAGGAGCTATCCCGGCGGGCCGTGTGACTTCCAATGCCGGTGCTCTGGAGCACAAGCCCGCGACCTCGACCATCAACTGCACCGTCTCGGGCACAATCCATGATTCGATGGACAACATCCTGAAGAAGGTGCACGAGGCGGGACTGACGCTGAAGGCGGGTTGCGGTATCGGGTATGAATTTTCAACGCTTCGCCCGCGCGGTGCGTACGTGTCCGGAGCCGGCGCCTACACCTCCGGTCCCCTGTCGTTCATGGATATCTTCGACAAGATGTGTTTCACCGTCTCCTCGGCCGGCGGACGTCGCGGAGCGCAGATGGGCACGTTTGATGTCGGACACCCCGATGTCATGGAGTTCATCCGCGCCAAGCGCGAGAACGGCCGCCTGCGGCAGTTCAATCTGTCGCTCCTCATCACCGACGAATTCATGAAGGCGGTCCGCGAAGGCCGTGAATGGAAGCTGGCTTTCCCGCTCTCGGAAAAGGAGTACGAAACCGAGAAGCCCGACTTGTCCGACTCCAGTCAATTCGTGTGGCGCGAATGGCCGGTCCACGACGGCTATGTCGTGAACGAGGAAGGCCTGGTCGCGTGCAAGGTCTACAAGACACTGCCGGCCCGCCGTATGTGGGATGTCATCATGGCCTCCACATACGACTTCGCGGAGCCCGGTTTCATCCTCATCGATCGGGTCAACGAGCTGAACAACAACTGGTGGACCGAGGACATCCGCGCGACCAACCCTTGTGGCGAGCAACCGCTTCCGCCATATGGCTCGTGCTTGCTGGGCTCCGTTAATCTGACACGTTTCGTGAGGCATCCGTTCACCGGGGATGCGGCATTCGACTGGGCGGAGTACCGCGAGGTCGTGAGGATTTTTACCCGCATGCTCGACAACGTAGTGGAGGTCAATGGCCTGCCACTGGAGAAGCAGCGAGACGAGATCCTGAGAAAGCGTCGCCACGGCATGGGATTCCTCGGGTTGGGGAGCACGATGACGCTCCTGCGTATGAAATACGGCTCGCCCGAATCGGTGCGCTTCACCGAGGATGTGTCGCGTGAGATGGCTATCGCGGGGTGGGAAGCGGCACTCGAGCTATCACGCGAGAAGGGCCCGGCGCCGATCATGAACGAGGAGTTCACGGTCACGAAGGAGATGTTGCGGAAGCGCCCGGAGATGGCACGCGACGGCTGGAAGCCGGGCGCCAGGATTCCCGGCCGGCTGTTGCATGCCAAGTACAGCCGTTATATGCAACGCGTGGCCGAAGTTGCGCCACAGCTGGTTCACGAGCTCGCCGAAGTGGGCGCGCGCTTCACGCACCATAGCTCCATCGCGCCGACCGGCACTATCTCCCTGTCACTTGCCAACAACGCTTCGAACGGCATCGAGCCTTCGTTCGCGCATCACTACTTCCGCAACGTGATTCGTGAGGGCAAGAAATCGAAGGAAAAAGTCGAGGTCTACTCCTTCGAGCTGTTGGCCTATCGCGAGCTGATCAATCCGAAGGCGAATCCGGGCGCAACGGTTGACTCCGAGAAGCTTCCTCATTACTTCACGGCTGCGGATGACATCACGCCAAAAGAGCATGTCGATGTGCAGGCAGCGGCCCAGAGGTGGGTGGACTCGTCTATTTCCAAAACGGCCAACGTGCCGACGGACTTCCCGTACGAGAAATTCAAGGATATATACCTATACGCGCACGAGCAGGGACTCAAGGGGTGCACCACTTTCCGCTTCAACCCCGAAGCCTTCCAAGGCGTGTTGGTGAAAGAGCAGGATTTGAAGAATACGATCTACAAATTCACCCTCGACGACGGCACTGTCGTTGAAGCGCGTGGGGACGAAGAGATCGAGTACGACGGGGAGATACACACGGCAGCAAATCTTCACGATGCGATGCGTGAGGGGTATTACGGGAGGCACTGAGATGCGGAAGCTCCCAGCGGACAGCGCGCATTCCATGGCCGACTGAGGCATGGCGCAGCATCCCCGAAACAGGTTCAGGAACTCAACATGACTATCAAGATCGATCAGAAAATCGTCAAGTACGCCGTCCAGAAGCCGGACGACAAGCCTGTAGATGCCGGCGCGGCCAAAGCCGCCGAAAAGGTAGCGGATGCAAAGCTGTCCGCGGTGCCCGGCGAGGAGCTCGTTCGCGACAAGAATGGCCGGACCGCCAAAGTCATCCGGATGCACGAGAAGCTCGAGCGTCCGGAGATGCTCATCGGCTCCACTTACAAAATCAAAACTCCGATCTCCGACCATGCGATGTATGTGACCATCAACGACATCGTATTGAACGAAGGCACCGAGTACGAGCAGCGCCGGCCCTTTGAGATCTTCATCAACTCAAAGAACCTCGACCACTTCCAATGGATCGTTGCGCTCACCCGGATCATTTCCGCGGTGTTTCGCAAGGGTGGCGATGTCACGTTTCTTGTTGATGAGCTGAAAGCAGTGTTCGACCCGCGTGGCGGCTACTGGCAGCCGGGCGGGAAATTCATGCCGTCGATCATCGCGGAGCTGGGCTACGTGATCGAGCGCCATCTGCAGAGTATCGGCCTGATGCGCAAGCCGCAGTTGGACCAATTCCAGCAGAAGATGGTAGAGGAGAAGCGCGCCGAGTTCGATGCGCGCAACAAGCAGCAGGATGCCTTCTCGAGCTCGCATTTTCCTGAAGGGGCGCAACTGTGCGGAAAGTGCAGCACCGCCGCCGTCGTCATGATGGACGGCTGTATGACTTGCCTGAATTGCGGCGACTCGAAATGTGGTTGAGTGCGCGTGCTGAGAATAGTCGGTATTGTCGAATTCCACGCGCCGAAAGGTCTCTTTTTGAAAGGCGAGTTAGACGCCTGAAAAGCGATTGTTGAGCGGTAGGAAAATTAAAGAAGCTGACAGATTCAACGCCCGGGCTCCCCGGGCGTTGGTTTCTTATCGTGTGGGCCCGGGGAGGAGGAAGGTGCGCCTTGCTGCATCGGTTGCGAGTCGCTCAGAGGGGTACCAGCGCGAGAGAGCAGACTTGTCGAGCAAGTCAGCATTGGCGCTCGCGAAGGAGTCGAAGTCGGCGTAGTCGCCGGAAGCCAGCCGCTCCGCGATCAGCGATAGGAAAGCGATCGTGACCGTTTGATGAAATGCCTGTGGCTTCGCCGCCCTTGCGGCCATGGCTCGCAATGTCGATGAGAAGTGGAAGACGGTCTCGGCGAAGTCGTGTCGGCGGAGCATCTCGAAACCCATGCGGACGTGCTCGCGGTGTGGGAATGCGGCAGCGTCGAACTCGCCGCGCACGAACCGCTCGAGATCCAAACAACCCTCAATCATTGCCATCCACCTCGCGCAGCGTGTGGGAGTCCTCGGCGGTCAGGTCGAGCCTGTAGACGCTCTTGAGTGCCTTGATCTTCTCGAGAGTCGCGGCCGAGAACGGCGCCTTGCCCTCGAAGGCATGAAGAACGATTCCTTCGAGTAGATCGCCGAGTGACAGATCCAGCTCGGTCGCCAGCGCCTTCAATACCTTCACGAGCCGGCTCTCCAGGCGCACGCCGGTCTGCACACGGGTGATCTCTTTCACCTGTTAATGGTACCAAGGTATTTTGGTACCATCAAGCCAGGCCACTTTCGGGTCTGTCTGTCAATGCTGAGATCTGCAGTCGCTCGCGAGCTTCTGGGCACCAGTGACCTCGCCGAGCCGAGCCGACGATGGCCGCGCGCTTCAGGCTCTGGAGAGGTCGTAGCTAAACGCCTCAGTCCTTGAGGAAGTCAACACGGAGACGGGAATGTTGGGAAGCAACTTGCCCGGAACACACGGCAGCGTCCCACCACTGAGCGCAGTTTGCGCGCTGTATCCTCTTCTGGTTTCCGGCCAGCTGTTGCGGCGTCAGGGCGCGCGCCTTGGCCTGCCAGCGTGCACCCCTCCACCCGGTCGAGGGGCGTTTCCCTGACGTACCTCCTGAAGCCCAAAAAAAACCCCGCTCGTCGCGGGGTCGTTGTCGCCTGCTTGTGTGTGGAGGTGTTTTTATTGTTATCCGGTACCACGTGGTATCCGATGAGGTCGATGGCTCATTCCGGGCCCACGCTTTATTAGAATCCGCCTGCTTGCCTACTTCCTTCCCGAGGATGCGTCGTCTTGATGTTATTCAAGCAATGCGCATGCCAGCGGCCGCCTGGGCGCCGCCGATGTGACATGTTGTATCTGCGACGTAGTTCAAGTGTGACGCAGTGCCCGTTATGAGAAGTTTTGCTCTACGTGATGGGGTCTCAAAAGGACCTGGGGACCCTGGCTATTCGGGGCGCCGGCACCGAGCTGTCAAGATCATCGACGCATTTGCACGGGAAGCCTTGTGGCGCCCGTCACAGCCTATTGCACAAGCCTTTGAATATACGGCCGAATGTTCCATTTTTTGGGGTGTAAATGAACTCGACACGGGGGGCGGGCGCTATACGTTGGGCGTTTCGCTGGATATGGGGAGTGATGCTCGCGTCGCTCGCGATGACCTGCGCGCTGGCTGCCGATACAGACAGCGTGATGCCGCGGCCGCCACAGCTGGAGCGCGATGTGCAGTTCTGGATCCGGGTGTACACGGAGGTGGATACCAATGGTGGGTTTCTGCACGACCAATACAATCTCTCGGTCGTCTACGAGACCCTCCATTTCTCTGCGAACACGTCTCCACGCCAACGCGAGCACATCGTCGACCAGGCGCGTGCCCGCTATGTCGCCGCGCTTCGCCGGATAGCCGCCGCGAAGGACGGTCCCCTTTCCGAGGATGACCAGCGCATCAAGGACATGTGGGGCGCGGAAGGAACACCTTCCAGACTGCTCGAAGCGACTGAGGATATTCGATTCCAGCTCGGACAATCGGATCGCTTCCGGGCTGGTCTCATACGCTCGGGGGCCTGGGAAACCCACATCGCCGAGACGTTGGCGAATCTCGGTCTTCCGCCAGAGCTCTCCGTGCTTCCGCACGTCGAGTCTTCCTTCAATCCAGCCGCATACTCCAAAGTCGGAGCAGCTGGACTATGGCAGTTCATGCGTTCGACTGGACGTCGATACATGCGTATCGATAGTGCCGTGGACGATCGCCTCGACCCCTTCCGCTCCACAGAAGCCGCGGCTCAGCTCCTTGCGTACAACTATCGAATTCTCGGCACCTGGCCTCTGGCGATCACGGCATACAACCACGGCGCCGCCGGCGTACGCCATGCCAAGGAAACTCTTGGCACAGACGACATCGTCAAAATAGTCAGGCAATACAACGGCCGGACTTTTGGTTTCGCGTCCCGCAACTTTTATGTCTCATTCCTCGCCGCTCTCGAGGTCGACCACAATCCCGAGAAGTACTTCGGTTCGATCGAAAAGCAGGTCGAAGCAAAATTTCAGGAAGTCATCGTCCCGGGGTTTGTCTCCATCACAGCGCTCGAGCGCGCTATGAAGATAGATGGGCAAAAGCTGCGCGCGCTGAATCCGGCGCTCTTGCGTGCTGTCTGGGATGGGCGGCGGAATGTACCGAAATCATATCGGCTGCGATTGCCGATGGACGAGCAGAAATGGACGAGCGAATTGCTCGCGGCTCGATTGAATCCCTCGGAGATATTTGCCGGTCAGCCAGCACCGCGACGCTATCGTGTACAGAGAGGCGACACGCTTGTCAGCGTGGCTGAGGAGTACGGAGTTTCGCCCGACGCCCTGGCGCGACTGAATCGCATGAGAACCAGCGGCAGATTGCGCGTAGGGCGCTATATCAGCCTCCCCGAACAACCGGCCACGTCGATCGCCGCGATTACTCCAGCACCGCACGTTTCGCCGTCCGCGCCGGCCACACTCGGTGCTAAGGGCGGCGCTCCGCCGACGGCCATGCCAAGTGCATCTCCTGCGACACCGGGCTCCTCGACTCCGAGAGTCGCCGCCACGGAAGCCGACGGCATTTACATCGTCAAGCGCGGCGAGTCTTTGGCGGACATCGCTTCGAAAGTGGGCTTGACTGAAGGTGAGCTGCTCGAGCTGAACGGCATTCGCAACCGGGACTTCATTTTCGAAGGTGAGCAGTTGGCGCTCAGGCCGGGCGTACAACCGCCCGCGCAGGTTGCCTCGGCAGCCACTGTTGGTGGCGCCGCTGCTGGCTTGGAGCAGGAGGGTGCGCCTTCGCAGACCACGACGACCGGCCCTGTCGGCACCGGCGCGGTGTCAGTCGCTGTCGCGCAAGAGGAGAGCAAGGAGGACGTCGCTGCAGCGACCGCCGAGAAAAAGTCTCACGGACGCGCCGAGAACCCGCAGCCGGTTTCTGCGGCACAAGCGGAGGAAGTCAGTCCCGCATTGGGACCTGCCGCCGATGATGCCCAACAGAGCGCCGATCCTACGGATTATTCGGTTTCCAAGGACGACACCATCGTCGTGGCAACGGCGGAGACTCTGGGGCACTACGCGGACTGGTTGCATGTTTCCGCTGTACGCCTCAGACAGCTCAACAAGCTGGGGTATGGGAAACCGGTGATTGTGGGACACAAGGTTCATCTGGACTTTCACCGGGTGACACACGAGGAGTTCGAGCAGAAGCGGCGCGAGTATCATCAGACCTTGCAGGCGAGCTATTTCGCCTCTCACCGCATCGTGGGGACGGAGGTGTATATCGCCCGCCGTGGGGATTCGATGTGGACCATTACGCAGCGTTTCGCCGAACTTCCGGTGTGGCTGATTCAACAGTACAACCCGGACCTGGATCTGGCGGACCTTCATCCGGGAACGCAGATTGTGATGCCGCGTGTTGAGGCCGTGGTGGCTAGTGGCGGGTGAGGGCGAGATGCCCTGCACGCCGGGGGCCTTGTGGCGGTCGAGTGTCAGCCGATCAGTGCGCGCTGAACGCTTTCACCGGTTCGAGGCCCTTTCTATCGACGGCGAACTGGTCTGACTGGCCGGTCGTCGCGTGTGTCTCGAGTGTGACGCCCCGCGCGTCCGCGAGACACCTCAAAGAGTCCGGTGGAAGTTGGAAATACCACTCCACACTCCACGGTGCGGGTTTTTCGTACGGCGCGTGAGAAAGCCCGAGGTGTTCCGGCTTGTCGTCCGCGGGCGATAACGTCAGCGGTTGCCCATCGCATAGGAGCCGGGGCTCGATTTTGGCGTCCTCTACGCCGGGAGCGGCGACCCACAGATACTGTGTGCGATTCCCCATCTGGTCCGTTTCGAAGGGGCCCAGGAACGCGAATGGATCGCCTACGGCGGCGTGCACATTTTCGGCCACCAGCTCCACCGGCTTTTTGAGGGCCGTCAGCGTGGTCGCGGTGTCAGGATCCAACCGCTCGACCACCGGGTCCGGAGGCGTTATGGCGCAGGCACTTAGCAGAACGGCAAGGCCGCCCACGCACCGGCGGTAAGCGGCTGAATAACGAAGGATACTGCAGAGCTTCACGAGAGACCTCTTCGGTAGTGGGCCTGAAGGAACCTGTCTGACCAATGTTCACCAGTCGGAGCCGCGATCATGGGTCAGCGAACCCGGGCCCATCGAACCGAATGTGCACTCCGCAGTCAAACTCGCAAACCCCTGCTGTGGTTCCGTCTGTCTGTCTGACACGACGGTGTGACGGACTTGCATCGCGGAGCCAAGGCAGAGCGCTTATAATTCGCCCACATGCTTTGTAAGTGCTTGTTGTACCAAAGATGATGGTCTTGCGCGCAAGTCTTGCCACCCTCGCTCTCACCTGTGCGGCCATGGCTGCTCACGCCGATCCGCAGCGCCCTCAGGCCGAACGCGTCATGTTGCGGTCTACTGAGAGCTTGCCGTCCATTGATCATCTTGTGGTGCACAAGACGGAACGCCGTTTGCTTCTGCTGCACGGGAACACCGTAGTGCGGTCTTACAAGATCGCACTGGGCTTGAATCCCACAGGCCAGAAGCAGCGCGAGGGAGACTTCCGCACGCCCGAGGGACACTACTACCTCGTGCGACGTAACCCGCGCAGCGACTACTTTCTGTCCATCCAGGTCTCCTATCCCAACGAGACAGACTTGAAGCGAGCACACAAAAACCACTGGCAAGCGGGTGGATCCATCATGATTCATGGGCTGCCCAATCAATTGAAGCACGAGCCCTCGTATTACGAGAGCCGCGACTGGACCGACGGCTGCATCGCTTTGTCGAATGCCGACATGGTGGAGGTCTGGCTCCTCACGCCGGATAACGCGCCGATCGATATTCTTCCGTAGCACCCGATTCGAGGGTGACACAACGTTCGGGGCAGGTTCCGTGGACAGCAGTATCGTCGTTCCCGAATTCATTGACGCCCGCGTCGGTCCTCGCGGGAGCCTCGAGAACCTGTCGCAGGCGGAGATCGGCAAGCTGCTCGACTCGGGCCAGGGCGGACTCTACGGCCTGTTCCGCAAGTGCGCGCTCGCAGTCCTCAACAGCGGCGCCGATACCGATAACGCGAAGGAAATCTTCGACCGCTATCGGGACTTCGAAATCAAGATCGTACGACATGCCTGGGGCATCAAGCTCGAGATGCACAATGCGCCGGGCGCCGCGTTCGTCGACGGCCAGATGATCCGTGGCATCAAGGAGCATCTGTTCGCGGTGCTGCGCGATGTCGTGTTCATCTCGAACGAGATCATCGAGAGTGGACGATTCGACCTCACCGACTCGGCATCCATTACCAATGCCGTCTTCCACGTCGTCCGCAACGCACGACTGCTCGACTACAAGGCGCGGCCCAACCTCGTCGTGTGTTGGGGAGGCCACTCCATCGGCGCTACCGAGTATCAATACACAAAAAACGTCGGCTATGAGCTGGGCCTGCGCGGCCTCGACGTGTGCACTGGTTGCGGCCCGGGCGCGATGAAGGGGCCGATGAAAGGGGCGACCATCGGCCATGCCAAGCAGCGCATCGAGCACGGGAGGTATATCGGCATCACGGAGCCCGGCATCATCGCATCCGAGCCCCCGAATCCGATCGTGAATCAGCTGGCGATCATGCCGGACATCGAGAAGCGTCTGGAAGCCTTCGTGCGGCTCGCGCACGGCATCGTCGTCTTCCCGGGCGGCGCCGGCACCGCCGAGGAGATTCTCTATCTGGTCGGCATTCTGTTGAATCCGGCCAACCAGGACCAGCCGTTTCCCGTCGTTCTGACCGGCCCACGCGAGAGCGCGGCGTATTTCGAGAATGTCAGCCGCTTCATCGTTGGCACGCTGGGACACCAGGCGCTGCGCCGCTTCACCATCATCATCGATGATCCGGCCGAGGTCGGGCGCCACATGGTGCGCGGCATGGAAGCGGTGCGCGAGTACCGCAAGACCCACAACGACTCCTACAACTTCAACTGGCTGTTGTCGATCCAACCTGACTTCCAACTCCCGTTCGAAGTAAGCCACGAATCCATGCGCTCGCTGCAGCTTCACAGAAACCAGCCGCCGCACGAGCTGGCCGCCAACCTGCGCCGCGCATTCTCCGGAATCGTCACGGGAAATGTTAAGGAGTACGGTATCAAGGCGATCGAGCGGCACGGGCCCTACGAGCTCGCCGGCGATCCCGGAATCATGGGCCTGCTCGATGAGCTGCTCGCCGCGTTTGTGGAGCAGCGGCGCATGAAGTTGCCCGGAACGGAGTATCGGCCGGTGTATCGGTTGGTCGCCTGAGACGTTAGGCCTGACACTTGCGCCTTACATAACGCCGCGCGCATTTAACAACACGTCGCGTTTTGTCGCAAAGTGCGGCGCGCCGTATGCGATCGGCGACACGCGTGTGAACCAGTTCCTGCCGTAGCTGCGAGAACGCCGTAACCTGCAGCGAAATCTTCAGGAGCTTCTCATGAGCTCATCCGACAGAGGGCGCGGCGACGCGCCGGGTTCGCACCACGAGCCGGCTCCGACCGGTACCACGCCGGGCTCCGCGGATGCCCCGGATCCGTACCCCAATTGGCTCGATCGCATGCAGCGTGCTCGCGCGCGGCATGCTGCCATCACCAAGAATCTGTACACCTGGTCCAACTACAAGAACTGGGCGGACAAGATGCGCGACAACTGGGATGACGAGGACGCGAGCGCCAAGGGCGCCCAGAACGGCGCAAAGACTTCACTGCCGCGGAAATAGCGGCTTCGAGGGACAAACCCTTCCTGGGGAGCCTCAGGACGCCCCCCCCAACACGCACCGGTTCCCTCAACATCAGCGCGCCGCGCGTTCCGCAGGCGTTACAGTCGCCAAGGGGGATCGGCACAACTTCTCGTGCCGTTCTGACATCGGCAGCCGCGCCAGCTTTCTTGCCGCGGCATAGAAGCGCGGCAGGTCATCGCCTTCTTCCGCAAGAAGCCGCTCGAATCCCGGAACGCAGTCGTAGTAGTTCGCCAAGGATGCGAGGCGTGCGTTGTTGAGTCCCTGCTTGATCCATTCGTCGTACAGGCTGGAGTGAACCCCTTGATGCGCCTCCAAGGCACGGATCTCAGCTGCAAGCTGCTCGAATGCCGCAGCCTTCTTTTCGCGCATCTCCGCGATCGGTAATCCGGAAGCGTAAAGCTTCGCGAGCTCCTCCCGCGTACGAGCAAAGAGCTCGACGTACTCTTTCTCCCGCACACTGTCTTTCCGGTACCGTTGAAACCGGTCCGAGCGCCCGTTCAACGCCAGCCAGCGCTCGAGCCCCGCGTTTTCCACCGTCGTTGCAAATGCCTCGTTGAATTGCGTGTCGTTCTTCACATAGAGCAACTGGTGCGCCAGCTCATGGAAGATAATGGCGGCGAGCTCATCAGCCCCGTAGCGGATCATGGTGCTCAACACCGGGTCGGCGAACTTTCCCAGGGTTGAATAGGCTGGTACTCCGTCGAGCGTGACATCGAAGCCTCTCCTGGAGAGATTGGCAGCGAAGCGCTGAGCTTTTTCCTGGGAAAAATAGCCTCGATAAGCGACACATCCGACGATGGGAAAGCACCACTGCTTGGGATGTACGGAGAACTCTGGTGCCGCGACGACGTTCCAGACCACGAACGGCCGATGGACGTCGGCGTATGTGCGATAACTCCGGTTGTCCGGCAGTTTCAGCTCCTTCGAGGCGAATTCGCGCGCGGCCTCCACCTCCGTCAGCGTATCGCGCAAGCTCTCAGGCGTGCCCGGATCGCTCAGGACTTTATCGATCGGCTTGCGAGCGTGCATGACATGCAGCTCGCCGCTTGCGGCCTGCATGACATAGCAGCCCGGAAGCGCTGTAACCACTGCCACAATCAGCAACAGACGCATGGTGGTCCGCCAAGCGCCTGATCCACGCATCCACCCCGTCGGGCGCCTGATTGCGCGCGACCACCGTGAGATATCCGGGCAAATTACGCGGTCTTCCGCGCGGAGCATGAGCACTCTCGGGTAAACTTGAGATATGCGAGTTTACTTGGTCGGCGGCGCGGTTCGGGACCGTCTGCTCGGGCGGCCCGTCAAAGAGCGCGACTGGGTTGTCGTTGGCGCACGCCCCGAAGAGCTCGAGCGTGACGGGTTCGTGCCGGTCGGGCGCGAATTTCCGGTGTTTCTGCATCCTGAAACGCACGAGGAATATGCCCTCGCACGCCTCGAACGCAAAGTCGGCTTGGGCTATCGCGGCTTCACGACCCAATTCGCCCCGGACGTGAGTCTCGAAGACGATCTAAAGCGTCGTGACCTCACGATCAATGCAATGGCCGAGACACCTTCTGGAGAGGTCATTGACCCGTACGGAGGCCGCCGCGATCTGGAGGCACGCTTGCTGCGGCATGTCTCCGAGGCATTCGTGGAGGACCCGGTGCGCATCTTGCGGGTAGCCCGTTTCGCGGCCCGCTATGCGGATCTTGGGTTCCGTGTCGCTGAGGATACGCTGGCTCTGATGAAGCGAATGACCGAGTCCGGCGAGGTCGATGCCCTCGTTCCGGAGCGCGTGTGGCAGGAAACCGAGCGCGCGCTGGGTGAAAGCCGCCCCGATGTTTTCTTTGAGACTCTCCGCGGCTGTGGCGCCCTCAACAAGATCTTCCCCGAGATAGCCGCTCTGTATGGTGTTCCTCAGCCGCCGCGCTGGCACCCGGAAATCGATACGGGTGTGCACGTCATGTTGGTGATCCGATATGCGGCGAGCATCGGCGCTCCCACGATCGTTCGTTTTGCCGCGCTCGTGCACGATCTGGGCAAGGCACTCTCCCCCCCGGAGCACTGGCCGAGTCATCGTGGACACGAAGAGGCTGGTGTGCCACTCATCGAGGCTCTGTGCGACAGGCTCAGGATTTCCAATGCTTACCGCGAGCTCGCCATCCTCACTGCCCGTCACCACGCGTCCATCCATCGGGCCGCCGAACTTCGGGCCACTACGTTGCTGAAGCTGTTGGAAACCGTGGACGCATTCAGGCGGCCGGAGCGCTTTCGCGAGCTGCTGCTGGCTTGTGAGTCGGATGCGCGTGGGCGCGCCGGGCTCGAGAGCCAGCCGTATCCCCAGCGAGACTACCTGCTTCGAGCGCGCGAAGCCGCGGCTGCTGTGACACTGTCCGAGGAGGAGCGCCAGTCGCTGAAGGGCCCGTTCCTCGGTGAGCGGCTCCGGGAGAAACGGCTCATCGCCGTCACTGCCGTCAAGGAATCGTCCGCGCAAGTCGCGGGGTGAGGCCGCCTGATGAGCGTGGCGGCATCACGCCGCCTCTCGTGCGCACTCAACAAGCGGCCAGCGGCGCCCGGGGGGCTGTCATTCCCGGCGCAGCACTCGTATTTGGCGCGACGGGCGTGAATACAGGCAATCCCAACAGCCGCCGACAATGCTACGGCATTGCGCCCCCTTCAATTCGTATCAGCGCTCACCGCCCCGCCAGTGGCAATGCTCGTCGTCGTGATCGCCGCATTCGTGCCACCTGTGCTCGTGATACCAGCGATGATGATCGCGGTCGTAGTCGCCATCGCGCGGCTCAATGACGCAACCCGACAGAGTACTGACTGTCATAAGCCCTAGCAGCAGGGTACCCAGAGTCATACGCTTTTTGTCTGACATATACACGGCCTCCTGTGACGTGATTGTCCCTGAGTCTGCCTGAACGTGGTCAGAACGAGATTCCAGGTCGATGCGCGGCAAGCAAAATGCGCATCCATCGGGACGCCGCAAACATCGTGCCTGCAGCGCCTCCGCTTCGTGTACGGGCGGCCAACCTGATCGAGTTGATGACATCTGCCGGGCACGGGAGGATAGGCGTACAGGGCGAGCGCGTGTTGGAAGGTGATCCGCTGTGACGAATGGTGGCGCGAGTCAACTCTTGCTGTTGGCAGCCTTGGTACGACATCGATGAGCCAATGTCTGGGCTGTGGTGACTTCTCCGTCGCTCAACAGTGGGCGTGCACTGACACGACAGTGGGCATGCGAAAGGCGCGGGCGGGAACCCGGAACCTGATTCGGTGTGCTGAAACTCGCAAGCAGAGCTTCTGCTCGGTTCACGGCATGCAGTGCATGCTTCATCGATCTGCTTGGCACATACGCTACTGCTACTTCCACCACCCCCCTTTTCCGCTGTGCGGAACAAGTACTGGGGCTACGTCTGCGCCGCAGGGAACCGCTTCGTATCGCCTGGCGAATGCAACTATGCTGTGCGTCGTCGAGCCGAGCAAAACAGGTCGCGGCTACAGACATTCAGTTCCCACGTGCCGGTGCACCGCGTTGAGACCTGTCGCATAACGCCTCTGCTCTGCGAGAATAGCCACTGTGTGGTGGGCACGTTCGCCCGCAGACAACGAGGGCTTGGCATGGCACGGAACATCGAAATCAAAGCCCGCATCGCAAGTGTCGATGCGTTGGTTGAGACCGTTGCGGCAATGGCCGACGAGGGCCCGTCCGAGATCTCTCAGGATGACGTTTTCTTCCGCTGTTCCTCAGGCCGCCTGAAGTTGCGTGCCTATTCCCGGCGCCAAGGCGAGTTGATCTTCTATCGCCGTAATGACGAGCGCGGCCCGAAGGAATCGCAGTACGTCCGCATTCCGACGAGCGAGCCGGAAACACTTCGTAAAATCCTTACCCTCGCCTACGGCAAGGCAGGCCAGGTACGCAAGCGGCGTATGCTTTTCATGGTTGGTCGTACGCGCATCCATCTGGACGCCGTCGAGAGCCTCGGGGACTTCCTCGAGCTCGAAGTCGTGCTCGCGGAAGGCGAGCCAGCCGAAGTCGGAATCCGCGAGGCCGAGGAGCTCATGAAACGGTTGGGTGTGAAACCGTCGCACCTGATCGATCGGGCGTACGTCGATCTGCTGGCTGCGCGGTCAGAAGAGAGCAAGGATTCTGTCTGAGTAATGCTCGCCCACTGCGGGCGGGGAGTCACACGTTCCCAGCGGCCGCGGCAGGCCGCCGCGTTTCCGGCTCGCTCAGCGCGCTTGCCAGCTCGCGCACCAGCCCGGGTCCTCGATACACCATAGCCGTATAGAGCTGAATGAGGTCAGCGCCGGCCTCCCGAAGTCGTCGCGCGTCCTCCGCACAGGTCACCCCCCCCACGCCGATGATGGGCACACCCGGTCCCAACGTCTCGCGCAGGATTCGCACCGTGGTGAGAGACTTGGAAAACAGTGGCCGGCCGCTCAGGCCACCTGCCTGTCCGGCAAGAGGATGATTTGCGATCGCCTCACGGGAAACAGTCGTGTTGGTTGCAATGATTCCATCGACAGGCACCGAGGCGGCAGCCGTGGCGATCTCGCGAAGCTGCGGCTCTGGCAGGTCGGGCGAGAGCTTCACCAGGAGGGGTGCACGGTGCGAATGTCTGGTTTCCAACGCCCGTGACTCCTCGATGAGCCCTGACAGGAGGGGTACGAGCTGCTCGGTATGTTGAAGAGATCTGAGGCCGGCCGTATTCGGCGACGAGACGTTGACGGTGATGTAATCGGCAACCGCAAACACTGTACGAAGACAGAGCACATAATCGTCGATGGCTCTTTCCAGCGGCGTAGCCGCGTTTTTGCCGATGTTGACGCCTACTACGCCCGGGCTGCTGCGCGAGCGTAGGCGTGCGGCGATACGTTCGGCACCGTCATTCGGAAATCCCATTCTGTTGATAACGGCTTCGACGTCCGGAAGGCGATAGACACGTGGCAGGGGGTTTCCTGGTTGCGGACGCGGAGTCACCGTGCCTACTTCGACGTGCCCGAATCCGAGGGCGAACCAACCATCAACCGCGACCGCATTCTTATCGAACCCCGCGGCGAGCCCGAGGCGGTTGCGGAACCTCAGACCCATCAGCTCAACAGGGGAGGCGTATTCCTCCCTCGCTACGGGCAGCTTTCCGCGCCAACGGACTGCACTTAGCGTCAAGGCGTGCGCGTTCTCCGGAGGAAGAGCGAACAGGGCGGATCTTGCTACCCGATAGAGCATGGTACGCGTCAGCCGATTGAGCGGCTGCTGCCGCGTTGCTGTTCAGCGTTCAAGGACGGCAAGCACCCTGTCCAGCGGCTCACCGCGAGCGAGTACCAGATCCGCGATACCCGGGACATCATTGATATCGACCACAGGGATGGCAGCCCCCGGCAAGGGCTGGTCGCTGGCGACCGCCACGATCCGGTCGTCCTGCGGGTGCAGGGGACTCTTGCCCACGCAGGCGCGAAATACTTCCAACTTCGGGTGTCGCTCCGTCTTGAACCCTTCGACCAACACGACGTCGCAAGGCGACAAGCGGCGCAACAACTCGGCGAGAGTAGCTTCGGTGCCGGTGCCAACCTCGTGCATCTGTACCCAGCGTCGCGCGGACGAGACGATGACCTCGCATGCCCCGGCCTTGCGGTGCTCGTAGGAGTCTTTGCCCGGCTGATCTACGTCGAATGCATGGTGGGCATGTTTGAGTGTGGCCACCCGCATGCCTCGTTCTGCCAGTAGCGGAATCAACCGGGTGATGAGCGTCGTTTTCCCTGCACCGCTCCATCCAGCAATACCCAGTATGCGCGCCGTGTTCATGGATCGAATATTGTTTCAGGCGTCTCTAGTCTACCAGCGATAGAAGCTCGCGACGAAGCCTGCTGGAAAACCTTCCGGCCGTGGCGGAAGCTCGACAAAGCCTTCGGACTTCGTCAAGCCCAGAAAATCGCCGGATCCATGCGTAGGCTGCGGGACCGCGGCAGCGTGTCCGCGCTCGTCGTAGCGGATGGAAACAGGCAGGAAATAAGTCACCGGCCGCCGAAAATCGACCGGGCAGGCCAACGGGATCGGCACTGTCTGCGTTTCCCGGCTACCCATTGCCTTGAAGACCGCAGGTACTACATAGCGAGTCAAACAGACGAGTGTGGCAACCGGATTCCCCGGTAAGCCAAACACGGCCTGGCCGTGTGCGGCGGTGCCGAACCACATGGGCATCCCCGGCCGCTGCGCAACCTGATGGAACACTTCGTTGACGCCGAGGCTTTTCAACACTTGCGGTACCAGGTCGAACTTTCCCTTGGCCACCCCGCCGCTGAGAATCAGCACGTCACCCTCACACAGATGCAATGCCAGTCGCTCACGCAACTTTGTTTCGTTGTCCGGAACGTGATCCTGGGCCACTCGCTCGAAGCCGTGCTTGCGCAGAGCCGCCAGAATTGCGTAGGCGTTGGAGCGACGCACCTGATGCTCCTCGATAGGCACTCCGGGCTCGACGAGCTCGTCTCCGGTCGAGATGATTCTTAGCCTCGGCTGGCGACTGACTTGCACCTGGGCGAGCCCCGCCGAAGCGACCACCGCCATTTCCGGTGCCTCCAACCTCGCGCCCACGGCCAACATGGGAACCCCGGGCACACTGTCCGAGCCACGGCGCTGAACATTGCGAAAAGGCATCATAGCCACTCCGGCCTTCAAGGTGACCGTCGAGCCCTCCGAGTCGTATTCCTCCGAAGGAATGACGCAATCCGCCCCCCGCGGCAGTATCGCACCCGTCATTACCTCGATGGCATTGTCCGCACTCGAAAGCGTCAGCGTCGGCGCACCCGCAGGCTGCACGGCGGCAATAGTGAACTGTCGCAATCCACGGCCCAGGGCGGCGCTATCAATGGCGATGCCGTCCATGCATACGCGGTCGAAGGGGGGATTATCTCGCTCCGCGTAGACGTCCTGTCTCAGCGTCGCGCCAATGCATTGCTCCAAAGGGCGGGACTCGGCTGGCAACGAGGCCATCCGCGCATCGATTGCTTCTTGGGCAGCTTGTGGAGTGATCGCGGTACAGCCTCGGCCAAGCGCTGCCGGCGAAGCAGGACATGGAAGCGGCCGGCGCGTGGCACTCGATTATAGCGTGCAGGATCCCACAAGGTGCGGTCCGGTTGCCGCTCGAGCGCGACCTGTACCTGTCGCGACGGGAGGCAGGGCGAGCAACGTCATCTCCACGTTCCTCATCGAGCAACTCAGAAGCAGCCAGTGCAATCCGAGGTGCATCACACGCCATCCGGGGCGAGCGATGCAGTGTCAGGTTGGTCCGCGAAGAAGAGTCGCCTGACAGTCAACACCGACGCAGATATCCATATTGCCAGTGACAATGTGTCGTTGGCTCGCGATGGGCGCCGCCAGTCCGGACATGCGTCTGCTACGTGAGGTGAGGTCCGTTTGCGTCCGATGCCTTCAACACGTATGTGGTTATGTCAACATCTATGTGGTTATGTCAATACAAATATGACGTCGGCCGGCGACACCTGTACCGCAACTGGGAACTTTGGTCTCATAGACGGTGTTCCCGATCAGCCGCGCAATTGCCTGGCGCGACTGTCGATGTTCAGGTAACCAGGCCCGGGGAGAGCTCAGTATGCAGTCATTCAGCAGGTCGGCCTTGTACGGCGTGGCACAGGGCGGTCGAGAGGCACTCGAAGAATCCCCGGGCGCCTTTTTCCTGACACTCTGTTCGGTACCGTCACCCGTTTCCCTGCCGGAGCCGAAGTCCTCTGCGATGCAACGGTACCGTTTCTTTTTCAGTAAACAACACGAAAACGGCGTCGAGCGCTGTTGGCTGCACCTGGGTTATTTCCACACCGCCGAGGAAGCACGGAAGTGGCGCGACGTGCTATGCCGTGTCTATCCGGCTGCCACCATCCGCACAGTTCCCCAGAAAGATGGAGTCCAACACGCCCAGGCATCCAATACCCTGAGCGATAGCCAGGCGCTCGCTATCCTGGAAAAGGGTGCGGGCGCCGGTAAGCCCGCTCAGGCGGAGGCGCAACTGCCTTCGCAGCGCCGGAACGTCTCATTGGAGGACACATTGAGCGAGCTCCGAGACAGCGCCTGGCAAACCTTCGATAGCGACTCGGACGAGGCGAGCAGCACTGGAGTGCGGCATCTGCGTGTGGAAGTCCAAGCCAGGCCCCGCGGCCTGATGGCAAGGTCGGGCAAGGCGAAGAGGAAGTCATAACGCCGCTTTCATTCCATCGAGGAGGCTCATGGTGGAACCCGCATTGACCAGTCACGTTCTGGCGGCTACCCGCCAGTGGCTGAAGCCGGTCATCAACGTTCTCATCCGGAGCGGGATTACCTGGCGCCAGTTTTCGGAAGTAGCGAAGTCCACTTATGTTGAAGTGGCGACCCGGCAGTTCGGTAAACGCGGGCGGCTGACGAATGTCTCGCGCACGGCCGTCCTTACCGGACTCGCGCGGCGTGAAGTTCGCAAGCAACGTGAGAAGATGGATGGTGGGCCGCCACCTCTGGGCGGATATGTCACGAAGGCTGCGTTGGTGTTATCTGCCTGGCACCTTGACCCAATCTTTCTCGACGGAGCTGGAAAGCCAGCGCCGCTTCCTCTTGAAGGTGACGGTGCATCGTTCGCGTCCTTGCTCCGGCGGTGCGGGGCGGGCGACATCCCCGCTTCGACCTTGCTTAAGGAGCTTCGGAGCGCAGGGGCCGTGCGAAAAACAGCCGGCGGTCGTGTGCAAGCGCTGCGTCGGATCTACATTCCGCATTCCATGGATGGGGAACTGATTCGATTATGGGGTACAGTGCTGGCCGATGTTGCTACCACCTACTTGAACAATCTCACCCGTACCGGGAAAGTGCCTGCGCGCTTCGAGCGCGCTGCTGTCAACGACCGTGTGCGGGCGGACGCGCTACCGGCGTTCCGGCGATTTCTAAACGAGGAGGGGCAGGGCTTCCTCGAGCGGCTCGACGCATGGTTGACCGCGCATGAAGTGCAAGATGGCGACGAAGGCGCGCAAGGCACTATTCGCCTGGGCGCTGGCGTATACCATATCCAGGACTGATGGTGACCATGAGAGCGACTGTCATGAATAGGGCCCCCGCGGCAAAGAACCGTATCCTCACAACGGTCTTGGCGGCCACAGTGGTGCTGATTGCCGCGTGCGATGGTCCGACCGATGTTGCCGGCATCCAGGGCTCAGGCAGTCCTTCGGCTACGGCAGCCACGGTGGGTCCCATCACTGGCTTCGGGAGTGTTTTCGTCAATGGAGTCGAATACTCCACCGCGGGAGCGCAGATATCCGTAGACGGGCAGGCCGCAACCGAGGCTCAGCTCAGCGCCGGTCAGATTGTGGCCATCACCGGAAGTGTGAACGCCGACGGCAAGACAGGCACGGCAGCGCAGATCACTTTCAACGGCGATGTACAAGGACCCGTGGCCCAGGTGGATATCACCTCGAGCTCCTTCAGTGTTCTCGGGCAAACCGTGCGGGTCACGGCATCCACATTGCTCGATTCGAGTATTCAGCCGGCCGATATCACCGGTCTCCAACCGGGTACCTTTGTTGAGGTGAGCGGGTTCCGGGATGCGATGGGGTCCATCGTCGCAACCCGGGTGGACGTCAGGACTGCCAACACATTGCAGGTCAAAGGTGTCGTCCAGAGCCTCGACACGGTGGCACACACGTGCCAGATCAATGGCCTTACGGTGGACGACGGCTCGGCAGTGATCACCGGCACGTTGGCTAATGGTAGCAGCGTGGTCGTCCAAGGATCCTCTGTCAGCACCGGTGGCACGTTGCACGCGACACATATCGAGGTGTTGCCGCGCCTCGGAGTCGGCGCGAACGCGCGCGGCGAAATCGATGGAATCATCACCTCATTTGTCTCAAACGCTGATTTCGTGGTCGACGGGCAGCATGTGACGACGAACGCAGCCACTGATTTCCTGCTCCATAACACCACACTGAGCCAGAACATCGAGGTGGACGTTCAGGGGCAATTCGACTCGTCCGGATCTCTGGTTGCACAAAAGGTCGAAGTGAGACCTCAGAGCCTCAGCGTCGTGAGTGGCGTTGTGGACTCTGTGACTGCCGCGAGCAATACGCTGACTATTCTTGGGGTCACCATCACGACCGGCACGTCGACCGAATTCGATGATCGATCCAACCTGCACATACGAATGTTCCGCCTGAGTGATGTGCAGGTGGGGGACTACGTCGAGGTGGACGGTACCGAAAGCACCTCCGGAGCTCTCACCGCTTCAGTGCTCGAACGGCATAACAGCAACAATCCCAAGCCGCTCTTGCAGGGAGTCGCCCAAAACCTTGCCCAACCCAACTTCACTGTGCTGGGAGTCACGGTGGTTACCACCGTGCAGACAAAATTCGCCGATGCCGGCGGAGCGGCAACCGATGCCGCCCACTTTTTCAGTCAGGCGGCGAACCACATAGTCCAGGTGAGTGGAACGTTCGGCACCAGCACGCTCGCAGCGGACAAGGTGCGCATCGTGCAATAAGAGCGCGATGGCAAGAACCGAGCGCGCTGAGGTCACAGGATGGTCCCATGTTCACTATAGCGCTCGAGAGCCCTGATCAACCGGAAGTCCATGCTCTCTTGGCTGCCAGCGATGCCTACATGGCCGCTCTTTACCCGCCCGAAAGCAATCACCTGCTCGACGTCGATGCCCTGATGCGCCCGGAGGTCAAATTCCTCGTGGCGCGGTTGGACGGCCGTGCGGTAGGGTGCGGGTCGATAGTCGATTCGGGAGAGGGGTGGGCCGAGCTCAAGCGCATGTATGTCTCGCCTTCCGTACGAGGCCGAAACCTGGGGCGGCTGCTGCTCCGGAACCTCGAGACGCTCGCTGTCGCCAATGGCATCACACGGCTGCGGTTGGAGATGGGTATCAAACAGCCGGAAGCACTCGGGTTGTATCGCTCGGCCGGGTTCGTCGAAATCGAGCCTTTCGGCTCCTACCGCCCCGACCCACTCAGCCTGTTCATGGAAAAAGTGATTGCGTGATGGGTTGTCCGCGCCGCCTCGCGCCGCTCCAGGCCTATTGCAGGTGAACCGCCTCGTGCGGCCGAGGGCCCTGAGCGGGTCGTGACAGGTGGGTCTCGGGCAGCCAGAATGGCCGATGTGCTGAGGATGGACCCACGCGGCGCCGATGCGCCGCTGAGGTTGTGGTCGCCGTGGCCCCGCGGCCGTGCGTGATTGTTGGCTTGGCAGGCTGGGCTCGAAGGACAGGCGGATTCATTGGGGAGTGCTCGTGGCGAATCGAATTCTCGTCTTCTACGGTTCCTATCGGGTCGATCGTAAGGGCATCCGATTGGCGGACTTCCTGGTGCGCAAGCTTCGCGAGCGCGGCGAGGATACCGAGCTGATCGATGCCAAGGCGGTCGGTCTGCCGATGCTGGATCGTATGCTGAAGGAATTTGCTCCGGGGACCGCGCCCGCGGCGATGCAGATGCTCGGCGCCAAGATTCGCGAAGCGGATGCTTTCGTGTTTGTGGCCGGCGAATACAACTGGGGTGTGCAGCCTGGGCTCAAGAACCTGACCGACCACTTTCTCGAAGAGTGGTTCTGGCGCCCTGCGGCGATTGCGAGTTATTCGGCGGGTCGGCTGTCGGGTACCCGGTCGAGCTATGCGTGGCACAACACACTGTCTGAGATGGGCATGGTAGTCATCTCGAGTACGCTGACGGTCGGGCCGATCGTCGAGACGTTGGACGAGGCGGGCAAGCCGATCGGGACACCCGGAGCGGCACTCGAGCGTGCGTTCGGGCGGTTCGCCGACGATCTCGCGTGGTGGGCTGAAGCCGCGAAGTCTCAGCGCGCACGGCGAGCGCCGCCGTATTGAGCCAACTCCCGGTTCCGAAGCGGGCCACCGGGCCGCCCGTCAGGCCTTATTCCGCGCCCTGAAGAAGTTGATCGGATTGCCGTCGGGATCGCGGAACAGCATGGAGCGGTTGCCCCAGGGCATATCCTTGGGTTCTTGAAGCCAGTCAGTCACCAGGCCGTCGACGCGCCTGCGTTCGGCATCCACGTCTTCGACGGCGAACTCGAGAATCGCGGATCTGTTCGCCGATCCGGACCACTGCCCGCCATACATGAGCTCCGCCGCGTTCCGGCTGACGATGGCGAGAGTCGCGCCTTCTGTACGCAGCTCCACATAATCAGCGTTGCCCTGGGGAGGCGTCCCTAGCAGCTTTCCGTAAAAGGCGCCGAGGCTTGGGACGTTGTCCGTGACGAGACGTGTGTAGGCGAACTTCATGGTACCTTCCTGACTCGCGTCGAGGGTCAAAATTAAATACTGAACGGTATCGTTCTATTAGAACGATACCGTATCGTTCTGTTTCGCGTCAAATAGAGGGAGGAGCGTTGGCCGAGCCAAGTCGAAGTCCGGACAAGCGCATTGAGCGCTCCAAGACCAAAGTGCTTGCGGAAACCTACCGGCAATTGACCCGATGTGGTATCGGAGGGGTGAGCATTGACGAGGTTTCCCGGATATCCGGCATCTCGAAAGCGACCATCTATCGTCATTGGCCGTCGCGTTCAGCGCTGTTGATAGACGCATGCTCTCGCCTTGGCGGCCCCCAGGAAGCCCCGAATACCGGAAGCCTGAGAGGTGACCTCCGAGCCCTGCTAACGCACCTTGCGGATCAGCTTCAAACAGCAAACTGGAGCTCGGTGTATCCGTCGATAATCGACGCCGCTGAGCGCGATGCCGAGATAGCCGCTATGCAAGGAGCGCTGCACCGGGCGTTTATGGCGCCTTTCCATACAGTCATAGAGCGGGCGAGGACGCGGCGGGAGATCCACTCCGACCGTGTTGGAACCGATCTTGTGGCCACCCTTGTGGGCCCGCTCTTTTACCGTCGTTGGTTCTCAAAAGAGAAGATCGATAAGCGCTTCGTCGAAGCCCTCATCACCTCGGCCTTGAGTGATCGTCGACCGGTCTGAAACCCGTGCGCGAGCGCGCGTCCAGGCACAGGGATGTGCCCCGCCGCCGAAGGTGGCGGAGCATCGGGCAAAAACCACGCTTTTTG
>CAZBTV010000046.1:0-46580 GCA_964494895.1 uncultured Steroidobacteraceae bacterium | reverse complement strand
CAGGAAATCGAAAAAGTGAGGCAGCGTGCGGTTGATGCGGCTGAGGAGCGCGTTCTGGACGCTCTGTTGCCGAAGCCGCGCATGATGGGCTTCTCGACGGATGAGCCCGCGCAGCCCCGGGATGCCGAAACACGCCAGAAGTTCCGGAAGATGCTCCGTGAAAAGGAGCTCGATGATCGTGAGATCGAGATCGAGCTGCGTTCGTTGCCCATGGGTGTGGAGATCATGGCTCCTCCGGGCATGGAGGAGATGCAGCAGCAACTGCAGTCGATGTTCGCCAATCTCGGCGGCAACCGCACCCGTACGCGCAAGGTACGCGTGAAGGAAGCACTGAAACTCCTGACAGACGAAGAAGCCGCGAAGCTCATCAACGAGGACGAGCTCAAGATCCGTGCGTTGTCGAATGCCGAGCAGAACGGGATCGTCTTCATCGATGAGATCGACAAGGTCACCCGTCGCCAGGAGACTATCGGGGCCGACGTTTCCCGCGAGGGAGTGCAACGCGACTTGCTTCCCCTCATCGAGGGCTCTACGGTCGCCACGAAATACGGCACCATCAAGACCGACCACGTTCTGTTCATCGCCTCCGGCGCGTTCAGCCTCTCCAAGCCCTCGGACCTCATTCCGGAGCTTCAGGGCCGCCTGCCCATCCGGGTGGAGTTGGATTCACTGAAGGTAGAGGACTTCGTACGCATCCTGACCGAGCCGGATGCCTCGCTCACCGCGCAGTACCAGGCCCTTCTTGCTACCGAGGGAGTGCCCGTGGAGTTCAGGCCTGACGGCGTTCGTCGCATTGCCGAGATTGCTGCCCAGGTGAACGAGCGTACAGAGAACATTGGCGCCCGGCGGCTGCATACTGTCATGGAGCGGCTTCTGGAAACGGTTTCCTACGGAGCGTCCGAGGAAAGCGGCCAGACTTTGGTCGTCGATGCAAAGTATGTGGACCAGAATCTGGGCAATCTGGTGAAGGATGAAGACTTGAGCCGCTACATCCTGTAATAGCTGACGGGTGGAATAGAGGTTCTGACCGCCGTTCGATGGACTCCACGCAGCAGCCATGAATTACAAGAACCGAGTGCTCAAACGACATCCCGGGGCGAAGCTGGTGAAGCTCTCCGGCGAGCGCGAATACTTCGCGGTGAAGGATGGTGAGACGGTCCTGTGCGAGTCCGCGAATTCCCCGACCGACGCATGGCGCCAGGCCGCGACCCTGCTGGATCGGCCCTACGGGCCCCCACCTGCTACACGCTCGCACTCCGACGAAACGCCCTGAGAGTGAGCTTCGCGAATGGATTACGAGGCCCCGAACTTCTTTTCCGGACCTTACATAGACCGGCGTGCCGAATTGCGCGAAGAAGCGGATTGGCCCGAGGCGGCACTATCCGACCCGACTACCCTGTATCTGGTGGGCAAGGGCACCACGCACCTGGTGCAGACAAAGCCGGAACCGCGGATCGAGTTTCTCACGTATGAGCACCCGATCGTCCGCGCGGCGCAGCCGTCGGAGCTCGTTCTATTGGGATGGTTTCGCGGCGCGCGGTGTGTATTGATCGAGCTCGGGCCCGAGCCTGACCCCTCGAGTTTGCCCGAGGGCGCCACTTTCGAAGAGCTGCGTCCTCTGTCACCTATCCTTCAAGGTGACGAGGCAGGAGTGCTTGGCTTTGCCCGCGCGCTATCGATCTGGCGTTCCCGCCAGCGGTTCTGCGGGATTTGTGGCGCTTCGACCGTCCCTGTGCGCGCAGGGCACGTTATCCGATGCACGAATCAGGCTTGCAACCACGAGTTCTTTCCGCGCCTCGATCCCGCGATCATCGTGCTCGTCACGGACGGAGCGCGCGCCCTGCTTGGGCGTCAGGCAACCTGGCCGCCAGGCAGGTACTCAACCATCGCGGGCTTCGTAGAGCCGGGTGAGAGTCTCGAGGACGCGGTGGCACGCGAAGTATTGGAGGAGACGGCTGTGAAGGTGACCAGTGTCCGGTACCACTCCTCACAGCCGTGGCCCTTCCCTTCCTCTCTCATGGTCGGCTTTCGAGCGACTGCGGAGCCCGGAAGTATCGTGCGGGTGAACGGTGAGCTGGAAGCAGCCTCCTGGTTCAACAGAGAGCAGATCGAGTCCGGCGCGACCCTCCTGCCGCCTTCGCATTCCATTTCCTACCGGTTGATCTCGGCCTGGCTGAAGGGGCGGCCGTGAGGCTCGAAATCCCCGTGTGGCGTCCGTGTGTCTGCTCGTCATAGCCTGGCAGGCGCACCCACGCTATCGGCTGGTGGTTGCAGCCAACAGGGATGAATACCACGACAGGCCGGCTGCGCCCCTCGCCAGGTGGCCGGCGCCGGACGACATTCTCGCGGGCCGCGATCTGCGCGCGCATGGAACGTGGCTCGGCCTCGATCGCCGACGCCACTTTGGGGTGATTACGAATTTTCGGGAGCTGCAGCCTCCGCGGTCCGATGCTCCCTCGCGCGGGGCTCTCATCCCCGACTACCTGCGCGGCTCTCGAGGCGCTGAGCAGTTCTTGAGCGGGCTGCAGCCACACGCTGCTCGCTATTCCGGGTTCAATCTGCTGCTGACCGATGGGGGCTCGCTTTGGTATGCCTCCAACCGCGCTGAACAGTTCGCGCGCCCGCTGCCGCCCGGCGTGTACGGCCTCTCCAACGAGTTCCTCGACACTCCGTGGCCAAAGCTCCGGCGTGTACGGAAACGGTTCGATGGCTGGTTGGGCGATGCGTCCGGCGAGCCAGAGGCGATGGACTCCCTCTTCGATGTGCTGGATGACAGGACGCCAGCTGCTACGGATGAGGAGCTCCCGCAGACAGGCCTTTCCCCTGAATGGGAGCGGGTGCTATCGGCGCCCTTCGTCCTCCATCCAGCCTATGGAACGCGCGCCTCGACGGTAATGCTGTTGGAGCCCTCGGGCGCCGTCCGCCTGGCCGAGCGTCGTTTCGACGCCCAAGGCAGACGGACGGGGCAGGCCGAGTTCACCTTCGCTGCAGGCGAGTGGCCGTAACACCGCGACGCCTCGATCACCCAACGCTCGCTCCTCGTCCGTCAACGTCCCCGATCCGTCCACGTTTGGACTCCTGAGAGCTCCGTCACACGAGGCTCGCGAGCTCCATGCCTACAGTTACCCGGCTGCACCCGCCATGGTCTCTTTCGTGGAAGAGCTTCGAGCGGCGTTGCGGCGCAGGCACTAAAATCCCCCAGTCCTCTCCGATCCCCCCGTCAGATGACGCATCGCAGTCTTCCAACTCGGGCACGGTGGCACGGCCGCGCCTGGCTGGCGGCGATGTGCATGGCCGCCGCGTTGCCGGCAAGCGCCAACATCGATGTCGAAATCCACGGAGTGGAGGAGCAGCTGCGTGCGAACGTCCTCGCTTATCTGAGCTTCGAGCGCTACAAGAAACGGACCGACCTCAGCGCGGATACCGTCGAGCGGCTGCATAACCGGGTTGAACGTGAGGTGCAGTCGGCACTCAAACCATTCGGTTACTACGAGCCAAAGGTGGAGTCCGACGTGAAGGATCTCGGGCACGGCGATTGGCGGGTAGTCATCGACATCAACCCGGGCCAGCCGGTGCTCGTCGAAAAGATCGATGTGCGTGTAGTCGGGCCAGGATCCACGGATCCGCTCTTCGGTCGCATTACCACCAACCATCCGCTGCACCCCGGCGATCGCTTGAGTCACGCCAGCTATGAGGCGATAAAAAGCGATCTGCAGCGAACGGCGGCTACCTACGGGTACATGGATGCGAAGCTCACTCGCAACGAGCTCGTCGTGGATCCGAAGGGCCACACGGCAGATATCACGCTCGAGATGCAGACCGGTGAGCGCTATCGCTTTGGCGCGACCACGATCGAGCAGAGTTCGGTGAGAGACTCACTGGTGCGGCGCTACCTGCGCTATAAGGAAGGTGACTATTTCGATCTGACACAGATCCTGAGGACGCAATTCGCGCTGGACGACGCCCAGTACTTCGCCAATCTCGAAGTATTACCCAAGGAGGCGAATCGCCAGACACACACCGTTCCGGTGGACATCCATGCCGACAAGAGCCGGCGCCACCGCTACTCTGTTGGGGCGGGATACGCTACCGATACCGGCGCTCGGGGCACGCTGACATGGGAAAACCGCAGGGTCAACACGCTGGGCCATCGCTTCAGCCTCACGGTCGAAGCGTCGCAGATCGAGCGCTATCTGCTCCAGGCCCGCTACATCATTCCTATCGGCGATCCGGCCGTCGAGAACCTTACCTTTCAGAGCACTGTCCAGCAGTTACAGCTCGCTGACATAACAACACGCACCCAGTCCATAGGGCCCGCCGTAACGAAGGTGGCGGACAACTGGCAGTACGTATGGTTCGCGAACGCCATACGCACCACGGACGACGATCCGTTCGGGCAAGGCGTTACCGAACGCATGCTCGTTCCAGGGATCGACATCGCTTCCGTCCCGAAGGGTTATCTCGGCGAGCCCATTTTCCAACATCCCTTTTTTGCGGAAATCCGCGGCTCGCAAGCCGCGATCGGCTCGAATGCCAACTTTCTGCAGCTACACCTGCAAGCCGAGCGTGTTTTCCGGATCGCGGACAAATGGCATCTCCTTCTTCGCGATGAGCTGGGAGCGACGGCGGTGTCCCACTTCGACAAGCTCCCGGCCATCATGCGGTTCTTCGCCGGCGGAGATAACAGTGTGCGCGGGTTCGCTTTCGACGAGCTTTCGCCTGTCGATGTCGTCTGTGCGCGGGGCTCGAACGGCTCTACCATCGTGTCGGGCACCAACACATGCGCCAGGCAGCTGGGAACGGTCAAGGACGGTGGCAAGAACCTGATCACCGGTACCGTCGAGATTATCCGCGACCTGCCGCATAACTTCGGCGTTGCCACGTTCTTCGACTACGGCAACGCTTTCAATCGCTTCGGCGACCCGCTGGAATACGCGGCCGGCGTAGGTTTCCGGGTCCGCCTGCCAGTCGTAACATTGGGCGTCGATGTGGCGGAGCCGTTATCCCGATCGGCGGGTCCACGCCTGCATATCAACTTCTCGCCAAAGCTTTGAATGCGCCGTCTGCTGCTCATCACCGCTGCGCTTCTGGTATTCCTCGCGATCGCGGTGCCGTCGGCGGCTGTTTATTACGTTGTGTATACGGAAGGCGGTTTTCGGTTCGTCGTCAGCCGGATCCCTCATCACGTCGGAACGACGACCATCGAGATCGCCAATCCCACCGGCACCATCGCGGAAGGCATTCACGTAGACAGGGTTGTGGTCGATCACCACCTCGTCACTGTAAGAGTGGAAGACATCCGCGGCCGGATAAAGCTGCTTCCATTGCTCTGGCAGACGATTGATTCGCCGAATGCGGTCATCGGCAACGTCACCGTCAACGTCAAGCGTCGCACGAGGCCGCCAACTCCCGGCCAGCCCCTCTTCGTCCCGAGCTGGATGGTGATCGACGCGGAGCACACGCGAATCGGCAAGAGTACCGTCACTGTGCCAAACGGCTTCCGCATCCAGGCGACTGGCATCGAGGGCTCGGCGGTGGTCCGGCATCGGACCATCCGGCTGTTCTCAGTCGACGGGCAACTCGGCGAGACTCATCTTTCGGGAATCGGACTGTTGCGAGCTACCGATCCGTTTGGGATGGATGTCGACATCACTCGCTTCAAATGGACTCCGGAAGGGCAGCCTGCATGGATGGGCAACATTGTCGCCAAGGGTGATCTTGCAACACTGGCCCTGACGATCCACACCACCGCTCCGTTTCGCGGCGACTTCACTGGCGATGCGCTCGATCTCACGAATCGTTGGCATTGGGCCGGAGATGCAGTCGCGCATGACCTCGACATACGGGTCTGGGGGGCAAGCGGCGCGTTAGGAATCATTACCGGCCGGTTCTCCTTGCACGGAGACAGGAACGGCTTTGGCGGCAATGGCGAGGCAGACCCGACCGGCCTGCACGTCGGGCTGTTTCACACTGAATTCGACGGCTTCTACGAAAATCACGTGTTGACCGCCCGCAGCATGAGTGCCCGTCACATCGCAACCGGGGCGCTGGCCACCGGCACCGGCACCATCCAGGTTGTCAGGGGCGGGCCGCTTCTGGATCTGCGCGGTGCATGGCGCGATGTCCGTTGGCCTTTGGTGGGAAAGGATAAGGATGTCCCCTTCCACAGTCCGTCGGGAACCTACACCCTGAAGGGGGTTCTGCCCTACGACGTCCAACTGGACGGTATAGCCCGGGTGCGGGATTTTCCCTTGATGCCCGCGAAGGTGGACGGCTCTCTCGGCAAGGATCACTTCACGTGGAGCCGCGCCGAGGTTGACCTTTTCAAGGGCCATGCGAGTGTGAGCGGGGGGGTAACCTGGGCACCACAGAATACCTGGACGGTTGCCGGGCGCTTCACAGGCATAGACCCGGATTACTTCCGCCCGGACCTGCCTGGCCAGTTGGATTTTACGCTGGCGGTTGCGGGGCAGAGCTTTGAGCCTGCTGGCGACATTACAATCGACTTCAGCAACCTCGGCGGGAAGTTGCGGGGTGCAGCCGCCAGCGGGGGCGGCAGGCTGTCGCACTCCCGGACGACCTGGACTTTTGAGAATGTCCGTGTGGGCCTGGGCCGCGCCAGCTTTGCCGTCGACGGGCTGCTCAGCGAGCGCATGGATCTGCATTTCAACATCGCTGCAGACGATCTCAGCCTGCTCGCGCCTGACAGCCGCGGCCAGCTCAAGGCCTCGGGCACGATCCGCGGCACTCCCGGCGACCCGGTCGTGGTCGCTACGGCACACGCAAGCAAGATTCAACACGAGGGGATCGGCCTCGAGCGGCTCGATACTGACATTGATTTCGACACTCATCCCGACCATGAATCCAGGGTCGAGGCACGCCTGCAAAAGCTGACATATCAGAATCGGACTTTTGATGACGTCGCCGTGGCCCTATCAGGCAAGCCGGCGAGCTATGCGTTGCGCCTGGATGCCCGAGCGCTCGGCCTGGCGCTCAGCGCTCGTGCGGCGGGACCTTTCTCGCAAGGAGTGTTCGACGCAGAGCTCCATTCACTGGTCATCACTGGCACCGGATCGCTGCGGCTCGAGCTGGCGAAGCCCACTGGCCTGAAGTTGTCCCGTGCCGAAGCGCGCTTGGATTGGCTTTGCCTGAGCGGAACGCCCGTCAGCCTATGTGCCGATGCCAACTGGACCCCCGATGAGTGGTCTACGACGGTCTCCGCCTCTCAACTGCCGATCGCTACCTTGACGGCTGGCATGACTCCGTCCGTGGATTACCAGGGCACCATCAACATCAATGCGCGAGCTTTCGCCATGCGCGATGAGGCTGTGCAGGGATCGGCGCGGTTGGAGCTCACCGACGCGCAACTATCGCACAGGCTGCTGAGCCACCGTGTGGAGCATGCCAAGCTCGGCTCCGGCGTCATTGGCATCACCGCGACCCGAGCCACCCTCACTGGTGAAGCCAGGTTGGAGAATGGTGAAGTTGGCACGATCGAGGGGCACTTCGAGGCGCAACGCCAGGCACCACAGTGGCAGAGCATGCCAGTGCGAGGGGAGTTTCACGCACACACTGCCGAGCTCGGCCTCATTTCACTCTACATGCCGGAGATCGATCGGGCCGCTGGCGATCTCACCGCGGACATCCGGATTGGTGGAACCTTCGGGACTCCTCTGTTGGATGGCTCGGTGAAGATCTCCGGAGGCGAGGTGGACTTTTACCAGGTCAATCTCGGGCTGCGTCAGTTGGAAATGGAGGCTCGTCTCACCGACAACGGCCTCGACTTCAAGGGGGCTACCCGGATCGGCTCGGGCACCAGTACGGCCGAGGGGCACATCGAGTGGCACGACTCTCTCCCCCGTGGAAAATTTGCGCTGCAAGGAAGCAATCTGCGGGTCGTGGATGTACCCGAAGCGCTGATCGACGCATCGCCCGACCTGGAGTTTGCCGTCGACGGGCATAGGATCGACGTGACGGGCACCGTCAAAGTGCCCGCCGCCAAAATCGAGCCCAAAGACCTCACGGGCGCGGTTCGCTCCTCCTCCGACGAGGTGATCGTGGGAAGCGAGGAGGAGGACCCCGCTAACCGCTTCGAGGTTGTGACAAACGTGACTCTCAGCCTGGGCGAGCACGTGAATATTCATACGCAAGGGCTGACCGGGCGTCTCACGGGCAACATTTCGGTACGGAGTGGATATGACGCCGTCACTCGTGCCACGGGGGAGCTGTCCGTCGAGGAGGGCAAGTATGTCGCTTATGCGCATAATATGGACATCCGGCGGGGAAGGCTCATTTTTACCGGCGGCCCGGTCGACGACCCCGGCATCGATATTCAGGCAGTGCGGAAGTTTCCGGATGTCACGGCTGGCGTAAACGTGCGCGGCACGTTGTTGCAGCCTCGGCTGTCTTTCTTCTCCGAGCCCTCGCTGGCGCAGTCTGAGATTGTTTCCCTGCTCCTGTCCGGCTCGCTGTCGACCACGACGGCGCCTACCCATCCCAATGGCGCGGCCAGCAATGCGGCCCTGGTCCAGGGCGGCGCAATGCTCGCCGCGGAGGTCGGCCAATATGTCGGAATCCAGAACGTCGGCGTCGAGTCGGACCTGCTGACCAACGACACATCGCTCGTGCTCGGCAGGTATCTCTCGCCGCGGCTGTACGTGAGTTACGGCATCAGCCTCACCGAGCAGCTCAACACACTCAAATTGCGATACAGCCTTGGGGACCATTGGGTGGTGCGCACCGAATTCGGCCAGGCTCGCGGCGCGGATCTCATCTACAGCATCGAAAAGTAGCGCTCCGCGCCGCTTGACTCGATGTGCATGAATATGCACAATGCTCGCAAATTTATGCGAGTAGCTCGTGGCGGCAGACAGTCAACAAATCGAGCGGCAAAGCGCGATCATGCGCATCCTGCGAGACGGCCTGGTACGCCGGCAGGAGGACCTCGTGCGTCTGCTCAAGAAGGAAGGCCACGACGTTACCCAGTCCTCGGTGAGCCGGGATCTGCGCGACCTTGGCGTCTCGAAAGCTGGCGGCCGTTATGTACTGCCGCCGGATGAAGCCACCCGGACCAACGGGGATTTCGGCACGCTCGCGCAGTTCGTGCGCGGGCTGAAGCGTGCCGGCCCGTCTATCACCATTCTCCGTACCACCATCGGCGCCGCGCAGAGCGTCGCCGTGGCGATCGACAAGGCCGAGTGGCCCGAAGTGGCCGGTACCCTCTCCGGCGACGACACCATCTTCATAGCAACCGCCAACGCTCGCGCGCAGGAGCAGCTCGTCAGCCGCCTGCAAGCGATCTTCCGAGTCTGAACAATATGACTAACTCACCCGCCAGCGCGGGCTCCAAGCCCATTGTCCTCGCCTATTCCGGTGGCCTCGACACCTCGTTCCTCGTCCCCTGGATCGCCGAGAATTACGGACGACCCGTCATTACAGTGACCGTCGATACCGGCGGCATTGACGAAGCCACCGCTCGGACGCTCGGCGAGCGTGCCCGCGCGCTGGGTGCCATCGAGCACCACCAGATCGATGCTCGGGCGGATTATTTCGAGCAAGTGCTGCGGTTCCTCATCATGGGAAACGTCAAGCGCGGACAGCTCTATCCCTTGTGTGTCGGCGCCGAGCGTGTCATGCAGGCGCAGACCATCGCCCACATGGCACGCAAGCTCGGCACCCACTCCATCGCTCACGGCTGCACCGCTGCCGGGAATGATCAGGTCCGCTTCGAGGTAGCGCTGCGGACGCTGGCGCCCGAGCTGGAGGTCATAGCTCCGGTGCGTGATCGCGCGTTCAAGCGCCAGGAAGAGTTGGAATATCTGCAGAAGCGCAACCTCCCGGTACCGCCCTTCGGCGCTGCCTATTCCGTCAACCGCGGTCTCTGGGGTGTCACGATCGGGGGAAAAGAGACGCTGACGTCTTCCGGCAGCATTCCCGATCATGCATGGGTGCTTACGCGCGATGCGTTTACGGATCCGCGTGCGCCCGAACGGCATGTCATATCGTTCAAGAATGGGCGTCCGGTCGGGTTGGACGGAAAGTCTCTGTCACCCGTCGCGGTGATCGAGAAGCTCGAGCTTCTCGCGGCTCCCTTCGGCATCGGCCGCGGCATTCACCTGGGCGATACCATTATCGGCACCAAGGGTCGTGTTGCCTTTGAGGCGCCGGCTGCCGAAACGCTGCTCACCGCGCATCGAGAGCTCGAGAAGCTCGTGCTCACGGGGCGGCAGCAGCGGATCAAGGAGCTGGTCGCACAACCCTACGGCGACCTGGTGCACGAAGGTCAGCTGTTGGATCCAGTGTGCCGCGATATCGAGGCCCTGTTGCTGTCATCGCAAGAGCGTGTCACCGGCGACGTACACGTGCTGTTCAGGCCGGGGAACCTGTTCGTGGAGGGTGTCGAGTCGCCCTACTCGCTCATGGCCGCCTCCAAGGGTGTCTACGGTGAGTCGGTCGGCGAATGGTCCCCCACCGATGCGCTGGGGTTTTCGAAGATCGTATCCCTCACAGGGGTGTTTCATCATCGCGCGGGCGAGCGCGCGCAAGGTGCTTGAGAGTGGTCAACGGGATGCGTAGTGTCGTAGTCGACAAGGTTGCCTCGGTCACTCAGGCCTGTGGCTTGTCCAACGAGGTGCGTATCGCCACCGACAGCATTCCTTCCGAGGAAGGCGTCGTCGTGGTCGTGGAGGTACTCACCAACAAGTCGACGTACAACACCCTGGAGCTCACCAGTGGCCGCATGGCGAAGGTGGTCAAGGGCGACATCGTCGTAGGGGCGTTGGGCCATCGCAAGGCGCTATTCGGCTACTCCGGCCACGTGCCGCCTTCGCTGCAGGCGGGAGACGTCATCCAGATGCTCAACATCGGCGGCGTCCTGGGGGTATGCGACTCGATAAATCCCGACAAGGGCAAGCCTTTCGACTGCCGCGTGCTGGGTGTTGTGCTGCACTTTCCCTATCTGGGGGAGCGCATCGGCGTGCCAGCCCGGGTAGGCCACAAACAACTCGACCTGGACGCCAAGCTCGATACGCACGGTGTTCCAGTCGTGGCGCTGGCCGGCACATGTATGGAGGCCGGAAAGACGGCCGCTGCGTGTGCGGTGATCAGCCGTATGCGTCACCGTGGACTCGTCGTCGACGCCTTCAAGGCGACCGGAGTGTCCTTGCGTCGCGACATCCTTGCGATGGAGGATGCCGGTGCGCGGCGCTCGGCGATTTTTACCGATCTCGGTGTAGTGACGACCACGAAATCCAACGGTCCGGCTTTGACTCGCACCATGCTGACCGAGCTTTCGGCGGGCAAGCCTGATGCGATCGTGTTCGAGTTGGGCGATGGCATTCTGGGCACCTATGGCGTCGATGCGATCCTGGAGTGCGCGGATATTCGCGCGGCCCTTACGGGCGTGATCCTGTCCGCGAACGATCCGGTTGCCGCCTGGGGTGGCGTGAAGCTGTTGCGCGAGCGTTTCCGCATTGATCCTTGTGTGGTCACCGGTCCCTCCACCGATAATCAGGTGGGTGTTGAAATCATCAAGACCCAGATGGGGGTCGCGGCCTTCAACGCCATGACGGACGGCGCGGCTCTGGGTGATCGGGTCATCGAGGCGATTGGCGTGAAGAAAACAGGAACTGCTGGATGAGCGCGGCCATTCCCACTGTCGTTCTGGGGGGAACCGGCTACGTCGCCGGGGAATTGTTGCGCCTGATCGCAGGTCACCCGCGATTTGAGCTGGCCGGGGTGATGTCGGATAGTCAGCCGGGCGAGCTGGTGGGCGATGCATTTCCCCATCTGGTGAGCGCCCTCGCGGATACTCGCTTCAAGTCGCAAGCGGAAGTTGAAAGGCTGCTGATGGAAACATCGTCGGCGGCGGTGTTTTCCGCTGCGCCTCACGGCGTCTCCGCCGCTCTGATCGACTCGCTGCTGAGCGCGTCCGAGCGGGCTGGGACCCGGCCTCGAGTAGTCGACATCTCCGCGGACTTCCGATACGGCTCGGCAAAGGCTTACGAGGAGGTCTACAAGCATCCGCATGGCGCGCCAGGGCGGATCGCGGAGTTCACGTGCGCGGTGCCAGAGCATCTGAAGACGCTCGAGACACCGCATGTGGCCCATCCCGGTTGCTTCGCGACGGCAATACTTCTAGCCAGCGTTCCGTTGCTCGCGCTCGGACTCGTGTCACCCACGCTCTTTGTGAGCGGAGTGACGGGAAGCACCGGCTCCGGCCGCAAGCCGGTAGATGGTACACACCACCCGGTTCGGCACAGCGACCTGTACAGCTACAACGCACTTTCGCATCGTCACACGCCGGAAATCGTTGCTTGCGCATATGCCGCCTCGGGTGTCGAGGCCGACTTTGCATTCATTCCGCATTCGGGGCCGTTCGCGCGGGGCATTCATGTCACCGTGCAGGCGTCTCTGAGGACGCCGGTCGACACGCCGCACGTGTTCGCGGCTTTGCGGGACTTCTACGCGCATTCGCCGTTTGTCCGTGTGTCACAACGTGCGCCGCGGTTGAAAGAAATTGCCACCAGCAACTACGCCCATCTGTCCGCGGTGGCCAACGGTCGCACGATCGCCGTGATGTGTGTGGTCGATAATCTCAACAAAGGCGCGGCTGGAGGCGCTGTTCAGTGGATGAACCGGATGTTTGGTTTGCCGGAGACTTCTGGATTGACTGCCCCAGCCCCGGGATGGACTTGAGACGAGGTATCATGAGCAACGCAGCTACCGCATCAACGCAACCCGGCACCGCGCACCATGACTTCCTCGCGCCGGTGTTCGCGCAATACCCGCTAGAGGTCGTTTCGGCCGAAGGCGTGTGGCTGAGAAACCGCATCGGTGAGCGGATTCTGGATCTCTACGGCGGCCATGCGGTCGCTTCACTCGGTTATGGCCACCCTGGCTGGACAGCGGCGCTCACCCAGCAGGCACAGGCGTGCAACTTCCAGACGAACGCAGTCTCCATGGAGGTTCGCAGGCGCGCGGCCGAGCGTTTGGTACGCTTCTCGAAGCTCGATTTCACGAGCGTGTTCTTTGTGAACAGCGGAGCCGAGGCGAACGAGAACGCCATGAAGCTGGCGTTCCGGATGACCTCCCGTCCACACATTGCGGCCATCGAGGGCGGTTTTCACGGACGCACCGCCGCGGCTGGCGCAGTGACCTGGGGCGCGGCGCAAAAATGGTACGGTTTCCCGCGTGCACCGTTCGACGTCAGCTTCATCCCGCGGCGCGACGCCGCTTCCATCCACAAACACATAACAGACAGGACGGCTGCCGTGATCGTCGAGCCCGTGCAAGGGCTGGCGGGTGCTGTCGACCTCGGAGCGGAATTTCTTCACGCTTTGCGCCGCCGTTGCGACGAAGTCGGCGCATTGCTGATTTTCGACGAAGTACAGTGCGGTGTTGGCCGTACCGGCCATCCCTTCGCGGCCAACATGTACGGCATCACGCCGGACATGATCACGACAGCGAAAGCCCTCGGCAACGGCTTTCCGTGCGCAGCGCTGTTGGCCTCCGCCCGGGTCACCGCGACCCTGAAGCTGGATATGCTGGGCACCACGTTTGGCGGCGGCCCGATGGCCTGTGCGGTGATGGAGGCGGTCATTGAGGCGATTGAATCCGAAAACCTGCTGGAGCGCGTGCGCCGCGTCGCGGAGTACATCCGCAACACTTGCATGGTAGGTCCGGTGACCGGACACCAGGGCGCAGGCTTTCTGACCGGTCTGCGTACCAGCCGGCCTGCCAAGCAGGTGCAGGCTGAGCTGCTCGAGTGCGGCATCCTGGCCGGGACGGCCAGCGATCCCAACATCCTGCGGCTGTTGCCGGCATTCATTCTCGAGGAGGAGCACGTCGACATGTTACGTGACGCTCTGGCGGATTTGCCTGCATGAAACGCTTTCTGGACCTCGCCGATCTCGAGCGTGAGGAGGTCGTCGCATTGCTCGATCTGGCACGGCGTCTGCAGCAACATCCGGAGCCGCAGGCGCTTGCCGGCAAGATCCTCGGCTTGGTCTTCTTCAACCCGTCGCTGCGTACTCTGGCGTCGTTCCAGGCCGGCATGGCAAGGCTTGGCGGCAGCTCATTCGTGATCACCCCGGGGCAGGGCACGTGGCAGCTCGAAACACGTCTGGGCGTGGAGATGAGTGGCGCGGCGGCGGAGCATGTGCGCGAAGGCATACCGGTCCTGGCCTCCTACTGTGACGCTCTGGGCATTCGCGCCTTTGCAGAAGGAAAGGACCTGGGCGCCGATCTGGCGGAGACCACGTTCAAAGCCATGACTGCCCTGGTAGACAAGCCGCTGGTGAATCTGGAGTCGGCGGTCAATCACCCGTGCCAGGCACTCGCGGACTGGAAGACGATGGACGATCTCGGCGTGCCGCGGAAGGGCCGATTCGTACTGTCGTGGGTATATCACCCGCGAGCTCTGCCGCTGGCGGTGCCCGCTGCAGCGCTCCACATGGCTGCTCTACGCGGAATGGATGTGGTCGTGTTACGGCCGGAAGGGTTCGCGCTGCCGCCTGAGATCATGACCAAGGCGCAAAAAGCAGCGGCGTTGTCTGGAGGATCCGTTCGGGAGACGGCTGACCGGGCCGAGGCGCTCGACGGTGCTCATATCATCTACGCCAAGGAGTGGGGGTCGACGGCGCACTACGGTGATGCCGACGGTGATGCCCGGCTGCGTCGGGCACTGACGAGCTGGTGTGTGCGCCACGATTGGTTTGATAAGACTGCCCACGACTGCCGTCTCATGCATTGTCTGCCGGTCCGGCGGAACACGGCGGTGGCTGACGAGGTGCTGGACAGCCAGCGCAGTGTCGTCCAGCAAGAGGCCTACAACCGCCTGGTCGTGCAGATGGCGGTGCTCTACAAACTGCTGAAAGGGTGAGCCCAGGAGCCTCAGACAGGCTCCCAGGGGCAGAGCGCCCGCGACGGATGGCGGGCCGGTTTACGTTTCCAAGGACGATACTCGCGAATAGGAAGCTAACAATGATCATGCATAAAGGCGATCAGAGTCTCGCGATCCGCGCTCTGAAAAGTGCGGCCCCCTATATCCGGATGTATAAGGGGAAGACTTTCGTGGTCAAAGCGGGCGGCGGCGTGTTCGCTGACACGGAGTCGACGCGCGTCCTCATCGAGCAGATCGCCATTCTCCACTACTTCGGTGTGCGGGTCGTCCTGGTGCACGGCGGCGGGCCGCAGACGACCGAGGTGGCGGAGGCGTTGGGAGTGCCCACCCGCATGGTGGAAGGCCGGCGAGTTACAGACGAGAAGTCGGTCGATGTCACCGCGATGGTGTTGAACGGGTTGATCAACACGCGGATTCTGGGGATCTGCCGCGAGTTGAATATCGATGCCGTGGGTATAAGCGGCGTTGACGCAGGGCTCGTGCTCGCACACAAGAGGCCGCCGGTCAAGCTTGCCTCGACTGGTGAGTTGGTCGACTATGGCTTCGTTGGCGACATCGATCTGGTCGATACCGCGGTCATCCGCAAGCTGCTGGACAACGGCCTGATGCCCGTCATCAGCCCGTTGTCGGCTGACGAAAAGGGCGTCCTTCTCAACATCAACGCGGACACCGTAGCGGCCGCGATCGGTGCGGCGCTCGGCGCTGAAAAGCTGATTCTTTGCACGGGTGCCCACGGCATTCTGGGCGATGTCAACGATCCGGGCTCCCTCGTGTCCTACCTCGACCTTGCCGGTCTCAGGCGGATGCGCGAGGAGGGCAGGATAGTCGACGGCATGTTGCCCAAAGCCAAGGCGATCGAGGACGCCATCCGCGGTGGGGTGCGACGCGTGCACGTGGTGTCGTACAAGGCGCCCGAGGGAATTCTGGGTGAGGTCTTTACGAACGAAGGGACTGGGACTCTGATCGTCGCCGATATCAAGGCGCTGACGCCGGCTGAGCAGCAAAGCTCTCCGGTGAGTGGTTAAGCAAGTGGCACGCCTCTGGGATAAGGGAGCCCCGTTGGACGACCGCGTGTTGAATTACACGGCGGGCGAGGATTATGCGCTCGATGAGCGCCTGGTTCGCTACGACGTGCGTGCTTCGATTGCGCATGCGGAGATGCTGCACGCGCAGAACCTGCTATCGGCTGGCGATCTGGAACAGATCCGTGCGGGCCTGTCAGGGCTTGGCGAGGAGCACGCTAGAGGGCTCTGGCGCATCGAGCTCACCGATGAGGATGGCCAGACAGCGTTGGAATGGCGTTTGACAGAGCGCATCGGGGCGGCGGGCGGAAGGGTCCACCTGGGCCGGTCGCGCAATGATCAGGTGCTGACCGCCATTCGGCTTTACCTCCGCGATGCGATCGACGAGCTCAGTGCGGGAGCGGTGAGCGTGGCCGAGGCGCTCGATCGTCTCGCCTCTCGCGAGCGGGAGACCGTGCTGCCGGGTTACACCCACATGCAGCAGGCGATGCCGAGCTCCGTGGCGCTCTGGGCAGGAGGTTTCGCGGCCGAAATTCGCGATGACGCGGAGAACCTCCGCAATGTGCATGGGCGCGCCGGGAAAAGTCCGTTGGGGTCGGCTGCCGGCTATGGCACACCTGGACTGCCGGTGGATCGCGAGCTGACGCGAGCAAAACTCGACTACGCCGTGGTGCACGCGCCCGTTACTGCCGTACAACTCTCGCGCGGCAAGGCCGAAGCGCAGTTGCTGTTCGAGATTACGCTGTTGATGCAGGATCTGGGACGCTTTGCGTCGGATACGCTGTTGTTCTACACGCAGGAGTTTGGCTTTGTCGAGCTGCCGGAGGCGTTCACGACCGGCTCCTCGATCATGCCGCAGAAGCGCAACCCTGATGTCTTTGAGCTCATTCGTGGCCGGTCGGCGAGCGCTCAGGCATGTCTCGTCGAGGCGCTCGGCATTTGCGCCAAGCTGCCGTCGGGTTATCAGCGCGATCTGCAGCTGCTGAAATTTCCTTTGTTTCGCGGCATCGATCTGGCGTTACAGACACTCGACATCCTTGCACCGGCTATCGATGCCATGAATTTCCGGCCGGACCGCATCAAGCTGGATCCCGCGATCCATGCGGCCGAGGAAGCCAACCGGATGGTCGTGGAGGAAGGGATCCCATTTCGCGAGGCGTACAAGCGGGTCGCGGCGAAGCTCAAAGGCGGTTAGTTCGGCGCGCAGGCTGCGTTTCAGTGTGACTCCGTAGGCGGTGCGCTTGGGGGTGCCACTTTGTGCATGAATGGAATGACGATCGTCGCGACGATCAGGCAGGCCATGATGGCGAGGAATGTGTCCGCGAAAGCCTGGGTTTGCGCCTCGCGGAAGGTCAGAAACCAAAGCTGGCGCAAGGCGATCACGCTGCCGTGAAGGGTATCTCCGCTCCACTGTGAGGTGTTGGCCGCGGTCACGCGGGTGAGGAGCGTCTGCGCGGCTCCGTTGTCGGCGCTCAGGCGCTCGGCAAGGTGGAGAAAATGCAGGTTCGTGCGGTCGTTCAGAAGCGTACCGCAGAGCGCGATGCCAATCGCGCCACCCAGATTTCGCATGAGGTTGAACAATCCAGATGCGAGCTTGAGCCGTTGCTGCGGCAAGCTCCCGAGCGCCAATGTCACGATCGGAGCCACGGCGAACTGTTGGCCGAAGCCGCGCAGCGCCTGGGGAAACAGCAACTCCCTCCAACCCCACTCGTGAGTGATCGGTGCGAAAGCCCACATGCTCGAGGTGAAGCACAGAAATCCAAACACCATCAGCCAGCGCAGGTCGATGTACCGGGCGAGGACAGTGTAGATCGGGATCGCGCTAACCTGAAACAGGCCCGTCGAGAATACGGCCAGGCCGATCTGGAGTGCGCTGAATCCGCGTACGCGTCCCAGAAAGAGCGGCGTGAGATAGATAGTGGAGAAAATGACGATGCCGCTGACGAACGACAGCAGCGAGCCGAGTCCAAAGTTGCGGATTCTGAGCGCTGTGAAGTCGACCACCGGCTGAGAATGAGTGAGACTTCGCCAGATAAACGCCACGCCTGCGAGTCCCGCAATCCACGCAGTGGCCCGAATGGTGCCATCGCTGAGCCAGTCCCAGCGCGCGCCTTCTTCGAGAGTGTACTCCAGACAACCGAGGCAGAGCGCCATCAAGGTCATGCCGAGATAGTCCGCGCCGCGCAGGAGCGACAGGTTCGGCCTGTCGACTCGCACCAGCATCGGCACGACCACGGCGACAAAGACTCCGGGCACCAGGTTGATGAAGAACAGCCAATGCCAGGAGTAGTGATCGGTGATCCAGCCGCCGATCGTCGGCCCGAGCGTGGGAGCGAGAGACGAGATTGCTCCCACCGTCGCCGCTGCGATGATCCTTTGACTCCCGGAAAAGTAGATGAACGCCGTCGTAAAGACGGTTGGAATCATCGATCCGCCCAAAAACCCTTGCAGCGCGCGGAAGACGATCATGCTGTGGATGTCCCAGGCGGCGCCGCATAACAGGCTGGTCGCCGTAAAACCTGCCGCGGAAGCGCAGAACAACCAGCGGGTCGACATGACGCGTGATAGCCAGCCGGACAGGGGAATCACGATGATCTCGGCGATGAGATAACTGGTCTGCACCCAGGCTGTCTCATCGGCTCCCGCGGAAAGCCCTCCTCCGATGTCCCTCAGTGAAGCCGACACGATCTGGATATCCAGCAGGGCTATGAAGAACCCGATGCACATCGCCGCGAAGGCGAAGACTTTCGCTTGCGTGGAGAGCTCACCAGGAGCGACCCGCGGAGTCATGCTCTTGGGGTGTGTTGGTTCTCCCGTCGTTCGGACGGGAGCGTCGGCGGCGATGGCGTTCATGGTCCCAGGCTCCGTCGGGATTGGCGCGCTCAAGGCGCGGTGGTGGCGATGAGTCGCTCGTTCACATCGACGGTGACCGAAAGCCCGGGCCGCAAACGGCCGAGCATTGCAGCGTCTCCGTCGAGCGCAATGCGTACAGGTACCCGCTGCACGATTTTGGTGAAATTGCCTGTAGCGTTTTCCGCGGGCAATACGCTGAACTCCGCTCCCGTTGCCGGGGCGAGGCTCGCTACGTGTCCTCTGAACGCCTGTCCGGGCAGAACGTCGGCCCTGACTTGCGCGGGCAGCCCCGCGCGCATCCCGGCGAGCTGGCTTTCTTTGAAGTTTGCGTCAATCCATAACCCGTTGGCGGGTACGATCGAGATCAACTGCGTCCCGATCGAGGCATAGGCGCCAGTGTGCGCGCTTCGATTTCCAACCACACCCGCAATAGGCGCTCTGAGCTCGGTATAACTCAGGTTCAAGCGTGCCAGGTCGACGTTGGCGAGCGCTTCACCCAAGGCGGCCGCCGTCTGCCTCTTCTGGGTATCGATGACCTCGAGCTGTCTTTCGGCCGCGGCTTCGGCGGCGCGGCTCTTTCGATCTTGCGCCAGAGCCTCCTTGTAGTCCGCTTCGGCCTTCTGGAAGACCTGCACCGATGCAGCGGAGTGCGCCGACAGATCGCGAAAGCGGGCTTCGTCGTCGCGGGAGCGTTTCACCTCCGCCTCCGCCGCCGCAATTCCAGCACGTGCCTGCTCGATGATTGTCAGCTGCAGCCGTCGTGTTGCATCGAGATTCGCCAGAGTCGCACGCTGCGCTTCGGCCGCGGCCTCCGCCCTCGCGAGCGCCGCCCTATAATCCCGATCGTCCAGCTTGACCAGAAGGTCACCCGCTTTCACGGCCTGATTGTCGGTTACCGCGACCTGCTCGATGAAGCCTGCTACTTTGGGCGCGATGACTGTGATGTCGCCACCGACATACGCATCGTCGGTACTCTCGATGAATCGGCCGACCGTGAACCAGTGAAATCCGTATGCCACCGCACCGAGGACCGCCAGGCCAACAGCGCAATAAGGCGCGAGCCTCTTTAGCCGTGTGACTGTCTGGGAAGGATCGGCGATACCGGCGTCTACTGCTGCTGAATTGGCATTCACGATGCAACTCCTGACTTCTTTCCTGGCCTGGCTCGCTTCGCTCGGGTGGTTTTCCGACCCGCGGCTGCATGGCCGGTCGATTCGCCATCCGCGTGTTGCACGGACGCCCGAGTCCCCGGCTCGTTGACCGCAAGCTCCCTTGCTGGTCTCGACGCCGTCAGCTTCGCGTATCGTTCACGTGTCGCCTGGTTCGCTGCCGGCCCTGGAGCGACCGTGAATTCCGGCGACTGCAACAAACGTCCACTGCTTTTGTCCACGAGAACCGGCTCGGCGCGCTCACCTGTTGCAGCATCCACCACCACGACACTCTCGCCCTCGGGGGCGAAGTGTTTATTGCCCCATGCGATGAGCGCCAGAATGACTGGGCGGAAATCCCGGCCTCGCGGCGTCAGGACATATTCGTGCCGCGGCGGCCGCTCGCTATAGAGGCGCCGCTCCAGCAAACCGGAATCAACCAGAGTGTTGAGCCGCCGGGTGAGCATGTTGGGAGCGATTCCGAGGCTCTTTTGAAACTCGTCGAAGCGCGTCAGCCCTTGGAAGGCGTCACGCAGAATGAGGATGCTCCACCATTCACCGACCCGCTCGAGGCTGCGGGCGATCGGGCATTGCATGTTTCCGAGGTACTTATGCTGCATGAGAGCTCCGCGGCCTGGTTGCTATCATCATGCAAGTAATATAAAGTAGAAACTATCATAATGCAAGTATCTGGGATGGCAGGGCCGGGTATGTTTCAAAAGACTGGAAATGCAGCGGAAACGAGCCTCGCTGCGCGGAATGTCTCCGGGCTCGGGAGGGTGGCGCGTGCACGCCTGGTTCGCCGGTTGTGCCGCGAGCTGATGTTGCTCGGGCTGGGTCTCGCGTTGGCTGGATGCGTGGTTGGGCCGCAGTACAAAGGGCCTCCCGCAACGAACCTGTCTTCATTCCATAACCGCGAGGCTGTCGAGAGCCGTCAAATCCAAACGCCATCTCCGCCAATGGACACGTGGTGGGTCGGATTCAACGATCCCGTTCTGACGCGCATCGTGGATCGCGCGCTTGCGCAGAACCTGGACCTTGCGTCCTCTCTGGCCCGCGTCGAGCAGGCACGCGCCGCGGCCCGTGAGGCTGGTGCGGCATTGCTGCCGGCCGGCACCGCCGTGACCGCGGCGAGCCCGTTGCGGCAATCTCTCAACAGCCCAATTGGCGCGATCGGCCGCTATCTCCCGGGCTACCAGCGCAATCAAACATTGTATGACATTGGTGTGGGAGCGCAGTGGGAGCTCGATCTCTTCGGCGGCTTGCGCCGCGCGACCGAGGCTGCTCGGGACGAGGCCGAAGTGGCTGAAGCACAACAGCTCGGAGTTCGCATATCCGTCGCCGCTGATGTCGCCGATGCCTACTTCCAGGCACGAGGGGATCAGGCGCGGCTCGCGATCGCGCAATCGCAAGTTGAAACCGACGCACGACTCCTGGAGTTGGTTCGCTTGAGATTCTCTCGGGGCGCCGCCGCGGAGAAAGAAGTCGCGCAAGCCGAAGCGCTGCTTGCCGAGGCACGCGCAACCATTCCCCCGCTACATATCGCCCTCGAAGCGCAATTCAATCGGCTCGACGTCCTCATGGGCGCGCAGCCGGGAACCTACGCGGCGGAAATTTCAGAACGCACCGGGATTCCGCGGGCACCGGCAATTCCTCCCGGACAGGATGCCGCGGAGCTGTTGAGACGCCGGCCTGACATCATCGCTGCCGAGCGGCGTCTTGCGGCCTCGAGCGCGCGCATCGGCGTCGCGGTTGCCGAGTATTACCCGAAGCTGTCGCTTGCCGGACTGTTGGGATTCGAAAGCCTTGACTCGGGACGGCTGTTGAAGGCGGAAAGTTTCCAACCCGAGGCTACCGCGGGATTGCGGTGGCGCCTGTTTGATTTCGGCAGGGTGGATGCGGAAGTCGCCCAAGCCGACAGCGCGAACGCGCAAGCGCTCCTGGAGTACCGGCAGACCGTGCTGCGAGCCACGGAAGACGTTGAAAACGCCTTCACCTCGTTGGCCCAACTGGAGATCCAAGCCCGCGAGCTCGAGAACGAAGTCGCGGCACTCGCCCGTGCCCGCGATGCTTCGCAGGAGTCCTACCTCGCGGGCGCGAGTAGCCTGACCGATGTCCTGGATGCGGACCGTAAATCCCTTGCTGCCCAGGACGAACTCGCGCGCACTCGCGCCGATACAGACCGTGCCGCGGTCACATCCTTCCGCGCCTTGGGGGGCGGCTGGGCTCTATGACTCGGAATCCGACACCGCCGCCAGATAGCGCTCGAACGAGAGATCGACTGCCTGCCGGCCATCGCCGATGATGTTACGACCGCAGCTATAACCAAAGACGTCGACGAAACTCAGTGATGCGACACGGTTTCGTAGGGATCGGACCACAGGCGGCTTCAGTGGAATGGCATTCGGATAGCTATACATGAAAGTGGCGTGGCGCCGGTCCATCGTGACCTGAATCGCATCACCGGGCAGCAGGCTCCCTCCGGGGCGCGGTCCGCTCTTCCACCACAGCCCAGCGCTGCCAGGAAAGTGGCCGGGCAGATGGATCAGCACCAGGTCGTCGCTGAGCTCCAGGCGATCGCCGCTCCAGTATCGGACGTGTGGCGACAAGCGCGGCAAGCAATCCCGATCTGCCTCATGCAGATAGATAGGCACGCCACCCAGCGCCTCACTCCATTCGTGCATCGATGAATAAAAATGCGGGTGAGAGATGGCCATGCAGGCGACACCGCCGCATCTTTTGATCTGTGACACGGCTTCGCTGGTGACGAGGCTCACGCACTCCCACATCAAATTGCTGGACTCCATCGGAACCAGGACCGCGCGCTGATCGATGGCGAAGGCGGGAGAAATATCCAGCGAAATGACACCCGCGTCGTCTTCGAGCTGAATGTGATGCCCTTGCGCCAACTTCTGCATCGTCGTCCAGGACTGGCCACCCCAGCCTACATATTGCCGCTCATCCTCGCAGATGAAACAGTGAGCAGGCGGGTTTACGGACGGCTCGAATTGAGTGCCACAAGTCACACAGATCCATGCTGTAGGGGTGGTATGCGCGAGGGGCGGCTGCATTGCCGGGGCACTCCTGTCCATGTATCTTGATATCAAGATAATCCTGGAATATCTCGATGTCAAGACAAATGCCTGACGGAGATCGAATCGACGCACGGCGCATACAGTGGGCGCGGGAGTTGCCTGACGTCAACACGATCGGGATGGCTGTCCTGGGGCGAGCTCGCTGGATCACATTGAAAGTCAGACCGCTCATCGAAGCGGTGTTTGCGGAGGCGGGCCTGGACGCAGGCGAGTTTGACGTATTGGCAACTTTGCTGCGCTCTGGACCGCCGTACCGGCTAAGGCCCACGGAGCTCTATCGATCGCTGATGATCTCTTCCGGCGGCCTGACCGACCGCCTCAACCGTCTCGAGAGCGCCGGGCTCGTGCACCGTCCGGAGTCCGAGGGTGATGGGCGAAGTCTTCCGGTGGAATTGACACAGGAGGGTCGCAAGCGCGCCGAAGCCGCCTTTCGCCAGGACATGGTGCTCGAGGCAGCGCTCCTCAAGTCACTGACCCCGAAGGAGCAGGAGTCGCTCGGCGGCCTGCTTCGAAAGCTGGTACTGGCTCTGGACGAGGGTTGAAACGGCCTCGGGAGATTGATGGCCATGTCGGCAACGCGCGCATGCGTCCCGGCTAGCGCGAATGAGATCCGTTGGCGGCAGCTGCGGCGCGGTTTGGCAAGGTCGCCGCTTTGGCGACGTCCCGTATGTGGCCGTTTGGCAAAGCGTCCACCCAGGCAGATGCCGCATCAGGGTCCTGGGTTGCCCATTGGTGCACTACTTGCGCGACGGTGTCATCTTGAGTCGGACCTACAGTAATCTGAGTCAAAGCTGTGGTCGCAGCATCCGCGGGCGCTGTCTCCGCCTGTACAGTCGCGATGCGCGCGAGGATCTGGTCGCGCTGGGTGCCCGGCAGTTGGCCTTCGGCCCAACTGAGGGCTTCTTGCAATTTCTCAGTAGCCCAGAGTTGCACGATGCGGTCCACGGTGCCGTCATTGCGTCCGATTCCAAACTGGTCAGATACTCCGATCGCTCGTGCGGGATCTCCTTGCGCCACATGGGACACGATCCCGGAGGCGACGATGTTACGCTCATCAGCTTCGGTCATGCCCGTAGCCCATTCGATCGCGCCATCCACACTGACAGCACTCCACGCCTGTGCGGTGCGCCGCAGAAGCTCATCGCGGACCGGGCCGGTCGGATAGTTGGCAACGAGCTGTTTGACCGCGGCCGGGTCGAGTTTGATCAGGGCCGGCAATAGCTGCCTGTAAGCGCGGTCCCGCTCCGCGTCATCGATCGACACCAGTGCGCGTCCGATTTCGAGCTGCAGCTTGCGGCTCTGTTCCTCTGGACTTTCTGGAATCGGGGGTGTGGCTGGCGGCGCATTCTGGCTCGACTCGGGTGTCGATGGATTTCCAGGCAGAGGCGTCCGCGTTGCGGCTCGTATGTCTGTTGTCGCGGTCTTGTTGAGATCTGGAGACCGGGCCCGGGGCGGCTGTTGTCCTGACATGACGTAGATGGCCAAGCCGCCCACGACGCCCACAGCCACCGCCACAACCACAAATGTCTTCATGTGCATCTCAGGCGTGGATGCGGCAGTGATCCGCACCCACGCCAGTTGCCTGTCTTCACAGGCATCGAATCAATGACTGGCCACGAATCCCTTGAGCCACGTCATGGCAGGGCGCTCCGTGCCGTTGCTGTTGACCAGCCCGGTACCCGTGTGCCAGGTCTGCCCGACGATGTATCCCCAGGTTGTAATTCCCTGGACCGCAGAGTGCTGCCAGATCACTGGGAACAGTTCCTGGTATTTCGCGAGCTGTCCGGCGTCGGTGCCGCCGCCGGTGATATCGAGCTCCGAGATGAATACAGGCAGGCCCGCCGTGGCATAGGAATTCAGCGCGGTAGTCATCTGCGCCGCCGTCATGTTGTCCAGGTTGAAGAAGTGCGCCTGGACGCCAATTCCATCTATCAGCCCGCGGCTCTTCAGAATGCTGATGATGTTGAGGTACTGGCTCCTGGCGTTCGCGTCATTTTCGGTTCCGAACTCGTTGATGAGCAGCTTCGCGTTCGGGAAGGCCTTCCGTGCCAACTGGTAGGACTTGACCACCCAATCCCAACCCGTCGCGCCGCTCCCGCCGAGGGCCGCCGTGAACGGCGGAGGAGTATGAATGGGCTCATTGACGACATCGACCGCCCACGTGTTCGGATAGCGGGCTCCATACGTGCTGATCCAGGTCTGGATCGCGGCAAGCTGCTGTGCCTGCGACAGCGAAGTGATCCAGCTTGGGAACTGCGCGCCCCAGACCAGGTTATGAGCCTTGAACTTGAAGCCGTGTTGTTGCGCGAAGTTGTAGATTGCGTCGAGCGGCGCCCAGTTGAAGGTGCCTTGGGCGGTGCCCTCTACCGAACCCCATTTGCCAGCGTTCTCGGGTGTCACCTGATTCCAATAGGTCGTGAAGTTCGAGGGCGCGGGGTTGGTGGCAATGGTGCTGCCGAGGAACTTGGACTTCCCTTTGGCAATCTGCGCTTCGACGTGCGTTGGCAACGTCACGAGCGCGAGCAGTGAGAGCGCCACTGTGGACAACAGCTGCGCTCGGATCTTCCGGACATTCATCATGAGAATCCCCCTCCATAGGTTGCCGAAACAGGCGGTGTTGGTCGTTGACCAGATGCGTTGGGCTACTCAGCAAAATCATGTGTGGTAGCGCTAACGTCGTCGGTATATACACCAGCGATTTGCGGCCCGCAATGATTCTCAGGATTCTCCACGGAATGGACGGGAACCATTTTCTCGGATGAGATAACGAAAGTCACAGTGCTTGCCTGAACACATGCCGACGAGCCATTCGGGCAGGCCAGCATCATCGTTGGCTTCAGCGGACATCCAACGAAAGTTGGATATCGTTCCCAGGCTCGGCGGTGCTACTGAAGCGGAGCTACGAGTCGTAGTCGGTTGCCGCTGATAGTGCGCGCCAGTTCTCGAGGTCCGCGCGCACGGCTGCGAGCTCCTTTTCTGCAATACCAAGCGCAAATCTGCCCGCAAGGAATCGCATCGGCGGCTTCGCCTCATTGGCGAGCCGTACTACAGCCTCGGCAAGCTTCACTGGGTCTCCTGGCTGATTGCCGCTACGGCTCTCGAAACTGGCTTGGACGCGGGCGCGCCGTTCGTCGTAATCCGCGATCGCGCTGGCTCCGAATCGCAACGATTCGCGGGTCAGAAAATCGGTACGGAACGGACCGGGCTCCACAATCGTCACGAATATTCCGAACGGCGCGACCTCGACCGCCAGCGACTCGGAAAATCCTTCGAGAGCGAATTTGCTGGAGGAGTAGAGTGACGTAAATTCAGCTCCGCGAATTCCAGCGACCGAAGATAGATTGAAGATGCGTCCCTTGCGCGCCGCACGCATTGCCGGCAAGACGGCGCGGGTCACATTCAACGCCCCGAATACGTTGGTTTCGAACTGGGCACGTACGTCCTGTTCGGTGGTTTCTTCGAAGAAGCCCAGATGTCCATAGCCGGCGTTGTTCACGAGTACGTCGATCGTGCCAAATCTGGACAGAGCCAACTCGACACCTCGCCGTACTTGAGCGGGATTCGTCACGTCCAGCTCCAGCGAGAGGAGCTGGTCAGTGTTCGGCCCCAACATCTCGTTGACGGACTCTACTTTACGGCCGGTCGCCACCACATGGTCCCCGGCCCGCAGTGCGGCCTTCGCAAACTCCACGCCGAAGCCACGACTGGCGCCGGTGATGAACCAGGTCTTTCTCATAAGCGTCTCCGACGGAACTCGAGGTGCAATGCGCTGGAACCCGCATCCTTCCACTATCTATGTGCCCGTCGCAACCATCAAAACGGAGAGGCGGCGCATACCGAGAGGGATGGACATCGCGCTCCTTCGCGCGCCCATGAGCGCCGACGTGCTCGTCGGCGATGGGACGCTCAGTGTCCGAATGCATGAGTAGATGATCCGCTGGCTTCGCAAGTTCGTGGTCTCACTGGTGAGCTTCGCTCTCCCGCTCGCTGACAGCGCGCCCTGAACCCCCTCCTGGAGCCTGCGGTTCCAATCTTTTGGTGACTCGCAACGGGTGCATCGCGAAGTCGATCTGGTGGACTTGCGGCAAGCCGGCGATGTTCTTCGCCGCGAAGTACTCGACAGCGGCCGAGTGCTGTTCCAGTCGAATCCGGAGCGCGTACTGGCCTGGGAGGCCTCCGCCTTGACTCGATATGGCCACTATCGCGAGGAGGTCCGCGGCATTCTCGAAGATTTCCGGCGTACCGGCATCGGATATGGCGCATGAGTGAAGACACTGCAGCGCAAAAAATTGCGTCTCTACAACGCTGTGTTGCGCAATCCCGGACGGCACTGGGTGCGACCTCTGCCTGACTGAGCTCAGTAGGCAGCTCGACGACGAGCCGAAGCGATTGCAACTCGCCTCGGCCGTCGTCGAAGGCTACTACTCTACATCGGGGGCAGATCGATACGTCCGTACAGGCCATTGACCCCCTCGTTGGGGCCGGCCGTGAAGAACAACGTGTTGTGCGGCTGGTGCAGGTCTACGTCTGGCTGCCCAGTCTGCTTCAGGACGCCATCATTTCCAAAAGCGATGCCCCAGAGGCCGTCCTGTGCGAATTTGCCGGAGGCTGTCTGGAGCGTACCGATGAAGGTTCCCTTTGTCGGATCATAGGCGTTGATCGTGCCGTCGGCATGATTGCTGACCAGCAGGGCGTTGCTCAGCGTGCCGAAGTCTTTCGGCGCCAGCGCCATTCCCCAGGGCGCATTCAACAGGCCACCCACGGGCACCAACTCACCGATCACCAGCTTGCCGTTCGCGTCGAACACGTCAATCATGCCGAAGCCTGCGCCGCGGGTGTCCTCGCAAGTACCCAGGTTTGTGCCTGTACCCGACATCGCGTAGCTCACATAAATCTGTGTGCTTCCGCCGGGGCCATTGGCAATTGCCTGGATGCCGAAAGGGGCGTAGTTCTTTGGTAGATTGGGGTCCGCGAACGGGAAGGCGGACGAAGGCTGTTTCGCGAACTTCGCGTCGAACACATCGATCTTGGCGCCGACGAAATCATTCGCATACAGGAAATTGGCCGTGCCATTGTTGGCCAGCGCGAGACCCCGGTAGCACGCCTTGTCGGCAGCGGTATACGCAGAAACCGCGTTCGTCAGATCCACTCCAGGTGCCCAACCAGCGATCTGTCCGCCCTGGCCGGAATAGATGAACAGCGACGGCCCCGACTTGCCTGCTTTGGTGACTACGAAATCATTGGGGAACGTGGTGCCGTCGAACCAGACGATTCCGGTGGGCTTGAACGCGTTGCCGTTGGCATCCTTCGGCAGCGCTACGACCAGTTTCTCGTTCGTGCCATTTCCGTCGTACAGCGTCGACGTGTCGGTATGTTGGTTTGAAATCCAGACCGCGTCGTTGGGAGCGAAGGTGAGGCCCCAGGGATTCTCGAGATTGGCATCCTGGGTGGCTGCAACTCCGGCTCCATCGGCGACGAGAGCCTTGACTACGAAAGCGGTTGCCGGGTTGACCGTGATGGTTGCCGTCTGAGTCGCAGTCAGTGCCTGGCCACCCCCGCCCCCGTAACCGCCACCTCCTCCGCTGGTCGCGCCCGTGCATGTCAGGGTGTACGTCACGGAACCGGACGCTGCGGGAGTTACCACCTGAGAGCCCGTCAACGGCTCGCTTCCGCTCCAACCGCCGCTGGCCGCGCAGGAAACTGCCAGGGTGCTTGACCACGTCAGCGTTGCCGATTGGCCAGCGGTGATCGTGGTTGGACTGACGGAGATGCTGACCGTCGGCGGCATCGGCGGCGGCCCCTTATTCCCGCCCCCACCGCAGGCCTGCAGTGCGAGGGCCACGAATGCTGCGGCGGCAGCAGGCCTCGGTTCCCGTCTTTTCAAGCTAGTCAGAATCGCAGACATGATTCCTTGTCCTTCTGGTGGTTTACGGCACAGGCGCCAGGACTCTATCGGATGCTTTGTCGCATCCATCAATGGGTGCGACGTCATGACGGAACGGTTCTGTTAGGAACGGTAATCAGCGCCTTCGTGGCTGTTTGCTCTTGTGTGATGTAACGCCGCCGGTTCTTCCACTGTCGTCGTCCGTTCCGGAACGGACAGGTGCATCAGGCAGCCAAGTCCAGGTTTGTGGTCCAGCCAGGGATCCAACTAACGGGTGTGCACGACTGCGGTGAGAAATAACAGAAAACTTACGGTTGTGCCGATACATACACTGTGCCGATATGGCGACAGAGGCTTCCCTTGGGGCCAATCAATCCTCCAGCCGCGGTCGGTGTGTCTTCTGCGGTGACACTCAGGAGGTGTGAAAACACGCTGATCCGGAAAGTCGATTCGATTGTTGCCAACAGGTATTCCATGCAGCAGTGGAAAGTCGTGGGCTATCGAGAGCCACCGATGCACTCCGCGTTGGTCTCGAACGACGTGCCCCGGCCCGTCGGATACTTGGATCCCCCCTCGAACATCGTTGGGCTGCCAGGTGGGCTCTTTGGCCATTCGACCTGTCAGCGTCGCAGGGTGACTGGCATCGGCCGTTTCGGATCAAGTGTGAAGTCTGCGCTGCTTCGCCGCATCACATGGACTTACGTCTATTCCATTGCGTGCCAAGTTCGTCAGGTGGACCGCGGGCGCAGCCTGACATTCCAGGCATCGCTAATGCGCCAGGCATCGCTAATGCGGCATTTCGATCCGCTATGATGATCGTGTGGAAGAGGGGGCGTAACGCCGGGCGCGACTGGAGTAACGCTCGGGCCTTATTACAACAAATCGAACAGAGCGTCAGGAGAATTCGCCGTGGCCATTCGTATGAGAGGACAACCGTTCTTCTATCGTTGCTCCTGTTTGCCGCGTGCGGTGGTGGAGCCACCAACAATCCAACACTGCCTTCAACCTACACGATCGGCGGGTCCGTGTCCGGGCTCGCTGGCTCCGGCCTCTCACTTGCGCTGAATGGGTCGAGGTTTGCATTCACGCCCGATTTCACCACTGCCGGTGTCCCTCGATCCCAGTATAGGCGTGTCCACACCGGTGGCCGGCAGTCCTTCCGCCGTCGGCGCGAACCCCGCGAGTGTTGCGGTCGACCCGTTGGGGAAATATCTGTACGTGGGAAACAATTCCCTTGGGTCAAATTCCCAGATCTTCGCCTTCCCGATCAACCAGACGAGCGGCGCGCTGGCGCCGATCGCAGGTAGCCCCTACGCCAGTAGTGAGACACCGTACTTCGTTACGATCGACCCGAGCGGCGACCTTGTTTATGTCGCCAACCTGCAGAGCGACTCGATCACCGTGTACTCCTTGGACAAGGCCACGGGCCTTGGCGTCCAAGGTCCCGCTATCGAATGGCCGTCATCGAATGCGTAGGAACCTATCCGCGAGCGATAGCCATTCTGAAGTAGCGATCATTTAGTAGGGCCGGGATTCCCGTAGTTTCGCTGAAGCTGCTCAGTGACGTCCCTGCTGTCCCGAAACCGCGTCTTGATCTGGTCCGCGGTCAGGCAGACCTTGGATGTGAAATTGGTACCCAGTTGCTGTTCTCTACGGCAGTAAAGAACGTCATCGCCTCGGCCTTTCTGGGGCTTGTAACCCTGCGAGATCAGCCGGTTCACCTCGGCTTGCGTGAGCGTTTTATCGTCCAGAGTGACCTGCTGTGCTTTGGCAGGCGGTGCTGTGGGGTTCGTGGCCGCTGCCCTGTCCGCGGTGGCCACCGCCGTTGCGGGCCTGGCGGCCTCGACCGGACCGGGAGTGGTGGGGTGGCTCGCGCACGCCTGAACGGCGGCATAGACGAACGTGACAGACACAAGGCGAATGAATGTAGTCATGGTACCTGCGCTCCCTTTTTATAAGCAGTTCCCGAAGACTTTATCGCCGGAACGGGGGCGCCAGTCAACGTGATCTCGTCAGGAGGACTGAAGAACAAGCCGCACGCAACGCAATGGACGGCCGTCAGCAAGACGCGCTCGACCCAACAGCGCTTCAGAGTTGACTCAGCCGAAAGCCGATGAGTGCATCGGGGTGCCCAGACCGGCATTTTCGTCGGCCTTTCCGATTGATATGCGGCCGTCTGAGACTTCATCCGTCATGCCCTTGGCCGATACGTGGACAAAACCGGAGGTGGCAAGCGTGTGTGAAGGATCTCTGAAGCATGGATCTCTCACAGCAGGCACCAGGGACATCCTGCCTGTCCGTCTATCAAATCCCCGCGGTCACACGAAATTTCCCTTCTGATTTGCGATACCCATCAGCCGACATTTTGACATGCAGACTACAATAAAGAGCGGGTCACTTCAGGGATCATCTGGAGATAAGGGATGAAGGACGGCGGGATACGATTTGCGAGAGCGGTGGGTATCGCAATCAGTGGTGGCTGCGTTGGTTTCTTGACTGGCCTTTCCGTATCGCCCGTGGCTGGAGTAGTGCTTACGAGCGTGGTGGCTGTTGTCGTCGCTCTCGTCAGCACGCTCGCGGGACTCAGTGGTTCAAGCCCGTCTCCCAACCATGAGGAGCCTAACTCGGCGCGGCACGAAACTCGCGGTGCCGTGAGCGCGCTTCCGGTAACCGCGCTGCTGCTGGGGATAGTCGCCGGCGTTATTCCGGGCATCTGGACTCGAACCCATAATTGGTTAGGAGTGTCGGAAAAGACGACCGGACTGGGGGAGCACGAAGGAGCGGCTAGTCTCGGGGTCCTGTACAGCACCGAAACCAGCCAGTGTAATGACCTGCGTGGTATCGCCGATGAGAACGCATTGCGAGAAAGCATGTCGCACACGTTCCGCGACAACTCCAGCGTCGTCAGTGTTATTCGTGGCTGCAAAGACCTGAGCTGCCTCAAAGGACTGCTGGAGATCAAATGCGGCAAGTAGCGCTTCTGGCCGTACTCCTGGGCCTTGCAGCCGCTGTGGGCGGATCTCCCAAAACTGACCCCTACGTCTATCGGTTGGTCATTACCGGATGCGAGGGAGCAAGTGGGCGCTACGTCCAATCTGCATTCAAAGTGGCAGGGTTCGACGCCTTGTTCACCGCGCTGCATGGAGTGTCGGGATGCTCTTCCATCGAAGCATTCGATTATCGTGGCGCGCCGGCGTTTGAGGGAAGAAAGCTGAAGCTCAGGCAGGCCGATGTTGCTCGCGATGCAGCCGAGCTGATCTTGGTCTCCGAGCCTGGTCTTCCGATCGGGGATGGGCTCGTGGGGGCGACATCCGCACCGCAGGCGCTACAGCGGCTTCTGGTGTACGGGTTTCCAAGTGGGCGAGTGATCTCCCGCGGCACCGAGGTCCACGTCGCGGATCCCGCTTTGATCAGGCTCAGCGCCTGGCCAGGAGTTCCGCCGAATGTGAGGGTCGCGTTGGGCGATCGCAAGAGTCCTGACCCGGAAAAAGTCGACTTCGTGGACATCGATGGAACGATGTTGCCCGGCCATTCCGGCGCACCCCTGTTGAATGATGCCGGCCAGGTCGTCGCGGTGGCGGACGGCGGACTGAACGGGGGTCAGGACAATCGTGCCTGGGCAATTGCGTGGAGCACGATCAAGTGGCGTGATTTCGACAACGCAGCGGGTAACCAGTTGGGGCACCCACCTGCCGTCCTGTTCGCGTATGCACCCGAGGCGGACCAACTGCCGTCAGTTGCGCGCGAGGTGGTTGCGGCGGGCGTGCGCGGCGTCATCTCTGTGCGACCTACGGGGTACGTCCCTGGATTGCTTGGGGAGTTGGACCCAATTCTCGACAGTTCCGGCCGTACCTATCTATATGCCACGAATGTCGCGATTGAGGGAGGCCAGCCTCAACCTGTCCCATTCGAGCTGAATCACGCTCTGCATCTGGAAGACAGCGCAGGAAACCGGTTCTCGATCAGTGTCACGTCCATCACATCGGACGGCGCAACAATCTCGTATGAGAAACTGCCGGTGGACCAGGTCAATGTGGTGCATCCTTTCCAGGTCGGCGTGCTGGATCAGACGGGTGCGGCAATCTCAGGTGCTGCCGTCCAAGTGGTCTTTGCAGACGGGACATTCGTGTCAACGAGTACCGACGCGCAAGGACGGGCTGCGTTTGAGAATGTGAAGCGAGCGGTGGGGGATCTCAGCGTGACGCACCCCGACTTCGTTGCCTTGTCGGTGCCGGCCATGAGCCTACGAGCTCCCTTTGAAACAAAACTGCGTCGCGGCCGCGGTGGCGGGTCGCTGACGTTCGCCGAGAACACCGGGGTGGTGCCAGGACTGCATGGAAGGCTGCAGTTCGTTTTGGACACGTTAGGGCGAACCTACCTATACGCCGATAACATCGCCATCGCTGGTGGGCAGTTGCAACCCGTGACCTTCTCGCTAAACGCCCCCTTTGATGTGGAGGATAGTACGGGGAACCGTTTTGCCGTCACCGTTACCGCGATTGGCATACATTCATCAACCATCCTTTATGAGCCGCTGGGTTCTGCGGCCGATAGCGGTGTGCAGGACTTCGGGATCTCTGTTGTCGACGAGCATAGAATGCCGGTCTCAGGTGCAGATGCCGTTGTAGCATTCAAGGATGGTACGGTACAAGCCGCGACGACCGACGCCACAGGAGTAGCCCAGTTCCAACGAGTAAAGCAGACGCCCGTGGACATTTTCGTCGCGGCAGCAAATTATGCGGCGGGCCACATCGTGAATGCCGACGCGCGGAAAGCTGTTTCCGTCGTGCTTCATCAAGACACCCTGGCGAGCAGCGGTGTATTCATCGGAACGACAGGTTTCATTCCTGGGCTCGATGGACGGCTCAATCCGCAAGTGCATGGCAGTAACGCCGGCTCAACGGAACATTATCTTTACGCCACCGATATCCAGATCAACGAGGGCAGCCCCCAGCCGGTGCAATTCAAGTTGGGAGAATCCCTGAGACTTCGTGACCGTCACGGTGTGGTCATGCTGGTCAGTGTATTGGCCATGACCGGCCATGCATCGTTGTTCGAATACAGAAAACTCAGCCCATAACATTGAGGGTGCCACGCTTTGATACGGGTCGGTTGATGCAGAGGGTCCAACTGCTGGCGCGGGTGAACGGATGGCCTTTTGTCTCTTGCGCTTGTGCCCCTACCGGATATCCAAGTCGGCTCACCGCCTAACAGCTTCGGGCACCTGCCGTAACTTATTATCCCGGCAAACGGGAAAACCGATTGATGTCGGGGCGATCGAGGCCGCGCATGGCTTCGGCACGCCGTCGGCGGAACCGTCGCTTTGCGGTAAGGTCTTGATCTAAAGTACAAGGCATAGATGCCTGCGGAGCTTGGGCTGTCTCGCGTGCGCCGGCCTATCTGCTGACCATGGGATGGGGAAGGGCGACCAGATCAAGAGCGAAGGACAGTTGGAGCAGAGGAACCAGCTGATACATAATGGAACTGATCGTCTCGGTACGAGGAATGCGAAATGAATTATCAGAATCGAATCGTGCGCGACTCTCAAGTCGCTGGAGGTGAGCCCGTTATAAAGGGCACGCGTGTGACGTTGCGGACGGTCCTGGCAAGCCTAGCTGATGGTGATTCCATCGAGGATATCGTCAAGGACTTTCCGACGCTGACGGCAATGGACGTATGGGCGGTCATCGCATTTGCAGCGGCTTCTGCCGAAGAGGATTTACCTTTACAGGCCCTCCCGCGGGCTTCATGAAAATCAAGCTCGACGAGAACCTGCCAGCGCGGCTTATCGACGGGCTAGCCAAACTCGGGCACGATGTTGATTCGGTTCCATTAGAGGCGCTGTCCGGTCAGCCTGACGCAAAGGTATGGGATGCGTCGCAGGAAGCTCAACGCTTCCTTAATTACCCAAGACCTGGATTTCTCCGACGTGCGGCGGTTTGCCCCTGGAACACATAAGGGAATCCTGCTCGTCCGCTTATCCAATCCGTCACGCCAACGTCTGATCGACCGCATCCAGCGTATCTTTTCTACCGAGGCCGTAGAAGCTTGGAGTGAGTGCTTTGTGGTCGTAACGGATCGGAAAATCCGCATACATCGACCGGGCTGAACTGAAGGGACGGATTCTCGTTGCGTCTGTGTCCAAAGTGCTTTCTCCAAGGAGCGAAAAAGTACAGCCTACAGGAGACGCTAACACTTATTGGCCGTTAACTCCGTACGGCGAGCGTCACATCATCGTTCTTCAGGCGATTCCGGCGGATGGCCAGGTTTGCCGACTGTGCTTGTAAGCGCGTGGCGACCGCCCCAATCCTCTCCCAACGCACTACTCTCGCAACGATTAGCCACGGTTGCGGAACTACCGTAAAATCCCCGGCGTACGCGCCCGTAGCTCAGCTGGATAGAGTACTGCCCTCCGAAGGCAGGGGTCACTGGTTCGAATCCAGTCGGGCGCGCCATCTCAATAAAATCAATTATTTATACACGTCGTGTGCAGGCCATTCTGGCCGAACGAAGTTCCCCTTTGGTCACTCCTGGTCACGTCACTCCAGCTCATCCGCGTGGATGCCGCAATGATGCGCTCGCACGCACGGCCTTCTGCGCCGTAGCGCCCCTTCGAGGCTTCGAGGCGCGCATCATCCTCGGTGTTGGCGGTGATTGGGAACCGCGTGATTTTGGGGTGAGGCGGTGAGGCGCGCTTTTTGGGAGCGGCTGGCTGAGCGTTGACGTAGAGCGCGTTAGTCAGAACGGCGGGTTCCTCAGTCGGATTGTCGGTCGGGTCGGAGGGGCTGGGTGGGAGCGGCGTTCGTGCTCTTAGCGCAGGATCTGCTCGGTGTAGTGCCGCTCGAGCTCGAGAGCCGAGGTAATCGCGTAGAGGCTCCGCTCCGAGATCAGTGAGAGGCACTTCGCCGGGCCGAAAGAAGGGGTCACACGGCGCAGCGCACGCCATGCCGAGCCGACTACCCTCTTCAGCTGCGCTTGGCCTGCGCCCTGGCCTGGCTATCGCGAGGCGGGTTCCAGGTCCGGGCTTATCCGGGCGTGGCTGAGACTAGGAGGACTTAAAAACCCTGCAGGCGACCCTAGCGTGGGTCGCCGGCTGAACCAACAGTCTAGCTGTGCAAAGGAGGTCAAGACCATGAAGCGGTGGCAATACTGGGTGTACTTGGTGCTCGGCGTCTGGATGCTCGCCTCCCCGTGGGCGTTGGGCTTCGCGGACACGCAAAGCGCTGCGGCCTGGAGCGCCTGGGTCCTTGGAGCGGCTCTTCTTGTGTTGGCTGGCATCGTCGGGTCTATCCCGAAGGCGTGGGAAGAAGGCACCGAGATCGTGTTGGGCGTGTGTTTGCTCGGGTGTCCGTGGGCTCTCGATTTCGCCATGCAGTCCACGCCCACTTCGAATGCCCTGATCGCCGGTGTGTTGACGGGCGGGGTCGCCTTGTGGGTACTGCTCACTGACGCGACTGTTCGCGAGTGGTTGTCCCAACGACACCAAACAAACAAAACGTCATCAGACAAGTAACAAACGCGGCGCACGCGCGGTACGCCGCGCCCCTGCGGGCGGGCCTCTCGCCGCCCGCCTTGCGGAGCGTCGCCCAATCTTCCGCCAGACGGACCTCCCTCACTCCCAATGCTCTCGGTTGTGAAAGGCTCCCGCTCAGGTGGCCTCCCGTGCGCACGCTGTTGAGATTTGAAAAAATGGGTGACACTCCCCATCAGAACAACTCCGCATAATGCAGGAAGGCGGTCGCGAGCGTGCCGCGTCGCTTATGGAGCGCAGGTGGCGGCTCGCGTGTTGACGCCGAGGCCGCGCTGTTCGGTATCACAGGCGCTTGCGCGCCCGTAGCGCGTTGCTGTCGCTCGCCGGGGCGGGCGGATTCTGCGGCGAGAGGCACTACGGCTGACCGCGGTCGGTGTAGCATTCTCGATGGTGACTGGTTTGACCTTGGAGCAAATTGGAGGTCAAACGCGGTGATCAGCGGGTGCGTGGCCGACCTCACTAAGGAATCGGTAGCTTGGGCGACACTACGAGCTATGGAACGTCTGGAAATCCAGAGTGCGTTCAGGCGCGTGTGCCGCGCAAATTTCGGCCGATCAGTCATGTCTGGTACGCCATCCGATCCAGAGGGATGTTGGGACCGCGCTTGGTCGAGAGCCCGGGGGATGGAAATGGCTCTGTCGATAACGGGGGCATTGGAGACTTCATGAGTCGCGGATTTCTCGTTGCACCGGTGTGTTGTGGACTGTGCTCATGGGTCCTTTGCGGATCAGCGGCAGCGGCCGAAGGGTTGGCGGTCGACACCTCCTGTACCGCGGTCGTCGGCGTCAATGTCATTCCCATGGACCGGGAGCAGGTCTTGCCAGACCGCACGGTGTTGGTTCGAGGTGACCGCATCGCGGACGTGTCTGCCTCCGCGCAGGTGAAAGTGCCGGGTAAATGCGAGATCGTCGATGGGCGTCATCGGTATTTGATTCCAGGCTTGATCGACAGTCATGTCCATCTTCCCCTGAACGGACGAGTCGATCAGGTGCTGGTTCTCCAGATGCTGCTCGCCAATGGAATCACAACCGGAATCAACATGGAGGGCTCCCCGGAAATCCTCGCGCTGCGTAACTGGATCCGCAGCGAGAAGCCCGACCTGCCTACCCTCTATACCACGGGCATATTCATCCAGCAGCCAGCCTTCATGACCGCGGAGCAGGTGCGAAACGAGGTCATCACGGAGAAAGCAGCGGGTTACGACTTCATCAAGGTGCATGGTCAGCTCACGCAGGAAGCGTACGACGCCGTGTTCGATACCGCCCGGAGAGAGCACATCCGCGTGGTCGGCCATGTTCCAAGCAATCTGGGCATTGCTGCCGCCCTCGGGCGGCAGGCGCTGATCGTGCATGCGGAGGAGTTTCTATATTCCTATTTTCAGTTCCACCGCGAGCTTCCCACTGATGCCGCGGAGATCGAGCGCATGGTGGCTGACATTTCCAGAAGAACCGCCGAATCAGGTACCTGGGTGAGCCCGACGCTCTCCGTGTTCCGTCAGATCATCTTTCAGGCCGCGGATGTAGATGCGCTGTTGATGCGGCCCCACATGCAGTACATGCCGCGTCATCTGACGACCGGTGCGGCTGTCGGGGCAGCCAACTTTGGGTGGTATCCTCCGGACAATCCCTATGTGAAACGTTGGCCGCCGGAGAAGATCCCGTATTTGCGTGCCCAATATTCGATCATGCAGCGCCTTACGAAGGGCTTGCGGGATGCGGGAGTTCCGTTGCTTGCAGGAACCGATCCGTTTGTGCCCTGCGTGATTCCGGGATTTTCAATGCAGGAGGAATTGGAGCAGCTCTTTGAAGCGGGGCTGACACCGTATGAAGTACTTCAGGCAGCGACCACCAATGGCGCGCGGTTCCTCGGCGAGGCACGGCGAGTCGGTATGGTCAGCAAAGGGCAGACCGCTGACCTGGTGCTTTTAAGCGCTAACCCGCTGGTGGATGTGGATAACGTCTTCCGACAGGAGGGCGTGATGCTTCGAGGGCGATGGTTTTCCGCGGACGACCTGCAAAAGAGGCTGACGTTGGCGGTAAGGAGCAGTCGAGAGTCCGCGGGAGAGTGAGCCAGACGGACATGAGTTGGGTGTCACGCCACATCGGGGAAGCGGCGGCGCCCACCGTCGCTGACCGGAGGCTCAGGACCTCAAAAACCACCGGCCGACGAGGCAGGCGCCATACCTCACCTCCCATTGATGGGAATCTTCTTGACCTTCTCCGCGGCTTGGGCCCATTTCGGCAGAGTCACCGTCAAGACCCCATTTTTAAAGGTGGCGCTGAGAGTGGACGATCGACACCGTGCCATCCGAAAAACCCCCGATCCAGGCGACCCCCTTCCCCGCCAGCTTGAGTTGCCCGCCGATCTGCAACAGGTTGTTTTCCCCGATCGAGTCCCCCGTGCGTGCCACCAGATGCAAATCCGCCGCCGAACTGCCCACCCAGATGCCTATGTCGTTAGACGAATTCGCGTCCCCGAACCCTGGCGTCAATTTCGCAACGAACGCAACACGCCCCTCGGCGTCCATCGCGTGCACCCCAAACCCGTCGAAGATGGCCCCCTGGGTCCCCGCGGCCAAGGCGCCCTGTAAGGCAACGGCCGTCGTCAAATGTCCGTCTGCGCGGAACACGCCGCTGCGACTGGACCCACCCGTCAGACTTGCAACAAAGGCAACCTGCCCCCGATCATTCAGCAACGGAACGCTGAAGTTGAGATTCGCATACGCTCCCCCTTCGGGCGCCATGCCTCCTTCCAGTGCGATCGCCCTCGTGTCGCTCCCGTCAGCCATAAACAACCCGATCGCTGCAGCTCCGGAGGGATCTCTGATGTTGCACCCGACCAGAACCTGGCCCCGCCCGTTGATCGTGGGAGCGCCGAAATCGGTCAGCGTCACTTCAGAGGCCATCTGATTGGAAGCGAGAAGAGTGGTGAGGTGCTTGCCGTCTCCCTTGAAAACGCCGAAGGCGGAACCGCCGTCGATCTCGGTGGTGAAGGCAACCTCCCCACGCTCATTGATCGAGGGTGTGTGGACGAGGGCGGTCATCAATCCTCCGGTGGGCAAAGGTATGCTGTCGGTCGCTATGGCGATCGTGCCTTTGCGATCCGTGCGAAAAATCCCCCGTGAGGCGGAGCCACCGATCACGTCGGCCGCGTAGGTGACCACCCCCCTCGAGTTGACATCCATGCTGGAGCTGATAGCCGAGCTGTCGCCCAGCAACAGGTTACCGCCCCCCGGCGCGACGTCACCATCCTGCACCACCTGTACGAGATGGGTGCCATCCCCACGAAAGATCGTGGCCGTGAAATCGGACGAGAGCGATAGGAAACTAACATCTCCGTGCGCAGTGATAAACGGGGTGCTGACGATCCCGGAGAGATTCCCCGCCGCTGGATCGTTGCCAGCCAGTGCAACCGTTGTAGTCGCCGTGTCCGTCCGCAGAAATATCCCCGTCCTGCTGGTGCCGCGCAGGGAGGCATTGAACGCGATCTCGCCCCGGGCGTTCATGACGATGTCGCCGAACGTAACGTAGTTGCCTCCTGCCGGAGCCGCCGTACCGGTGGTGGCGATCACGGTATGGTTGAAGCGTATTTCACCCCGTTCGGCGCCCATAGATGGTTGCGTGATACCCGCTGCCGCGAGCATTGCCCAGAGGACCTTCCCGCCGCGCGGGGCATGGCCGCGCGCCCGAGCTCGGGAATGAGATGATCGAGCGGTGATGACTTGCAACAAGGCTGAGTGATCTGCGGATGAAACAGAGAGTTCGTGGGTTGCCGGTCTGGCCATGTCCATTCCTCATGTTTGTTTACTGAAAGCTCGAAAGTCTCCGTCCGAGACGCTCGAGAAATAACTCGTCAACAAGTTAGTGTTGGAGCGCTGTGGTCCGGTTTATAAAGGGAACACGCCCTTTTGATACCGCGGTTCCGCGCCCTGGCACCCGCGACGGAGTCCATGTGTATGACACATGGCTGCGTGTGATCAAACAAGTTGAGGGCGTATCCAACCCACCACAGAGCGAGCCGCCGTGAACCCCTGGCGGCGCCTGCACGCCACTCACCCAAGGACAGTGGATCGGCGACTGTTAGGCGACACCAGGTTTCACCGAGCGTGGACCCGCGTGCCCGTTTCGGCAGTCCTGGGCCGCTGAGCTTGGATCGCAACGCATGCGACACGCCTCACTGCGCGCGTGCCCCACACCCACTCGCGGTGCGCCGGGTATCCCGGTGCACGCACCGGTATACGTGCCGGAGTACGTGCCGGAGTACGTGCCGGAGTACGTGCCGGTGTACGCACCGGAGTACTCGCCCGCTCGCGTCACTTCCTGACCGTGAGAATCCTCCGCCGAGGCCTCCAGGGCTGTCAGTTATTCCCGTGAGCGCTGCCTGAAGTCCTCGGAAAGGCCAGAAATCCGTGCGAGACCTTGCTCACATCGTTATAGAAGCCGACGATTTCGCCCCGATCGTTGAGGGTCTGCGCCGAAACGAAGGTAGCGCCTAAACGGGGCGGAAGATTGAACGGTCGGAAGTCATCCCCAGTCTTCAGAAAATTCTGGAACGTACCCGTGGTGGTCTGGAATGCCCCCAGGATCTGCTCCCGATTGTTGATTGAGATGAAGAACGTCCCCTGCGCGACTGAACCGGGCGCCGTATACAGCGTCACCCTTCCGTCAGGTCTCTGGAGGTAACCGAAGCCAACTGTATTCACCGTGGTCACGAACTGGCCGACGATCTGCTCGCGGTCATTGATGCTGAAAGGAACGGTCTGGATACCTCCGGGCACATCGGCACTCCCGAACTGCCCCTGTCGTCGGACGAACGCACGACTGCTATGCGCCGGATCGCTGAATATCCCGATCACGCTGCCGAAGTCGTTGATCCCGAATGCCTGCGTGTCGCTGCCTGCAGGGTCATCCACCGTGGTCACCGTCCCATCGGGATGATGGATAAACCCGTGCAAGGCCCCCGAGGCTGTCTGATAAGCACCTGCGATCTCGCCCAGGTTGTTGATCGAGAATGCCCAGCTCTGAGAGCTCGTTCCGATCACTCCCTCAGGGTCGAGCAGTTTCAGTTGCTTGCCATCATCGACGATGGCGTGCTGCGCCCCGGCGGCATCCGTCTCCTCACCCACGAACTGCCCCAGGTTGTTGACTGCGAAGATCTGCGTGCCGGTGGATCCCGGAAAGTCGACGATCCGGAACTCGTATTCAGGTTGGGGAGCGGCAGCCAGGATGGACGAGCTTGCCAACGCGGGCAGCATGATAGCGAGTGTTTTCATAGCAGAACCTCATGGCGGTTGATGGCATCCGATCAGCGATCCAGTGTCGGACTCTAGGGGCTTCGGGAATGCGTCATGCCAATCGAGGGACCGGTGGCGCCGTGGCGGGGCGAACGCCCCTTCTGGAGTGAGGAAAACGCTCTGTGGCCCGGTCAGGCGGCCCCCTGCGGCCGGAGGTGTCCGACAACTTCGTTGCGACGTACGCGCGTCCCTGTCAAGCTGCCTGCCTACCTACCAGGCCCTGAATGAAGCCATTCGTCAGACAATTTGCCCTCGTCTTCCTCGTGTGGACGTTGATTGCCCTATGCGGTGGAGTGGCCGATTACCTGTACCTGCATGAAGTGGGTGCCGTGGTCTCCTGGGGACGGGTTCTGCGAAGACCACTCACCGAACAGTGGATCTGGGCAGCTTTGACGCCCGTGGTTTTTGTCATCGCGCGGCGCTTTCCGCTGAGCCGGCCCGCGCTGGCGCGCGGGGCCGTGATACACGTGTGCTGCTTCCTCACCTTGTCATTGTTGCACTGTGTGATTGCCGAGCTGGCAGGAAGCCCCCTCGCCTCAGCCTCCGCCGGCTATCACGGCTCCCTGTTGCATCTACGCTTTCTGGAAGAGTTCTACTCGGATATCTGGATGTACTGGCCGCTCGTGTGCATTCAGGCCTTGTTGGACTCGCATGCCAGGACACGGGAACGGGAGCGCCAGGCGGCTGAGCTCGAATCTCTTCTGGCGAGCGCGCAGCTCGCGCTATTACGTGCGCAGATCCAACCGCATTTTCTGTTCAACACCCTCCATGCCGTTTCGGCACTCGCGCGCAGTGATGTGGACGCCGCGCAGGACATGCTCGCCGATCTCGCTGAAATCCTGCGTGCCTCGTTTGCTGAAGCCGCCCACCAGGAGACCACGCTGAGCCGGGAGCTGGATCTGGTCGACTGTTATCTGCGCATCCAACGTCGCCGCTTCGGTGAGCGGCTGCGAGTCCACTATCAGATCGAGCCGGATTCTTTGAACGCCTCGGTCCCCGCCCTCGTGTTGCAATCGTTGGTGGAGAACGCGGTCGTCCATGGTATTGCTCCACTGAGTGGTCCCGGCTCGATCTCGGTCCGCTCATACCGTCGCGCCCAACAGCTCGTGCTGCAGGTCGATGATAATGGGGTCGGCCTGACTCCCCATGGCTCAGCGGGAGTGGGTCTTGCCAACGCCCGCAAGAGACTGCACTGGCTGTACGGTCATGACCAGTCTCTGGAGGTAGGCTCGCTTCCCGGAGGAGGCACCCGCGCACTCGTGAGCTTCCCGTTCCATATTCATGCGGATTCCACGCCGAAGGAGTTTGTCGCCGATGATGACACGGACGCTGATCGTGGACGACGAGCCGCTCGCGCGCCAACATCTGTCCTCCCTGTTGGGTTCTGAGCCCGACTTCGAGATCGCCGGGGAATGCAGCGATGGCCGCACGGCCATCGAAGCGATCCGCAAGCTGCGCCCCGATCTGATCTTCCTGGATGTGCAAATGCCGCGGATGAGTGGCTTCGAGGTGCTCGAAGCTCTACACGTCGACTGCTGGCCAACAATCATCTTCGTGACGGCCTTCGATCAATTCGCGGTCCGCGCGTTCGAAGCGCAAGCGTTGGACTACCTGTTGAAACCCTTCCATCGCGATCGCTTTCAGGCAGCTTTGAACCGTGTACGCCGCGGCCGGCTCCCGAGTCCGCGCGGGCTGGCCGGCGTGCGGCCGGAGCCGGACAGGTTGGTCGCCAAATGTGGCGACCGGCTCATGTTCGTGCCGTTTGACGAGCTGGAATACATCCGGGCCTCGGGGAACTACGTGCGCTTGCATTTCGCCGACAAGGCATGCGATGTGCGCGAAACGATCACAGCGCTGGAAGCGCGCCTGCCCGCCCATCGCTTCGTTCGCATCCATCGTTCGTACATCGTCAACCTGCATGCGGTCGTCGAGGTTTATCCCTGTGGTGGCGGGGAGTATCTGTTGAGCTTGCAAAACGGCCGTCAGTTGCCAATCGGCCCGAACTATCCCCGGTCCATTCGGGAGGCGCTGCAGCGAGCAGGGTTACCCCGTTGCGGCGGCAGCAGCGCGATCTGATGCGGAGGCCTCATGCTCGCGATCCCTCGGTCCGTCGGAATCGACTGTTGCGGGTCACGAGTGAAGGCGAGCGGTTTGAGGCCGGCCGATTCTCAGCGTCCGACGGGTGTCGTACTGAGCACCGCGGCTGCGGCTGTCAGTATCGAACTCAGAAGGCTTCGGCGAAGCTGGGCCTGCGTGGGGGCGGCTTGGCTTGGGCAGCCGCCCGCCGCAGGCGCCTATGCTTCTCGCTGTTTACGCTAGTGCCGGTGCTCGGCGGCCGCCAGGTCGTCGATCTCGGAGATGAGCTGTTGCGGCCCGCCAGCCTTGGCAACATCGGTGGTGTACTTACCATTGATGACGACAAGGGGTACACCCTGCACCTGGTAGCGCTGAGTGAGCTGCTCGGCTCGCTGCAGATTCGAATTCACCGAGAAGGAGTTGTACGCCTTCGCATAGTCGTCGGGGCTGATCCCGTTGTCCTTGGCCCAGGCCTGCTGGAGCTTGAGCGAATCCGCGTCGTTGCCGTTCGTCGAAACGAGCAGCTCATGCTTCTGCTGGATGGTATCGAAGGCCTTTTCGAACAAATCGGAGCGGTTTAGCGCTTGCAGCGTGTAGAAAAACCGCGCGTGTGCGCGATGCACGGGGCCCCACATCACGGGCACACGGATGAAATCGATGTAGCTGGGCTTGTTTTTCAGCCATGCCTGAACGAAGGGCTCAAACGCGTAGCAGTGAGGGCAGCCAAGCCAGAACACCTCGACCACCTCGACTTTCCCGGGCCCAACATTCGTGGGTTGCGAAGGCGTGAGCACGTCGTAATTGACGCCCGGCTTCCACTTCCCACTGGGTAACTGCGCTTCCGCAGGCAGCGCGGCCAGGCGCTCGAGGCTTGCGTCGCCGCGGTCTGGCGGTGAGTGGTCGTCGTCACCCACGCCCGCGGATTCCTGCGCGGCCGCTGCCTGCTCGTTTTCATTCTGCGGGGTTACCGCCGCGGCGGTATCCGCGGACGTTGCTCTGGGTGCTTGTGCCGCTGCTTGCCGAGTCGGCTGTGGCGACCGGGCGGCGTTATGTGGCTGGTTCGTGGATGCATGGCCGCAGCCGCAAACGACGACAGTCAGCAGCGATGTCAAAAAGAGCGATCGGATCATCGGAAGCCTCGATAGTTACGCGGGCGTCCTCGCCCACACAGTGCTTAACGCATGCCCTGAACGTATGATGCAACGTTACGGATGTCCTCGGGGGTCAGGCGCTTCGCGATAGTGAACATCATTGCGCTGTTCGGATCCGCCTGCGCGACGTTGGTTCCGGTGTACCGAGCACCACTCGCGTAATCATTGAGCTGCTTCGACACGTAAACAGATTGTTGTGCTCGAAGCGCCGGGTAACCCCCCGCGAGGTTGCCGCGCCCTACAGGCCCGTGGCAGGCGATGCAAGCGGGAATGTTCCGGGCCTTGTCCCCTCGGCGGTACAGCTCCTCGCCTGCTTTCCAGTACGACGGATCCGCTTCGAGGCCCGCGACGGTTTGCGACTCGAAGTACACAGCGACGTCACTGATGTCCTGGTCGCTGAGAGTTGCAGCCATCGGCTTCATGACCGGGTTGTCACGGGTCCCGGCGCGGAACAGCCGCAGCTGTTGGGCGATGTAGACGGCGCTCTGGCCGGCGAGACGCGGCCACTCTGGATTGATGCTGTTGCCGTTCGGACCGTGACAGGAAAAGCATATGGCCGCTTTCGTCGCGCCGTTCTGTATCGAGCCATGGGCGAATGGATCGATGGGACCGGAAGGGGCGGGAACAGCGGCAGCGGGTGCGGCGGAGGGCGTAGGTGGCGCGGCTTCGGGAACAGCGCCGGGCGGCTTCGCCACGCTTTCCGGGCTTGTTTGATTGGGCGCTTTTTCCGCAGAAGTCTGCGCGTGCGTTGGGGCGTATACCAGAGCACATGCAACCGTTGCGACCAACCCGGCGCGGCCGAGCCAGCCGACTCTCATCGTCTTCGCCATTGTTTTCTTTCCGCTACGTTCGAAAGGTGCGAGGGCGGCGAATTGTACACTACGGAACATGCTGCACTCTTTTTCAAGCTTAGGAGCCCCATGAGCCGCTTCCCACAGGTGGGATTTCTGGTCAGCGCAGCCGCCCCTGGGCAGTTTCCGGCGGATCGGGGGGCTGAAGTGGCTTTCGTCGGCCGTTCCAACGCAGGCAAGTCGACCGCCATAAACGCCATCGTGCAGCGGCAAGGCCTGGCGCGCACCAGCAAGACCCCGGGACGCACCCGGTTGCTGAATTTTTTTGATGTCGGGCCAATGCAGCGGCTTGTCGACCTGCCCGGGTACGGGTACGCCACGGGGCCAGAGGCGGAGCGGCGCAACTGGCAGCCGCTGATCGAGGCGTTGGCGACCCGCAGCTCGCTGCGGGGCTGGTTTCTCATAGTGGATGCGCGCCGCGGTATCGTAGGCGGCGATGAGGCGCTGATGGAATGGGCGGCACCCCACCAGCGTATCCATGTTCTGTTGTCCAAGGTCGACAAGCTCAACAGGAGTGAGGCCGCGAAAGCGTTGCGGGAGTCGACGGCCGCTCTGGGGGAACGAGGATCGGTCCAGCTTTTTTCCGCGACGGCCAAAACGGGAGTCGATGAGGCGCAGCGGACCCTGGAGGAGTGGCTGCGGCAGCGTCTTTGACGCATCGCCCCTTCGGCGCAATCCAGAGCTTTCACCCAATAAAAAACCCCGGCGACCGGGGAGGTCACCGGGGCAGACTAACCCGGCACAGGTCTCGTGAACCGGGTCGTACCCGCTCAG
>CAZBTV010000045.1:30918-46818 GCA_964494895.1 uncultured Steroidobacteraceae bacterium | reverse complement strand
AGGCCTGAGCTTCGAGAGGTTTGAAGAAAGTGCTGTCCAACGAGCTTGAATATTGTCTCAACGATGCCTTTCACCAGGCGCGTGAGGCCCGTCATGAATACCTGACCGTCGAGCATCTACTGCTGGCGATTCTCGATACCCCGAAGGTGCGGGAAGTCCTGCGTGCTTGCGGCGCTGATCTCGGTAAGCTCAAGCAAGAGCTCAAGGAACACATCGAACAGTCGACGCCTCGCCTGGAGGAAGGCGAGGAGCGCGAGGTGCAGCCGACTCTCGGTTTCCAGCGAGTGCTGCAGCGAGCTGTATTCCACGTACAGTCCAGCGGCAAGAAGGAAGTCGGCGTCGCGAACGTGCTGGTTGCGATTTTCAGCGAGAAGCAGAGCCACGCCGTGTTCCTGCTGAATCGCCAACATGTGACTCGTCTCGACGTCGTCAATTACATCTCGCACGGCTTGTCGAAAATCGCCGAAGAGAAGACTGACAAGGAAGATACCCAGTCAGATGCGGAACGCGATCCTGAGGGCGGGAGCGCGCTCGAGAAGTACACCTCGAACCTGAACCGCATGGCGCAGGACGGACGCATCGATCCACTGATCGGCCGCAAGCTGGAGGTCGAGCGCACCATCGAGATCCTCTGTCGCCGCCGCAAGAACAACCCGCTCTATGTCGGTGAGGCCGGAGTGGGCAAGACCGCGATCGCCGAAGGGCTGGCGCGCCTGATCGTCGAAGGCAAGGTGCCGGAGGTGCTGTCGGACTGCACGATTTATGCGCTCGACATGGGTGCCCTCATCGCGGGCACCAAGTATCGGGGGGATTTCGAGAAGCGACTGAAAGGTGTCATCACGGAGCTCAAGAAGCAGCCGGGTGCGATCCTCTTCATCGACGAGATCCATACGGTCATTGGCGCGGGTGCCGCCTCAGGCGGCGTCATGGATGCCTCGAACCTCATCAAGCCCGTGCTGACCAACGGCGAGATCCGCTGCATTGGCTCGACCACTTACCAGGAATATCGCGGCATTTTCGAGAAGGACCATGCGCTCGCGCGTCGCTTCCAGAAGATCGACGTCGTGGAGCCCACTGTCGCAGAGACCGTCGAGATCCTCATGGGGTTGAAGCCGCGCTTCGAGGAGCACCACGGCATCACCTACGCCGTGGATGCCCTCAAGGCCGCCGCGGAGCTTGCGGCTCGCCATATCAACGAACGGCACATGCCTGACAAGGCCATCGATGTCGTCGATGAGGCGGGCGCCCGCCAAAGGCTCAAACCGATTGCCGAGCGCGAGACCACGGTCGAAGTGCGTCACATCGAGGACGTTGTCGCACGGATGGCGAGGATTCCGGCGAAAAGCGTCTCGACGTCCGATCGCGAAGTCCTGAAGAATCTCGAGCGAAATCTGAAGCTGGTGATATTCGGGCAGGACAAGGCCATCGAGGCTCTCGCCTCGGCCATCAAGATGGCTCGCTCCGGACTGGGCGATCAGCGCAAGCCGGTGGGCAGCTTCCTGTTCGCCGGTCCCACCGGCGTGGGCAAGACCGAGGTGACCAGGCAGCTGGCGCAGGTCATGGGCGTGGAGTTCCTGCGCTTCGACATGTCCGAGTACATGGAGCGGCACACGGTGTCACGGCTCATCGGTGCGCCTCCTGGGTATGTAGGGTTCGATCAGGGCGGGTTGCTGACCGAGGCGATTACGAAGCATCCGCACTGCGTGTTGCTGCTCGATGAGATCGAGAAAGCACACCCGGACGTGTTCAATCTCCTGCTGCAGGTGATGGATCACGGAACGCTCACCGACAACAACGGCCGCAAGGCCGATTTCCGCCACGTCATTATCGTGATGACGACGAATGCGGGAGCACAGGAAATGGCGCGGCCTGCCATCGGCTTCACGACCTCGGACAATTCGAGTGACGGTATGGAGGCTATCCGCAGGATGTTCACGCCGGAGTTCCGTAACCGGCTGGATGCGGTGATCCAATTCGCCGGTCTCGATCTGGTCACCATTGAGCGCGTGGTCGACAAGCTGATTGTCGAGGTAGAGATGCAGCTCGAGCAGAAGGGCGTGACGATTACCCTCGATGACGCCGCACGGCGTTGGATCGCGGAGAAAGGCTACGACCCGAAGATGGGCGCGCGTCCGATGGCTCGGACGATCCAAGAGCACATCAAGCGCCCCTTGGCTGAAGAGCTGCTGTTCGGACGCCTCGTCAACGGCGGCAGCGTGCGTATCTCGGTTTCGAAGGACGGTACCAAGCTGGAGCTGGAATGCACCCCGACCCAGCTTCCCGAGGTCACCGCCTGAAGCTCGGGGTGGGTCGTGGACCAGGTCATGTCCGCCGCGGTCATCGGCCGCGGTAGATGATCCGCCCCTTCGTCAGATCGTAGGGGGTCATCTCTACGGTCACGGCGTCGCCTGTGAGGATGCGAATGTAGTTTTTCCGCATTTTGCCTGAAATATGGGCCGTCACGACGTGGCCGTTCTTGAGCTTCACACGGAACGTGGTATTCGGCAGGGTTTCGACGACCTCGCCTTCCATCTGAATCGCATCTTCTTTTGACATACAGCCCTTATCGACTTGAGGGGCGCGAATTCTGCATAAAGCACGGCGCCAATGCAATTTGCCGCGATAGTTCGTTGGCCCTTTCAGTCCAGAGGCATGGGCTCCAATCGGATGTGCTCTCGCAGTAAGGCCTGAAATTGCGACCGCAGGATCGTGCGGGTGCCGAGGCTGGCCAGGTGGGGCGAGGGGAGCTGACAGTCGATGACCGCGATGCTGTTGCGTAGACACACCTGGACGAGGTGCGCGAGTGCAACCTTCGAGCCATCCCGCTCCCGGCTGAACATCGATTCGCCGAAGAAAACACCGCCCAGCCGTACTCCGTAGAGGCCGCCCGCGAGCTCCTCGTCGAGCCACGCCTCGATGCTATGGGCATATCCCATACGGTGCAGGCGCAGATAGGCGTTCCGCATCTCCGAGGTAATCCACGTACCCGGGGCGTGAGGGCGGGGTGCCGCGCAGGCATCGATGACAGCCGCAAAATCCCGATCGATCTGAATCTGGAATCCGCGATTGCGAATGGTCTTGGCGAGGCTGCGCGAGCAGTTGAATTCCTCGGGGAACAACACCGCACGGGGATCGGGCGACCACCACAACACGGGTTGGCCCGGCGAATACCACGGGAAAATACCTCTCTGGTAAGCAGCCAACAGCCGCGCGGGCGACAGGTCTCCGCCGGCGGCAAGCAAGCCAGGTGGCTCGTCCAAGGCTTGCTCGAGAGGTGGAAACCACTCGGGCGCATCTTGCGGAGACAGCCAGGTGACGGTCTTCATGGGTCAGGCTTCATACGTCGCTGTCGCTGGCGGGAGCTTTCCGGTCGCGATAGGGGACGTGAGCCTGGATTTCCTCCGCATAGGCATCCACCGCCTGGCCCTCGCGCTCGAGGTATTCCTCGATGGCGCTGCGGAACTGGCGGTTGGCGATGTAATGCGCCGACCAGGTAAAGGCAGGCTCGAAGCCTCTGCTGACCTTGTGCTCACCCTGGGTGCCTGGCTCGAAGCGTGCGATACCGCGCTCGATGCAGAACTCGATACCTTGGTGGTAGCACGTTTCGAAGTGCAGGCTGTTGTAATCCGCCGCTGCTCCCCAGTACCGGCCGAACAGCGCATCCTGACACCAGAAGAATATGGCTGCGGCAACGGGCGTACGCCCCTGCACGGCCAATTTCACCATCAAGGCGTCCCCGAGGGTCTGCGCGGCTTCCGTAAAGAACGCCCGTGTCAGATAAGGCTCATGGCCGTGGCGGAGAAATGTGTCCCGGTGAAAAGCGTACACCACATCCAGTGTGCGCTTGTCCAGATCGCCTCCCATGCGCGTCTCGAAATGGATACCCGCTTCGGCTACGCGTCGGCGCTCTCGCTTGGCTTTCTTGCGCTTCTCGGCGGTGAAGGTTTCCAGGTAGGCCTCGAAGCTCGCATAACCACGGTTGGTCCAGTGAAACTGACAGTCGCGACGCATGAGCCAGCTTGCCTGCTCGCAGACGGTGCGTGCCGGCTCGTCAAGGAAGAGGGCGTGCACCGAGGAGAGGCCGCGGTCGGAGGCATAGAGCTCGATCTCCTGCAGGAGCCGTGCGGAGGTGGCAGCGCGATCCAGGTCAGGACGAACCAGCAGGCGCGGTCCGGTCGCCGGAGTGAATGGCACCGCGACGGCCAGCTTGGGGTAATAGCGCCGGCCGACACGGCTGTAAGCCTGTGCCCAGGCGAAATCAAACACGAACTCGCCGTAGGAATGGGACTTGACGAAGGCGGGAGCCGCGGCCGCGAGCCCGGCCTCATCGGTGAGAGTGACGTAGGCCGGCTCCCATCCCGTACCGGAGCCGATGCAGTGCGTGTGCTCGAGAGCCGCGAAGAATTCGTGTCGCAGGAAGGGATTGCGATCTCCCCCGAGCGCATTCCAACGCCGCGGATCGAGCTCGTCGATACTGTGATGAAGGCGTGATCGGGGTGGCGCTTGTGTCAGGAGTGCTTCTCCATGTCCAAACTCTCCAGATAGCGGTCCGCATCGAGAGCCGCCATACAGCCGGCCCCAGCGGACGTGATGGCCTGCCGGTAGACATGATCCGCCACGTCTCCGGCGGCAAACACGCCCGGAACGCTCGTGGCGGTGGCATCACCGTCGAGGCCGCTCTTGATCGTAATGTAGCCTTCCCGCATCGCGAGCTGTCCAGCGAAAATACCCGTGTTGGGGGTGTGTCCGATGGCGACGAACAGCCCCGTTACCTCCAGCTCTCGGCGCGCTCCGCCCTGCAGGGAACGCAGGCGCACTCCAGTGACACCTTGGCCGTTACCCAACACCTCATCGACCGTGTGGTTCCAGATGACCGACATCTTGCCGCTTTCGACTTCGCGAAAGAGCCGATCCTGGAGGATTTTCTCCGCGCGCAGCTTGTCGCGCCGGTGGATGAGCGTGACGTGTTGCGCGATGTGAGACAGATACAGAGCCTCCTCCACGGCGGTATTGCCGCCACCCACGACGGCGACTTTCTGGCCGCGGAAGAAAAAGCCATCGCACGTGGCACAGGCAGAAACGCCCCGGCCGCGAAACTTTTCCTCTGAGGGCAAGCCCATATACTTCGCGGCTGCTCCGGTGGCGATGATCAGCGCATCACAGGTGTAATGGTGCGTGTCCCCTTTGAGGCTGAAGGGGCGCACGGACAGGTCCACCGATTGCACATGGTCGTTGACGATCTGAGTCGAAAAGCGTTCGGCGTGGCGGCGCATGCGCTCCATCAGCTCCGGACCTTGCAGTCCGTGAACGTCCCCTGGCCAGTTGTCCACCTCGGTGGTGGTCATGAGCTGGCCGCCTTGCTCGACGCCGGTGATCAGGAGTGGGGAACGATTCGCACGCGCCGCATAGACCGCTGCGCTGTAGCCTGCGGGGCCGGAGCCAATGATGATGAGCCGGCTGTGCCGAGGTGTCGTCATGAAGGTATATCTCGTTGATTGCGCGCGATCTATGGTAGCAATAGCGTCAAGCAGGACGCTGTCCTTCGGATGGGGGAGCCTGTCTGGGCAATGATCGCCGTAGCGAGAGGGTGCGAAGCATGCGTCGCACGGGTGAGGCCGCAAGGCCGCACCCTGGTCCGACTGTGAGCGCGCGAGGCGCGCGTAGCAGGCGGCTGCAGCAGGCGATCATTGCTGAGACAGGTTCCCCAGGCAGGCAAGGCACTATAATGAGGGCTGATCGCCTTGTTGAGTCGTACCCGCGGCTCGTAAAATCAGTCCCCTACGTCACATTTTTATACGGAGCTGGAGGAATTGGCTGAAGCGCGCAATTCCCTTCGCCTTACGTCGGCCGTAGCTCGCGGCTTGCGTGAGAGCGCCATTATCGCCATAGCAGTGGTGGCCCTGGTCCTGTTTGTCGCCCTCGCGACGTACAGTCCCGACGATCCGAGCTATTCATTCAAGGGTAATTCCCGGGTGGTGCATAACCGGATTGGGCCGGTCGGCGCCATATTGGCCGATGTGCTCTTTTTTCTGTTCGGACGGCCCGCGTTTCTGTTTCCGGTCATGCTGGGAGTGGCGTGTTGGATCCTGTTCCGCCGCTTCAAGGGCGAGCCTGGCTCGGGGTCTGCCATCAATACCACCGTACGCGTGTGTGGCTTTTTGCTTGTGCTTTTTTCGAGCTGTGCGCTCGCGACGCTGCACTGGGATCCCGGGCCACTGCCGGAGACGGCGGGGGGCGTCGTCGGCATGGTCATCGGTAAAGGCCTTGCAACTGGCCTCGATTTCCTGGGGGCGACGCTGCTTCTGATCGCGGCGTGGATGGCGGGGTTGTCACTCGCGTTCCACGTGTCCTGGTTGACGATCATCGACCGGCTGGGCGAGTGGGCCTGGGCGGGTGTGGGCTGGGTTCGCACTCGGATAGCGCGGACGAAGGATGTAGCTGAAGGACGTGAGCGCAGACAGGCACGCAAGGAAGCTGTCAAAACCGAGCAGAAGAAGTCGGCGGCCCGCCCCCCGACTCGCATCGAGGCCCCCGCACCGGTGGTCGAGAAGAGCGAGCGCGTCGAGAAGGAGCGTCAGGTATCCCTGTTCGATGCTCCGAAGCCCGGGGAGCTGCCTGCGCTGAACCTGCTCGATGATCCACCCGAGCGTAAGGCGCTGTATTCGCCGGAAGCCCTGGATGCTCTTTCGCGCCTGGTGGAGATGAAGCTACGGGATTTCGGCATTGAATCGGAGGTCGTGGCTGTGCAGCCAGGGCCGGTGGTGACGCGCTTCGAGCTACGCCCCGCCCCAGGTGTCAAAGCGAGTCAGATCACCAGTCTCGCCAAGGACCTCGCTCGCGCACTCTCGGTATTGAGCGTGCGTGTGGTCGAAGTAATCCCGGGCAAGAGTGTCATGGGGCTGGAAATTGCCAACGAGAAACGTGAGACCGTCACGTTTGGGGAGATCATCCGCTCGAAGGCATATGACGAGATGCAATCGTCCCTCACCCTCGCGCTCGGCAAGGACATCGGTGGACAGCCAATGGTCGCGGACCTGGCCCGTATGCCCCACCTTCTCATCGCAGGCACGACGGGCTCGGGTAAGTCGGTCGGCATCAACGCCATGATCCTTTCGCTGCTGTACAAATCCACCGCGGAGCACGTCCGGCTCATCATGATCGATCCGAAGATGCTGGAGCTCTCGGTCTACGAGGGGATTCCACACCTGCTGGCACCGGTCGTGACGGACATGAAGCAGGCGGCGAATGCTCTTCGCTGGTGCGTGGCGGAGATGGAACGGCGCTACCAGCTCATGGCCGCGCTGGGCGTCCGCAACATCTCCGGTTTCAACAAGAAGGTCAAGGAAGCGAACGATGCCGGCAAGCCGATCCTGGATCCGGTGCTGATCCAGGCCGCATCGAACGATCCGACGATCGACCAGTCGAAAATACCGAACCTGACACCACTGCCTTACATCGTAGTGGTGATCGATGAGCTTGCCGATCTCATGATGATCGTCGGCAAGAAGGTGGAGGAGCTGATTGCGCGGCTGGCGCAGAAGGCGCGTGCGTCGGGCATTCATCTCGTATTGGCCACGCAAAGGCCGTCAGTGGACGTCATCACCGGTCTGATCAAAGCCAACATCCCGTGCCGGATCGCCTTCCAGGTATCGGCGAAGGTGGATTCGCGCACGATTCTCGATCAGATGGGCGCCGAGACACTTCTCGGCCATGGTGACATGTTGTACTTGCCTTCGGGAACCTCCATCCCCACGCGTGTCCATGGAGCGTTCGTCTCGGATGCGGAAGTGCATCGCGTGGTCACCTCACTCAAGAGCGCCGCGGCACCGGACTACATCGAGGAGGTGTTGTCTGGACCGAAGACGCCGATCCCGGGTCTGAAGGGTGAGGAGAACGAGGGTGGCGATGGCGGGCCGGAAAGCATCGAGCAGGACGAGCTGTACGATGAGGCGGTCAAGATTGTGACCACCGAGCGTAAGCCCTCGATCTCTTATGTGCAGCGGCGCTTGAAGATCGGGTACAACCGCGCCGCCAGGTTGCTAGAGGGCATGGAGGCTGCCGGAATCGTCGGCCAGCTTCAGGCCAACGGCTCGCGCGAGGTGCTGGTGCCCGCGCCTCAAGACTGACCCCTGGTTTCATAGTGAGGGCGTTGATGTTGAAAGGTTTGAAAGGAGCCTTGGGCGCTTTGGTGCGCCGGTCTCTGCTTTGCGTGGTCCTGGGGGCGGCGGCATTCGGGTCCGTCGCGTGGGCGGCGCCTGCGCCCGCCGCCAATGGCACGGCACCTGCCGCAAGCGCTCCGGCGACCCCCCTGGACAAATATCTGGACAACCTGAAGACCTTGCGCGCGTCCTTTCTGCAGACGCTGGCTGACAATCAAGGCCACGAGACGGACCGGTCCACTGGCACGCTCGTAGTCGAACGGCCCGGCAAATTCAGTTGGGATATCCATCCGCAGTCCGGCGCTGCCAACAAAGGCGGCGGGCAGCTGATGGTGTCCGATGGCCGCAATCTCTGGTTTTTCGACCGCGATCTGCAGCAGGTGACCGTCAAGCCTGTGGATGCGGCGCTATCGGCCACACCTGCAATGCTGCTGTCCGGAACCGTCGACATCCGCAAGAATTTCACGGTGTCTCCTGCGGGGCAGCGTGACGGCCTGGATTGGGTGCTGGTCGAGCCTCACGGGGCCGATGCTGATTTTCGCGATGCCCTGTTCGGCTTCGCCAATGGCGAGCTGAAGCGGATGATTCTGGAAGACAAGCTGGACCAGACCGCCACGATCATGTTCGATCACATCGAGCGCAATGTCCCCGTCTCTCCCCATGAGACGACGTTTACCCCGCCGAAAGGTGCGGATGTCATCGGAACGCCGCGGAAATGAGCCCGCCCGTGGTGCCGTTCGCGCGCGCGCAGGGTCCCGAGTTGCGGCTCACACGATTGTGGTGGAGTGTCGGTTGGGCCATGGTTTTGTACATCACCATCTCCTGCCTCGAGCCACCGCGTTATGTTCCCAACTTGCACCTGTGGGACAAGGCCGAGCATGCCCTAGCCTTTTTCGGCATGAGTGTCTGGTTCGGGGGGCTGGTCCGCCGCACCCGCTATCCGGTGATCGCGGTTCTGATGTTGCTGTTTGGTGCGGGGATCGAGATAGCGCAAGGGGCGATGAAACTCGGGCGCGATGAAGACGTGATGGACTGGGTTGCCGATGCTGTTGGTATTGCCCTGGCCGTGACGGTTCTCTACCTGGGTCTTGGAGCCTGGACTCTCTGGGTCGAGAGGCTCATCTGGCGCTCGCATGGGCGCGCGTGAGCGCTCGTGACCGTTCGTGAGGCAAAGGCTGGTGCGGGTGGCCCCCGCGATCCGCTGCGGCCGTTGGCCGATCGAATGCGGCCCCGGTCGTTGGATGAGTTTGTCGGACAGCAGCAGGTGTTGGGCCCCGGCAAGCCGTTGCGAAGTGCGATCGAGCGCGGACACCTGCATTCACTGATTCTGTGGGGGCCTCCGGGCACTGGAAAGACCACACTGGCGCGACTCATCGCGCAGAAGGCCGACGCGCAATTTATCGCACTATCGGCGGTAATGGCGGGTGTGAAGGATATTCGCGCGGCCGTCGAGGCGGCGCGCGATGCTCGCGAGTCGAGCGGCCGCCCGACGCTGTTGTTTCTCGATGAGGTGCATCGTTTCAACAAGGCGCAGCAGGATACGTTTCTCCCGTATCTGGAGGACGGGACGCTCACGTTCGTAGGGGCGACTACAGAGAACCCGTCGTTCGAGGTTGTGAGTGCGGTGCTGTCCCGGGCGCGCGTCTATGTGCTGCGATCGTTGACTGTCGAGGACATCACGACCCTGCTCAGGACGGCACTGAGCGACGAGGAGCGAGGACTCGGCAAGGAGCATCTGGATGCTGAGCCGGAAGCCCTGGATCTGATCGCGCGCGCGGCGGATGGGGATGGCCGACGCGCACTCAACATGCTGGAGCTGGGAGCGAGCCTCGCGGAAGTCTCCCCCGGGGGACACCGGACGTTGACCCTCGAGATCGCCAAGGAGGTCGCAAGCGGCGGCCGTCGTCGTTTTGATAAAGGCGGCGATCAGTTTTACGATCAGATCTCCGCGCTTCATAAAGCGGTGCGCGGTACCGATCCTGATGCCGCTCTGTATTGGTTCTGCCGAATGCTCGACGGGGGCTGCGACCCGCTCTACATCGCACGACGTGTCGTTCGAATGGCCGTGGAGGACATCGGTCTGGCGGATCCGCGTGCGTTCGCCATGACCCTCGATGCCTGGGAAGCTTATGATCGGCTCGGTAGCCCCGAAGGGGAGCTCGCGATCGCAAACGCGGTCGTCTACCTGGCGTGCGCCCCCAAGAGCAACGCAGTATACGTCGCCATGGGCGAAGCGATGGCGGATGTCGAAAAGTTCGGTACAGTGGATGTGCCACTGCGCTTGCGCAATGCTCCCACTGGGCTGATGAAGAATCTGGGCTACGGGCGCGACTATCGCTATGCCCACGATGAGCCCGACGCCTACGCCTCAGGGGAGCGTTATCTGCCGGATGACATGCCGGATCGGCGATACTATCGGCCCGTCTCCCGCGGACTCGAATTGAAAATCGGCGAGGCGCTCGCACGGCTGCGAGCCAAGCCGCCTGCGAAAGGTTGAACTCAAGTGATTGATCCGAAGTTGTTGCGATCTGACCCTGAGGCCGTCGCCCGCAATCTGGCGCGTCGCGGCTTTACGCTGGACGTCGAGGCGCTCAAGTCTCTGGAGGAGAAGCGCAAGCCGTACACGGTCGAGGCCGATCGGTTGCGCGCCGAGCGCAATGCCAACGCGAAGGCTGTGGGCATGGCGAAGGGCCGGGGTGAGGACGTCGCGCCACTCCTTGCCAAGGGCGAAAGGCTCACACAGGAGTTGGCCAAAGTCGAGGCGGACCTGGAAGCGGTGCAGGCGGAGCTCGAGCAATGGCAGCTGGGATTGCCCAACCTGCTGCACGAATCGGTTCCGGAAGGCAGAGACGAGACGACCAACGTCGAGGTGAGCCGTTGGGGTGAGCCCAGGCACTTCAGCTTCAAGCCACGCGATCACATCGAGATCGGCGAGACTCTGAAGGGGGTGGACTTCGAGGCCGCTGCGCGCATCTCGGGTGCCCGCTTCGTCGTCATGAAATCGCAGGTGGCGCAGTTACACCGAGCTCTTGCGCAATTCATGCTCGACCTCCATACACGCGAGCACGGCTACACCGAGGTATACGTTCCGTACCTCGTGCAGAAACAGGCCCTGCTGGGCACGGGGCAACTGCCTAAGTTCGAGCAGGATCTGTTCGCCGTGCGTGGGGAGCAAGGTTTTTATCTCATTCCAACCGCCGAAGTGCCGGTCACCAACCTTGTGCGCGAGCAGATCGTCCCGGCGGAGCAACTGCCGCTGAAATTCGTGTGCCACACGCCGTGCTTCCGCTCCGAGGCTGGCGCGGCGGGTAAGGATACCCGCGGGATGATCCGCAACCACCAGTTCGACAAGGTAGAGCTGGTGCAGATCGTGCGTCCGGCGGAGTCGTACGCGGCCCTCGAGGAGCTGACCTCCAATGCGGAGGAGGTGTTACGGCGATTGGAGCTTCCCTATCGCAGGGTTGCGCTGTGCGCCGGGGATATTGGCTTTGGCAGCGCGAAGACTTACGACCTGGAAGTATGGTTGCCGGCGCAGGAGCGGTATCGTGAGATCTCCTCGTGCAGCAACTTCGAAGCCTTCCAGGCGCGTCGAATGCAAGCGCGCTGGCGCAATCCCGACAGCGGTAAACCGGAGCCGGTGCACACTCTCAACGGCTCGGGATTGGCGGTCGGCCGTACGCTCGTGGCGGTGCTGGAAAACTATCAGTCGGAGGACGGCACGGTTAGCGTGCCGGAGGTGCTGCGGGCCTATATGGGTGGCAGGGAAGTGTTGCGACCGTAGTATAAACGCTGGATCCGGGTATCCACGCCCGGCGCAGCATGCCGCCCCGTGCCTGGGTGAGGCGCTCGCGCCGATTCATTCAATGCCGATAGGTCGCGGTGATGCCGAACGTCCGGGGCCGGTACGTGATATAGCGGAAGGCGGGGCTCGCCACCAGTCCGCTGCCGTAGTAGGAGTTGGTCTGGTGGTTGTAGTTGATGATTGTATGGCTGTCGGTCAGGTTGTCGATGAAAAACGACACCAGCCAGTCGCTCAGCCGGGTTCCCATCCGCAGCGAGGCGAAGCTCTGCCGCGAAGTCGGCATACCGGTGGGATCATATTGCGAGGTATTCGGGTCGAGCCCGGCATGGATCCATTTGTCGCCCGCCTCGTATTCGTAGTCCACGCGCGCGAACGACTCGTGTGAGAGCAGACTGAACCGGTATTCCGTGCCGACAGTGGCCGTGTAGGGTGGAATGGCGTAACCGGTGCCGGTTCCGTTCGGGCCGCCGATCGCATCGCCATTGGCGACCAGGGGCAGAACTCCACTTCCGGCCGCGATCACCGCGCCGCTCGGAAAAGCATTCTTCGTATAGCGCGCGTCGGTATACCCGAACGTTGCATCGATGCCCAGGGCCGCGGTGGCCTGGATGTTTGCCTGGATATCGAACCCCTTCGAGACGGCATCACCCAGATTGTCGGTCCACTGGATCTGGCATATCGGCGGGACCACATTGCCCTGGATGTCATGCCACTTGATGTAGTAGACGCTCGAGGCGAGGCGCACCACATTGTTGATATTGTTCTTGGCACCGACCTCGAAGCTCTGCACCGTATCGGATTTGTACGTGGTGGGGGCCTGCTTGATGCCGAAGTTGATGAAGTCCTGGGTGCAGCCGACCATCGGATTCTGGAATGTCGGATCATAGGGAATGGAGGGATTGCCGCCACCTGTACGAAAGCCCTTCGCGTAGGTGAAGTAAACCATGTCGTCGGGGTCGATCTGCCAATCGAGGCCCGCTTTGGGCGTAACGGGGGTCTGGGTGTTCTGTGCGGCTCCCGGCCGGGGCCCCCCATTCTGGGGACCGTCCGACAGGCTCATGATGGAGAACGTGGTCTTCGAGACGCGCACTCCCGCAATCAGCCTCAGGGTGTCCGTCAAGCCGATATTGAGCTCGCCAAAACCAGCGATCTGCCGGTCATGAGTGGTCAGGCGGTTGAAGTAGGAATCCCCCATGGGGAGGTAGGAGCTACCGTCCGGGTTCAGAGGCGTATTGAAGTACGCCGCGATGGGCTCTCCGACGAGAGCGTTGAACAGCGCATCCGCCATCGGGTCGTGGATTTCCTCCAGGCTGGACTGGCGGTTGAGAGAATAGAAGGCGCCCACGGTCCAGGAGATGCGCGCGTTGGGATCAGACGACTGCAACCGGATCTCCTGTGAGAGGTTGCGCTGCTGGTTGGTCACCGAGGTGGGCGAGCGGTAACCCGTCAGTCCGGGCGGCAGGTGCACGCCCGTGCCGTCGAGCAGCGGGAAAAGGTTTGCGCCGACGGGCGCCGGGTTGACTGCCGGGCTGATGAACGTTTGATAATAGCCCAGGTTGTAGAGAGTGCCGTCGTAGCCGCTGATCTCGTCACGATGGAAGTAGGCCGTGGTGGAGATCAGCCGCGCCGCGCCGAAGTCTGCCTCGACGTTGAGCGCTGGCAGGTAGAAGTTGTCCGGCTCCTGACGTGGCGTGGGGTTCGCGCTCACGAACAGGTCCCGGCTCGGGTTGGAATACTGAGGCCAGTAGATGGTGACGTCGTTCCGCGCCCGATGCTGGTAGTAGATGCTCGGGGTGATCTTCAGTGCATCGTTCGGCTGCCACAGCGCCGCCAGGCGCAACACCAGGGAATCGTCATGGTTCGCGTTCGCATCCACGACTGACAAGGTCGTCGGATCGATCCTGTCGATCCAGCCGCCGTCGCGGCGGTACCAGGCGCTGGCACGCACGCCGAGGGTGCCGTCGATGAGCGGGGTTCCACCGGCGATGCCGGCTTCGTAGCTCATTGCACCACCCTGGGTATACGAGGTCTCGGCCTTCGCGTAGATGTCGGACTTTGTGAGGCTCGGTTGGGTGGTGATGTAGCGGACCGTGCCGCCCTCCGAGCCTGCTCCAAACAAGGTGCCTTGCGGCCCACGCAACACTTCGACCCGCTCCAGGTCGAATATCTTCACCAGCGCCTCGTCGGGGTTGAACCCCAGCTCGCGCACCTGGATCGGGACGTCATCGATATAGATGCCGGTGGTACCGGAGCCGCCGGTGGACGCGATGCCACGGATCGCGATCTGGTTGGTCTGACTGCTGTCGATGCGTACACCGGGAGTGTAGCGTGCGATGTCGTCGATGTCCTTGATGCCCTTGATGTCCATAGCCTCCTGCGTGTAGGCGCTGACGCTGATGGGCACTTTGCTCAGGGATTCCTCGCGCCGGCTGGCGGTTACCGTCACTTCCTGCATCTGTGTCGGTTGAGTTGCCTCATCCGCATCGGCAGCGAATATGAGTCCGGGCACGAGGGCTGCCATCAGGATGCAGCCAGCCAGAGTGTGCCGCATCGTGGCGCGGCCAAGGAGCGTGCGCAGAGCGACGCCGGGTCCGTTGGAGGTTGACGAATGCATGTGATTGTTTTTCGACTGTAAGATACGTGGCTGCTGCGCGTCAAACACCTTTTGGCGTCAGTTGAGAGCGTACGCAGCCGCTATTGGCGACGCACGTCGATGTGGCAAAAGGAGCTCCAGAAGCTCACCGACAGTGCAGTCCGTCACGCCAGCGACTCGACGGTCATGAGTGCACGCAGCCGCGCTCGGCTGTGATCTACGATCGGGTGCGGATACGTCTCGCCGAGGCGCACCCCGGCCGCGGCCAGCTGCGTGGCTTTCGCGCTCCAGGGTTTATGGATGACTTCGTTCGGCAGGCCCGCCAGCTCGGGAACCCAGTGCCGGACATAGTCCCCATGAGGGTCAAATTTCTCACCCTGCAGGACCGGATTGAAAATACGGAAGTAGGGTGCCGCGTCCGCGCCCGACCCGGCCACCCACTGCCAGTTGGCGGCATTGTTGGCGGGATCGGCATCGACGAGAGTGTCCCAGAACCACTTTTCTCCGGCGCGCCAATCGATGAGCAGGTGTTTGGTGAGGAAGGAGGCCGTCACCATGCGCACGCGGTTGTGCATCCATCCTGTCTTCCACAGCTCGCGCATTCCGGCGTCGACGATGGGATATCCTGTCAGTCCACGTTGCCACGCCCTCAGCGCCCGTCGGTCGATTCGCCAGCGCATATGGTCGAAACGGGGCTGGAAGTTACGTTCAGCGAGGTCGGGATGGTGGTAAAGAACGTGGTAGTTGAATTCCCGCCAGCCGAGCTCGGCAAGAAACTTTTCTCGCTGGCGCGCGCTGCCGGGATGCCGACGCGTAGCTGCGTGAGTGGCGTGCCAGACTTCCCGCGCGGAGATGTTGCCCGCGGACAAGTAGGGCGACAGGTGTGATGTGCCTGGCCGGTCGGGGCGGTCGCGATCGGTGCAGTAGTCCGGCAGAGCGGTCGCAAGGAACCGGCGCAAGATCGTCCGGGCCGAGGTCTCGCCGGGTTTCCATTGCGCCCGCAGGCCGCCCGCCCAGTCCGGCGCATGCGGATCGAGCTCGAGACTTGCGAGCTGCATCGGCCGAAATCGGCCACGTCGGGGCAGCGGTTGAAACTGAAGCCTGTGTGGGGCGCTCAGAGGTATTTCGGGCACGGCCCGGGCAAGGGCGGTTCGCCAATAGGCAGTGAATACCTGGAACGGCTGACCGGCTTTGTTGGCGAGCGTCCACGGCTCGTTGAGGAGGTGACCGTTGGAAGTCACTACCTCGACGCCACCTTTTGTCAGGACGGTTTCCACGGCCGAGTCGACTTCTCGGGCTCGGAGAGCATAACGGCGATTCCAGAACACGCTCCGCGCGCCGACGGC
>CAZBTV010000045.1:0-30908 GCA_964494895.1 uncultured Steroidobacteraceae bacterium | reverse complement strand
GTCGCAATGTCCGGGACGATCTCTCTCGGGTCTCCTCGAAGGATGACCAGGTCCCCTCCCTGTCTTGCGAGCGTTTCCTGCAGGTCCTCCAGTGATCCGTGCAGCCACCATCGCGCGGCACCTCCCCGGGGACGCAGGCCGGCCGATTGCTCGTCGATGAACAGGCAGAGCAGTGGTCGCTTCGTGGCCGCCGCCGCATGCAGCGCCGGGTTGTCAGCCACCCGCAGATCGTCACGGAACCAAACAATCGCCGGATTCATGCTTTGCCGAGGGCCTGTGTGAGTAATGATCGCTGTGACAAGGGCGGTCCTGGCGAGCGGATTTTGCCAGCGGCCACAGCAGGCCATCATTACTCGGATAGGCTCCTGGCGTCGATGTGCAGCGTCGGCGTGACGGCCGTGGACTGCCTGCTGCTGCTGGCCCTATACTGAATTCCCCCGTCCGGCTTGTCCCGTCCGATCCGGTGTCCTGGATCTACTCCGCGTGAGTCCACCCCATAAAAGCTCCAGCCGCGCCGCCAAGGTCCTGCCGGAGCCGGCCGTGCCCATCTTCAGAGGTTCATGATGTCAGCCGAGTTGAGTCGCTCCCTCAGGCCCCGCCACATCTTCATGATTTCCGTCGGCGGCATCATCGGAGCGGGTTTGTTCGTCGGCAGCAGCGCTGCCATCGCAGCGGCCGGTCCGGCCATCGTGTTGAGCTATCTGATCACCGGCACACTGGTGCTGTTGGTGATGCGCATGCTGGCAGAGATGGCGGTGAGTTTGCCGCAAGTGCGCTCATTTACAGAGTTCGCGCGCGCCGGGCTCGGATCGTGGGCGGGTTTCGTGGCTGGCTGGCTGTACTGGTACTTCTGGATCATCGTGGTGCCGGTCGAGGCGATCGCCGGGGCCAACATTCTGCATCAGTGGTTGCCGTCCTTGCCGCCGCTGGTGTTGGGTTTGGGCTTGATGGCGATCATGACCGGAGTGAATCTGATGTCGGCGCGCTCCTACGGCGAATTCGAATTCTGGTTCTCCTCCATCAAGGTGGCCGCCATTATCGTCTTTATCGCGCTCTCCGCGGCGTATGTGCTCGGCTTCACCTCACCGCACGGTATGACGTTCGCGCACCTCACGAGTCATGGCGGCTTCATGCCGCAGGGTGTCGTGGCGGTGCTGGCCGGCGCCGTGACCGTATTTTTCGCCCTGACCGGTGCCGAGATCACGACTGTGGCGGCGGCCGAATCGAGCGAGCCGGCGCGCGCGGCGGCGAACATGGGAGCTTCGGTGATCGTGCGCATCCTGACTTTCTATGTCACATCGATTTTTCTCATTGTCTGCATAGTGCCCTGGAACGCGATCAAAGTCGGCGAGTCTCCATTTGCGGCCGCGCTGATTACCATGGGATACGGTTGGGCAAGCATCGCTATGTCCGCGATCATTCTGACCGCGGTTCTGTCTTGTCTGAACTCGGCGTTCTACATCTGCTCGCGGGTGCTGTTCATGCTGGCCGGGCACGGCGATGCGCCTCAAGGCCTGGTAAAGCTCAATGCGCGTCGGGTTCCGGTGCGCTCCGTATGGATGAGCACGCTGGCCGGGGTATTGGGGGTCCTCGCCGAGACGCAATTTCCGGATACCGTGTTCGCGTTCCTGGTGAATGCCTCCGGGGCGCTCATGGTGTTTGTCTACATGATGGTGGCCTTCGCTCAGATACGCTTGCGCCAGGAGCGTGAGCGCACGGGCGCGCCAGCGCCCGCGGTGCAGATGTGGCTGTTTCCCTGGGCAAGTTATGCCGCTATTGGCGGTATGCTGGCGATCCTTGTCGCCATGTCCAGGACCGGACAGGCAAGGGATCTGTACGTGAGCCTGGGGACATTGACGGTGGCCATAGTCGCCTATCTGTTTGTCAAGGCAAGCCGCTCCTCCACTGTCAGGTCGACGGTCGCCTGAATTGCTTCCAACAGGAGTCAGGCCAGAGTGTCGATGAAGTCGTATAGCACGTCATCATTCGCGTAGGCCACGTTGAATCGATAGTGTCCGGTGGGGCGGGAATCGGGTCTGAACATCTCCCCGGGGGCGAGCAGGATACCGTGCGAGCGGGCCTGTTGGATAAGGGACTGCGAATCGAGTGTCCCCGGTAGTTTTGCCCACAGGAAGAGTCCGGCTCCGCGGAATGCGACCTCGACTCCGGCCGCGGTGAAGCGGCGCGTGACCTGCTCATGGGCTTTCGCAAGGCGCTTACGCAGGCGCTCGAGGTGCGTGCGATAGCGGCCCCCCGTCAAAATGGCGAGGACCATCTGCTCCATGAGCTCGGAAGAGGAGAGCGAAAGAATATTCTTCAGAGCAGCGATTTCCTGGGCACGCTCTTCGGTAGAGACCACGTAGCCGACGCGCAGGTTTGGCGCGATCGTCTTGGAGAAGCTCCCTATGTGAACCACGCGTCGGAGGCGGTCCAGGGAGGCGAGGCTGGGGCTGCGCTCGGGTGCGAGCTCGGCGAAGATATCGTCTTCGATGATGGCAAAGTCGTGTCGCTCGGCGGCGAGCAGTACGTCGTGTGCTACCTGTGCTGATGTGGTCGTGCCCGTGGGATTGTGAGCTGTGGTGTTGGTAATGAAAACACGGGGTCGGACTTCGGCCGCAATCGCGTTCAGGGCGACGGCATCTGGCCCGGTCAGCGTGCGCGCGACCCCAACTGGCTGGACACCACGGGCACGCAACATGGCGAGCACGTAGGGATAGCAGGGGTCGTCAACGAGAACGCTGTCACCTGGTTGTGTCAGCACGTTTATGCAGAGCTCGAGTCCCTGGCTGGCCCCTTGTGTCAGGACGATTTGCTCCTCGGTACACTCGATATCGCGTTGTCCGAGGCTGGCGGATAGCTGCCGGCGTAGCGCGCGCAAGCCGTAGACGCTCCCATAGCGGCCGGCGTATGCGGAGGGCTTGCGTGCGATCCGCGTAAGCGCCGTGCGTACGCCGTCGGCGAAGAGCCAGCCCGGGGGTAACCACCCGCATCCGGCATCGACACGCAGCAGCCGCGAGTCGTATCCGCGCCGTAACGACCAGATGGAGTCGGCCAGTGGTTCGGGCGCGCCGAGTGGACGGGAGTTGAGCCGGTTGGCTCCTTGGGCGACAAAGTAGCCGGCCCCGCGACGCGCATCCACGATGCCTTCGGCAACCAGGAGGTCATAAACGCGAGCGGCTGTAAACGCGCTCACGCCACTCGAGCGGGCAAGCTCTCGAACGGAAGGCATGTGATCGCCCGGGCCCAGGTCGCCCGCGACAACGCGGCGCCTCAGGTTGGCCGCTATTGTGGCGACTCGCGTGCGCTCTTCGGCCTTCTTGTTGCTCACGGGCCGGTATTCTATATGAAGGCCCGTACGGTACTTTTATGAACCGATTGGAGTAGCCTCCCCACAGGCTACTTCACCGGCGCGAAGGAAGAGGTGATTACTTCATCACGGGCATCGTGAATTCGGCGCTGGCTTGCCCGGTGGACGGCCACCGCTGAGCAACGCACTTCAAGCGCGTGTAGAAACGAACGCCCTCCAAGCCGTAGATGTGGTGATCACCGAACAGGGAGTTGCGCCAGCCTCCGAAGCTATAGAACGCCACGGGTACCGGGATCGGCACGTTGATGCCGACCATCCCCACCTGGATTGCAGACGCAAAGGCACGCGCCAATTCTCCGCTTTGGGTGAAGACAGCCGTGCCATTGGCGAAGGGATGTGAGTTGATGAGCTCGATCGCGGCTTCCAGGGTCGGTACCCGCATCATGGCCAGCACCGGACCGAAGATCTCTTCCCGGTAGATGCGCATATCAGGGCGCACATGGTCGAAGAGGCTTCCACCCAGGAAGAATCCCGAGCTCGCTGCTGGGATGGCGGTCTCCCGGCCATCGACCACGAGTGTGGCGCCTTCGGCCACGCCGGTCTCGATGTAACCTCGGACCTTGTTGAGGTGCTCCCGGGTCACGAGCGGCCCCATTTCGGTGTCGGCCTTGTCGGGTGCGCCAATGCGCAGCGCGCGGATCTTGGGAGCAAGGCTTGCGGTGAGGCGATCCGCGACTGCATCTCCCACAGCAACCGCGACGGAAATCGCCATGCAACGTTCGCCGGCGGAGCCGAATGCAGCGCCAAGCAATGCCTGTGTGGCTTGCTCGATATCCGCATCGGGCATAACGACCATGTGGTTTTTGGCGCCACCCAATGCCTGGATGCGCTTGCCGGCGGTCGTGCCTTCGAGATGGACATAACGAGCAATGGGCGTCGAGCCGACGAAGCTCATGGCCGCGATATGCGGATGATGGAGCAGTGCGTCCACGGCTTCTTTGTCACCGTGCACCACGTTGAAAGCGCCGTCGGGCAGACCTGCTTCTTTCAAGAGCTGCGCCAGGCGAAGCGCGGTGGAGGGATCGCGCTCTGAGGGCTTGAGCACAAAGGTGTTGCCGCAGGCGAGGGCAATGGGAAACATCCACATCGGCACCATCGCTGGGAAGTTGAACGGTGTGATGCCGGCAACCACACCCAAGGGCTGACGAATGCTATACGCGTCAATATCGCCCCCGACGTTCTCGCTGTATTCGCCCTTGAGAAGCTGCGGGATTCCGCAGGCAAACTCGACTACTTCGAGGCCGCGCGCGATCTCGCCGTGTGCGTCGGCTACGGTCTTCCCGTGTTCGCGCGCGATCAGGGTGGCGATCTCCTGGGCGGCTGCCTCGACGAGCTCCTTGAAGCGGAACAACACGCGGGCGCGCCGGAGTGCCGGCGTCGCCGCCCACGCCTTGAAAGCGGTGCTCGCGGCCTGGACGGCGGCATCGACTTCTTTGGATGTGGCGAACGGTACGTATGCGCTCACCTCACCCGTTGCTGGGTTGAAGACTTCGCCGCGCCGTAAGCTGGCGCTAGCTACAGAATGTCCTGCAATCCAATGGGGTAACAACCCCGGAGCTGTGTTGGTCATGGTGGCACTATGCGGCGCGACCCGGATGCCTCACAGTGACACTTCAGCGCGCGGAGCTGCTAACTGTATTGGTCTTTGGAGCGATACGGCCAATGGCGTCGGCCCAGGAGCCTGTCGTCGCAAGGATCGGAATGCTTGTGGACACCCTTTGTGCTGAAGTGACGTCTTCGACGGACGAAGCGCCTGCTGCATTCAGCAGGTGCTTTGCTGCACGCAGGGTAGGAGGCATGTTTGTGTGTGAGGAAATGCAGTAATGGGGGGCGGGGTGCGAGGATTGGCCAGTGTCGAGTGTGGTCCCGTGCCCGTACGAGAGCGTGTACGGGGCCTGGACTGGGGGCGTGTATCGCGGGAGATGGACGCGGTTGGCAACGCCGTTATCGAAAAGTTGCTCACTCCGGCTGAGTGCCAGTCGCTCGCGGGTCTTTATACCGTAGAGAGCTCGTTTCGCAGTCGCGTCGTGATGGGACGGCATGGTTTCGGACGCGGAGAATACAAGTATTTTGCCTATCCGCTTCCCGAGATCGTGGCTGAGCTTCGCGCCAGCCTGTACCCGTACCTGGTGCCAATCGCGAACCACTGGAACGAGCAGATGCGCATTGAGGCGCGGTATCCCGCCGAGCATGCGGCCTTTCTGGCTCGCTGCCGGTCGGCAGGCCAGGATCGGCCGACGCCGCTTCTTCTGCAGTATCAGGCTGAGGACTACAACTGTCTTCATCAGGATCTCTACGGAGAGCACGTCTTCCCGTTGCAGGCCGCGATCCTTCTCTCGCAACCCGGCAATGACTTTACGGGTGGGGAGTTCGTCATGACCGAGCAGCGGCCGCGCATGCAATCCCGGCCCGAGGTCGTGCCTCTGGCGCAGGGCGACGCGGTGGTTTTCGCGGTTCATCATCGGCCCGTACAGGGAACACGGGGGGTGTACCGCGTCAACCTGCGGCACGGCGTGAGCCGTGTGCGGAGTGGGCATCGGCACACTCTGGGGGTTATTTTTCACGACGCGAAGTGAGGGAACATGGAATCGCACTTTCCCCGGAGCCGCAGTCCAACACAGCATCGCTGCTTCGAGGTTCGGCTCCGCCCATGGTACGATCGCTGGAGCCGTAACCCGGCCGGCCCTGCATGGCCGGCGCGGTGCCCCTTGCCAGGTGGTGATCTATGAAACGTATGTTGTCAGCTATCGCGTTGTCGAGTGTGATTGCGTTGCCAGCGTTGGCAGCTTTGAAGGAGGGCGATACCGCGCCTGAATTCAAGACACAGGCATCGCTTGCGGGTACCGCCTTCACTTTCTCGCTGAAGGATGCGCTGAAGAAGGGGCCTGTGGTGGTTTACTTCTACCCTGCGGCGTACACAGGGGGATGTAACATCCAGGCACATACCTTCGCAGTGAATAGCGATAAATTTGCCGCCGCCGGCGCCACCATCATCGGGGTGTCGCTCGATAGCATCGAACGCCTGAACGATTTCTCGTCCGATCCGCAGTACTGCGCGGGAAAGTTTCCGACCGCCTCCGATGCAGACGGTTCGATCTCCCGGTCCTATCAGTTGAAAGTCTCCGATGCACACGCGGGTTTGAAAGATACTCGCGGAAAGGAGATCGGCCATGGATTCGCCGAGCGCACGACCTTCGTCGTAACACCGGACGACAAGATCGCGGCGATCATTGGTGGGCTTGCGCCCGCGGACAATGTCGAGAAGGCGCTTGCGGAAGTCCAGCGGTTGGCAGTCACGCACGGCGCGGTAGGCGGCAAAACGACCGGCTGACTGGCTGCACCGGCAGCTCGAGGCGACACCGGAAGGTCGACGATGTCGCTGACCAGCAACTATCACCGGCGGACCGGCGGTAACTGAAGCAGCACCGCCATTGGTTTACCTGAGACCCGAGGCGCTCAGCTCTCGGGTGAGAATCAAACGCGCCGGTCCTCCGGCATGCCCGTTTCCGAGTCGCCCGCACCGGGCTCGACTCCGATCCCCGTGATCGCGCCGTTTTGATGGCTCATCCAGTTTGACTGCGGGGCAAGCACTCGGGAGGTGACGTCCAGGGCGCCAAGCTTACGCAGGGTGTCGGTGACCCTTTGCTGCGTTTGTCGCGAGACTGCGGCGCGTATTGCGCATTGGGCGGCAATCGTTGCGCGAACGTCCCGGTACCGGAGGTCTTCCAGTCGCACGAGCGCCGTATGAGCGTGTGCTTCTGTCGAAAAGACGGCGAGAACTTCGATCTCGTTCATGGCAGTGGCTGGTTGTGGCGAGCGCGTGCGTATCAAGGGCTCACCGATAAAAAATTGGCGATGAGTTTGTGCGTCGATGGCGGTGAACTGTCGCACTGTACAGCATCGACCGCCAGGGCGGATATTGCACGTTCGTGCCATTGTTTGTTCGCTGCCCTCCGGAATCAAGGGGCAATCGCCATGCAGCATTGGCTCATGCAGCGGCGCTGCAGTGCGCACGCCGTTGGAGGTGGTTCGAGCCAACCGAGACGGGGCAGCCAAGACGCATAGGACGCTGATCCCCGCTTGACCCGTTGGCGCTGTCTTGCCGGCGAGCGGCTCTCAGTTGCAGGCATCTCAGTTTACGATTCCTGGTGCTCGGATAGCTTTGTTACATCTGACATCCGTGGACGATATGTTGGAATTAAGTCCGTTCTTGCCGGCTTCCCCGATACGCGGCATATCGATCGCGCCTGTGCGTCAGGCGCGCGTTAGTTGGCCCTGCACGTCAACATCGATGCCAACACCGCCAATTCGGATGACAACACCGCCAATTCGCTTGCCTCGCAAGCCAATGCGCTGACGGCTCGCGCTGAGCCTGTGTCGGCCATTCCTGGAAGTAGTCTCAGTCTGGGAATATCCCAAAATCCCACGCATAACATGCGCGTAGCGTGCGCCACCCGCCTCGTGCCTGTAGACACGGGGACTGATTGGATCTTGTGTGGGTTTTCACAACGGCAGTGTGTCAGGGCAGGATCGTGCGCATAAGGGATTGAGAGACTCCCGGAACGAAGGGCAGCTCGAGAGGCTGCTCGACAGGTGGTAATGCTGAGGCCAAGTTGACACGAAGTCAGTAATCGGCGGCGCGGAGTTTGTTTTAAATGATGCTAGACATGTCGTCAGCCAGATTCGGGCCTAACCACTGTTGCGTCATGGACGGTCACGCTGGATTGCGGTAATTTTCCCTGGCCAACATTCACTACCGCGATCACGGAGCGTTCGCAGTGAAGAATGAAGATGAAGTTCGCTATCATACAACATCTATCAAGGACACCCGTTTTGCCGGCCGCTTTTTCGTGGCCATCAGGACAACTGGCATATACGGTCGTCCAACTTGCCCTTTGCATACACCGAAAGTAACGAATTGTCAGTTCTTCTCTTCTTCGAAAGATGCGGAAAAGGCCGGCTACCGGCCATGCCTGCGGTGTCGCCCGGAAGTGGCCAGAAATCTGCCCGCGTCACTCGGCACGGCGAATACTGTCACGCGAGCGCTTCGTCTGATCGATGAAGGAGCTCTGGACGTTGGGTCCGTAGCTGACCTGGCTGGCCGGCTCGGTGTTGGCGAGCGTTACCTGCGCCGCCTCTTCTCTCGGCGGCTCGGGCTGTCGCCTACCGTGGTCGCCCACCTGCGCCGCGTGCAAGTCGCGGGAAAGCTTATTGTTGAAACAACGCTGCCGATGAGTGAGATCGCTCTGGCTGCCGGCTTTCTGAGTCTGCGCCGGTTCAATGACGCGATCCGCTTGCACTACGGGAAATCACCTCGCGAGCTGCGTAGAGACCTGTCGCCGGATGCGCAGGCGGGCGTCGCTCTATCTGTGCAGCTGCCGTTCGTCCCACCTTACAACTGGGGTGCTGTTCTGTGGCAGCTTGCCCAGAATGCGATCCCCGGCGTCGAGGTCGTGGACCAACACAGCTATCGCCGGGTCATCGCGATCGACGGTCAATACGGCACGATTGAGGTTTCCATCGCCGAGAGAGCGGCCGCGCTCAACGCCTGCATCCGGTTCACCAACCTGTCGCATCTACAGCGGATCATCCAGCGGTTGCGCCGAATGCTCGATCTCGATGCAAATATCACGGCGATAATGACACATCTCAGTCAGTCTTCGGTCCTCCGTGACTTGATCGACATCTCTCGGGGAGCGCGTGTCGTCGGGGCATGGGATGGGTTCGAGCTTGCAGCTTCTTGTATCTTGACCATGGGAATGCCAGACGACAGGGCGCGCCAATGCGTCGGGCGGATCGTGGGCACACTCGGCCAGCCGGTGCCGCGAGAGCACGCCCTGCCAGGCCTGACCCATGTGTTCCCTCGGCCGGGTGTGCTTGCGAGGGCCGACATGGCAGCGTTCGAAGTTCCGGCCGACTGCGTTTGTGCGGTACGCGAGTTCGCGCAGCTCGTGTCGTCGGGGACGCTCGTGTTGGATGATCACGCAGACCCAGAGCTCACCGTTGAAATCCTGACGCGAGCCGTACGATTGTGCGAGCCGCAAGCGCGATACATCACGTCGCGCATTCTTCATGCACCCGATTTGTTTCCGACCGAGTTCGTGACAACCAACCGTGGAAAGTCCGCTCCGTTCGTGCCTGCTTCGATCTCGTCGCTGGAGGATCTCGTGAACAGCTGGCGGCCTTGGCAGGCCTACGGTGCGTTGATCCTCGATGGCTGGACGTCGGAAAGACAGAATTTCGGGCCGACGCATCGGCCTCGCGCGGCGCATGCGGCACGTATGGTCGAACATGCCCGCGCTTGTCCAAAGGCTGCGAGTCTGCTTACCCAAGAGCCATTTTCACTTTGATTGACGAGGAGATGACTAACATGTTCGTGCAATGGTCCAAGGACGCCACCTCTGTACCCGACGGCGAATGCATGCTGCGCCGTCTGTTCCCCTGGAAGGGGCTTGTCCAGTCGCCCTGGGGCTCGGCCTGGGTGACGCTCGAACCGGGGAAGCGGACTTCGCCCCAATGGCATGACGAAGAGGAGGCGTTCATCATCCTATCCGGTACGGGTGAGATGTCGGTTGATGCCGAGACACGCCAGGTCGGCAAGGGAGACGTGATCTATATGCCGAGGTGTTCGACGCATTGGCTCAAGAATACCGATCCCGACAGGATGTTGGAAATGCTGAACATCTGGTGGGGTGGTGACGAGACCACCGTAACTCATCAGGTACAAGGCTGATCGTGACACACCAGGGGGTGCCCAGGACGGGTGCCCGGCCATGCCTGCAAGTCCCAGGAGGTTAGATCAGCATGCGCAAAATCATCATCACGGCGTCGCCTGCGACCCCAAACGGCGACTTGCACGTCGGCCATCTGTCCGGTCCCTACCTTGCGGCCGATATCTTCGCCCGTTTCGCACGGCTACGCGGGTGCGAGGTGATCTTCGGATCGTACAGCGACAGCAACCAGTCATACGTGAAGACCTCGGCCGAGCGGTTGAAGATGAGGCCCGCCGAGCTTTGCCGTAAATACACAGCGGAAATCCGCGAAACGCTTGCCGCAGCCGAAATCAGAATGGATGCGTGGGTCGCACCGGATCAGACGCATGTCGCGCTCACACGCGATTTCCTTCGCCGCCTCTATGACGAGGGCAAACTCATCACGAAGGAAAAGGAGCTCTACTATTGCGAAGAGTTGGGCCAGTTTGTTTTCGAAGCCTATCTGTCCGGCCATTGCCCGGAATGTCTGGCTGAGACGAAAGCTGGAATCTGTGAGACCTGCGGCCATCCAAACAATTTCACCGAGATTCTCGATCCCTTCGCCACGATGGCGCCGCACGGGAAATTGTCGAGACGCCCGGTTCGCCTGGTCGTGCTCGAGCTCGAACGATATCGTGACGAGTTCCGCGCGTTTTTCTCGAATAAATGGTCGCGCTGGCGCCCTCACGTGCTGCGCCTGGTCAATGAGTGCTTGGAAAGACACTTGCCGGATTTCCCGATTACCTATCCGAGCGATTGGGGTATCGCGGCGCCATTCCCGGGCTGCGAAGATCAGGTCATCAACCCGTGGGCGGAACTGCTGACCGGTTTGATGCGCTGCACGGGGGCCGCTGCCAGTGAGCGCCCAGGGCGGCCGGAGCCGGACGAGTTGTGGCACCGGCAACACGGCTATGAGCTCGTCCAGTTCTTCGGCTTCGACAACTCGTTTTTCTTCACCTTCCTCCATGTTGGGTTGCTCATGGCCCATGGCGACCGTTACATTCTGCCCGACGTAATGGGGGTCAACGAATTCTACGAGCTCGAGAATTCAAAATTCTCGACGAGCCGCAATCATCTGATCTGGGCGAAAGATCTGCTGGCCGAATGCGGTAGTGACGAGCTGCGGTTCTACCTGTCTTTGACCAATCCACAGACTCAGAAGACCAATTTCACCAAGGATGAGATGCGACACGCCGTCGAAGAGAAATTGCGGGCGCCTTGGAGGCATACAGTCGCGACGCTCAACGAGTTGTTCGGTGCAATGCATTTCGTGAGGGGCGCCACCTATCATCCGACCAGCGCCGGCATCGAACGCGCGCAGATTCTGACCGGGCGCTTTGAGCGCTTCTATGAGGCCGCGTCAATGGATCTGCGTTCGGCCGCGGAGGAGATCGGATACGCGTTTCATTGGGTCGCTGCCCGGGCAAGAACGCTATCGCAAGCGGCTCGCAACAGCGATCGGGTGATCAATCCTCGCCTCGCGGTGGATCTCTGGTACATGCTCCGTACGCTCTCGATCGTGATCGGGCCGTTGCTCCCCGCCGCCAGCGACCGCTTCCGTTGGGCGTTGGGGGTCGAAGACCAGCCGGTCTGGCCGGTTGCCGGTTCGTGGCCGGTCCCGATACGTCCTTGCCGGCTGCCAGAAGATCTACTCCAAACACGCCCGTCCGCGTTCACCGATGAACCGATGGTCGTCGCGGCCAATTAGAGCTCGCCATTGAAAGGACGCACCATGCAGCCCGCAATATACGATTTCATTGGCGTCGGCTTTGGGCCGGCGAATATCGCTCTGGCTATCGCGCTCGAGGAGCAGGGACATCTCGGCAGAGGGCTGTTCCTCGAACGGACCCCCGGCCCGACCTGGCAACCCGGAATGTTGCTTGCCGGCGCCGATATCCAGAACAGCCCGTTGCGCGATCTCGTAACGCCCCGCAATCCGGTCAGCCGGTATTCCTTCACCAACTTCCTCCATGTCCACGCCCGGCTGTTCGAATACCTCAATCTGGGTGTCCATTTTCCACTGCGGAAGGAATTCTCCCAGTACATACAATGGGTCGCTCGATCGTTCGACCAACATGTCCAATATGGACGCGAGGTGCGGCATCTGGCCATCGACGACGATCAGGGCCTGTATAGCGTCGTTACCGCATCCGGCGAAGCGTACTACGCTCGCGCGGTCGTGCTCGCACCGGGCCGCACGCCCTTGATCCCACCGGCCTTTGTCGGGACGCTGGGCGAGCGGGTGTTCCATCTGAACGAATATCTGCCCAAGGTCGAAAAGATCTTGAAGGAAAAGCCTTCGGCTCATCTCTGCGTAGTCGGTGCCAGCCAGAGCGCGGGCGAGATCGTGCTCGACCTGTGCAGCCGGTTCCCGGCGGCCAGCGTCACCAACCTCGTCCGCAGCTTCGGCTACCAGCTCAAGGACACGAGCCCGTTCAGCGAGCACGTGTATTTTCAGGATTTCGTCGATCTGTTCTATCACAGCAGCTCGCAAACAAAGCTCGAGCTGACCGAAAGCTTGCGCCGGACCAACTACTCGTCGGCCGATGCGGATGTCATCCACAAGCTCTATTTGCTGCTCTACGAACAGGCGTTGGACGGCGGCCACCGTCTGAAAGTCCGCACCAACAGCGTCGTCAAAGCGGTGCGGACACTGCCTGCCGCAGTCGAGCTCGAGGTCGAGGAGCCGTACCGCAAGACGGTTGGGACGATCCGAGCGGATGGAGTGGTGCTGGCAACGGGCTTCCGGAATTTTGGCACCGAAGAAACCAATGAAGCCTATCCGCCGATGCTGAAGAGCTTGAGCGGCCGCCTCAAAATGAACGCCGATGGTTTCCTCCACGTCAATCGCGACTATTCGCTGTCGCCACGCGCACCGGAAACGATTCTGCCGCCAATCTACATCAACGGCCTGTGTGAGGCGTCGCACGGTTTCGGCGACGCTGGATCATTCAGCCTGCTGTCGCTGCGCGCGCTCGATATCAGCCGATCACTGGCCAACAGGCTGGAAATGGAGCCAGGCCGAGGCAACGTCGAGCACACTGCGGATGGGCTGCGCGCGCCGCTCGAATCGCTGCACGCGCGGGCCGTCGCCGGCCGGTAGGGGGAATTCGGAGATGCACATGGACAATAGCTCTGACCTTGACCTCATTGGCGTTGGTTTCGGCCCAGCCGGAATCGCGCTTGGCGCGGCGATCGCCGATTTCCGCGCGGAGCGCGCGAGCCCGGCCTTCGGCTCCGTCAAGTTTTTCGAGCGCCAGAAAGACAGCGCATGGCACGGCAACTTCCTCTTGCCGGGAACGGACTTGAACAATCACGTCTACCGTGACCTGGCCACTCCGCGTGACCCGCGCAGCTATTTCACCTTTGCCAATTATTTGAAGCTGCACGGGCGCCTCTATGATTTCGGACTGCTCGGCCGACCGGCCAGCCGGCACGAATGGGCCGACTATATCCAATGGGCAGCGCAGGAACTGTCGCCCCTGGTGGCTTACGATGAGCCAGTGATCGGCATCCGGCCGGTCCAGCGCGCCAATAGCATCCACGCCTTCAGTGTTGAAACCGTCAAAGGTACCTATACGGCGCGGCGGATCGTCCTTTCGACGGGCGCAAAGCCGCGGATTCCGCCCGAATACGCGCCGCTGCAAGGAGCACACGTGTTCCATACAAGCGACTTCCTGCCGCGGATCGCCGCGCTGCATGGAACGCAGCCGCGGTTCATGGTTGTTGGTTCCGGACAAAGTGCCGGGGAGGCGCTGATCGAGCTGCGCAAGACGTTTCCCCGCTCGATGCTCTATTCGGTGCACCGTTCCATCGGATTCAAACTGTACGACCTCGGGCATTTCAGCAATCAGGTCTACTCGCCACCCGAAACCGACTATTACTATAACTTGCCGAGCTCCGCCAAAAGGACCTGCTTCGAAGATCTGCGTGCCACCAACTATTCCGGCCTCGATATGACTGGAAGCAGTGAGCTGTATTCGATGGTCTACGAAGATCGCGTGTCTGGTCGTGAGTTCATAAAAATGCTGACGCGCCGGAAGTTGGTCAGTATTGACGGCGGGAATGGTTGTTATCGGGTTGTCCTGGAGGATATTTATACTGGTGCGACCGACAGTATCGAAATCGACGTGGTCATCCTCGCCACCGGCTATTACCTCGAGACTTTTCCGGCGCTGTTGAGCCCGCTGCGGCAATATATCGAGTTGGATGCGGAAGGGGTGCCCCTGGTCGAGCGCGACTTCCGCGTGAAGACGAAGAACGACTGCCATGCCGAGATCTACGTCAACGGCTTGTGCGAGCGCAGTCACGGAATCAGCGACAGCCAGAGCTTCAGCCTCCTTGCTGTGCGCAGTGAAACCATTCTGAAGACGATCGTCGCGTCCGCACAGCGCGAGCGAGGCCGGTCGGCGCCGCCACGATCCGACCCACAGAGTGCGCCGATGCTAGGCGCAATGGAGAGCCAGTCATGAGCACGGAGCCAGATTTCTTTCTGTACGGGCACTACGCCTCTGGGCACAGCTACAAGGTGGCGCTGTTCCTGACGCTTGCGGATGTGCGGTTTGGCTATGAATCGGTCGACATTCTCAATGAACGTAACGGTCGCCCGCCGGGCTTTGCAAAGCTGGCCAAGTTCGACGAGGTTCCGGTACTTCGGCATGGAACGATGACACTGTGTCAGTCGAATGCAATTCTCCAATTCCTGGCACGACGGCTCGATTGTTTTGCGGGCACTTCGCAAGCCGCATGGTGGGAAATCCAGGAGTGGCTGTTTTGGGAGATGAGCCGCCTCAATCTCGGCGTGGCCAACTTGCGCTTCTTCTATCGATTTCTTCCAGACACGCCGGCCGCGGTGGTCGAGCACTATCGCGTTCGCTCCGTAAACGCGCTGGATCAACTGCAAGCCGCGCTCCACAACCGGCGCTTTCTGGTCGGCGAGAGCCCGACAATTGCCGACCTGTCTTGCTGCGGCTATCTGTTCTGGGCCGATGAGGCACGGCTCGATCTCGCACGCTGGCCGGCAGTGGCTCGTTGGTTGGGCCGCATTGCCGAGCTGCCGCGATGGCGGTCGCCGCGAGATCTGCTCGGCGCGAGCCTCTAACCGGCCGGGCTCGCGCGCGGTAGTGGAGGGATCGTCAGCATGCATGTCAACATTGTCGGCGCGGGCATCTATGGGCTGACGATCGCTTGGGCGCTGCTGCGCGCCGGGTGCCAGGTCGCCGTCTTCGATCAGGGCGCGATCCCCAACCCGTTGGGCGCGTCGGTCGACCAGCACCGCCTCATCCATCCCTTCGCCGCGCCGCATGGCTCCCCGAACGCATTCACAGCGTGGGATCAGCTCTGGGAGGATCTTTCGGCACCATGGGTTGCACGGACGGGGGCGGTGTTTTTTGCGACGAGCCAGTCGCGTCGCGCCAACGAGGTCCGGGCCAAATTGGCCGACCGATCTGTTCCGCACCGGATCATCGACGGCAGCGTCCTGCAACGGCGCTTCCCCCAACTTGTCCTGCCGCGCGGCGCCTGGGCTCTTGCCGTCGAAGACGGCGGCGTGCTGTTGGCCGACCGAATCATCGCTTCGATGCACGGTTGGATTCTCCGCAAAGGCGGTATCTGCTCTCCCAATAGGCGGGTCGTAGCGATCAATCCCGATCGTGCCCAGATCCGTTTCGCAGATGGCACGCTCGCATCGGCCGACCGTCTGGTCCTGGCAGCGGGGGCATGGACGCCGCGGTTGGTCGCTGATTTTGCTGAAGGTTTGGTCGTCTATCGACAGGTCATGGTCTATCTGGGTGTGCCGGACCGATGGCGCGAGATCTGGCAGTCCTGTCCGGCCATTGTTGATTTCGGCGCCGCAGACGAGCGCTGGCTGGCGCCACCGGTGCTGGGCACGACCTTGAAGATCGCAGTCGGACCGCACCGGCGCCCCGGCGATCCAGAACGAGCGCAGGATCGGTCGGTCACCCCCGAAGAGATTGAAGTCATTGTCGATCGTTTCAGACAGTTCTTTCATGAAGATGATCATTACGAGCTTCTCCGTGCCGTTGCTTGTTTCTATGCCACCCCGGCGGATGGCCGACTGATCATCGAGCCGTTGGACGCGGCCAGGCGCTCATGGATCGTGACCGGCTGCTCGGGCAGTGGCTTCAAGTCTGCGCCGGGCGTGGCACTCGAGCTTGCCCGGCGAGTGATGGCTGAGGTGTGACGCGAAGTCGGATTTGTAACCAGACGAGCGGCTCGCGACGGTGGCAAGGGTTGCGCGCTGCATAGGATCGAGGGAAAGAATGCGGCCCGATTTCAACTTTCTGAGACAGCAGCTCGCGCAAACATCGACTGCGGCGATTGAACGGATCGGCATATCGATCGATCCGGAAGGACATGCGGTCGACCTCTTGGCCGGCGTCTATCTCGCTCTCGAAGCGCATCGACGGCGTACCGGGCGTACCATCTCCGCGATTTGGCTCGATGACCGCAGAAGCGCGGAGGGCGCCGTCCTCGCAGCGCGCGCATATCTGGAGCTCGGTGTCCGCTACGTTATCGGCCATTTCAGCGCCACCGCGGCGCTTGCTGCTGCCGATATCTATGACGCGAACGATGTTGTGTTCATGGCCCCGGGGACCTCTCATCCCGATCTGACCGCCGGTCAGTACCGGTCCGTGTTCCGATTGTGTGGACGCGATGACGATCAGGCGCTGGCCATGCTCAGTATCATGCCCCAAAGCCAGGAGCCCTCCAGCCTGCTCGTGTTGGCGCAAGACATTCGCTATGGCCGTTCGCTCTCAGGCTATATCGACGAAGAATGCCGCCGACGCGGCCGTGCGGCTGTGGTCATGGTAGGGCCCGATGCCGAGGTGTTGGCGCAGTCGGGTACTACTTGGTGCGAAGGACGCAAGACCGAAAACGATGCCGCCGTGCTGGTGGTTGGAACCCACGAATTTTCCGCCGATGTCGTCAGGTGCCTGCGTCATAACGGAGTATTCGCGCCGATCTGTGTCAGCGATGATGCACTTACCCCGCGCTTCCCCGCACTCCTGGGCGATTTGGCCGAGGGACTCCTGGTCACCGGACTTGCCGGGCACCCGGGCAGCGCCGCCGAGCGCTCCGGGCCGGAACAGGAATGTCTCCGGCTCCTCGGCGAACAGCCCGGCGCATATTTCCTTACGAGCTATGCCGCGGCCGCAATCCTGGCGGAGCTCATCGACCGGCAACCGCCACTCAATGCCGGCGCCTGCCCAGGTGAGCTCCGGTCTCGGCCGTGGCATACGTGCCTCGGCAAACTCTCCTTTCGCGAGGGCGGCGAGGTTACCGGCATTCGCTGGACACTTCAGCAGATCAGCGGCGGGAGGTTCACGCCGCTGACGCCATAGCCCCGCGCTGCCTGAGATTGCTGGCGTGACTGCCGCCGCGGGCAATTCGATCGACCAAACCGCAATGTGCCGATTCAGGAGAATCAAATGACAACATCGGTGTTTGAACGTTTAGAGTCCAATGTTCGTACCTACTGTCGCGACTTTCCAGCCATCTTTGTTTCTGGTCGAGATCACATTCTGGAGGACGCGGCTGGAAAACGGTATATCGACTTCTTGAGCGGTGCCGGGGCATTGAACTATGGCCACAATAACACTCGACTCAAGTACCCGTTGTTGGAGTACATTGAATCAGACGGTGTTTTTCACATGTTAGATCTACATACGACGGCGAAGCAGGCATTTCTGCAGGCGTTCGCGCACGTTATCCTGGAGCCACGCGGGCTGGACTACAAAGTGCAGTTTGCCGGGCCCACAGGCACCAATGCGATAGAGGCCGCGTTGAAGCTGGCGCGTAAGGTGACCGGCCGGCGTAATGTCATTGCGTTCACAAATGCCTTTCACGGTATGAGCCTCGGTGCTCTGGCGGCGAGCGCAAACCGGATGAAGCGCAATGGTGCGGGTGTCCCCCTGGAACACGTCACGCGGATGCCGTTCGACGGGTATTTTGGCGAGACGGCCGACACGGTCAGCTATCTTGAGTCTTTTCTGGCCGATTCCGGCAGCGGGATCGACGCGCCGGCCGCCATTCTCGTTGAAACCATACAGGCCGAAGGCGGAATCAATGTTGCGCAGGCCTCTTGGTTGCAGCGCCTGGCCGCTGTCGCGGCCAAGTACGGTGCGCTCCTCATTCTCGACGAGATTCAGACGGGGTGCGGAAGGACGGGGCCGTTCTTCAGTTTCGAGAGTGCCGGACTGAAGCCGGATCTGGTTTGCCTTTCCAAGTCGATCAGCGGTCTCGGCTTGCCCATGGCGATAGTGCTCATTCGCCCGGAGCTCGACGTCTGGCAACCTGGGGAGCACAACGGGACGTTCCGCGGAAATAACCTGGCGTTTACGACAGCAACAGCCGCCCTCGACTACTGGCGGGACGATCTGTTCGAACAGACGATCAGGGCCAAAGGTGAGACGGTCCGTCGGCGGCTGGTCGGGATGGCTCAGGCTAGCGGCGGTACGACGCGTGGCGTCGGCCTCCTGCAAGGGCTGACGTGGCGCGATCCTACCTCGGCCGCGAAGGTGTCCGGCCTGGCTTTCGAACGCGGCCTCATCGTCGAGACCTGTGGGGCTAGAAGTCATGTCTTGAAGCTTCTGCCGCCGCTGACCATTGCGCTGGGAGCTCTCGACGAGGGGCTGGACATCCTCGAAGGATGTGTCGCCGATGCCTTGGCGCCGCGGTCGGCGGCGCTGTCGCTGACATCTTGACATTGTCGGGCGCGCACTCGGGGCCGCATGCACAGGAAACCACAGCGAATGCAAGGTGAGAGACATGACCCCAACATCAGACAACAGTTTTCAAGCGATATGTTGCGATGACGCGATTCTTGGCGAACAAACAGTCCATTCACATGTGCCGCCCATCTTTGCGACATCGACTTTTGTCTATCCGGGTCCAGAGCAGGCGATCAGAATCTTCGATGAAACGGAGGCCAGGCCGTATCTCTACAACCGATGGGGGACACCCAACACGGCGTTGATCGAGGCGAAGATCGCCGCGCTCGAGTCATGCGGCATCGTCGACGAACAGGGCCCTCTGCGATTGTCCGCTGTGCTCTTCGGCTCCGGCATGGCAGCGGTCTCAGCGCTCTTCCTTTCGCTGGGGTTGAAAAAAGGCGATTGCATCGTCACGCAGGGCAACTTGTACGGGACGACCGTCGAGTTTCTCGACGTCATTGTCGCCCGCCAGGGCGTCAAGATCATCTATGGCGACTTCCATGACCTCGGCTGGGTCGAAGAACAGCTGCACGACAATCCATCGGCCAAGCTCGTCTACATCGAGTCGCCGACGAACGCGACGTCGCGGTGCTACGATCTTTCGAGACTCGCCGGTTTGGCGAAGAAGTATGGTTGCAAGTGCGCCGTCGACAGCACGCTGGCGACGCCTTATCTGCAGCAGCCATTCCGCCATGGCGTCGATTTCGTGGTCCATTCCGCGACAAAGTTTCTGAATGGTCATTCGAACGCTCTGGCTGGCATCGTAGTCGGTCGCGATCGGCAATTCACCGAAACCGAAGTATGGCGGATGCGCAAGGTGTTGGGCGGCAGCGCCGGCTCGTTCGATGCATGGCTGCTGAATATGGGACTGAAGACGCTGCCGCTGCGGATGAAAAGGCACTGTCAGAACGCTCAGCAGATCGCCGAATTTCTCCAGACTGAAAAGCAGGTCCGGCACGTCAGCTATCTTGGTCTGGCGGACCACCCCGACCATGAAATCGCGCGCCGACAGATGAGCGCTTTCGGCGGCGTATTGAGCTTCGAGGTGCGCGGCGGCCAGGAAGCGGCCATCAAGGTAATGAAGAATATCCGCACCTGCACTTTGACCGCCACACTCGGCGCCATGGATACCCTGATCCAACATCCAGCCTCCATGACCCACGTCAAGGTGCCAAAAGAACAGCGGGAGCGGCACGGAATAATGGATGGCTTGCTGCGCTTGTCGGTCGGGATCGAAGACGCCGATACAGTGGTTGCCGATCTGAAACAAGCGTTGCGAGTGTTGGACTGACCCAGAGGCGCGGGGCTCGATCTGGGGCGCCATTGATTCCGCGCCCGGCGAAGGCGCCGACGGGATGGAGAAGAGGCCATGGAGCACAGCACCGATCCGGGATGTCTGGAAACAGGATGCGACCCGCAGCAACCCCCGTCGCTGAGCCAGTTTCTTGAGGAACTCGTTACCGAGCACACCGACCGTGTGGCGCTGCAGTGGGGAGCGACGGCGATCGGCTTTGGAGCTCTCCTCGATGAGAGTCGGCGGGTTGCTGATGGCTTGGCGGCACTCGGCGTCGCCAGGGGCGATCGGGTTGCGGTCTGGATGCCGAACGCGCCGGCCTGGCTCGCTCTCCTGTTCGCGTGTTCCCGGCTGGGAGCAATCCTCGTCGCGGTGAATACGCGTTTCCGGAGCGCCGAGTTAGGCGACATCCTCGGACGGTCCGGTGCAAAGATTCTGGTGCTCTGGCCCGGCTTCAAGGGGATCGATTTCGTCGGCATCCTGGAGGCAGTCGAACCGGCCTTGCGGGCTAGTCTGCGGACAATGATTCTTTACAGTGACGGGACCTCCGCGTGTCAGGACGGACGAATCGACTACGACAGCATCGCTTATGCCGAGCTGGCGGGCCGGCCACCGTTGACGGCGGACTTCGCCGATCCCGAAGCCGGCTCGATCCTCTTCACGACCTCGGGCACGACCAAGCGACCGAAATTCGTGTTGCATAGTCACCGTAGCATCATCAGCCATGCGCGTCTCACGGCCGCCGCTTACAACTATTACGCTGAGACGAGCGTGACGCTGCTAGCGCTGCCCCTGTGCGGCATATTCGGTTTCGCCCAGGCGATGACAAGCCTCGCCTCCGGGCGCCCGATGATCATGCAGGCAAGCTTCGATGCGGAACACGCAGCGGCGCTCATCCGGCGTCATTCCGTTACCACGTTTTTTGCGTCGGACGATATGGTCGCTCAGATTCTCTCGACAACAGACGATCCTGCCCCCTTTCCAACGCTGGAGTGGATCGGCTTCGGCGCGTTCAATCCCATGCTTGCCGAACTGCCGAGGCAGGCGGAGGCGCGGGGCATCCGGTTGGTCGGAATCTATGGCGCGAGCGAAATGCAGGCATTCTTCGCGCGCCAGCCGATTGGGGCCCCGCTGCCCGACCGCGCCCGCGGCGGGGGGTTCGCCGCCTCGCCGACGGCGGCAATGCGGGTGCGCGACGTAACGACTGGAGGCATCCTGCCGTTCGGGGAAAGTGGTGAGCTCGAGCTGAAAGGTCCGAGCTTGATGGTAGGCTACTACGGCGATGAGCAGGCGACCCGCGCCGCTTTCACCGATGACGGGTACTTCCGCACCGGCGACCTGGCGCATTTGTTGCCCGACGGCCGTGTCATTTTCGAAGAGCGAATGTCTGACGTGCTTCGCCTCGGCGGCTATCTGGTGGCGCCCAGTGAAATAGAGGCCTATGTACAGCAGCACCCGGCGATCGAATGCTGTCGGATCGTCAGTGCCGTAGTCGAGCACGGCGTCGTCGCGGTCGGCTTCGTGACCTTGCGCGCAGGTGAGAGTTTCGATGAGGCAGTGCTGCGCGAATTTTGCGCGCGCGGCCTCGCTGGCTTCAAAGTGCCGGCGGCATTTTTCTGCGTCGATGCCTTTCCGACGACATCGAGCGCTAACGGGACGAAGGTGCAACGTGCGAGGCTCCGAGAAATGGCGGCAGCAAGACTCTCGGTGCGGCCCGTTTTCCGAACGCGTTCGGGATGAGTCGGACAGGCTTGGCTCGCGCAGACTATGCAGGCCCGCTGGCCGCTCGGAGGCGAGCTGTAGGCGTGCGGCGAAGACCGACCTGGGCCTGCACATGGTTCATGCTTCGGGGTGAGCCGCAGGCTCATGGGTAACTAACCAGGAGGCCACGCAATGCCCGAGGATAGCTTCAACCGCGGCGACATGACATGCCGCTTCCGCGTCTATCATCGCGACATCGATCTGCGAGGTGACGTACATACCGGCGTATACGTCGCGTACTTCGAGTCGGCCGTCAATGACATGCTGCGGAATTCTGGTGTTCTGAAATATTTCAAGCCGCAGCCAGGCGCATACCAGTGGGTGGTCCGTCGGCTGGATCTATCGTTTCATAAGCCGATCGGCATTGATGCGCTCCTGCATGTCCGGGTGGCTTTGACGCGGATCGGGACGAGCAGCCTCGCTTTCAGCGGCCGGATCGATCTTGACGGCGATCTCGACGAGGGGCCGAGCGTCTCTGCTTCGATCGTGTGGGTTGGGATAGATGCTGCCGCTCAAGGGGCAGCGCCGATACCGGATGAAACGCGCGCCGCTCTTGCCCCGCTGGTCGAAGCGGCAAACGCTGTTTGAAACCGCGTCGCCAACTGGCGCGCGGACCGTCGGCGCCCAAGGCGGCGACCGTTACCGAGGAGCTCGAGCATGAGCGATGATGTCCTTGTATTTGAAAGCTATCCGCTGCGGAGCACCGAAAAGCTGCGCTACGCCGACACCGATCGCCTCGGCCATATCAATAACACCGTCTTTGCAATGTTGTTCGAAAGCGGCCGCGCCGAGCTTCTTTACGGCGAGAGGGGGCCGAAGTTGGAGCCCAGTCATGCGTTTGTGATGACCCGTTTCGTCATCGATCTGGTCGGCGAAACTCGCTGGCCCGGGTTGGTCGAATTGGGCACTCGGGTCAATTCGATAGGACGCAGCTCGGTTGAGTTGGAGCAGGCGATGTTCCAGGATCGACGGTGCGTGGCGACGGCGAAGACCGTGGTTGAGCTTTTCGACAAAGTGACCCGACGTTCCTGTGCGCTGCCACCGGCAGCGGTGCAGTACTTCTCGTTGTTCGAAGTACGCCGTGCCGACGCACCTTCATCTTGAGACCCTATGGGGATACCTGATTCCACGAAATTTGTTGACAACGTCGCGTGCTAGGAGAGCCACACGCCGGTGATGGCGGCCGGCGCCCAGATCGGAAGTGCCTCGAAATCAGGTGATTCTGATCGTATGGAGATAGGCCGGCATCTCGATGCTCGGATCGAGTGATCTGTCCGGCTCGGGCGTCCCCAGCACCGTCCGGATAGGCACCACACCGGCCCAACAGGGCTGGGCATAGTCTTCCGCTGCATCTATCGGATCCCCCGTGCGGATCTTCGCAGAGGCTTCGTCGAGCGGCATCCAGAGCACTGTCGTGGCCTTCAACTCCTGTGCCGTCGTCGGCCGAAGCTCCGGCCAGCGACCCGGCGCGACGCGCTCCATGAAATCCCGCAAGGCCTTGAGCTTGTGGTCGCTGTCGAGCACCAAACGCGCAGTCCCGACCACCATCACCGAGCGGTAGTTCATCGAATGGTTGAAGCCGGAACGGGCCATGACCAGTCCGTCGACAATTGTTACCGCCAAACAGGCCGGCGGCCCCGCGCCGAGACTGCGCAACATGCGGCTCGCCGACGAACCATGCCAGTAGACACGGTCGCCGTCGCGCCAATAGGAAGTGGGTGTGACATACGGTTGACCCTCGAAAACGTAGCCAACATGACAGACCAGGCCGGCATCGAGGATCGCGTGAATCGTCTTGGCGTCGTAGTGGCCTCGCTGCGGCAAGCGACGCACGCGCATGCGCGCGCTTGGCGCCTCGGCGGCAACCTTCTCCGATCCAACATTGCCGTTTGTCTCGGGCCGAGTCTCCATGTCAAAGTCCTCCTATGGTGTGCGCCGCTCCGCCGCGGCAGTGGCAGTTTTCAAGCGGCTGCGATCGGCGCCTCGATGGGCACCAGGCCACCCATGCGCGCGAGCTCGCGCAGGTGATGTTCAGCGTCGCCGAGCATCAGGTCGATCATCGCCGTGCGTTTGAAATAATGCCCGACACTGTATTCGAAGGTCATGCCGATGCCGCCGTGGAGCTGGATCGCCTGCTGCCCAATGAACCGCGCGGACCGGCCGATCTGCACTTTCGCGGCGGCGATCGCCGCACGCCGCTGTGTGGCATCCGGCGCTTCGGCCATCATGGTGGCGAAGAGCGCCATGCTGCGCGCCTGCTCCAAAGATATGAGCATATCGACGGCTCGATGCTGCAGCGCCTGGAAGCGGCCGATCGGCACACCAAACTGCGTCCGCGTCTTTAGATAATCGAGTGTCAACTCGTGCATCGCCGCCATGGCACCGACCGCTTCGGCGCACAGCGCGGCAATTGCGCCATCGGTGACCCGTTCAATGAGCGGCAGCGCCGCTCCTGGCTGACCAATTGCGGTTTCAGTGCCCACGTGGACTCCGGACAGCGTGATATCAGCCGCGCGCAAGCCGTCCTGCGTCGTGTACCCGCGCCGTGTCAGGCCGGGCGCGGTGGCATCCACCAGGAATAGGCCGATACCGTCACGATCGCGCCGGCTGGCACCGCCGACCCGCGCCGAGACAATCAGCTGATCTGCGCTATCGCCATGCAGGACGACGGTCTTTTCCCCATCCAACACCCAAGCGCCGCCTACGAGCCGCGCCGTGGTCGCGACATCGGCGAGGTCGTAGCGCGACTGCCGCTCGGTATGGGCGAAGGAGAGCAGCAGCTTGCCTGCGGCGATCCGCGGGATCAGCGCGCTGCATTGAGCCGCGCCACCGCCGAGTCTCAGGAAAGCGCCACCAAGCACGATCGTCGTGAAATAGGGCTCCAACACCAAGCCCCGGCCGAAAACCTCCATGACGATCATCGTCTCGATCGGGCCGCCGCCATATCCGCCCTGCGTTACGGGGAAGGGCAGACCGAGCAATCCTAACTCGGCGTAACACTCCCAAAGCGCACGGCTCCAGCCCTCCCGCTCGCGGGCGTATTGTTTGCGGGCCACGAACGGGTAGCGATCGGCTATCAGCCGTTCGACGCTTTCTTTGAGGAGACGCTGCTCTTCAGAGAAATCGAAGTCCATGTGTGCCTGCCTCAGAGCCCCAGTATCGCTTTGGCTATGACGTTGCGCTGGATCTCGTCGGACCCACCATAGATCGACATCTTGCGCCAGTGAAAATAAGTGGGTGCCGCCCGAGCCATCCAGTCGGGATAGGCCGGTTCCGCACCAGAAGACGGTTCGTCCAGGCGCGGCGTATTCCCCTCCTCATCCTCCGGCCGGAACGGCAGGGCATGGGGGCCGACAAGCTCCAGCAACAACTCGGTTGTTGCTTGTTGTATCTCGGCGCCCTTGATCTTGAGCATCGAGGAGGCAGGGGAGGGCTTCTCCGAAGCCTCGCACCGACCTTCGGCGGCGACGACGCGGAGTTGTGTCATTTCCAGCGCCTTCAATTCGACCTCGACCGCGGCGATCTTTTCGCGAAAGCGCTCGTCCTCGATCAATGGGCGGTCGCCGGCGCGCTCGTGTGTTGCCATTTCCTTGATGTGGCGGATTCGCGCCTTCGAGACGCCGACCCGGGCGATCGTGTCGCGCTCGTTGGCGAGCAGAAACTTTGCGTAGCCCCAGCCGTGGCCTTCCTGGCCCACGAGATTCTCGACCGGCACACGGACATCATCGAAGAACACCTCGTTGACTTCGTGGTCGCCCTCGATCGTTATGATCGGACGGAGGGTGATGCCTGGCGTCTTCATATCAATCAGCAGGAATGAAATGCCTTGCTGCTTCTTCACGCCGTGATCAGTCCGGACCAGGCAGAACATCCAATCGGCGTAATGAGCGAGCGTCGTCCAGATCTTCTGGCCATTGACGCGATAGTGGTCGCCGTCGCGCCGCGCCGTGGTCGTTAGCGCGGCAAGATCGGAGCCGGCGCCGGGCTCCGAGAAGCCCTGACACCACCAATCATCGAGATTGGCGATCCGTGGCAGGAACCGCTGCCTCTGTGCCTGGCTGCCGAAAGCGATCAGCACCGGACCGATCATGTCGACCGCAAAATCGAGCGGCGGCGGCGCCGGGAAGGCCTGCATCTCTTCCCGAAAGATGTATTGTTGGATCGGAGTCCAGCCGGTGCCACCCCATTGGGGCGGCCAGTGGGGTACAGCCCAACCCCGCTGGTTCAAGATCCGCTGCCACTGGACAATGTCGGTTTTCCCAAGCCGCCGCCCACTCGATAATTTTCGGCTGATGTGTTCTGGGACCGAAGCGGCAAGGAAGCAACGGACCTCGTCACGAAAGGCGCGCTCCTCGGATGTGAACTGCAAATCCATGTCGTTGTGTTCGCTCGAGCGCGGTAGCCAAGACCTAATCGCGAGAGTTGGCGATGCGCACGCCGCGCGCATCATTCGACGAGACCTCGCCCTGCCATGCTTCGAGCCGCCGCGCCGCTTCTACGAGGCTCGCATCCTGTTTACCGAAAGATACACGGACCGCGCCAGCCGTATCGCTCGAGCCTTCGAAGAACCGATGTGCAGGCAGCATTGCGACACCCGCGCGACGCGTGAGCTCGTCGCAGTACCGGTTTGTTTCCTCGGCGGTGTTGCACGGCACCTTTGCGAGCATGAAGAAGCCGCCTTTCGGCAAAGTCGGATGGAAGCCCGTCTCGGTCAGTGCATTGAACAACAGATCCCGCTTTCGCGCGTATTGCTCTCGCAGACCCGTCAGGTAGCTCGTCGAAACCGCCCAATCGAGTGTCTCGGCCAAGCTGAATTGGAGCGGTGTCGGAGCGCATAATGACAGCAGAATGTGCGCGTCGAGCACGGCGCGGATCAGCGGTCTGGGACCCATTGCCCAGCCGACCCGCCAGCCAGTGATGCTTAGCGTTTTCGATGCGGACGACACGACGACGGTACGTTGGCGCATGCCGGCGATGGCGGCGATGCTTTCATGCGCGATCCCATCGAAGGTCAGGAACTCGTATACCTCATCGGAGATGACGAAGAGATCATGGTCGATCGCTCGATCGGCAAGGAACCGAAGCTCGTCGCGGGAGAAGATCTTTCCTGTCGGGTTGTGCGGCGTGTTGAGCAGGATCAGGCGCGTCCGCGCGCCGATCGCCGCATCGAGCCGAGCCGGATCCAACTCGAACTGACCTTCTCGCCAGCTCAGCGGCACAACAACAGGGATCCCGCCGGCGTCGAGAATGAGCGGCTGGTAGAGGTGCCAGAAGGGCTCGAACATGATCACCTCGTCGCCCGGTGCGACCAGCGCCCGCAATGCCGCTGAGAGCGCGGCCGTGCAGCCAACAGTAATCACGACCTCGCCGTCCGGATCATAGTCGCCTATGCCACGTCCAGCCGCTGATCGGGCGATGATCCGTTTCAATTCAGGAATTCCGGCCGCTGCGGTGTACTGATTGCGGCCATTCTCGACAGCCGACCGTGCAGACCGTGCCAGCAGTTCCGGGCCATCGAAATCGGGATGACCCTGTACCAGATTGACTGCGTCACACTCCGCCGCCAGTGCCATCATCCGCTCGATGAGCTCTATACCCGGTGCATTCAGCGGCGCTTTCGGTGGGAGACTGGAAGTCGATGTCATGATGGCACCTCGCTCGCGGGACCCTGCGGCCTCACAACGGCCTCGGATCTCGATTGCGGTTAGCATAGACTTCGGTGCCAGCCATGTCCGGCCATAAACGGACCCGTCGTTTGCGACGGATGAACGCGCTCTGTTGTGTTTGCAAACGACGGGTGCTGCAATTACCATCGCCCCAACTTGGCGCGGGTGGCCTCGTCGGCGGAGCCGCCCGCAGCCACATAACCGCGATGAATCAGGACCGGGACGTCCTGGGGTGGATGATGTTGCTCCAGTGATCGCCGGCATCGAGCAGCCGCTACCGAGATCGAGGTGTTCCGATGACGAGCGCAGGGAATGGCGCCCTAGACTACCGGCTTGAAGACAACCTGAGCGCCCCTGGCGGCCGGATATTCCTTACCGGCATCCAGGCGTTGGTGCGTCTGCCTCTGATGCAACGGCGCCTGGATCGCGAGCGCGGCTTGAATACGGCCGGGTTTATCAGCGGCTATCGCGGGTCTCCGTTGGCTCGCTACGATCAGGAGTTGTGGCGTGCGCGCAAGGCGTTGGAGTCGGAAAACATCCGGTTCTTGCCGGCCATCAATGAGGAGTTGGCCGCCACCGCGGTGCTCGGTAGTCAACAAGTCGAAAGCGATCCGCAGCGAACCGTCGAGGGTGTTTTCGCAATCTGGTACGGCAAGGGGCCGGGAGTCGATCGCGCGAGCGATGCGCTGAAGCACGGCAATATCTACGGCTCTTCGCCCAACGGTGGCGTGCTTGTCGTAGCGGGCGATGATCACGGTTGTATTTCCTCGTCCATGCCGCATCAGAGCGACTTCGCGATGCAAGCCTTGGGAATGCCCATCGTCAATCCTGCAAACGTCGCCGAGTATCTGGAATATGGCCTGTACGGGTGGGCGGTGTCGCGCTATTCCGGAACGTGGGTTGGGTTCAAGGCGGTCTCCGAGACGGTGGAAAGTGGCTCGACCGTCAACCTTGACATGATCCGGATGCGATTCTGCGAGCCCGTGGAATTCGAACAGCCGGCCGGCGGGCTGCACTACCGTTGGCCCGATCTGCCCAGCCTCGATATCGAGACTCGTCATGCTACCAAGCTGCAGGCTGTGCACGCCTTTGCCCGTAGCAACTCGATCGATAGAGTCTTCTGCCCGAGCTCGCAGGCAACCATTGGAATCGTCAGTTGTGGCAAAGCGCATCTGGATTTGCTCGAAGTACTGCGTCGTCTGGATTTGAGCCTGGGTGAGCTCGAGCGGGCGGGGGTACGCATGTACAAAGTTGGGCTCAGCTTTCCGCTGGAGACGACGCGGATGATTGAGTTCGCGACAGGGCTCGAGGAGATTCTGGTCGTCGAAGAAAAAGGCCCGGTGGTCGAGCGCCAGATGAAAAGCCTCTTCTACAATCTTCCCGATTCGAATCGTCCGATGATCATAGGCAAAACGGACGCTGTCGGAAGCAAGCTCCTGCCTGCGGACGGTGAGCTCAGGCCTTCGCGCATCGCACAGACTGTCGCCGCGTGGCTCGCTCACCACAAACCGGGGCTCGATCGCCGCCATCTCGTCGCGGAGTCCATGGCGCCGCAGCTTCTGTCCAACGAGTCTGACTCGGTCAAGCGGATGCCTCATTTCTGCTCGGGATGTCCGCACAATACTTCGACCAAGGTGCCTGAGGGTTCTCGTGCACTTGCCGGGATCGGCTGCCACTTCATGGCGTCATTGATGGATCGTCGTACTGGCGGGCTGATCCAGATGGGCGGAGAGGGCGTCGATTGGGTCTCGCACTCGATGTTTACGGCGACGAGACACGTATTCCAGAACCTGGGAGACGGAACGTACTGTCACTCCGGATTGCTGGCGATTCGGCAGGCGATTGCGGCTGGAGCCAACATCACATACAAGATCCTGTTCAACGACGCTGTCGCAATGACCGGAGGACAGCCGGTCGACGGCGCGTTGACTGTCGAGGCCATTGCCCGGCAGGTCGATGCCGAGGGCGCCAAGGCGATCGCGATGGTCAGCGATAAGCCGGAGAAGTATGCCAGGCGCAAGCATCGCTTTCCAAAAGGAGCGACTTTTCATGATCGCTCGGAGCTCGATCGCGTGCAGCGCTCGTTGCGGGACATTCGCGGCGTCACCGTGTTGATATATGACCAGACATGCGCGGCAGAGGTGCGCCGGCGTCGGAAGAAGCGCGAGCTTCCGGATCCTGCACGCCGTCTGTTCATCAACGCGGCGGTGTGTGAGGGGTGCGGCGATTGTGGCGCACAGTCAAACTGTCTGTCGATCGTGCCTATCGAGACCGAGCTCGGACGCAAACGCGCCATTGATCAGTCTTCGTGCAACAAAGACTATTCATGCGCAGACGGCTTCTGTCCAAGTTTTGTTTCGGTGTATGGCGGAAAAGTGCGTACGGCGATCCGCAGCGCCGTCGACCGGGATAGATTGCGAGCCGCAGCGGGCGCTCTACCGCTGCCGCAGCCGCGCGCCTGGACGGGTCCCTACAATCTGCTTCTGACCGGCGTCGGCGGCACTGGCGTGTGTACAGGCGGAGCCCTGATTGCCATGGCCGCTCATCTGGAGGGCAAGGAAGCGTCCGTGCTCGATTTCACCGGGCTTGCACAGAAAGGCGGCGCGGTGCTTTCTTTCGTCCGCCTGGCCGCCGCGCCCGGCGTCCTAAATCAGGTCCGAATTGACAACCAACAGGCAGACGCGATGGTGGCCTGCGACCTGGTGGTTGGTGCCAGCAGCGAAGCACTCCGCACGGTCAGGCACGGTCGCACCCTGATCGTGGCGAACGCGCACAAGATTGCCACGGCGGCTTTCGTCAAGGATCCCGATGCGCGCCTGCACGAAAACGGGTTGATAGAGAAACTGCGGTTTGCCGCGGGCTCGGAGAATGTGGCGATGTTTGATGCGACCGCTCTCGCCCAGCAGCTGGTGGGTGATACGATCGCCGCCAACGTGCTGTTGATGGGGTTCGCATGGCAACGCGGGTTGATTCCTCTGAGTCTTGGAGCGCTCGAGCGTGCGATGGAGTTGAACGGTGTGGCGGTCGATACCAACAAACTGGCCTTCTGCGCGGGACGTCTGTCGGCGGCCGATCCGCGGGCGTTGCAATCCGTCCTCGGCGGGACAGCCTGCGCCTCGACTGTCGCTCTTATCGAAAGCAGCCTCGCTGACCTGATCAAGCACCGCGCCGCATTCCTGACGGACTACCAGGATTCAGCTCTTGCGAGTGAGTACTGCGGATTCGTAGCGCGCGTACAGGCCAGGGAGACTGAAGTATTCGGCGCGGAGGCGTCCCTGTTGCTGACCCGCGCGGTAGCGCGCTGCTACGCCAAGCTGCTCGCGAACAAGGACG
>CAZBTV010000044.1:0-47093 GCA_964494895.1 uncultured Steroidobacteraceae bacterium | reverse complement strand
CCTGGTCAACTTCTTTACGCCGGTCAGCGCCGAGGCGATCAAGAAGTTCGCCCAACAACCAGCGCCGCCGGCAGCTTAGGTCGGCCGCGTGAAGACACGCTGTCCTCTGCGACGAGCACGGGGTCCTCCCGGCGGATCGCATCGTTGTACGTGGGCAGGCGGGAAGGCTGTGAACGGTGGCCAGGAACCGCCTGACTCTGGGGATGGACGCGGATTGGGATGACCGCATGATCCGCCGAGCGTTCGGTTCCCTCCGCTCGTCTGGTTGGGATTCCCCGCTCTCTCTGTCGTTCTTCTCGACGTCACTGCAGAGCGGCGGCGCAGTCTCACCGGCCGTCATGTCGGGCAGAGTCCACCGCTGAGGTCCGATTGCGGTCAATGGCTCATCACTTGCCATGCGGCCAGCGCCGCGAGCTTCTGGTCCCGGCCCCATGGCTTGGTGGCAAGTTTTCCCAGCGTCGCGATGTCAAGTGAGTCGGGCGGGATGACGCGACAGGGGAGCTGGCAAGCGTCGCGGAAGATGTCGCGGTAAAAGAACCCTTCCGCCGAATGGATTCGCAGGTGGGTTGAGAAGACTGTGTCCAGATCCGGAAGGATGCCCTCCTTGGCGACCAAGGCACCGAGGCGGACTTGCTGGTCCAGCAGAGGTGAGAGTTCACTTCGTGCCTGGGCTAGTGCCTTCGCACGCACGCGCCCGAGCCACTCTTGCACCAACGCAGGTTTCATGGTGGCGGCGCGATGATAGCAGAAGCGCTCGCCATCACCCAGCAGCTCGATCACCTTGTTGCCGATGATCTCGGGCCTGCGAGGCGATCCTCCCACGACGACGCAGGCTCCCCATCCAGTGTGGACGCTGATGCCGACCGCACGCTGCATTGCCAGAGTATAGCTGGCCGTGCGCCGAATGCGCTCTTACCTGTTTCGGCTATGCTGAAGACCCGAGACGCAAATACACCAAGGCCCGGGTAGTTTGATTGGCGTCGAACCCCGTGCCCTCAATGCTCAGCGCCTTGGGAGGCAGTTTTGCAGAGCCTTTCATGCCTCGCCGCCCCGACGCTGTCCAGTGCTGTCGGGGAGGGAGTCTTGGGGCCGCTCGAGGAGCTGGCGACTTACCGGCTCTACTACTGCCGCGGCGTGCCGCTTGGGACTTTCAATGTGCTACTGGTTGTAGCGAGCACTGACGCCTGTCGCGTCAACGATATTGCGGAGAAGCTCGCGATAACGGTAGGCGGAGCAAGCCAGGCTGTTGACAGGATCGAACAGAAGGGACTTTGCAAGCGGCAACAGGACTCGTCCGATGGGCGCTCATCCATCATCACTTTAACGGCTCTTGGAAAGGACAAGCTTTCTGAGGCGAGCCCAGTGTTTGATGATGAGCTCGGCCTGTGGTTAAACGTGCCCGGGACACAGAAAGAGTTGCAACACTTTACGACCGTCCTCGCCCGGATGAGAGCCGTGGCCGCGCAGCGGAATAAACGTCGTTCTTAGCGGGCAGGGCTCTCCAGTTCTGTCAGCGTTCGCGCGCGCGAACACCAGCAGTCGTATATGTCTTTCCTGTCGAAGCCGCTTACGTTGGCGCGCGCCAACGTCGTCACGCCGATCTGTCTCCACTCGCACTCGTACGCGCTCGCGGCCGAGGGGCACGTGTTGAGTGTCGGTCACTCTCGCCCGGGGAATCAAGAAGTGAGCAGCAATTCCCTGATTTGGGAAACTTACCGCGAACACTGCAATTTTTACGGTAATCCCCGCCGTATGTTGTTGCACAAAAAATGAGAGGAGGTCAACGTGCGACGGCTTGAATTGAGGCCAGCTCAATCGATTCTGGGTGACTGCACGACCGACTGCTGCTGAAATGTCAGCGCGTTCGGATGTCGGGACGCGAAAATCCGCTCTTCTTCAACGGGGCTTGCGCCAGACGGCCATACAGTAACGCGAGGGTCTAGCGGACCGATGACCTCAGAACAAACAGTGACACTGTTCAGCAAACATACTGAACTTTCGGGAGGGAAGATCATGGATTACGTGCTCAAAAATATGAAGGTAGAAGAGTCAGTCGATCAAGGAGGGTATCAAACAAACGACTGCCACACTGATCACTTCGTGGCGCATCTGATGTCGGCCAAGCCCCTTGTTGAGGACCCCCGGCAACAGATGAATCGCCCCGCCCGTCGCGCCTGCGCAACGCCCAAGGCATCGAAACTGCGACTGCAAGTCAACGCGCTCCGGGCCTGCCGTCGCGAAGGACACAATGTTGCGTTGAAGAGCGGCGGCAAAGCTGCGGGCCGGCCTGCGGCAGCCGCATTGACCGTTGCCCTGCTCACCCCAGTTGCTTGCTTTGCCGAAAGTGCGACGTTACTGGATGCCACTGTCTGTCAAGATCCGGTCAGTTCCTTCAATTATCGTTGGGCCAGCACTGTCCACCACGCATCCGCGTTGTTCTGCATGAAGCGGGATGGAACAGTAGAGGCACCTTCGACCGCTTCGCAGAAAGAATTCAACACTTACGATTCGATCTACATCGTCGCGCACGGCCAACCAGGAAAGGTCGGAGATTTTGCCGCCGGCCAATTTGCTCAGAAATTCAAAGACGCGCATCCTTCAACACCTACGAACATTTTTTTTTGCCGTCTGCAACGCCGCGGAAAAGCGCACCGGCGACAGGGTTGAGCACAGCAGCCTCTGGGAGTTGAATCACGTTTACAATGACGGCATAACCAGGCTGGACGGTCCGAGTGACAGCTGTGTTCTCGTGGGAAATGGCAAGGTGGGGCTTGAGCACGCCGTTCAAATGTCCGTCCCGGTAGTTCATGGGCCGCGGTGGGACGAGATCAAGGGCAAAATCGAATCGAGGTGGGCTCAAGAATTCAAAGGACCCTGCGATGCGCTAGTGCATCAAGAAAATGTGTCTAAAATTTCCGAATTTGTAGGCCATGTATATGACCAATTTTCAACCCACGCAACGGCGGGAGCCAACTACCTGGATTTGGTCAAGCTCAATAGCGGGGGGACCGCATTTGTCACATGTGGTCACGGTAGCGGGCCATGCCCGTGATTGAAAATCAGTAACTCCTATGTGGTACCGACCCTGGCTTTCATAGACCTCAGGTCGGTTCGAATTCAGGGTGGGTGGCGCAGAGTGCAGGGCGCCTCCGCCCTGGATTAGCCGGTGGCAGCCGCCAGCGTCCTCTTCGGCGAAGCGGAATTCGCGCGTCGCGCAGGCGCGCGCAACGCACCCAACGCCGGATCAGGGTGCAAGCAAGGCGGGCACGATGAGCGACGTGAGCAGTTCGTCGGTGAGGGCTCCCGCGCCGGCAACTTTGAAGTTGGTGGTTGTGACGACCACGACGACGCCCTGCACTGGCAGGACATACACCTTGTTTCCTCCTGTCCCATACATTCCGTAGGTCGTGATGCTCTGTCCATTGACTCGGAAGGTCTGTAGCCACCACAGGTATCCATAGTCCGTGTCTTCCCGAGCGTGTGCGTGCGGGGACACTGAGCGGCGCACCCACGCCTCCGATATCACCTGATGGCCTTGCCAACGACCATTGTTGAGATAAAGCTGACCCAGTTTCAGCAGATCCCGGGTTCGGAGTTGAAGACCGCCACCGGTCATGGCGCTTCCGAGAGGTTGAAACTGCCATTTGACCGATTCGATCCCAAGCGGCTTGAAAAGCACGGCTTGCGCAAAGGCGGGCACGCTCTGTCCGGTCGCGCGTTCGAGCAGCGGCCCAAGGGTGGAAGCACCGGCCGTGCAGTAACTCCACGCGCGGCCGTAAGGTGATTGCTCCGGCTTGGGCTGCCAGTCCGGAAAACCTTTGATGGGGAGGTCGAGCGTGAATTTAACCCAGTCCTCCACCAGATACATCCGCTCTTCATTACCTCGCGAGAACTCGTTCTCATCATCGCACTCGAGGAGGGAGCTCATGGTCAGGAAGTCCTCGACCGTGATCCGCTCCTTGCGGGGGTCGGGGTTGGCCACGGGCAGGCGGTCCTTGAAGAAGGGTAGTACCGGTGACTCGGCGCGCAGGAGTCCCCGATCGACGGCGGCACCAACGAGCATCCCGGTAATCGTCTTGGTTGCAGAGCGGGTGTTGCGTAATGCCTCTACGCCAGCAGTGTCGAAGTACCGCTCGTAAAGCACGCTATCGCCGTGCGCGACGATTACGCTGGTGATCTGTTTGTAGGTTCCAGCACCTATGGCCGGAGTGATGTCGTCCAGCGTTGAAGCGGTCGCGACGTTAAGCAGAGCAACGCAACTGGTTGCATACGCCGCCAAGGCGATCGATAACATTCGAAGCATTTCAAATCTCCACGGGTGACTAAGCCTACTCAGACGTCGGAGGCCGAGGCTTGTATCCGTGAAACATGTCGCCGGCGGTAGACGCCCGGCGACATCCCGAACGTTGCGCGAAACGCTCGCGTCATGTGGCTCTGATCAGCGAAGCCGGCTTGAGTGGCGATCTGGGCGCCGGAAAGATCGGAGCGACGGAGCAAGTCGGCAGCCCGATCGACACGGCGCCATCGAAGCAATTCACCAGGAGAGCAGCCCCATGCCGCGCGGAAAACGCGGGCCAGATGCACCGGATGAACACCGATCTGCGCTGCGACATCACCGACGTCCAAGCACGCTTCCGTTGCCCGGTCCATGATCGCCTCGTAGGCGCCTAGCGCCCAACTTGGAGGGCCGCCCGTGCGGCACCGAGGGTCCGCCGCGGCGGTCAGCAGCTCCCATGCCATCGACTCCATCACCACCGTGTCTCGACTGTCCCGGATCTCCCGCGCAATACGAAACGCGGCGGTTAACCCCTCCCTGGAGCGAAGCTGCACTGCGTGTGTTGGCAGCCGGAGAACATCTTGCGACTTTCGGAATGTCGCTGAACGGAGAGAGACCCCAACGAAAGTCCCGAGGCCGTTGGCGAATCGGTCTCGATGCGTGGTGCCCGGTGGATTGAAAATCAACGCGGGGGTCCGGACGAAGTCTGCAGCACCGCGTGCCGTGGAGATATACAGCCCCGATAGCACGAGAATGACATGCGCATCGTCGTGTGTGTGAAGGTGAACGTCCTCCTCAGAGCCGGTAGCAGCTAAAGCGCGAATATCGAAGTTACTTCCGCTCGCGTCGACTTGTGGTACGCCGTAAAACTGTCCTGGCTTCAAATCGATCATGTGGGCTCCAGATGATCCTCGCTGACCGCACGAGAGCTTCGCACGAGGGCAGCAGGTGCAAAGCATCTGCTCGGAGCCGCTGACCAAATCATCGGCGATCGGCCGCGGCGGGTGGCTCGGTAGCAGCAGCAGCCCATGGTAGAATGTACGCCAACCATAGCTATCGGCAAGCCCCGGTCACCTCCTCGAGTGGTCGCGGTTGGCCCGGAAGCGCGCCATTTCACGGCCTGCTCGGAAGCCACCACCGTGTTAGAGCGGTACGCAAGACCGCCCGTGCCGTTGCTCCAGCAGCCTAGGGTATTGGGGGCTTTGACAAGACGGCGAAGACACGTCCGTCACGTCTGTTACACTTCGGCTGCGCGCTTTGGAGCGCTTCTCGAAGGCCGCAGCATGGAGAGCACCCATGTCGTCAAACTGGGATGACTATCTGATCGTCGTGATCGGCAGCGCCACGATCTTCCTTGCGCTGCTTGCTCCACTGTTTGTGCTCGCCATCCTCACGTCGCAGCGATCACGGCGATTACTACCTCTGGCGCTCTTCGCAGCTCTCCTGACGTTAGACATTGCCCTCGTCTATTCGTTGAAGGTGGTTGTCTTCGTCCCGCAGTGGGGCGGATGGAATTGGCAGGGTAAATTGCTGGAGTTGTCCTGGCCGCTTGTTCTAACAGCTTTCGTACCGATGTTCAGGGCTAATGCCACAGGCCTGACATTCGAGACCGCTCGGGGGAGTTGGGTTTCCATGGCAATTCTGTGTGTCATCTATGTCGCGCTGAATACTCCGCTGCGATATAGCCTTGGCGCGCATTTCAGCTCGCACGTAAAGTTGCCCGCGCTTTTGTATCAAGCCACCATGCCGGGCCTCGCAGAAGAATTCGCTTATCGCGGCGTGCTGCTGATGCTGCTGGATAAATCTTTCGGCCGCCCCTGGCGTCTTCTCGGCGCCCAGTTTGGCTGGGGTCTCATTATCGTCAGTGTCTTGTTCGGCCTGATGCATGGATTGGATATCCACGGCTTCAGCATACAACACATCTACTGGTCGGAATTGGTCTTCACATTCATCATGGGCGTGCTCTTTGCTTGGCTTCGGGAGCGCGCCGGCAGCGTTTGGCCAGGCGTGGCCTTTCACAATTTCGCCAACGTCATGAACAGATTCTTTGTGTAATGACGTCACCTCCACAGCGTCTCGGGGCGGCGACGATCCTCGGCGCGCTGCTGATGGAGCTCAAGGGCAGTAGTCCCGGACAGGCGCGCCCCTGGAGCCACTAGCCGAGTCAACCGGAAGGAGCGGTGTCGGTTCCTGGATGTCGACGTTGGTCAGGCTGGAGATGGACCAGAGGGGCACCGGCGGCGAAGTAGACGGATGGGTCTACGTCGTTCGGAAGGCCCCTGAGCCCCCTGGGCACTTTCCCTGATGAAGGGAATTCCAGCCTGCGCTGAGCCAGCACAACGCCCGATCCACGGAGGGAGCGATTTCAAATACAGGCCGTACAGCGGAAGCGCACTATTTTGCGGCTTGCTCAGAAGCCGTTACCGCGTTACAGCGGTACGCAAGACCCCCCGTGCCGTTGTTAGAAAACACCGAGCTGGTAATGAGAACGGTGTCAGCCCCCGCTCCGACTGCCTGGTTTCGAAGCTCCCGGATATCATTTCCAGGGAACTCCCCTGGCGCGCTCTGGACAGACCCGAGTGGGCTGCAGTGCTCCACGTCGGCTGGCTTGCGGGTCATGACAATCTCGCTGGCACCGGGCGCGAGGGTCGTCGCACAACCCGAGGACAGCGTTACTATCAAAGCGGCGGCAGCTGCGATTTTCATTGTGGTTCCTTCCGCGGCGTGCGAAGACTTCTGATTCGAGGAACGCAAGAGCATGGGGATCGTTGACAAGAGGGCAATACCAGGGATCGCCGAGCTGGTGGCCCCGGCTGATCAATGATTTGCGCACATTATGCACCAGCCTGCAAACGGCAATCCGCAGCTCTTTCACACGCCAGTTCCCGCGTAATCAGGATTCGCCAGGAACGGGCGACTGAAGCACCGACGGCCCGAATCCAGGAGCACACCTCCATACTCGCGCACCGTCTTGCGCAACATTGCACGACGATCGATGGGCCGGAGTGCGGATATCCTCCAGCAGGAGTCACTCAGTGCGGTCGGGCTCAGGCGCGCTCCTGGAAGTCCGGATCCAACTGCCTGCGGAGCGCTCGCTTTCCAGCGAGCCCTGCCAACTCGGCGAGCCGGCGGGTGTGTGCCTCCTGCACGGGGCGGAATTTCGAGTTCGTCGCCAGCCGGGCTTCGACGACTTCCAACGCCTCTCCGGTTCTGCCGCGCGCCAGAAGAGCGGCAATCAGATCGCTGGCCAATCGATCTGCCGGGCGCACATCCGGCCAGGCAGACGCCGCTTTCAACACGGCGCGGTGCTCGATGAACAAGCCATCGTCCGCGTGGGCTGCTAGCCACTTCTGGATTTCTTCCCAGCCCTCGAGCGGTCTGCGCACGTTGAAGTTTGCATAGGCCCGGTCGAGCATCCTGGCCCGGTCGCTGGCGTGCTCTCGCTCTACTCGCGCCGCTTCCCTTTCCTGTCGGGTCAACGTGTCGACTCCCAGCTCGAACCGATGTTCATGGACGGCTCCACCCACAAGAGCAAAGGTCACAAGTAACAACATCTGCGTGGCAGCGATCCCAACCCAGAGCTGCACTCCAAAGGTAATTACCCAGAAGATGCCGAGCACCGCCGCGATCACCATTGCCACCGGAATCAAGTAGTGCCATCGCATTCCATGGATCAGTCGAATGAGCTCGGGCGGCCATGCGGCCACCAAAGGATTTTTGGTGATTCCCATGACGGCGATGCTCGCTGGCAGCACAAACACGAGCACTCCACCGCAGAAACAGGCCCAGCGGTCTCCACCATGGCGACTCACCCACATCGTCAGCATGACCCCAAGGGTGATGAGGCCCGCCTGCGCCAGCGGCCGTTGCTCACTGACGGGGTTGACCATCTCGGAATCCAACACCGGCGGCTCCTCCGCCCCTGCAATGACCGCATCCAGCATCACGAAGCAGTACTTGAAGAACCAGGATATGAGCAGCAGGCCGGCGGGCGTGCCCATGAAGCCCGCTTTTACACAGATGAGGAGACCCAGCGTGAAGCTCACCACGAGTACCAGGCCTGCGGATCGGAATGGAAACAGGAAGTAGCGGGTCATGCGACGCGCGCCTCCCGCCAGTCAGCGGGCCAACTATTCAGGAGTAGATCCATGGCGGCATGCTAGCGAGGGATACGGGCTTCTCTGCGCTGGAATTTACCCTGAATGGCGTGAGGCGCAAATTCACGGGTTTCCTGCTCCGCCGGCTTCGAAGTTCCCCGCCCGGCCGGGATATCCGAAAGTCGTATAGGTCCATTATGCTTCCGCAATAATCAGTGGCTCTTGGCTGGCCCGTTCCGTGACATCCGCATCTGAGGGGTGGCTCTTCTTCATTTCGCTCGGAGCGAGCGCTCTTGGCGGAGCTCTTGGGATGGCAAGCGGCATCTTCATTGTCCCGCTGCTAACGGGCCTTCTTGGCCTGGATATCCGTATTGCCGTCGGAGCCAGCCTTGTCTCTGTGATCGCCTGCTCATGTGGTAGCGCCGCGCCATTCCTCCTCGGACGCCTGACCAACGTAAGGCTCGCGATCGTATTGGAAGTGGCGACCACTCTCGGGGCCGCAAGCGGTGTCGCGCTATCGGGTGCAATTCCTGTCCCCACGCTCTACGCGATCTTTGCGTTGGTACTGTTGGTATCTGCTTGGCAGATGCTGATGCGACGGAAAGTCGCCGCATTCACCGCAGAAGACGCGCTGCCTGAAGGGTGGGCGCGGCGGCTTGACGCAACATACTTCGACTCCTCGCTCGGTCGAGAAGTCGCCTACGCAGTTGACCGACTCTCCCTGGGCTGCGTTCTCATGTACGCCGCGGGGCTTCTGTCAGCGCTTCTCGGAATCGGGAGCGGAGTTCTCAAGATTCCTGCCATGGACTCGGCACTCCGGTTGCCGATCAAGGTTTCATCGGCAACCTCCAACTTCATGATCGGTGTAACGGCGGCTGCAAGCGCGGGGGCCTATTCCCTTCGTGGAGCGATCGTGCCTCACATTGCCGGCCCTGTGGCGCTAGGATCCGTATTCGGTGCGCTGCTCGGAGCGCGCGTGCTCATGTTCATCTCGAGCGAAAAGCTCCGATTGCTCTACATTGTGGCGCTGCTTGTGCTTGCCATTCAGATGCTGCTCGCTGCGTTCGGAATTCACACAGGGCGGGCAGGAGGATGAGTCGGTCATCACACCTCAATCAGCGTCTGGGCAAGTGTCTTGCGAGACTCTTGAAGTGGGGAAGCTGGCTGTCGTGTGCTCTCGTCGCGGTTGGCATTGTCTGGCCGTCGGGGACGATTGACATTGGCCTTGCACGCGCAAGTCTCGACTCGATTGGCATTTGGTTGCTGATCACACTTCCTGTCTTGCGCGTTTTGCTGATGGGCCTGTGGTTCGTGGTCTATCGTGATGCCCCTTTTGCGGTCGCAGCCCTGTTAGTCCTGTGCATCATCGTGCTGTCCACGATTCTGGGGGCGACTGTCGCTTGAGATATCCGGGCTACATGGAGAGCGCCTTGCGCACGCGCGCACCGAGCAACTGGAGACGCTGAACGGGCTCGTTGGCGAACACGAAGCGGATGTATTGTGCGCCGTGCGTCTCCCCCCAGCCCGTCATCGCGGTCGCGCAAACACCATGATCGAGGAGGCGCCGCGCCGATAGGCCACCGGCCGAGATCACGCAATGCCGCTCTACCCCAATCCCGGCGAGGTGTTTCAGGCGGTCCGGACGACGGCGCATTTGCAAGCCTCGCTTGGTGTTGTTCAGCGTCGCGCCGGCGCGCGGCTGACCACGGCGAGCTTGGTCGTCTCCGAGGCTCCCGGTTCCGCGTAGAAACCAACTCGACTTTCGGGCACCCAGAAGGAGAGCTTGTCGCCCCGTTTAAGTGACGAGAATCTCACCTGGCGGCCGTTCGCGTCGACCCGAGCGTCGGGCGCTGCATCGAACGTGATCGTGCCGAGGCTTCTATTTGAGCGGTCGAGGAAACTCACCGTCACTCGATTCTTCTTCACCCGGGTCACATCGGCGTCGAAGCGCGCCCACTTCTGTCCATTCTCTACCTTCACTTCGCGACAGGCGCCGCCGGCCCTTGGGTAGCGGGTAAGGAACTCCTGGCTGAAAGTTATGTTGCCGATACAACTCGAGCTCGTCTGACCTTCCTCGAGCCTGGACTCTCCCGGTGTCGACCGGGGTTCCTGCGGCTGATTCTGGGCCAGCGCCGAAAAGGGCATGACGATCAAAATGGCCGCGGACAATTTCGCTGCACGCATGGAAACCTCCTCGTAAGTATCAGCTCGACTTCAGATCGCGGTACGAGCGCGTTGGCCCGCGCGAACGTCCCAATCGCACTCTGAGCGCTCGATCCGCGGACGTCAATCTGCAGCGCGGTGCGGCGGTCAGCCGTGCTGTAGCTGTTGGTTTGTGTTGCAATGCGGCCCGGGTGCGACGCGGGCGTCGCACGGGCGCACATGGAGGTGCGCCCTGGGCTTGCGCGCAGCAGGGGCTGCGTAGCGCAATGCCCGGATCCAGCGTTTCATCCTATCGGGGCGGGCTGGCGCAAGAGACGGCGTCAAACACGGGAGGATCTTGCGCGAAGCTTGGATCGGTCAGGCTCTCGAGAAATGCAATCAACTGCCTGCGCTCCTCCGGCGTCAGTGTAAAGGGGCGCAGCCGCGGGTCACGCTGAGCAGAGTGCGTGTCGTCCGAGGCATTGCCGGCGTGTGAATAGTGATCGAGGACTTCGTCGAGCGTCGCGAATCTCCCGTCATGCATGTAGGGAGAGGTGAGCGCCACGTTGCGCAAGGTTGGAACACGAATGGGGATTGTGCTCGTGCCGTTGTTCGCAAAACTAGCCTTGCCCGTCGCACCCTGTGCGTCTTTCCAATTCCCGGAGAAGTTGAATCCGGCATGGCAGCCGCCGCAGCCAATCCGTTGCGAATAGAAGAGCGCCATGCCCCGCTTGGCCTCGTCCGACAAGGCGCCTCGCTCGTCGCCGAAAACGTACCTGTCGAAAGGCGAATTGCCTGAGATCAAGGTGCGTTCGAATGTCGCGATGGCCTTGATCACGTTCTGCACGGTGATCGTAGGTTGCTCGCCGTGAAAGGCTTCATCGAAGGAACGGTGATAACAATCATCGGCGGCCAACCCGGCGAGTAAGGTGTGCTCTCTTCCCTTCAAGCCGAGCTCGACCGGATGACTGCTCAGCATTGGCTTCAACATCTGCGCCTCGAGTGTACGGGCGGACTGGTCCGTCCATCCGTAGCTGAGGTTGTAGCCGACGTTCACCAGAGCCATCGCATTATTCGGGAGAGATTCTCCTGTTGCGCCGACCGCGACTTTACGGCCGTCCGAATACGCGTGTCGGGGATCGTGGCAGCTCGCGCAGCTCGCGTGGCCGGTGACCGATAGGCGAGTGTCGAAGAAGAGGCGGCGCCCCAAGGCAATCCTTGCCTGGGACATCGGATTGTCGGCCGGCACGTACGGAACAGGAAAGCCCCGAGGCAAGTGCCACACGTAGTCGGGGGAGGCCGCCATCGTTCCGTTGCACGACAAACAGACCAACAGCAGGGCGCCAGTCAGTCCAGGGCGCCGATCGACGGGCAAGGCGAGCTCCCCCGGGTTCGCTCACTTCCAGCTGGCGGCCGTTCCTTCTCGCGTGAGAGCCGCGGTCTGGGACGCGATCTGAGAGCGTTCCTGGACCCATTTGTCGAGCTGATCGATCATGGCGGTATCGGTGCCTCCGTCCTGCCGCTTGGTAGCGACCCAGTTCTTGATCGCATCGAGCAGCTGGTTCGAGAGGGCGCGATTGGACGCAAAAAGATCCATGTAGGTGCTTTTGGCGTCCTCGACACGGCCCGCGCCGAGATACGCTTCACCGCGATACTCGAGTGCTTCCGGGTAGCCAGGGCGCAAGGCCAATGCCTTCTCATAAGCCGCGAGTGACGCGTCGTAGTCGCCCAATTTCCGCTGTGTATAGCCGAGGCCGTTCCATGCTTCCGGCATCTTTGCGTTGTACTCGACCGCTTCCTCGAACTCCTTGCGTGCTTTCACGTAGGCGTCCCGCGCGTGCTGCTTCGCTTTCTGTTGCTTGCTCGCGTCTGCCTCCTTGGCCGCATCAGCCTCGAGGCCATCGCCTTTCTTCATCTGCTTCACCCCCTCGTTGTACTCGGAGGTGGCGCGGCTTTCGGAAGAGGCAGCGGGCGTCGACGAGGGCATTTTCATGGGACCGCTGGACGCCGCGTGCGCAGCGAGGGCAGCGGAGAGAAGAGGTGGTATCAGCAGAAACGTTGATCTAGCCCGCATCATCGACTCCTTGGCTTTCACCGATCAGGGGAGCGCAATGGTGCTCCGGGGTCCCACGTCGAGCAATACCGAAACCCTTGCCGTTCGGCAACCGCGCGTTCCGGGGCCGGTCAAATGCACCGAATCGGCCCCCGTCCCTGCTGATTTGTCATGAACTTGTCACAACAGGGTTTGCGTCAAATCACTGGATTGCCGGTCGAACGACGGTACAGTCGCGGCCCTTCTCTTTTGCTTCGTACAAAGCCTGATCCGTCCGCCGGATCAAGTCCTCCAACGTATCCGTATTGGCCCCCAGCTCGCTGACTCCAGCGCTGACCGTAACGGTGACTTTTCCCGCCACGGTTTCGAAGCTTTCCTTGGAAATCGCCTTGCGGATGCGTTCCGCCACGACCTCGGCGCGCGGTGCGGTGCTTTCCGGAACCAGCACGATGAACTCCTCGCCGCCGTAGCGCGCGAGGAGGTCGGCCGAGCGCAATTGTTCGGCTGTCCTCTGGGCTACACCCTTCAGGATTTCGTCGCCTGTCAAATGTCCGAGGGAGTCGTTGACTCTTTTGAAACGATCGATATCGAACAATATCGCCGCCAGCGGCAAGCCATATCGCCGTGCGACGGCGCACTCGTGCTCGGCCATGTCCAGAAAATGCCGGCGGTTGGTGAGTCCAGTCAGCCAATCGGTGCGAGCCAGCAACTGCTCGCGTTCGAGCGACTCCCGAAGCTCGTGGTTCGCGATTTCGAGGTTGGCGCGTGTCCGCAACAGCTCCTCTTCCTGACGCTTGAGGGCGGTAATATCCTGATCGACGATGATGGCTCCAGCGATCTCGAGCTCGGCGTCGAAACGGGGAATCATGGAGCTGATCAGGACCTTGCCGGTCCCGTCGCGACCCTCGATGCGGATTTCTCTATCGAGGGAAGCCTCGCTGGATCGAGTCCCCTGAAGCAGTGCCCATTCTTCGTTTGCGATCGGCTCCCCTGTGTCCAGGCGCCATCCCTTGCGGCGGCGGATGTCGTCGAGCGGACCCACCCAGATTCGTTGACCGGCGCGGTTGCAATGAAGGATTCCTCCATTCCTGTCCACGATCCATACACCGACCGGCAGCAGCTCGAGCACCTCGCGCAGCGCGCGCTCCGCTTCGCGTACGGCTTCCTCCGCGAGCTTCTCCGTCGTGGCGTCTTCGTGAACGATGACGCATGCGGCCGGCTTCTCTGATGAAAGCCGTGTTGCATGCAGTCGGAACCAGCGTTGCTTGGCTGGCGAGTGGCACGGATAAACGAGCGAAAAGGTATCCTGCTCGTGACGCAGTACGGCTCGAATGCCATTCAAAGCGGCTGCTGCAATGGGATCACTGTCGCGGTAAATCGCCTCCTCACAGACAGCGAAATAGTTGGCGCCGACATAAAAAGCGGGGTCGGGACAGTTGTTGGTCTGTGCGAAATGTTTCCAGGCCTCATTCACTCTGGTGATGACCCCGGATAGATCCACCAACGCAACGTTGGCGGTCAGCGAGTCGAATATCGCATCCGCGAGAGAGCCGCCTGCCCAATTTTTCCCATCGCCGTGCGCGCGTGCATCCGCCGACATGATTTCTTGCCGTTCATCACCCATGGCACCATTGCTGTTCATCCGGGTGCGTGCGTCAATACGTAAATGCCACGACGACATTGGCGTGCGTGCATCGGCGCTTTTGGCAGGCACAGGCTCCGGCTCAGCCGCAGCCGGCCTGCCGTATGGACACGCGGTGGATCAGCTTCCCGCTGAAGGCACGCAGACCCCTCCGCCTTCTTCTGCGGTTGCGGCGTTGGCGCGGAATATCCGAAACAGATCGCGCCCCGTTCCGTAGGAGTTCTGCTTTAGCTGAGGCGGAGTAAGTGTGCGCTGCGCGAACGTCTCCTCGGACACACCCACCGTCAACGTGCCAGCGAAACTGTCGAGCCGAACAATGTCTCCATCGCGAACTTTCGCGAGGGGGCCGCCGCTCAAACACTCGGGGCTTACGTGAATCGCTGCGGGTACCGTTCCGGAAGCGCCAGACATGCGCCCGTCCGTTACCAACGCGACTTTATATCCTTTGCTCTGAAGCGAGGCCAAGGCAGGGGTGAGCTTGTGGAGCTCGGGCATCCCGTTCGCACGCGGTCCTTGGTATCTAACCACCACAACGACATCGCGCGCGAGCTCGCCTGCCTCGAAGGCCTTGATGACATCGTCCTGTGCATCAAACACGCGGACTGGCGCCTCGACAACGCGATGCTCGCTCTTGACGGCGGATGTCTTGATGACTGAACGTCCGAGATTGCCGAGCAAGAGCTTGAGTCCCCCATCGGGGCTGAACGGATCGGATGCTGGGCGCAAGACCGAGGTGTCACCACTCTTGGTTGGCGCCGGACGCCACGCGATTCCCTCCGGAGACAGCCACGGCTCCTGCGTGTAGGCTTCGAGACCCAGCCCGGCGACAGTTTGCACGTCCGCGTGCATGAGCCCTGCTTGCAGAAGCTCCCGCACGAGGAAGCCCATTCCGCCAGCGGCGTGGAAATGGTTCACGTCGGCGCTGCCGTTCGGGTAGATCCGTGCGAGCAATGGGACCACATCCGACAGCTCGCTGAAGTCGTTCCAATCGATCACGATGCCTGCGGCACGGGCTATGGCCACGAGATGAAGCGTGTGATTCGTGGATCCGCCCGTGGCAAGGAGGCCGACGATTGCATTGACTATCGCGCGCTCGTCCACAACGTGCGCCAGCGGAATGTATTCTTTCCCGAGCGCCGTGATACGCGCCGCCCTGTGAGTGGCGGCAACCGTAAGCGCGTCACGCAACGGAGTGTTGGGTGTTACGAAGGCGCTTCCGGGCATGTGCAGCCCCATCACCTCCATCAGCATCTGGTTGCTGTTGGCCGTCCCGTAGAAGGTGCATGTGCCTGCGGAATGATAGCTGTCACATTCTGACTGCAGCAGTGCGTCGCGACCAACCTTGCCCTCCGCGAAGAGTTGCCGGATTCGGGCCTTCTCCTTGTTGGGGACGCCACTCGGCATGGGGCCCGCTGGCACGAACAGGGTCGGAAGGTGACCGAAGGCCAACGCCCCGATGAGCAGTCCCGGCACGATCTTGTCACATACACCCAGGCAGAGGGTCCCGTCGAACATTTCGTGCGCGAGCGCTATGCCGGTCGACATCGCGATGACGTCTCGACTGAAAAGCGAGAGCTCCATGCCGGCGTTCCCCTGTGTGACTCCATCACACATAGCGGGCACGCCGCCCGCAACCTGCGCGGTAGCGCCTGCGTCACGGGCCGCCGTGCGAATGAGTCCGGGATACCGCTCAAACGGCTGGTGCGCCGAGAGCATATCGTTGTAGGCGGTGACGATGGCGAGGTTTGGCCAACGCAGTTGCTTGAGCGCGTCTTTGTCCCCGGATGGGGCAGCGGCGAAACCATGAGCCAGATTTGTGCAGGAAAGTTGTGCCCGGGTCGGACCCGCTGCTCCTTCAGCAGTCATACGAGCCAGATAAGATTCACGCTCCGTGCGGCTACGGTGCCTGATGCGCTCCGTGACCTCGCGCAGCCGTGGGTTGAGTGGTATTGGCGAAGAGGACGAAAAGGACATGACAGAAGGTGCTCCCACTCGATCTAGATCTATATAAATTAAAATTCACGCGCGTTACGCGATATAAATTCACATGCGCCTCGCACTATAGGGCCCCACGCGCAAAGCGCGACCCCAGCGAGCATGCGTGTCCCGCATGAAAAAATTTCGACTGTCGTCGTGGCGGCTCGCCCGGATACTGTGCGAGCCTAACCTAATACGCCGCAGATGCTAAGTTCCCGTGGGCTCGCCCACCCGATGCGGTGAGCTCGCGGACAGAGATTGGAGTTATGGCTAGTGCAGAAACTTGACACGTTTGACATGGTGCTGTTCGGCGGCACCGGTGACCTGGCTTTACGCAAGCTCGTGCCCGCACTCTACCGCCGCCACATTGCAGGCCAGATGGATTCCGATTCGCGAGTGCTGGCGGTGGCGCGCACTGGCCTGAGTCGGGAAGAATACCTTGCTCAGATAGAAGCGAGTTGTCGGAAACATCTGAGTCCGGAGGAAATCAACGACGCGCGCTGGCGTGCGTTTGCCAGCCAGGTAGATTACGTGCAGGCCGATGCAACGGATCCTCGGGACTTCCGGAAGCTCGCCGCAAGTCTCGAGAATCGGGACAACGCGGTCCGTGTGATATTCCTTTCCACCGCGCCGAGCCTGTTCACGCTGACCTGCGACAACCTGGCCGCGGCGGGCATCGTCACACCCAAGTCGCGGGTTGTGCTCGAGAAACCCTTGGGCCATGACCGCGCCTCCGCGGAGCTGATCCACCGCAGTGTGGGCGCAATTTTCTCTGAGCAACAGATTTACCGTATCGATCATTACCTCGGCAAAGAGACGGTGCAGAACCTTCTCGCCGTGCGTTTCGGCAACACATTGTTTGAACCGCTCTGGGGGCGGGGCCGCATCCGCCATGTCCAGATCACCATCGCCGAGCAGTTGGGTGTTGAGGGGCGTGGGCAGTTCTACGAGCACACCGGCGCGTTGCGTGACATGGTACAGAACCATCTCCTGCAACTCGTTTGTATCCTGGCCATGGAGCCTCCCACGAGCGGCGACCCCGACGCGGTTCGTGACGAGAAGTTGAAAGTGCTACGCGCCTTGCGCCCGATAGAGGGCAAGGCGGTGCAGACCAAGACGGTCCGCGGCCAGTACCGGGCCGGCGCGGTGAACGGGCAACCCGTTCCGGGCTATCTGGACGAGTCCGGCGTGGCCGCCGACAGCAAGACCGAAACGTTTGTCGCGCTCAAGGCGGAGATCGACACCTGGCGCTGGGCTGGCGTGCCGTTCTACCTGCGCACGGGAAAGAGACTCCAGGAGCGCGTGACCGAGATTGTCGTCACCTTCGAGGATGTTCCTCACTCCATCTTCGGTGGAGCGGACGCCGCGGGGCTGGCGCCTAATCGGCTGGTCATCCGGCTACAACCGCAAGAGAGCATCACGCTGACGATTCTGGCGAAAGTGCCGGGTGAGACGATGCGGCTGAAGCCGGTGAATCTGGCGCTCGATCTCGCGGGTACTTTCAAGGAGCAGCGTCTCGATGCCTACGAGCGTCTGCTCACTGACGTGGTGAAAGGGAATCTGACGCTCTTCATGAGGCGCGACGAGCTCGATGCCGCGTGGCGTTGGATCGATCCCATCCGCGAGGGATGGGCTCAACATGATGAGCGCATCAAGTCTTATGTTGCCGGCAGTTGGGGACCGGCTGCCTCCAGCGCTCTGGTCAGCCGGGACGGGTTTGCGTGGCAGGATGAAATATGAGCCGCGTTTGCGGTTGCGGCGCATGCGGCGCGGCAGCCGGAACTTCCCTCAGACTTCCGACGTTTGATTGCCATCCGAGGCACGATCGAGGATGGCAACATGAATGCGACGACGAACGGCGACTATTCAGGCAGCACGGCTGAGGTCAAGGAGCGCCTCCGCACGGCAGGTGCTGACGCAGCGAGTGCAGCACGGACTCGCGCTGCGCAAGCTCAGGAGTGGGCGCGAGCCCGCGCTTCCCAGGCGCAGGACTGGGCTCGCTCGCAGCTTGGCGACGTTCAGCAACGCATCGAAGCACAGCCGTACAAGGCGGCGGCTTTGGCACTCGGAATGGGCCTTCTGGCGGGCGTGTTGCTGACCATGCTTACGTCGCGCCGCTCTGACTGACGAATTGGCCTCGCGGTCAGGCGCGGATTCTGGCGCCTGATCGTTCGGGACTGGGTCCCGTCCCCATAACTTCGGCGCTCAGCTCTCTCGTACCCCGCGTACGCGGTGGCGAGGGTGCCGGAGTGCCCGGGGGGGGCCGTGACCATTTGGTGACACACCTCGTCACTCGCCATGGTTTCCTACGCCCATGCACCAGATTGGGGTCGTGGGTCTTTCCTATCGTCATGTAGGCGTCGACGAGGTCGCGCGCTTTTCGCTTCCGAAGGCAGAGGTCGTTGAGCGCCTTCCAGCCCTGCGGCAAGGGTTGGGCGCTTCGGAAATCCTGTATCTGGGGACATGCAATCGCGTCGAAATCGTTTTCCGGACGAGCGACGGCAGTCCGGCAGGCGATTCGCGCGCCGATGTGTTTCGCGCGCTGACTGGACGCGATCCCCGGACGGGAGAGGAAAAGCGCATTCTGCGAGCCTGGACCGGAGAGGCGGCCGTGGAGCACCTCTTCCTGGTTGCGTGCGGGCTCGATTCGGCGCAAACCGGCGAGCAGGAGATTGCAGCGCAGTTACGAGCCGCCTGGGAAGCGGCTCGCGAAGCCAAAGCATCCGGCCCCTTGCTGGACCGGATTGTCGGCGACGCGCTCGGGATGGCCAGTCGGGTCCGCCGGCTGGAAGCGGGGATCCGACCTCCCTCACTGGCCGACCTTGCGGCGGACCGAATCGTGATGCACCTGGGCGGGCAGCCGGGAACTGTCGCTCTGGTCGGTGTCTCTCCGATGACCAAACGTTGTGGACGGGCGTTGCATAAGGCCGGGATTCCACTACTCGTGGTCAATCGTACTTTGCAGGCGGCGGAAGAGTTTGCGCAGACAGTGGGTGGTACAGCGCTTTCGCTGGATGAGTTCCGTGCCCAACCCTCCGAAGTCGCCGGACTCGTGCTGGCGGCGGGGGGCAGCGAGCCCATACTCGACGCGAGTGCTTTGACGAGATTGACACGGTCGCCGTCACGGCCACCGTTGATCATCGATTTCGGTGTGCCGCCGAACGTTGACCCGGAAGCCGCTCGCCTCGCGGGACTGCCACGTATCGGTATGAACGATCTGATTCAAGTTGCTCAGGAGCGCCGGCTGGCGCAACTGATGCGACTGGCGCCAGTGCGTGCCGCGATCGACGACCGACTGATTCGCTTGCGCGGCGATTTCGCCACGCGCGCAATCGGGCGTAAGCTTGCGGAGCTTCGGGACACCTTCGAGCAGATTGCCGCGGAAGAAGTCGATCGCGCTCTGGCCGCCGAGCTGCGCGGGCTGGATGACACTCAACGCGAGGTCCTGCAACGATTGGGCGCGACAGTGGCGCGCCGTCTGGCACACCTGCCTTTGGCTGGATTGCGCGCGGCTGCCGCGCACGCGAGCGCCGATGCGGTCGAAGCTTTTTTCCGTGAAGCGAAGCTGACACGTCCCGTGGCGAGCTTCAATCACGAGCTCATCCGCCCGCCAGATGAGCCATCTGGCAGACTGTTGGATAGTGACCTGGCTCCGGACCTCGACGAGCCGGTCGTGAATACGAGCCGCTCTGCCGTGTAACGGACGGGCAAGAGATAACTGCGGAACAACATTACACATGACGCATCCTGAACCCCGGGCCGGCGGCGAGCGGCCAACCCTGTCTGCCTCCGAGGCGCTCTACGAACGTGCAAGCCGCGTGATCCCGGGTGGTGTCAGCTCTCCCGTGAGAGCATTCCGGGCGGTCGGAGGCACACCCCGTTTCATTGCTCGCGGCGCGGGCCAACATGTGACTGACGCCGACGGCAACACCTATGTGGACTTCGTGAATTCATGGGGCGCGCTGATTCTCGGACACGCGCATCCGGTAGTGGTGAAGGCGATCACCGCGGCGGCCGCTTCCGGTACCACATTCGGTGCGCCCTGCGCGAGTGAGGTCGAGCTGGCCGAGCGCATCGTTGCTTCCTACTCCGCCCTGGAACAGGTGCGCTTCGTCTCCTCCGGTACCGAAGCTGTCATGAGTGCCATTCGCCTGGCGCGCGCATTTACCGGTCGCGACCTGATCGTGAAGTTTTCCGGCTGCTACCACGGGCACGCCGATCATCTGTTGGTAGCGGCCGGCTCCGGACTGGCCACGTTCGGCCGTCCGTCTTCGGCGGGCGTACCGGAAGCGTTTACGGCGTGTACCCGCGTTCTTCCATTGGATGATGAAGCGGCCGTCGACGCCTTGTTCGCCAAGGAGGGCGCCCGTATTGCCGCGGTCATCATCGAGCCTGTGCCGGCCAACCACGGGCTACTGTTGCAGCGTAGAGAGTTTCTCGAGGAACTGCGCAGGATCACGAGCCGGCACGGCAGCCTGTTGATTTTCGACGAGGTGATCTCGGGTTTTCGCCTCGCGCGCGGCGGCGTTGCCGAGCTGACCGGAATCGTCCCGGACCTTGCGACTTTCGGTAAGGTGATCGGCGGCGGTATGCCGGTAGGTGCGTTCGGTGGCCCGCGCCGGATCATGGCGCGCCTCGCGCCCGACGGAGACACGTATCAGGCTGGAACCCTGTCAGGCAACCCGGTGGCGATGGCCTCGGGCATCGCCACGCTCGATACGCTCATCAAGGAGGACGGATGGCGGAAGCTCGAAGCGCTCGGCTCGGAGCTCGAGATGTTGCTAGCGCCGGTGCTTGCCGATGCCGGATTTCCGGTGCACCTTACGCGAGCCGGATCTCTGTTCTGGATGTCTTTTCACGAAGCTGGCGCGCCTCGCACGGCGGCTCCGTTGGCCGAATCCGCTTCCAGGCGCTTCAGCGCGCTGTTTCATGCGATGTTGGATCGGGGTGTCTACTTGCCGCCGTCCGCTTACGAGGCTTGCTTTCTCTCCTTGGCGCATACCCGCGACGACCTGCAGCGCTTCACGCACGCCTTGCGTGAGTCTTTCGTTGCGATTGGCTAGATGAAGAGGTGGCAAGGTGTCGCGATGAAAGCAGCCCGTGTCTTTCAGCTCACCGCCCTCGCGCTGGTGCTGGTCGCGGCCGTGCAGGTCGGCTGGTGGCTATTCGACCAGAGCACCAAGGCAATGGAGAAGGTGAGGGAGGAGCGCGCGCTGTACTCGCAACAGGTGACTGCGGCGCAGGTAATGCTGGATGCGGGTATCCCGGCGCAACGCGTGCGTCAGGCTTTGCCGGCGATCGTTGTCGTGGGCTCTCATGCAGCTCTTTCGCCGGTTGCCGAAGAGCCGTTGTTGAACGAAGCCCACCGGCGCATCAGGCAGTATGCGTGGGAGGGAGCCTTCTTTCTGCTCGCCCTGGGCGCTTGCATTTTTGTGATTGCGCGGGCGTTGCGTGCAGAAGCCAGAGTGATGCAGGAGCAGGACAACTTTCTCGCGTTGGTCTCCCACCAGTTCAAGACGCCCTTGGCGAGCCTGCAGCTTTCCCTTGAAACGATGGCGATGCGGACGCTATCGCCCGACCAGGCACGTACGCTGATCGACCGGATGCTCTCGGATCTCGGGCGCATGGAAGCGATGGTGACGCAGATCCTGGAAAGCGTGCGGCTCGAACGTGGCCGGGTCGATCTGCGTCGCGAGCCACTGGACCTGTCTGGCGCCGTGACCCGGGTGGTTGCGCAGTTCGAGGAGCGCGCGGCCAAGGACAACATATCCATCACCACCGACATCGCGCGTGGTCTGTACGTTCTGACCGACCCGCTCGCACTCGATGTGGTCGTGCGCAATCTGCTGGAGAACGCCATCGCGGCGATCACGCCTGTCGGCGGGGGCACCATCACCTTTGTCGCGCGCCGCACGGACGCTGAGATCGAGCTGGCGGTGAAGGATAGTGGGGTCGGCTTCCGCCCCGTCGACGGCATGAGATTGTTTGAGAAATTCACACGCTTGCATCCCGGCGGCGGTAGTAGTTACTACGGCACGGGTCTCGGCCTGTTCATCGTGAGGCGGTTGATGCAGCTCGCCGGTGGCCGCGTCAGCGCCCACAGCGAGGGAGTGGGCCAGGGTGCACAATTCGTGTTGACGTGGCCGATCGCGCCGGCGGAGCAGTCGTGAACGATCTGCCGGCTAAAGCGAACCGCGTTCTCGTGGTCGAGGATGACCCACACCTCGCGGCCGGGCTGATCGAGAATCTGCGTGCAGAGGGCTACGAAACCCATGCCGTTACGGATGGACGCCAGGCGCTCGAGTGGCTCGGCATCGAGCACGTAGGTCTGGTCGTGCTGGACGTGATGTTGCCGGAGGTCGATGGTTTTACTGTCTGCCGGACTTTGCGCGAGCAGGGAGACAACACGCCGGTGTTGTTTCTCACCGCCAGAGGCGATCCCGCCGACCGCGTACGCGGTCTCGAGGCCGGCGGCGATGACTACCTCGCCAAGCCCTTCCACCTCCAGGAGTTCCTGCTGCGGGTCAAGGCGATCATGCGGCGCTGGGAGTGGTACCGGAATGCGTCCGCCACCGCGGCGACTGCTACCCTGCAGTTCGGTGGCAACGAAGTTGACTTCCGCGCCTTCCGTGCGCGCTCCTGGAACGGCGTAGCGCAGGAGCTGACAGAGAAAGAAGCAATGATTTTGAAGGTGTTGGCAGAGCGCCCCGGCGAGATTGTCTCGCGCGAGGATCTGCTGGAGCGCGTATGGGGATATGACGTATTTCCCTCCACGCGCACGGTGGACAACTTCATTCTCCGGCTGCGCAAGCGCTTCGAGCGTGATCCGGCCAATCCACGTCATTTCCTGACGGTGTGGGGTGTAGGCTATCGATTTATGTTGGAGGGTGAGCCTTGAGCGGACGGTCCGGCATACTTCGCATCGGCACGCGTGCTTCGGCTCTGGCCCTGTGGCAGGCGCGCCATGTCGAGGCTCTCATCAAAGCTCTGAGCGGCGCTCCCGCCATCGAGCTCGTCCACATCAAGACCGAGGGCGACGCGCGAACCGACGTCCCTTTGTGGGCGTTGCGCGGGAAGGCGTTTTTCACGAAAGAAATCGATCGGGCGCTTTTGGCCGGCGAAGTGGATGTAGCGGTCCATAGCTTGAAGGATCTTTCCACCGCCCTCGAGCCGGGGCTCGAGCTCGCGGCGACCCTGACACGGGAAGATCCGCGCGATGCTCTGTTGAGTCGCGGTGCACGTCTGACCGAGCTTCCGGCCGGAGCACGAGTTGGTACGAGCAGCCTGCGGCGGCGTGCCTTCCTGAGTCGCATGCGCCCGGACCTGGAGTTGCTGGAGCTACGCGGCAACGTACCGACGCGGATCGAGAGACTGAAGAATGGCGACTACGATGCCATCGTTCTGGCCGCGGCCGGATTGAAGCGTCTCGGCTTGCAGGAGCACGTCTCGGAGTTTCTCCCGCCGGATGACTTCCCACCCGCCGTCTCGCAAGGAGTGGTTGGAGTATGTTGTCGCGCCGACGATGCCGAGACATTGAGGTGGCTACGACCCCTCGACGATCGGGAAGCGCGGCTGGCCACGACCGCTGAGCGTGCGCTGTTACGACGGCTGGAGGGCGGCTGTCAGGTCCCTCTTGGTGCCTTGGGCACGGCTATGGGCGGTACGTTGCACCTCTATGCTGGGGTGTCCGCGCTCGACGGCTCAGAATGGCTGACAGCCACGGGAGAGGTCGACGCGACTGTCGAGGAGGCCGGGATCCTGGGGAAGCGTCTTGCGGACGAGTTGTTTGCCAAAGGCGCCGCGCGTCTCATCGCGAACGAGCGGGAGTCGCATCGCTCGCCGGAGGAGCCCTAGACATGGATTTCCGCGGGCGAGGAGCAGCGGGCAGCGCCCAGTCGCCAGGACAGGTGAGTCTTCGCGGCGAGTCCGAACAAGAGCGCGAGGCGCCCTGTGTGGTCGTCACTCGATGCGAGTCTCGTGACGGCCCTTTGAGCTCGCAGTTGCGCGAGCTCGGGCTGCCGGTGTTGTCATGGCCCGCGGTCTCCGTTGAGTTGGTCGAAACGCAGCCCTTGGAGGAGGCCCTCGGGCGTGTCGGATCGTTCGACTGGATCGTATTCGCAAGCCGCCACGCCGTTGCGGCGATCGTGCGAATCGTGCCCACCTCCCCTCCGGGGGTCAGGATCGCCGCCGTTGGCCAGGCGACCGCGCAGGTATTGCGTCATCGCGGCTGGCCCGTGGATCTGTTGCCTGATGAGTCCAATGCGGCGTCGTTGGTCGCCGCATTTGCATCGCTCGGCTCTCTCGAGGGCATGCGGATACTCTTTCCCGCCAGCTCGCGCGCGCTCCCCACGATCGCGACCGGACTTGCCCAGCTCGGCGCCGAAGTCGTGCAGGTAGAAGCCTATCGCACGGAGTCGTCTGCCACCCTCGACGTGGAGGCGTGCCGGTCGCGGATTGCGCGTGGAGGAATCGGCGCGGTGACGTTCGCAAGCCCCTCGGCGGTCGAGGAGTTGGAGCATGCGCTCGGCAAGGACGACTTCGATCGCTTGTTGTCCGGGGCGGCAGCGGTGGCGATCGGACCGACTACCGCGCGAGCCCTGAGCGACCGCGGACACGTTCCCGCGCTGGCGGAATCGGCGACCCTGCAGGGGCTCGCTCAGACCACATATCGACTGTTGCAAAGGAGCGAGGCGGGGCCTCGCTGACGGAGAACTTCAATGGCATTCCCTTCACACCGACCTCGACGGACGCGGCAGTCCGATGTCTGGCGCCGCATGGTCCGCGAGACGCGCCTCTCTCCCGATGCGCTGATCTACCCTCTGTTCGTGGTGCCCGGACGTGGCGTGCGCAATCCCGTACAGAGCATGCCGGGCATATCCCAACTGTCCGTCGATGAGGTCGTCAAGGATGCCCGGGCGGCCTTCGCGGCCGGAGTACCCGCTGTCTTGCTGTTCGCCGCTCCCGCGGAGAAAGACGCCAGGGCTAGCAGTGCGCTCGATCCGAAGGGCCTCGCGGCGCAGGCCATCTCCGCCATCAAAGACGCCTGCCCACAACTGCTGGTCTGGGCGGATGTATGCCTGTGCGGCTCCACTGATCATGGTCATTGCGGTCACGTCACGGCAAAAGGCGTTGTCGAGAACGACTCTTCTGTGAAGACACTCGCCGAGGTCGCGTTGAACTACGCACGTGCCGGTGCCGACGCAGTAGCTCCGAGCGACATGATGGATGGCCGGGTTGCTGGGATGCGGCAGTTGTTGGATGCGGAAGGCTTCGCCGCCACACCGATTGTTTCGTATGCGGCGAAATATGCATCCTCTTTCTATGGACCGTTTCGCGAGGCGGCAGAATCGGCTCCGGCATTCGGCGACCGTCGTTCCTACCAGATGGATCCCGCAAACTCCCGCGAAGCCCTTCGCGAAGTCCTGCTGGATGTGGAGGAGGGGGCCGATCTGGTCATGGTAAAGCCCGCGGGCCCTTATCTGGACATCATCCGTCGGGTACGTGACGCCGTGGACGTGCCCGTGGTGGCTTACCAGGTCTCGGGGGAATTCAGCCTCATCAAAGCCGCGGCTGAGCGCGGCTGGATTGACGAGAAGGCGGCGGTCTTCGAGACACTCACTGGCATTCACAGGGCGGGGGCGGACTTGATCATTACCTACTGGGCGCCTGAGATGGCGCGGTGGTTGAGGCAATGAGCGTGCAACAGGTAGGAAGTACCCCGGCTTTCCTCGCCGCCTGCCGGCGCCAGGCGGTCCCGTACACGCCCATCTGGGTAATGCGGCAGGCCGGCCGGTATCTGCCCGAGTATCGGGCGTTGCGCACAAAAGGGGATTTCGTGACCCTGACACGCACACCGGAGCTCGCCGCGGAGGTGACCTTGCAGCCGTTGCGGAGGTTCGAGCTGGATGCGGCCATTCTGTTCAGTGACATCATGACACCGCTGCAGGGTATGGGGGTCGATCTGACTTTCGAGCCGGGCCCGGTGGTGGCGGAACCTATTCGGACCGACGCTCAGATCGACGCGCTCGCCGAATTGGTGCCCGAGCGCGACGTCCCCTTCGTACTCGAGTCGATCAAGCTCATTCGCCCGAACGTGCCTCGTGGGGCACCCCTGATCGGCTTCGCTGGGGGGCCGTTCACATTGCTGTGCTATCTGGTCTGCGGGCGTCCTTCAAAAGAATTCAGTGCGGCGCGCGCGTTTCTCTACTCCCAGCCGCAGTCAGCGGAGCGCCTGCTCGATAAGCTCGCCGACGCCATGGCCGTGTATCTGGGCGCGCAGGCCGCTGCCGGCGCGCAGGCGCTCATGTTGTTCGAGTCGTGGGCAGGACTGCTGGCTCCGCCTGAATTCAGTCGCTTCGCCCTGCGGGCGGTTCGGCGCACCATGGCGGCGTTGCGCAATAGTGGCGTGCCCTTGATTTATTATGTCAATCAGGGGTCAGCGCTCATGGAGTGTGTCGCCGACCTTGACGTCGATGTGATTGGGGTGGACTGGCGCTCGCCACTGGGAGCGGTCCGCCGTACGTTGGGTCCCTCCAAGGCCGTGCAGGGGAACCTCGATCCTGCGGCGCTGTTCGCCGCGCCGGAGGAATTGAAGCGCCACATCGATGCGGTGCTGAACGAGGCCGGTCCTTCTCCCGGGCATATCTTCAACCTCGGTCATGGCATCTGGCCGGAAACGGATCCCGACGCTGTGGCGCGTATGGTCGACTATGTACACGAGCGTACCAGTCGTTCGTCGCGGGCTCGGGCCAACACGGGAGTGTGATCGTGACCGCCCACCAGCTGTCATCTGAGGCGACCAACGCCAACGCCGGGCAGGATGACTTCGCAAGCACTGCTGCCAACTGGTTTCGCGATCTGCAGGGACGCATTTGTGCCGCTTTCGAAGCCTTCGAGCCGAGCAGCCGTTTCGAGACGCGCCGCTGGAGCAAACCTGAAGGCCACAGGCTGCACGGTGGCGGTGAGTCGCGTCTCATGCGCGGCGAGGTTTTCGAGAAGGTCGGTGTAAACGTGAGCCACGTCTGGGGCGAATTTTCGCCGCAGGCGCGCGCCCAGGTCGCAGGCGCGCAAGAATCGGGCGGTCGGTTCGTTGCCTGTGGCATTTCCCTGGTTGCTCACATGCGCAATCCCTATGTGCCGATCGTGCACATGAATCTCCGCTATCTGCGCACTAGCCACGCGTGGTTCGGCGGGGGGGCGGATCTGACTCCGACCTTTCCGTTCGATGAGGACACTGCGGAATTCCACGCAGCTCTTCGGGAGGCCTGCGACTCGTATCGGCCTGATGCGTACGCGGAGTTCAAAGCGTGGTGCGACCGCTACTTCTTCCTACCCCACCGGCAGGAGCCTCGCGGAGTAGGCGGAATATTTTTCGACGATCTCGCCAGTGGCGACAGGGAAGCCGATTTCGCCTTCGTACGGGCCGTGGGTGAATCGTTCTTGCGCATTTATCCGACGATCGTCGCACGACGGAAGGACATGCCTTACGACGAGGCGGCGCGCGAGCGCTTACTGATCAAACGAGGTCGCTACGTGGAGTTCAATCTCGTCTATGACCGTGGTACCAAGTTTGGTTTCAGTACCGACGCTGATCCTGAAGCCTACCTGATGAGCCTGCCTCCGCTGGTTAAGTGGTAGGCGCATGTGTAACCAACTCTCCGCTCCCTGCCAGAACAGGCGCTCACGATAGGCTTTGGCCGCGTTCCAATGTGATGCAATGGATGCGGCGATGGTCTCGAGTGCCTCGTCGGGTGGCCGCCACAGAGGCCAGCTCAATCTAGTTGTCATAATCCAGCCGTCCCTTCCCGCTGTCACTTCATACATGAGCGCCCGAGTGGCCCTCTAGTTCCAGAAAAAACCGTCGCAAATTGCAGACGAGAACGCGCCCCGTCCATGGGAATACGGCTTGCGAGTTTGTGTTTTTGGGCAACGTCTGGGTCAAATACCGTCCTGTGCGAAGGGAGACCAGCCCAAAGGATCTCTTGAGGTCCTTGCACGATGAGTGCAGATTCGCCACCGGTCAGCGCAACAAGAAGCTTCATGGCCTTCGAGCACAACAGTATGGATACCCTGGTGCGGTATGCGGGCAGCGGCCCTGATATGCCGCCGGACAAGCGGGAGGACTTGCGCTGGAGTGAGTTTCGCTACCGTACCGTGGTTGCGATGGCCCCCGGATTTCTTTTCGAGTACCGATTCAACGCGGCGGGTAGGCCTGAAGCGGTTTGGGCAAGTGACGGTGTCGAAGCCATCCTCGGCTGCACGCTCGAAGACGCGGAGCGTAGGGGTGGGTGGGATGTCCTGATCGAGGACGCCTGGAAACCCGTAGCACGCGCGCGACAGGCCCGTCTGCGGCAGGGCGAGCCGCAGAGTGGTGAGATACGTGTGTGCTCGGCGTCTGGCGAGCGAAAGTGGCTGCAGGTAAGCCTGCAACCGGTACGTGATCCTCGCACTCAGGCAGTGACTGGCGTGGTGGGCTCGGCCTATGACATCACCACGCGCAAGGTCGCTGAGGAGGCGCTACAAAAGTCAGAGGCGGTGTTGCGCGCCGTGACCGAGAACACGCCGGATTGGCTGTTTCTCCTCGACGAGCACCTGTGCGTGCAGTTCATGAATCGGCCCTTCGGGAGCAACCGCCCGGAGATCGTCCGCGGCCGTCCATTCCTCGACTTTGTTCCGCAAGAAGTGCGCTCCAGTATGGAGGAGATCTACCGCAAGGCACTCCTCGAGGGCCTCCCCGGGAGGCTCGAGCTACGAAAGCCGGGGCCCGACGGAACGCTGGGTACGTTCGAGCACCGGATCATGCCTGTCATCGACAGCGGAGTCGTTCGCTCGCTTACTGTGGCGGTCACCGACATCACGGAGCGCAAGCGAGCCGAGAGCGAGCTGCGCATGCAGGCGCGCATTCTGGAGACGATGCGGGAGGGCGTGGTCCTGATCGATCCGTCCAATCAGGTCATCCGGCTCACCAATCCGACGTTTGACCGCATGTTTGGTTATGGGCCGGCTGAGTTGTTGGGGCGCTCGATCGAGCCGCTTTTCAGCATGTTGACCGCACAGCGGCGGCGTCTGGCCCGTGTGCTGGGTGAGAACCACAAGACAGGCGAGACTGTGCCGGTGGAATTCGAGTGCGCCCGCAAGGACGGTACACGTTTCGTGGCCGCTTGCGTTGTGACTCCCGTGAGCATCAATGGTGCGGAGCACTGGCTTGCTGTGTTGAACGACGTGACCGAGCGTAAGCAGCTGGAGCGGGAGATTATCGAGATTGCCAATCGCGAGCAGCAGCGCATTGGTGGCGATCTGCACGATGGGCTCGGACAGGATCTGACCGGTATCGCTCTGATGCTCAAGGGAGTAGCGGCACAGTTACGTAAGGAGGGCTCTGCCGCTTCGAGCGATGTGGAGGAGGTCATCGGGCTCGTCAACAACGCGATTGAAAATACACGCACCCTGGCTCGAGGATTGTCGCCTCTGGGCAGTGGTCGCCGCAGCCTCGGCGCGGCGATCCGGACGTTGGCGGCGCGCGTGAGTGAGCGTTTTGGCGTCCAGGTGGATTGCAACCTCGAGTTTGACGAGCCACTGCGGCTGAGTGACGCCGGCGCGACGCACGTTTACCGAATCGTGCAAGAGGCGCTGACCAATGTCGTTCGCCACAGCGGCAGTACCTACGCCTCTGTCACGCTGAGGGCGTCCGATGAAGAGCTCCACCTGCGGGTGGACGACAATGGACGGGGATTCTCCCAAACGTTGCCCGAGAGACCGGAAGGTCTGGGGTTGAAGATCATGCGCTATCGTGCGCAAACGTTGGGCGGTGATGTCTCCGTCGGCTCCGCGGAGAACGGCGGCGTTTCGGTGCGGTGTACCTGTCCGCTCGATTTTACTGTGGACAACGAATGAAAATGACCCCGCATCCTGCGAGCACTTCCTCCGCGAGGGGCCAGCGTCGCGTCTTGATAGTGGACGATCACCCTATCGTGCGGCAGGGACTTCGGCGCATGATCGAGACTGAAGCCGATCTCGTCGTGTGCGGCGAGGTACAAACCGAACGCGAGGCGCGCGCGGCAATCCGTGCTTTGGTTCCGGATGTCGTCATTGTGGATCTCTCTCTGGCACAGGGGGACGGCCTCGAGCTGGTGCGGGACGTGCACGCTCAACAGCCGGACTTGCCCATGCTCGTCCTGTCCATGCACGACGAGCTGATCTACGGACAGCGGCTGCTGGCTGCGGGAGCGAGTGGCTACATCATGAAACAGGCCGCGTCCGAGCAGTTGCTGGTCGCTTTGCGACGGGTGCTGAGCGGCGGCATCTATGTTTCCGAGTCACTCGCCGACAACCTCGAAAAGTCGGGGACGAGCGGCGCGGATAAGGTTCAGGATGATCCCATCGACCGGCTCAGCAACCGCGAGCTGCAGGTTCTGAGCCTCATCGGCCGAGGCCTTTCTTCCCGGGAGGCGGCAGACGGGCTCGGGCTGTCCGTCAAAACGGTCGAAACCCATCGCCAAAGCTTGAAACGGAAGCTGAATCTGGCCACCAATGCCCAGCTTCTGCAGTACGCCATCAACTGGTACGGGAACCGCAGCACGCCGCCCCCCGCGGCGGCCTCCTCCTGACGATCTTCGACCTGCCCCGGTCGGCCGACGGGTGAGCGGTTTAAACGCTGCTCGCCGCTGCTGCCTCTAATTCGCTGATGACGCAGCTTGAGCCTGATGACAGTCCGGTCGATTGGGAAAGGGCACTCGTGGAGCGCGCCCGTTCCGGTGACGCGCGCGCCTTCGAAAGGCTCTATCGCGAGCATGTGGGCCGCGTATATGGGCTTTGCTTGCGGATGACGCGCGATCCTGCTGCCGCGGAGGACTGTACCCAGGAGACATTCATCAATGCGTGGAAGGCTCTGCCGCGCTTCGAAACGCGCAGCTTGCTTGCCACCTGGCTGCACAGGATCGCTGTAAATGTCGCGCTGGCGAAGCGTCGGAAGGTGAAGGATTCCCCAGTGGACGATGATGACGCTGACGAAATGGTCGAAACTGACTGGACTTTGGAAACGCCCTTGGAAGTGAATGAAATCGAAGCAGCGATAGGGCGCTTGCCGGAAGGCGCGCGGGATGTGCTGGTGCTACATGCTATCTACGGCTATTCGCACATCGAGGCGGCCCAGATGCTGGGTATCGCTGAAGGCACCTGCAAGGCACAACTACACCGCGCGCGCGGACTGCTGAGAGAGAAGTTGGGTGTGGAGGTTCGCTGATATGTCAAACGCGAACGGTAACGATGAACGAAAGGTAACCTCGCTACGCGACCTGCCGCAGGCGATACAACCGCCTCGCGACCTCTGGGCCGGTATAGAAGCGCGCATCAGTGCAGAGCGTCAGGCGGGGCATAGCGGCGCCGCTGATGCCGGTGCAGTCGTGAGCGAGCGCATGAGACCTGGCCGCACCCGGCTTTCCCTTCCGCGCTGGCTGGCGGTGGCCGCCACAATTGCCGCTTTGGCCGTGGGTGTGTGGATCGGGCGCGAGGTGCTTCCGACAAAGGGCGCCATAACACAACCCACCGCACGGTCCAGCACGAACACAGGTCCTCGGATCACCGTGGGCAACGAAGGCGCAAAAGCTCTGCAAGCCGCGTACATGTCCGATCCGAGGTACCGGCAGGAACGTGCGGCGCTGGTGAAGTCGCTCGAGGCGAAGCTCGCCTCGCTGCCTCCGGATACCCGCGCGAAAGTCATCTCGAGTCTCGCGACCATTCACAAGTCGATGCAGGATCTGGAAGCCGCGCTCGGCAAGGATCCGACCAACGCGCTGTTGCAGGAGCTTCTCCTGAACACATATCAGGACGAGATGCGCGTTTTGACCACAGTGCAGGATGCCAGTGATGCGGGCAAAGGAGTCTGACCATGAGCGTGTCTCCATCAATATCCACACTCGCGGCCGCGCTTCTTGCGGTCAGCGTGACCGCGCACGCGGCGGCCGCGGATCGCGACTCGGATCAAACCATCGCCGCGGACCCGCGCGGTGTCGTCGAAGTGTCAGACTTCGGGGGGCGAGTGGAGGTGTCGGGTTGGGACCAACCTCAGGTCAGCGTGCATACATTCTCATCGGAGGACGTCACCGGCGTCGACGTGCACAGCGAGCACGGGCGTATCACCATCAAGGTGCGGTTGCACGGATTCTTTACCGGTGGCGATGCTGACTTGCAAATCAAAATTCCTCGCGGAAGCGAGCTCGATGTGACTACCGTAAGTGCCGACGTCATCTCCACGGGAGTGTTGGGTACGCAGCGTTTGAAGACGGTCAGCGGGTCGATCAGAGCGGATGTCGCGGCGGACGTGGAGGCAAAGACGGTCAGTGGCGATGTCACGCTGCGTGGGGCGGGTAAGCCTGCGGAGCTGCACGTGTCGAGTATCAGCGGAAATATCCGACTCGAGCACGGGGCGGGCGACCTTGAGGCTACGACCGTCAGCGGGGTGCTCGAGGCGGAGCTCGATCCGGGACGCTCGGTGCGAGCGCGGACAACTTCGGGGACCGTGTATATCCGGGGAAAGCTCGCCAAGGACGCGGATCTCAATCTGCAAACCGTCAGCGGCAACATCAGACTGCATGCGGAAGTCGACGGGGGCCTGGACTATGAGGCATCTACCTTCAGCGGCTCCATCCGTAATTGCTTCAACGCCCATGCGGAACGGACCAGCGAATATGGCCCTGGGGAGCGTCTCGTCGGCACCCTTGGCAAAAGCGGTGCGCGCGTATGGGTAAAGACCATGAGCGGTGGGATTGACCTGTGCGACAAGCGTTGAGGGCTCCTACGCCGGCGGGTTCCGCAGCCAGTCCGGGTCGGGTAGCTCCGCGAACGCCTCCCGCAATGCCTCGCTCCATCGATTGCGGATTCCACGGAAATAATCGTTGTCCGCATCGATGCTGATGTGTCGGGCCGTTTCGTAGTGGTCGCGCTTGATCATCACGAGATCGAGCGGCAGTCCCACGGAAAGATTGGATCGAATGGTGGAGTCCATCGAGATGAGGGCGCACTTCGCGGCCTCGTTGAGACTGCTGCTGCGGCGGAGAACGCGATCGATGATGGGTTTGCCGTACTTGGACTCGCCGATCTGGAAGTAGGTCGTATCGGCGGTCGCCTCGATGAAATTTCCGGCTGAGTAGATGCTGAGGAGCCGGGGTGGCTCGCCGCGGATCTGTCCGCCGAGAATGAAGCTGGCGTTGAACTCCACACCGAAGTCCTTCAGGGCGTTGTTGTCGCGCCGGTGCACTTCGCGGAGGGCTTCGCCGACGCACTGTGCGGCTTCGAACATTGTCGGGCAGTTGAACAGGTTCAAGTGCCCCTCGGGCGGGGAGTCGATGTGCTCGCGCAATAAGCTGGTCACCGCCTGGGTGATCGCCAGATTGCCTGCGGTCTGCAGGACCAACACACGGTCACCCGGCCTTTGCAGCACGGTCGTTTTGCGAAACGTGCTGATGTGGTCGACACCAGCGCTGGTGCGCGAATCGGATAGGAAGACCAGGCCCGTATCGAGCAGCATGCCGACGCAGTAGGTCATAGGACGGGCACTCTCCGCGGGCCTTTCGCGCCTATTCCAAAGGTGCGCGGATTCTAGCCGCTGCGACGCATACCTCGCACGCTGCTTCTCATTGTCCCACCGCGCGCGACAGGAAATCGTTGGAGATGCGCGCACCCAGGTCGCGCAGCTTTTCCTGAAACCGGTCAAGGAAGACAGGTATGCCGCCGGCACACAGCTCTTCGAAGCGGCCGTAGTGAAACTGCGCGTGCAATTCTCCCACGCGTCGCAAGGTCTCGGCAGACTGATCGTTGGCGACCGCCGTAAGATTGAGTTGCAGCTCATCCAGGCAGCGGTGTACTCCCTGTGGCAGGTCGTCCCTCATCAGCAGCATCTCGGTCACGCGGATCGGGTTGACGCTGTCGCGGCAAACGCGGCGGTAAATCTCGAACGCCGACATGGACCGCAGCAGAACTGCCCACTCCGAGGCTTCCGCCATCAGCCTCTCACCTCGGCCACCCGGATCTCTCCAGCGCGCCTCGAGCAGGCGGGTCGTATTGTCGGCACGCTCGATGAAGGTGCCTATATGCGTGAAGTAGAGCGACTCATCCCGCAACATGGTGCCGGAAATGACGCCACGCGTGAGGTGGGTCCGGTATTTCACCCACTCGATGAACTCGCCCCGGCCGGATTCGGGCATGCCGGAGTTGAATGCGAGAGACTCCAGATAGGTCGTGTTGAGTGTCTCCCACATGTCGGAAGTGATCGTGCCGCGTACGGCCCGGGCGTTCTCGCGGGCCGCGCGCAGGCAGCGCAGAATGCTGCCCGCATGCTCCCTGTCGAATGCCAGGAAGTTGAAAGCGGCCACAGACGTCAATGTTTCATGGCGCTCGCGGAATAGATGGTCCATGCCGAGAGATACGAGGGTCGCGTGCCAGCCTTGCAACACCGCTTCGGGCGAGCGAGGCAACAGCGAGAGCCTGTGATGCGCGTCGATCATTCGCGCCATGTTTTCCGCGCGCTCGAGATAGCGAGACATCCAGTACAGATGATCTGCCGTCCTGCTGAGCATGTCAGGCTCCCAGCACCCAGGTGTCTTTTGTACCCCCGCCCTGCGAGGAGTTCACGACGAGGGAGCCCTCGCGCAAGGCCACCCGGGTCAGACCGCCCGGCACGACCGTGATCTCCCGGCCAGACAGCACGAACGGCCGCAGGTCGATATGCCTGGGCGCGAGTCCTGACTCCACAAAGGTAGGCGAAGTCGATAGAGCCAAGGTCGGCTGTGCAATGTAACGCTCCGGATGGGCTTCGATCCGGGATCGGAAATCCTCTATCTCTGCGCGCGTGGAAGCGGGGCCGATGAGCATGCCGTAACCACCCGCACCGTGAACTTCTTTCACGACGAGATCAGCAAGGTTGTCGAGCACGTATCCCCGATCTTCCCGGCGGCGCAGAATCCAGGTCGGCACATTGGCCACCAAGGGGTCTTCGCTCAGATAGAAGCGGATCATGTCGGGCACGTACGGGTAGATCGACTTGTCATCCGCAACACCCGTGCCGATTGCATTCGCGATTGTCACGTGGCCGGCTCGATAGGCCTGCAGCAGTCCTGGGACTCCCAGGGTGGAGTCGGGCCTGAAGGCGAGCGGATCCAGGAAATCGTCGTCGAGCCGCCTGTACACCACGTCGACTCGCTTGGGGCCGCGCGTCGTGCGCATGTAGAGGATGCCGTCGCGAACGAAGAGGTCCTGTCCTTCGACGAGCTCGACCCCCATCTGCTGCGCCAGGAACGCGTGCTCGAAGTAGGCGCTGTTGTATGCGCCTGGGGTAAGTAGCACCACGGTGGGGTCGGTGACCCCCTCGGGTGCAACGCTCTTCAGGTTTTCCAGCAACACATCCGGATAGTGCTCGACGGGCTCGACGGCATGTCGGGCAAACAGCTCGGGAAACAGCCGCATCATCATTTTGCGGTCTTCGAGCATGTAGGAAACTCCGGAGGGCACGCGCAGGTTGTCCTCGAGAACGCAAAAGCGGCCATCGCCATCCCGGACGACGTCGATTCCGCTGATATGGGCGTAGATGTCGTTGGGGACATCAACCCCCTGCATTTCTCGCCGGTATTGAGCGTTTCCGAGAATCTGCTCAGCGGGAATCACGCCTGCTTTGAGAATCTTCTGATCGTGGTAGATGTCGGCGATGAAGAGATTCAGCGCATGGACACGCTGTTTGATGCCGGCTTCCAGCTTCGCCCACTCGTTCGCGGGAAGGATGCGCGGAACGATATCGAACGGGATCAGGCGTTCGGTGCCCGCATTCTCGCCATAGACTGCGAAGGTGATACCGAGACGGTGAAAAAGCGCATCTGCTTCCGCACGTTTCTGCGCTAGACGCTCCGACGGTTGCGCATGGAGCCAGTCGCAATAGTGGCGGCAGTGGGGTCGAGGGAGTCCCTCACCATCGAACATCTCGTCGTATGGCCGGCCACGCACCTTACCCCCTGCGTTGAGAATTGCATCGAGATGAGGGGGCTTAAGCGAGATCCGTGCCAATGCCGCCTGGTCTGCCCGCTCAACAGCTTACGACGCCTCTGGTGTGGGTGACCGGATCCAGATTCTGATCTGACGCCCCTGAATGGTGCAATAATCCGCGAGGATCGCACAGAAGTTGTGCAAAGAGATCGCCGTGAGGCAGCGGCCATGAGGCCATAGATATAATCGCGCGTGCGCACTTCACAAAGAAAAGACTCCTTCCTCTCGGAAGCACTGATCGCCTGGCATGCGCGCCAGGGTCGCCATGACCTTCCGTGGCAGATCGATCGAACGCCCTATCGCGTCTGGGTCTCGGAGATCATGCTGCAGCAGACCCAGGTGAGCACGGTCATTCCCTACTACACCCGGTTCATGGCGAGATTCCCGACTGTCCGGGCGCTCGCGGATGCTCCGCTCGATGACGTGCTGCACTTGTGGACGGGTCTGGGGTATTACGCCCGGGCGCGCAATATGCACCGCTCTGCGGTTCGAGTGCGCGATGAGCTCGGCGGCGAATTTCCAACGACGTTCGCGGAGGTTGCGAGCTTACCCGGAATCGGCCGCTCCACGGCCGGGGCAATTCTCGCGCTGAGCCAGGGGCAACGTTTCCCCATCCTCGATGGAAACGTGAAACGGGTGCTCTCCCGCTATTTTGGGGTGGAGGGTAGCGCGGCGGAGCGCGCCGTTTCGGATCGACTGTGGCAGCTCGCCGAAGCGTGCACTCCCGAGGAGTCTGTCGATGTCTACACACAGGCGATCATGGATCTGGGGGCCACCGTTTGCACGCGGCACAAGCCCCTATGTGCGTATTGTCCCTTGGCGGACCACTGTGTCGCGAAGATCACTGGGCGCCAACATGAGCTTCCGTCACCTCGTCCGGCACGTGAGCGGCGGGTTCGCAAGGTGTTTATGTTGGTAGCCATGCGAGAGGACGGCAGCGTGTTGCTCGAGCGTCGTCCAGAAAACGGTGTCTGGGGTGGACTTTGGTGCCTGCCGGAGTTCGAAACTGCGACTGCGGCGCTGTCCTACGCCGGGACGTCGTTGCAGAAGATGCAAGGCAAGCCGCGCGCGCTCGGGTTGGTGGAGCACGCCTTTACCCATTTCGATCTGGTTATCACTCCACTTCTCGTTCGATGCGTTGGCAATGGAGGGGCCGTGGAGGAGGCGGGCAGTGTCTGGTATGACACGCGCGTGCCCGCCCGGATCGGATTGCCGGCGCCGGTCAAAACATTGTTGGAGGAGCTGGCGGATCCGACTATCTTTGGCGCCATCGTCTAGGGCGACCACGTTTGGGAGATTGTGATGTCACGAATGGTTCAATGTGTGGTGCTCAAGCAGGAGGCGCCCGGGCTCGACCGGCCGCCGTATCCTGGGGATCTGGGCAAGCGTATCTACGAGAACGTCTCGAAGGAGGCCTGGGCGCGTTGGCTGAGACAACAGACCATGCTGATCAACGAATATCGCCTGACGCCGATCGAGCCGAAGGCGCGTAAATTCCTGGAAGGTGAGATGGAGAAGTTTTTCTTCGGCGCTGGCTCGCAGGCGCCGGAAGGATACCAGCCTCCGGAGCGTTGAGCCGCGGTGAAATTCTGATGAAATAAACGCCGTTGGAGCTTGCTGAATCCTTATCATCCGCCCATGCATGTTGGGCATGATTTGCAATGTTTGCGCCGTAATTTTTTCCATCTGCGGGGCACTATATTGTCATCCATGCGTCTACATGAGCGTTGGGCTGGATGGCCTCTCGGATGAAACGAAGGAGCGTGCATGGTCAACGGGGCGATGGCTGGCAAGGCAAGCCTTGAGCAGGCAGAGCAGGGGGCGTTGCCGTATCAGGAGCCATTGAAGACCTGGGCAAGTCGCGGAACCGGTGTACTGTGCAGTTTGTGCGGGGCACCCATTACCGCGGAGGAAATCGAATACGAGGCCGAATTGCTCGCAGCGCCCGGAAAGCCGCGCGAGTTGCATTTTCATTTCAATTGTTATCTGGTCTGGGAGTCTCAGAGTCAGAGTTGAGATTGGAATACTCTGAGCGAAATCGTTCCATGGCGAGCCCGAGGCGAAGCGCGGGCAGGTCCCGCGCCGTCATGGCTCACAAGCGAATCATGCCGCGTTTGTGCGCAACCGCGACGGCTTCCGTCCGGCTGATGGCATCGAGCTTGGTCAAGATGGCTTTGACATGTGTTTTGGCAGTGCCTTCGGTAATGGATAGGCGCCGCGCGATGTCCTTGTTGCTACGGCCTTGAGCCACGAGCTGCAGCACATCCAGCTCCCGCTGTGTGAGGCTCGGCTTGGCCATACGTTGCAATGCCTTGGCCGCGACCGAGGAGGAGGTATACGGCCGGTCTTCGCTCACGGCCCGGATTGCGGACAAAATCTCCTGTCGGGGCGCGTCCTTCAGCAGATAACCCTTGGCCCCCTGGCTCAGGCATTGGAAAATATCCTCATCACCGTCGTAGGTGGTCATGATGAGGATGCAAGCCTTCGGGTTGATCTCGAGGACGCGCTGCACGACGGCCACTCCATCGCGCTTCGGCATCCGTAAATCCAACACCATCACGTCGGGCCGATGCTGCTCGTATAGCGCGATGGCTTCCTCCCCATCGCCGGCTTCCGCGACGACCTCCATGTCCGCTTGTTGGTTGACCATCGCGGCAAGGCCATCCCGGACGACGGGATGATCGTCCGCGAGAATTACCCGAATCTTTCTCTTGATGACAGCGACCATCACGGACTCCGTTTCGCTATGCGGACGCTCACGCGCGTACCTGCGCCTGGACGACTCTCAATCTGCCACTCTCCGCCGATCGCATTCGCGCGCTGACGCATGCTGCTGAGGCCGAAGCCCTCGCTCGCGTAGAGCTCCGGAGCTTGCTCCATTCCAACACCGTCGTCGGCGACAGCCAGCTCCCAATGCGTGGGGGCGGAGTCCGTCATGGTGATGGTGACCTTGTGCGGCCGCCCATGGCGCACGGCATTGCTCACCGCCTCCTGTGCGATGCGCAGCAGCTCATGCTCATGTTCCGGCTTGAGGCCTGTCGCTATCCCGCCGCCCGCGAACGTACAAGTCACGCCGCCGGGTACGGTGGAACGCTCTGCCAACTGCCGCAAGGCGATCTCCAAGCCCGCGCGGCGCGTTTGATCCAGTCGCAACGCCATGACGGAGCGCCGCGCCTCGGATAGCCCGTCGCGAGCCAGGTCGCGAATACGGGCAAGAATGGTATTCAACTCGGAGTTCTTCCGTTTGCAAGGAGGAAATTCCTCCGCGGCTCCAAGTTGCATCAGAATGCCGGTGAAAGACTGCGCGAGCCCGTCGTGGATTTCCTGGCCGATGCGCGTGCGCTCTACGAGCACCGCGGCCTCTTTGGCAGAGTAGGCGAGGCGTGTGAGTTGCACGGCCAGCGTTGCCTGCTGCGCGAGGGCGACCAGCAGCTCGCTTCGCTGTACATCCTCGGCGTTGCGCCGGAAGCTGAGGATGAAGAAACCGACGTTGCGCGCGCCAAACACCAATGGATAGACCAACACTCCGGTGTAGCCTTCACGCCGATGAAAGGCGAGTGCGCCCGGCCAGATATCAGGGCTCTCACGATCGAGATCGAAGTACACCGGTTGCTGCTGATTGGCCAACATGTTGGTGAACGGCGAGTCGGCGTACGGCACGCTCGTGGCGAAAGGCGCCGGCTCGAGCTGTCCGTCGCGCACGTGTGCGACGACGCGCCACTCCTGTAGCGAATCTTTGGAGACGATCACAACGCCGGAGTCGGCGTCGAACTGACGTGCGGCCTCCACGAGGATATGGCCCATGAAACTGCCCAGATCGGGCTCACTCGCCAACCGCTCCAGGTTACCGCGAATGACCTGGTTTGCCTTGGCGAGCTCAGCAACACGCTCTTCTGCCGCCCGCTCCCGTTCGCGCCTCACGTCGTCCACGAGGCGCTCACGGTGCAGGGCTGCACCGATTACACCCGCAGCGGTCTCCAGAGCAGCCAGCTCCGATGTATCGATCGCCCGCCGTTGCTTCGTGTTGTCAAAACCGACCACGCCGATGAACTCACCGGCGACGAAGATTGGCACGATCGCCTTGGTCTTGGTGCCGATGCCCTCGAATCCGACCGAGGCATATTCGGCGGCGGAATCGCTCTTGCTGAGGCAGACACTACGGCCGGCGCGCAACTCCGAGCAAACCGCGGAGAAGTCCCGCTCGTCACAGGTAAAACAAGTGGTGGCCGAGTCATCCAGATGAGGGACGACGCCCTCCGCAACCCACTCGTTCACCATCTGCAGGAGCGGCTCGCCGTGGGGGCCGGCCTTGGTCAACATGAGATTGACGCGGTCGACCCGAGCGGCTTCGCCGATCAAACCCAGCACCTTGGGGATCACGGCGCGGACATCGGGGGCTTCCAGCAGTAGGCGGCTCGCTTTCGCCGAGGCGCTCAGCAGGCTTTCCCGACGTTGGAGCGATTCATTGATCTGCGTGAGCTCCTCCGCGCACTGCGGGGAGCCGAATGCGGCTGGTTGAAGGCGTGCAAGCGTGGCGCTCATGCTCACTACCCTGAATTAGTGGTCCTGCGCACGAGTGTAGCGCGGCAGGGGGGCTTGTTCCCAACCCCCGCCCAGTGCTTTGTAGACAGCTATCAAGCTCGTCGCCGTTTCGGTGCGTTCTTGGGCCAGGCGGTCTTCCGCCTCGAGCTGCGTCCGCTCGGCGTCCAGCACTTCGAGAAAATCGACATATCCGCCTTCATAGCGCGTGCGGGCCAGCCTTGCGGCCGTGGCACTCTGCTCGGCAGCCGCGGCGACGTGCGCAAGGCTATCTCGGGCCCTGGCATGGGTCACCAGGGCATTTTCTGTTTCTTCCAAAGCACCAAGCACGACCTTCTCGTACGTTGCGAGGCCAACATCGTTGCGGGCGCGGGCCTGTGCCACCTGTGCCTGCACTCTGCCCAGGTCGAAGGCTGCCCAGGAAATACCCGGTCCAATGAGGTAGCTACGTGAGGGCGAGCTGCCCAGATTGCTAGGCTGGGCGGCGGCATATGTGAAATTGCCGTTGAAGGTGACCTTCGGGAAGTAATCGGCTACGGCTACGCCCACGAGGGCGGTCGAGGCGGCGAGCTGGCGTTCGGCCACCCGGATATCCGGGCGCCTGCGCAAGAGTGTCGCCGGGTCGCTGATGGCCACGATCTTGGGAAGCTCCGGCAGCTCTTCAGGGGGTGTCAACAGGCTCGTCAGCGCGTTGGGTTCCCGTCCGGTCAGGACACTCAGCCGGTGGATCGAGCGCGCGATCGCGGCCTGTAGAGGGGCTATCGTAGAGAGCGTCGTGCTCAGCTGAGATTGCGCCCTCGAGGTGTCCAGCTCCGTGGCGCGACCGGCTTGCAGCCGCGCCTCGATGAGCTTCAGGGTGTCGGTCTGGTTCGTCACGTTGCGCTGGGCCACGGCCAGCTGGGTTTGCTGCCCCCGCAGCTCGAAGTAGGTCCGGGCGACTTCCGCAATGACCGACACCTGCGCATCGCGCAAATTCGCCTCGGCTCCCTGGACTTGGGCGGTTCGAGCCTCCACGCCACGCCGTACCTGGCCGAACAGGTCCAACTCCCAGGTGGCATCGAATCCGGCGTCATAGTACGAAACCGAGAAGGGGAAGCCGAACTGGATTGCCGGCGCGAGTTGGTTCGTATGATGAGCCGCCGCGGTGACCGTCGGAGCGAAGTCGTACAGCGACTCGCGCCGCGCGCCGCGGGCCTCGACTAGGTTCCCCAGTGCGATGCGCAGGTCGTGATTCGCCGTGAGCGCGTCGCTGACCAGTTTGTCCAACGTTTCATCGTTGAACTGTCGCCAGAACTGGACCTGCGGATCTTGCGTGGTGGTGTATGTGCCCGCTTCGGCGCCCTGGAACTGCGGCGCCACCGGGGTCTCGGGGCGCTTGTAGTTTGGGCCGACGGCGCAGCCCGCGAGGGCTGCCGCGATGATGAACGGGACGGTCGCTGGAACCTTATACATGATGTGCCTCTGCCGCCGGCGCGGCAAGCTGGGGTACGTCCGTGTCCTGCGGTGCCGCTTTGACCGAGTCTCTGTCGGTCAAGCGCCGGATGAGCACGTAGAATACGGGAGTCAAAAGTAGGCCAAAGAACGTGACGCCGAGCATACCAGCGAACACGGTCGTGCCGAGAGCGTGCCGGATCTCTGCACCGGCGCCACCCGCCAGCATGAGTGGCACGACACCCATGATGAAGGCAAACGAGGTCATCAGGATCGGGCGCAGCCGCAGGCGTGCTGCCTCCAACACGGCGGAAGTGGCGCTGTGTTCCCGGTCCTCCTGGAGGTGCTTGGCGAACTCGACTATCAGAATGGCGTTCTTGCACGCAAGTCCGACGAGCACGATCAGGCCCACCTGAGTGAAGATATTGTCGTCTCCATGATCCACGAGGACGCCGCCCACGGCAGCCAGCAGGCACATGGGCACGATCAGGATGATGGCCAACGGCAACGTCAGGCTTTCATACTGAGCAGCAAGCACGAGGAAGACGAACAACACGCACAAGGGAAAGATGAACAGCGTCGTGTTGCCGGAGGTGATCTGTTGGTACGACAGATCCGTCCACTCGAAGCTGATGCCGCGTGGCAGGGTCTCCTTGAGGATACGTGTCATCGCGGCCTGCGCCTGCCCGGAGCTGTATCCCGGCGCGGGGGCGCCGTTGATGTCCGCTGAGCGATAGCCGTTGTAACGTTGCACGATGTCAGGACCAAACGTCTGGTCGATCGTCAGCAGCGATCCCAGCGGGACCATCTCTCCGGTGCCGTTGCGGGTCTGCAATGGCAGGATGTCCTCGACGCGCGAGCGGAAGGGCGCGTCGGCCTGCGCCACGACCTGATACGTGCGGCCGAACTTGTTGAAGTCGTTGATGTAGAGAGAGCCCAGGAAGACCTGCAATGTCTGGAATACATCCGACAGCTTGACGTTCTGCCGCTTCACTTTTTCGCGGTCCACGTTGACGTTGAGTTGTGGGACGTTGATCTGGTACGTACTGAAGACGCCCGCCAACGCAGGGTCCTGGTTTGCTTTTTTCAGTACTTCCTGCACGGCGGCATACAGCGCATCCGGACCCAGGTCGGCGCGGTCCTCGATGTTCAGCTTGAAGCCACCGAGCGTGCCCATTCCCATGATAGCCGGCGCCGGCACCACGATGATGAAGGCATCTTTGATGGCGGACAGCTTCTGGTTCAGGGTCGCCGCGATTGCCTTCGCCGTGAGGTTCTTGCTCTTACGCTTGTCGAAATCATCGAGAGTGAAGAAATCGAGCGAAGAGTTCGAGCTCGCTACGAAACCGTTGGGGGACATACCAGTGAACTGAACGGCGCCGGAGACACCCGGTGTCTTCAGGCCGATTTCGCCGATCTCGCGGGTGACTTCGTCGGAGCGCTCAACGGTCGCGGCGGGGGGCAGCTGGGCGATCGCGATCACGTACTGCTTATCCTGATCGGGGACAAAGCCGTCAGGGACCGCATTGAACCCAAAATACGCCAGCAAGATCAATGCGCCGTAGATCACCAGTGCGATGCCACTGCGACGTACGATCTGATTGATCGAGCGTGAGTAGGTATTGCCGGCGCTGATGAAGGCGCGGTTGAATCGCTTGAAGAAGCCGCCGAACAGGCGGTCCATGACCCGGGAAAGAACGTCGGGCCTGGTGCCGTGGGGCTTCAACAGCACCGCCGCAAGAGCGGGCGAGAGCGTCAGTGAGTTGAATGCGGAGATCACGGTCGAGATGGCGATGGTGAGGGCAAACTGCCGGAAGAATTCGCCATTCAACCCGTTCACGAAGGCGACCGGCACGAAGACCGCGCACAGAACGAGAGTGATCGCGATGATCGGGCGGCTGACTTCGTCCATGGCGGCTCTGGTCGCGTCGCGCGGCGATTGACCGGCTTCTATATGGCGCTCGACGTTCTCCACAATCACGATGGCATCGTCGACTACGATTCCTATCGCAAGCACGAGACCAAAGAGCGACAGCGTGTTGATGGAGAAGCCGCATGCCAACAGGACGGCAAACGTGCCGATGATCGAGACTGGCACCGCTACCAATGGAATGATGGACGCACGCCAGGTCTGCAGGAAGAGGATGACGACCAGCACCACGAGCGCGACCGCTTCCAACAGGGTGTGTACGACGGCGTCGATCGACTGCCGTACGAAAACCGTGGGATCGTAGATGACCTCGTAATCGAGCCCTGCGGGGAAGTCCTTCTTGAGGTCCGCCATCGTCTTGCGGACCGCGCGCGAGAGGTCGAGGGCGTTGGCGTTGGGGGACTGGAATACCGGGATCGCCACGGCAGTCTTGTTGCTGAGGAGGCTCTTGATCGAGTACTGCTGGGCGCCGACCTCAATGCGGGCCACATCCCCGAGATGTACCAACTCGCCGTCCGCGCCTGTCTTGATGATGATGTCGCGGAACTGTTGCTCGTCCGTGAGTCGTCCTGTGGCGTTGATGGCGAGCTGGAACTGACTGTCCTGCGCTGGAGGCGCGCCGATCTGGCCTGCCGCGACCTGTACGTTCTGCTCCCGAATCGCGTTCACCACGTCTCCCGCGGTGAGGTCACGAGCCGCGAGCTTTTGCGGGTCGAGCCAGACTCGCATGGAGTAATCGCCGCCGCCGAATACGTTGACCTGCCCAGCGCCCGGCAGTCGTGCAAGGACGTCACGCACGTTCAGGACCGCGTAATTGCGCACGTAGAGCGGATCGTAGCGGCCGTCGGGGGAGGTCAGGTTCACCACGAGGGTCAGGTTCGGCGAGCTTTTCACCGTCGTAACCCCGAGGTTGCGCACCTCCTCGGGAAGTCGCGGGAGGGCCTGGGATACGCGGTTTTGCACCTGGACCTGCGCGCGATCGACATCGGCGCCGATCCGGAAGGTGATCGTGATTGCCAGCGAGCCATCCATGGTGGAGGTCGAGGACATGTAAAGCATGTCCTCCACGCCAACGATCGCCTGCTCCAACGGAGCGGCGACCGTGTCCGCGATGACCTTGGGGTTCGCGCCTGGGTAAGACGCGTTCACCACGACGGACGGAGGCACCACTTCAGGGTACTCGCTGATCGGCAGAGTGAACAGCGCGATCGCGCCACCGATAGTGATGAACGCCGAGATAACGGCCGCGAAGATAGGGCGGTCGATGAAGAAGTGGGAGAGTTTCACTTGGGCCTCTTAGTTGGAGGACACGCCGCTGGCGGAGGGGCGAGCAGCGTCGTCGGAGTTGAGTGCGAGCTTTGCGTTGTGCGTACGCGACCTGACCGGCAGGCTGTGGCCCGGGTTGCTTTGGGGCGCTCCGTTGGTGGCTGGCGCGGCGGTCGCGGCACGGGCGGATGTTGCGGTTCCTGCGGGCGTTGCGTTAGCGGGGTGTGCCGTGTTGGCTGACGGCGCCGTGTCGCCCGCCGCAGGCGGGCTCGACGCCGATGGGCTCTCGCTGCCCGCAAAGAGCGTCTCGGAACTGTTGCTGCCCTGGTTGCGGTTGCGTTCGCCCATTGCTACGCGTGCCGGGTTGACGACGGCGCCGGGGCGGACATGTTGGAGTCCGTTCACGACAATCGTCTCTCCTGGCTTCAAGCCCTCGGTTACCACGCGCAGGCCGTCGATCATCGGGCCGAGCTTCACCGGCCGGTACTGCACTTTGTTGTCCGCACCGACGACGAGCACATACCTCACGGTCTGATCTGTGCCGATCGCGCTGTCGTTGATGAGAAGCGCGTCGTACTGGTTGCTACCCATGAGCTTCACGCGTGCGAACAGTCCCGGTGTAAAGAGGCGGTCGTGATTCTCGAGCCGCGCGCGCCCACGGATAGTCCCGGTCGTCGGGTCGAGCTCGTTGTCGACGAATACCATTACACCCTGGTGCGGGTAGCCGGTCTCGTTGGCGAGGCCCACCATCACCTCGGCGCCTGCTTCCGGGGGTGCCCCGTTATGCGAGGTGCTGTTGGGATCGTTTCCTGTGCGCGCCTGTGCCTGACGCGCCGCATTTTCTCGAGCAATCTTCGAGTACTTCAGGTACGCCTGCTCATCGCCGTCGAAACGCACGTAGATCGGGTCGAGAGACACCAGTGTGGTGAGCAGCGTTTGCCCGCTGGTCACCAGATTGCCCTGGGTTACGAGTGCGCGGCTGATGCGACCGGCGATCGGCGCGGTTACGCGTGTAAAGGTGAGGTTCAACGCAGCCGTGTCGAGAGCCGCTTGCGCCGCCTCGACGTTGGCGTCCGCCTGCTGCAGCCCTGCCGCCCGGGTGTCGTACTCCTCCTGAGAGATGGCATGCGCTTGCAGGAGCTTCGTCGCACGCTCCCTCTCGGACTTCGCGAGCTCCAGCTGCGAGCGCGCCTGATCCAGCTGCGCCTTGGCGTGCTTGTAATCCGCCTCGTACGGGCGCGGGTCGATTACGAACAACACTTCGCCTTTGCGAACCTCGCGGCCTTCGGCGAAATTCACCGAGGAGATATAGCCAGACACGCGCGGACGAATCTCAACACGCTCCACCGCCTCGAACCGCCCGGTGAACTCGTCGAACTCCGTGACCTTACGCGCGACCACCTGCGCAACGTCCACCTGCGGCGGCGGGGGCGCAGCGGCCGCCTGAGCTGCTGCTTTATCGCCACAGCCTGTCAATGTCAGTGCGGCCGAGATCGCCAGCACTACGGCTGCAGTCTGTACAGCAAAAGAGAAGGGGTGTCGCATGCGTTATCTCCCTAAAGTGTCCACTTGGTACTGATTGAAGACGGAGGCAGACACCGTTGTCCGACGCTGCGGGGGGAATTGTGGTGATGCGAGGGCGCGACTGATATTCATCAGTTGGAGGGGAGGGTGCGTGCCTATTGGTCGGGGGTGGGTGCCTCTTTAGGGGG
>CAZBTV010000043.1:0-47300 GCA_964494895.1 uncultured Steroidobacteraceae bacterium | reverse complement strand
GGTTCGATTCCGCCCCTGGCCACCATAAAATCAATGACTTAGACGCCTGCCCCCTTACGCCAGCATCGTGCGCGCGAGTGCCGTTGTAGTTCGGTTGTAGTTAAGGGTGGGCTGCACATTCGGTTTGATGGTGAGTCCGGTCGGGTCGGCCCTGGTACGACTACGCGGGTGTACCGGAGGCTCTAAATGGCTCTCACCACAAATGGACTTCGCGCGAAGTGGCCCGGAAAGGACGTTTGGCTCTCTGATCCGGGCGTCCGCGGCGGCGGACGGCTTCTCGCCCGCATTACGCGGACCGGCGTGTTCTTCTACTTTCAATATTTTTCGTCCGACGGCCGAAGGCGACCTTTTCCGATTGGTCCGTTCGACATCCATGGCGAGCAGGGACTGTCACTCGCGGCGGCCCGGGATCGGACGACGGAACTCTCGAAGCTTTATCGCAGCGGGGTAACAGACATCCACGCGCATTTCGAGGAGCAGCGGCTGTTGATTGAGCAGCAGCAGGCTCAGGCGCTTTTGGCGCGGCAGGCCGAGCAAGACGCCGCTGCTCAGGCCGTGACTGATGCGGCGCGTTGCTCGCTGCGGAAGTTCCTCACAGCGTACGTCGAGCACCTGAAGGCGCAAGGAAAGCCTTCGGCCAAAGATATTGCCAACATATTCAAGAACCACGTGTTCACGGATGCCGCGTTGTCGGAGCGTGACGCCAGGCTTCTGTCGACTGACGACTTCGTCGGTGTCGTCAGCAAGGTCGTGGCGGCGGGACATGGGCGCACAGCCGCTAAACTTCGTAGCTATCTGCGCGCAGCCTATTCGCTCGCAATCAGGGCGAAAACCAATCCCGCAGCCCCACAGTCACTTCGAGATTTCGGTATCCAGGCCAACCCTGTGGCCAATATCGACGCCTTGGCTCAATTCAACCGAGCGCTCAAAAGAAGTCTGAGTGCCCCCGAGTTGGTGGCATTCCTCAAGCGTGTGCGTGCCCTGCCAGTCGACGCGAAGCGCGATGCGCTCGAGGTTTGTGTCAGCCTCGGAGGTCAGCGCCCGACCCAGATGTTACGGCTACGGCGCGAAGACGTCGATGTCTCGGCAGGCGTGATCACGCTTTACGATCTGAAAGGCAGGCGACAGCAGCCGCGACCACACCTGGTGCCGCTCCCGAAGTATGCCGCCGATATTCTTGAGCGGCGGATAGCAACCCTGGCGGGCAATGAGCAAGTGTTCAGTACAGACGGTCGTAGTGCAATGGATCGCGGCACCCTCACCAACTTCGTTACCGCGATCGCGTCGGAAATGGTGAAGGCGAAAGAATCACATGAACCATTCACCCTGCGTGATCTCCGCCGAACATTGGAGACACTGTTGGCGAGCTGGGGTGTCTCGAGCGATGCTCGCAAACACCTGCAATCTCATGGACTTGGTGGCGTGCAGAAGCGGCACTACGATCAATACGAGTACCTGCGCGAAAAGCGGGCAGCGCTTCGAGCCCTGGCTTCGCGCTTGGATCGGTTGCTGGCGAAAAGTACGACCCCAATGTCAACTAGAGGGACTGGGCCGCACCTACCGTCGAGCCATATGGAGGCCAGTTTCAACAAGTGAGATTGCAGGCCTCCAAGCATCGGACTGCTGAAAAACGAGCAGCCCCGTGCTACTTGGCACGGGGCTGCCCGAGAAATGACGCATAGATAGAGGACAGGCCTCCTTCTTCGCGCGCTTGCTGACAAAGCTCAGGCTGTCTGTTGACGGGAGTTGCCGCATCCGGCTCTGAGTGCGTATTGATCCCGCGTAGAGCCGGGTCATCGCCGTGTTTTGAGTTCTGTCCTGCGCTCGCGACTATGCTCAACATGTCGATGACTTCTTGCACTGTGCGGCCTGGTTGGTCATTCCAGCTCCATAGGGAAGGGATTTCTAACGCATCCTGGAACTCTCTCAGGACGCTACCAGGGCCGTACGGGCCGCGGCGGCGCATAATGTGGCCCTCAATGCACCACGCCACCGCATCCTCTCGTCCTAAAGCCTCGTAATAGTTGGAGGTGGAGCCGTCCACGAGACGGACCAGATGATGTTGGATCCAGCGCTCGGGATGCTCTTGCAACTCTCGTATGATGTCCGACGCGATTTGAGCAAGAGAGCCGATATCGTCCGTTTGGATAGACATATAGATTTCTCCATGGGATTAGTTTGGCTGGTCTAAGAGCGGAACAAGTGCGCAGCGACTAATCTCCTGGTCTGAGATCGGACGCCTCCGCATCGGCTCGATCAGTTCAAGAGCTCATGGTGCATCTGGATGATTTCGCCGATCCGTAGTCCTTCATCCATGTGGCTACTTATGACGGATGGGGTCAGCCGCTCCTTCAGCCGTTGCGCATGTTCCGTCGCGAGAACACCGAGCCCCACCAGTGCATCGATCTCGTGGTAGACCATTGTGGCCTGACGTGCACGCTCCGCTGCAAGATCCGCCATAAGAGCTGACCGGCCCATTTCGGTAAGTTCACCGTGCAAAACTTCGGCGTGGCCCGTGCGATGCTTTTGGCCGGTCAGGCTGACTATCCCCGCCCGTACCAGCTCTTCGGGGATGCCTTCGTTGTCCAGCCAATCCTTCAGCCACACACCATATTCGCCAGGGTGCGGCGCACCGAAGGAAACCAAAGCCACAGTAGCGACAAGTTGGTGCTGACCGTCGTTGTCGAGAATTTCAATCGCAATTTCACCGGTTTGATGTCGGGTGAAGCTGACGATGCCAGGAGTGGTCCAGCGTGCGCCGGCAATACGCAGCGGTGTCGTTTTACGATTAGTCGAGTCTTCCATAACATTTGCCTTGTGAAGATGATAGAAGTGATGTCAATGCAAGTGCATCCTCGCCTGGAGTCTCGGCGATCGTCCGCGGGTACTGATGCTGTGCGGACTGGGCTTGATCGCTCCGGCTCAGGGAGCCGGAGTGCAGTCTTGAAGATCGATGACTGCTCTGCTCCAGAGCTGACGTTGGGGTCAGCTAGGTACGCGTGGGAGCTTGTAGGAATGCCGGCAGTCAGTCGCGGAGAAACTCGGAATGGCGAAATTCCGATAAGGTCGCGGACTGTCTGATGGGCAGGCAGAATCCGTGTCGGGTGGCGTTCCGCCAAAGTTGGGGAGAGCCGCTAAGCGGAAGCGGCAGGCCCCGGCGCCTTCTTTGGTAGGAGGTTCAGATAGGGATTGTCCGGCGGTATGTCTGTAAATATCGTGTGGCCGTCCGTGAGCAGGTAGCCGTGGACGCGACGATTCTTTCTCGGGCCAGTGACGCCGCAGGTCCAAATGTTGGTCCCATAATCTTGCTTCTTGTGTAGTCGCAGTCGCTCGAAATTCTTCTGCGTCCACTCCCAAGGCGTGATCTTTTTGGGCAAAGCCGGGAGAGCCAAGTCGGGGTGCTCTTGTGCGTAGCGCTGGAAAATGCCGGGGCTGACGAGGTAGGCTGTCCCGGCGACCGTGTGCACCAGCGCGCGCGCATCGTTGACGATGAGGCGCCGCGTCTGAATTGCACCGCGCAGCCACTGCACGAAGTGCAAGCCGGGGCTGGCTGCGGGGCTGTTTTCGTCGGCTCTCTCCGGGCCGGACTCAAGAGCGACGGGATTCTTGTCGTTGTCCAATGAGGTTTCGGCATTCGCACCCGCTAGCAGTGAGGGTGCAGGGTGTATGGCAGATGCCACGCTATCGGGTAACGCGAACGAAGTATCCGCGGATTCGATGGAGCCGACGTGCGTGCGATTTCCGGCGCTTGCGGTGGCCTGGGTGCTCGGTGTGTCGATCCCTGGAAGGGAGGGGGTCGTGAGAAGCGTTGCATCCGGAGCCATGTCGGGACGATTGTGCGCTTGCACCGTTCCGCGGAATGGCTGTGGTCTCTCGTGAGTCTCCCAGATCAGTGCCGGGGACAGCTTGAGAAAGCTGAACTCGTGTGTCCACCCCGTTTCACTGGTAACCGTAGCTGTCCAGATTGCCCTGCCATCGGCCGCGGGCGAAACCAACGCATGCTCTTGCAACACATCGAACAGCACGGTGTTATTACTCGGCACGCCTTCGATTCCCTGAGACAGCAGAAGCGCACGCAGCTTGTCGCAGGCGGTCTTGCACACCAGCCACAGACCCTCTTGAGTCAACCAACCATCCGATGCCTCGCGCTGGTTCAGCTTCAACTTCTCTCTCACGAGATATCTCAGGCCATCCAACAGCTTGCGCTGCAGCGACTCCCGTGGGGCCTGCTGCGCCTTCGCAGGATCACCGCCGAGGTCTTGCGCCACCGAAGCCTGGTCAGCGCGGATTACGATCTCACCGAGAATTCCTGCGTGCTCGTACTGCCCGGCAAGAACGTAGAGGAGAGAGGCCCATAATTCTGGGAGGGTGCTCATCCAGTCCAGGATGGGGCTCTGCAGAACCTCGGCGTACAACAGACCGGTGGCCGCACCGTGCAGGCGGTACACCCGATCCTTGCGGTACCGGAATCGATACGGGCGCGCCAATGGGCCATGCCATGGATGCCAGGGCGTACCGTCGGCATACTCCACATGCAGGTCCACGGCGATCTTGCCGATGTCGTGCAGAAGAGCAGCGTAGGCGCTCGCGGCTGTCCAAGCTTCCGCCTGTGCAGCCTGGATTTCCGGTGGGGAGCCCACCGGGAGCAAGTACGACTGGCGCAGCCGAAGTGCATACGCAACGATTTCCAGCCCGTGATCCAGCATCCCTCCGGGGTACGCGTGATGATGTGCTTCCGATGCCGGGAATTCCTGCACCAGAGCGGCGTAGCGCTCGAGCGGTGCGCGGTAGAGTTTGCCGAATTGAGCTTGCGACAGCGCGGTTCGTTGCCAGATGTGCTGGAGCAGCTTTTGACGGCGCGGCAAGCGCAGTAGCGCTGCGGCAGGTTCGGGGCGCAGCAGCCCTTTGGTTGGTTCCGTCGTGGAAATCTGCGAGGTTGATGCCGCAGCCGGTTTACATCGGAACAACTTGAGTCTGGGGAGACGGAGCCCTGTAACTGTCATTGGACCCTTGGGGTCTTTACCCTTTTCACCTTTTCACCCTTTGGGTAGGGCCTTTACCGTTGACCCAACCCCTCCATTCCCTTTAGTTCATCCCCCCTCCCTTTTTTCTGCTCCCGCCTGGAAAGATCCCTTTCGCCGGTAACGGTGGCGAAAGGACGCGTATTTCCGAACAGCGGACGACTGATGCCATCCAAGGCTCGATATAGGGCTATGACTGCGCGTCGCCAAGAATGAATCAGAGCCTGCGCGCTTTCCAATTCATCCTCTGTTGCTGCGTGCGTATGACCCTGCGCTTGGTATGCGAGTGGAAATCACCTGGTTCTGATCACAACCGTTGAAGGCGTTCGTCGAACCCTTGTCGAAAGGACTGCGGTCTAGGATGGGGACTTGACCAATGCGTAAGCTACTCGCCGAGGGGCATGGCGCAGGCATGCCAGGGTGTCAGCCGCCGGGCGCTTGAAGAGACCAAGCACGAGGGCCGCAGCGAGCCGAGCAAACCGTCCGCGCCACCATCATTGTGTGCCCACCTGATGAGGGGGCCGGAAATGGTTCGGCCGTACTGGTGCGGCGCAGCGTGACCGATTACTGATGACCCAAAGCAGTCGTTGATTCAAGTCGCCCATACTGTCGCCGCGTCGGACGGTACGTGCGGCATACCTCGGGAAGAGAGGATGGGCCGCGTGCGCAAAGTTTCGTGGATTTGAGTCATTAGCCTGTGGTTTGATAGTCTTCCCGATAATGGCGGTCCCGCGCCGAGTCCAATGCACCCAACAATCCGTCGGAACGCAATGCCTACCATTGCATCATCAACAATGCCCCCGCCGAAATCGTGGCACGAGTTTGAGGATATCTCGCTATCGGCGGCGAAGCTGCGTTGGGATTCGAGGGAGTTTTATCGCAACGGTCGCCCGGGTCAAAAGCAGGACGGCGTGGACATTTGGGGGCACGATGACGCTGAGCGGCTCATAGGAATTCAATGTAAGAACACGGTCGATGGGATCTCATTAGCGGTCGTCAGAAAAGAAATAAAGAATGCTGAGTCGTTCATACCTAAGCTCAAGCATCTTTATATCGCGACCACGGCAAAACGAGACAGATTGCTGCAAAGGGATTTACGCAAGATTTCGTTGGAACGCGCTGAGGCAGGAAAGTTCAAAGTCAATGTTCTGTTTTGGGATGAGATCTGCTTGGATCTAGCAAAGGACGAAGGTGTCTTTTTTCGGCACTATCCGCAATTTAAAAGTGCTCTCGATAACGAATCCATAGGACTTCGAGCAAGAAATTCCAAGGACCTCAACGCACCTAGGGCGAAAATCGACGGGTTCGATGTCGGGATGGATCTGGACGGATCGGAAAGGGCCAACATACCTGATTTGGATATCAAGGGACCTCAAAAAAAAGTCGGACGAATAACCCGAAATGAACTCCCAGCTCAAGGGAATTGGATCAAGGCCCCCTCAGTTGTATTACCTCCAGGCACGCCGCAATGGGAGATAGACGCAAGGCAGGAGATGGCCGACAAATTGGCGAATGGCATCCCAATGTCCGCCCTCTATTTCAAGGGAACCAAGGGCATAAAGTTCTTGGGAACAACCAGAGTCCACGGCTTCCCTAACCCGATCGAGATAGAAGATGACGTGGGCATAATATTCGAACATTTACAACTCTACCGGCAGCAGTTGCCTCTGGGTTTGGCATCTCCTCCGAGATCCATCAAAGACGCAGTACGTCTCGCGCTTTACGGTCGAATATCAGATCTCTAACCTCGGAGTATAATTTCGCCCGACCCGAGGAGACGTGACGCTTCCATGAGCCAGAAATCACCCACACCTGGAGCGGAGCGGATCGGCAGGTTCGCAGGGCAGGCTTGCCGCGGGTTGCTCCGATGCGAACGCCAAATGGAGCAGTGGTTAGCGAGCAGGGGAGTGCCGTCACGCGCAGTCGGCATCCTGAGCTGGACCATCAGATTGCTCATTCTCATTCTGGCAGCTCAATTCTCTGTGATGCTTGCAGCAATTCTCGGCGCATTGTTGGCGGTTGCATTCATCGCCTCGCGCGCCGATTTCGCTGAGAGCGATGAGCAACCGAAGTTGCGAGACGGGCTACTCGGGTTCGGACTGTATGATCGGCACGATATGAGAGTCGATCCACACGATACTGAAGACGGACTCTAATCATCATCGCTGCTAACGCAGTGCCCGAAGAGCCGCTTCGCTGCCGCTGCTGCCGGCTGCCCTTGCGGCGCTCGTGCCATTCGCCAGGCCCTGCGCTAGACCTCCCGCGTGGACACCCACCCAGGCGAATGCGTTAATCCAGAACGCCGGGAAGACGAGGAACATCATGCCGACCACGAAATTCACGAGCAAGTCGCCGAAGGCATTGTTGAGACCCATTAGGGGGTCAAAGTTGGAGTGAGGTGAATTCCATCCGTAAAGTGCATCCAGAATGGTCGAATCGATCCATCGCGCGAGTTGGAACCAGAAATCGGTGAAGAACAACGCGAATTCAACGCAACTGAGCGTCACGACCGTTCGCAGGTCGTAAGTACCGATCACCAGAACGAAGGGCATACAGATGACCAGGGCCATCTGCAGCAGGGATCGCACCATGGGGAGCGCCTGACGGACGACGTCCATCGCGGGCGCGAAGGTGAGCGTGCCGAACGCCAGGCCAAGATCTGACGCCATGCGGCTCGCGATGTTCGGGACGGTCATGTCGACCTGGCCTCCGTAGTCAGTGTAGACCTGGCCCTGGTTCATGACTTGTTTGCGCGGAGCTGCGATGGCGCGAATGACAGAGTCATCCACCTGAGCCTGGCTCAGGAATCCCGCCCATTGAGTGATTCTCGTCAGAAGGCCCGGATCGACCTGTTGCAAGAGCCGCGCGCGCAAGCCGTGAGTGCCGTCGGACCACCATTGATTGCAGGTCGGATAGCCTCCGCCACTGGATACCTCGGCGAGGCCTGCATCGCGCGTTGGGTCATATGGAAACGCTGTGATGGGCGCCAACGAATGATAGGTGTCGTAGTATCCTGGCGTGGCCTGGAAGTAATTCGAGCCGATCCACGTTACATCATTGGTCTGTTCTGGAGTGAGCGTAGGCCGATTGCCGAACAGCTTGGCGCGGGCGGCGCCGTAGCAATCACGAGTAAAGTCGGCGAGCTCCTGCGCCAGAATGGGATCGCCGATCCGGGTGCTGTCGATGTCCATGCGGATTTGCCGCAGGTCTGTACCACACGGTATTGCGGCAACGGCTGCTGCCGTAATCGCCTTCCCGAGAGAATGCATGAAGAACCACCAAACGGGGACGAGCGCGGTCTGGCTGTTCAGGGTCGTGAACGCGGGTGCCCAGCCAGTCTGGGAAGGCTGTGGAACCTGGACCTGACATTGCTGAGATCGTGTCTGGTCGAATTGAATGGTGCTGAGATTGATCGGTATTAACGGGATTCCCGCGAAGAGGATCACGACGATAGCAATCCACACGCGTGTCTCGATACGCAAAGAGGATTGTACGCCCCGGTTGCCTTCTTCGGCGCCCTCGGTCCTCGCCTTGTACCACTCCTGGACGACAATTGCCGAGAATGGCAGTGCCACGATTCCACTCGCGGCCAACACATTCCAGATTCCGTCATTGACTATCCAGCCGACGAGTGTGAGATAGTATTCCCAGTAATCAGTGGTGTAGAGCGTCATTTAGGCCTCGGCGTATTTTCTTCTAGCCGGGATGTATGAGGAGCGCGCCTTCGAACGCCAGGACCGTGAGCCCAGCGGCTATTTCAACTCTGTGTAGCCGGCGACTGGCCGCAGCAGGCTCATGCTGAGTCATTCGCGCCCGCATTCGCCACCAGCCGTATGCCGTCAAGCCGTACACGCACAGCCGCCAACAGAAGAACCATCGGCTGTGCGCTCTCAACCAGCTATCCCAGCCATGGATGGTACCGACCACACGAATACCGAAGAGGTTGATCGCTGCGGCGACCGATACCAGAAGCAGCACCCCGATCAAACTGCGGGCCAGCGGGCGTTTGCTGAAAAGGCGGAGGACGGTATCTGCGAGACCCATGGCTCAGTAGGTCGTTCCACCTTGCTTCTGAACCTGATCCACGCGGTCGCGGATCGGGTCTCCCTGAAAGATGCCATGGGAGGAATCGATGCGAGATCGTTCGCGCTGGATGATCTCCATGGGAGAGTTTGCCACGAGCTCCCGTCGAAGTTCCAACTCCGACTTCAGATTGTTGATCTCCTGCTCCAACAGCTCACTTTCGTGGGAGATGGTTTGTTGCGCCTGCCCATTTGCGGACACGTTGGGCTCTTGCCGGCCGGTGAGCAATGTACGCTGCAAAGTGAGGGCCTGCTCCAGCACGGTCGAGAGGGCCACTTCCGATGCCAGTCGTTGCGACAGGACGTTTTGATCTTGCTCGTCGCGAAGCGCCTCGATGACGCCTCGAGTAATCGGGACGGCGCTGCTTCCGGCTGCCTGAAGGTTTTCCGACGAGATCGGTTGCGTTCCGCTTATCAGGCCGTAAAGCGCTTGCAGCTTCGTGGCGTAGGTCTCTTGAATCAGCGGCGTGAGACCCACTCCGGGAGTGGTCTGGGTTGTGGTGCATCCATCACAGGTCTGCACCTGGGTCTCGCCCAAAACACGCACGGCCCAGGCGGCGGCGGCATCCGGAGAGTTCCACGTCTGGCAGACCAAGCTGTTGTTGCAGGTTGCGGGATCGATGGACGAGGTTTCGGCAACCGCCCTCCCGGTCAGCATGTTATAGCCAGCGCGCGCGACATCACCGACGACGCTGATGGGGTTCTGTCCGGCGCCGCCCGCATTGGTTCCGCCGATCCAGGGGACGCCGTTGTTGCCGTGAATGTTCTCGGCGCCCTGGATGGCCGAGACGGCGTCTCTGCCGCTCACCAAGTTCTGTAGCGCCAATCCTTCCGACAACTGGTTCCAGGATAGCTGGCCTTCGGCAATGTCTGCCATCCGGTTGGCAATGGTTCGACACGTCAACTTCGCGCGGTCAAAGTCGAGGCGTGCCTGCAAAACGCCATTCGTGAGCAGATTGTACAAGCCGGGATCTGCCCGTTGAATGATGAGCGCCGGCAGGGAAGCGACAGCCGCCGTCGCGTTCTGCACAACGCCGCTCATAATGGTCTTGAAGCCGGTTGTGACACCATTCAACTGATTGCTGAGCGTCGTGGTGAGATCCATTTTTCCGCAGACGAGATTGCTCTTCCAGCCGATTCCGACGCCGATGCTGGGCATGCTGCCGGCGTGACTCATGGGCACGGCGCTACCTCCCCCAATCTGGTATAGCACCGCATCGTCAACCGATCCGGTACGGGGTGTTTGCGCACGGAGAACGCCGGTTACCAAGAGGCTGATGACGAGGTAAACCCACTTCCTCGAGCCGGCTGCCACGGGCGAAGGTGATGGCATCGTCATGAGGGGCTCTGTGCTAGTTGCTGAAATCGACGCTGCCGAGGAACGTGTCACCTTCGGACTCGCAGCAGCTATAAGGCCGCCACAGCGCCCATACGTACCCACCATCCCGCGCCTGGGGATGGGTGAGGGCGGTATCCGGGAAGACGGCGCAGGAGTCTGACAGCGTTGGAGCGAGAGCCTGCCACTTGCCGGTTGAGGAATCGCTTTCGATCAGCGGCCCTGCCGGCCAATATCCAGGGTATGCGGTGGCGAGCAGTGGCTGATAGACATGAAGCTGGCCTGGGCGCGTCACGATGTCTCCTGCGCGCTCGGTCACCACGGCCGCGGCTTTGAAGTCATCTGCCTGATGCAAAAATCCGCCACGAGGATAGACACTGCCCCATAGGTTGGACGCCGAACGGCTGCCGATTTCCCGCAGGCCGGGTGTCAGCGACTCCGGGTAGGCAACCTCGGGAATGTCATAGCGCCAGGCGAGGGTATCGAACGTGCTGAGGAGATAAGGAGTGAATGGCTGGCCTGCACCTGGACAAACGTATCCGGAGCCTCCCGCGAACTGGCTGAACAGTGCCGTGCCGGGATGGCCGATCACGTCGGCATTCTTGAACTTCGCCAGATTGTCTTCGTGCTGTTGGTTGGTTGTTCCGTCCCCTCCGGCTTGCGCGCCTGCTATCGGTGCGCTCATGAACGACACATCTGTCCAGGGGTTGCGTCCCGTGTTGCTGTAGGCCGATACGACCGCGTCCGGCACGTAATGCTTCACCTTGACGGACGTTTCAATGCTGCAGCCGAAAGGGGTGCACAACAGCCAGTAGCAGATGCCCACCACCCGGTAAGCAAGACAATCCGGGGAAAGCACCGACCCGATGATCGCCGTGGTGTTCAAAGCGTACGCGGAGCCCGTGACGGCCAGCAGTGACGCTGCAATGGCTCTGCGTAGCAGGATGCGAATCGACGTCGTCATTTGTGTCCGCTCCGATAGTGTTCGATCTGTGCAAGGGCTCTGCGGAGATCCGGCTCGCCGTAGACCACAAACCGGCGATCCACGACCACAGCGGGGATCTTTGTGATGCCCAGGCTCCAGGCGTCGGTGACGCCTTGGTAGGCCGCGGCAAGGCGCTGACGCAGCTCAGTGTCCATGTCAGCAAGCTTCTGCTGAAACACCATTGAAGCCTTTCGGGGATCGGCCGGGAGATTGGAGGCCCATTCGCTGGCGAGACGATTGGGGGCATCCAGCTCGATGACCGTGGCTGCGGCTCCGCCAACAACAGGGTGTTCGTGGTCCGTGAACATCCAGATGTCAGTGGCGTGCACAGTGGGTGCAACGGCCAGCCCGCAACTTGTGAGGAGTGCCAGGTAACGGGGCGTGCTCATCGTTCGTCCGTTCTTTCCGGCTGAAGGGAGCCGCATTCGACCGCATTTCCTGGCCGCGCGACTGCAGAGAATGGGGAGCCGTTCGCGACCGGATTTGCCTAGCCCGTTGGCTACTCGCTGACGCGGAGCGCGAGCAATGGCTCACGGGTGCAGTAGCCAAGGCGAAGACGGTGCTGAGCAATCTCCACAGGAGCGGATGGCCGCGTACCCGGTCAGTGTGCGACCTAACAGACCGCAAAATAATGATGCGGCAAGGATCGCACCGAACGACGACCCAATACCGGACGATTAGCCACAATTGCCGGCCATACAGTCATTCACCAGGTCACGCCCTGGATGGACGAAAGATATTTCGGTTCCCTACGCTTTCGTCATGGGGCAACGCAAGATGGGGCGCGATGTTCGAATCGGGTGGGTAAGAGATCCACTGCGCTTCTATGAGAAGCACTACCGCCTGATCGCCCACTGCCGTCGTCCGCACTGCGATCACCAGCGCGATATGCCTGTTTCCCTGCTCGTCCGACTCTTCCCGCGCGATACTACGATCGGCGAAATCGCCGACCTGTTGCGTTGCACTAAATGTGGAATGCGCGGCGCCCGTATCCGTGCGGAGTATGTTGGTCCTGTCGGAGATGGGCGCTAGATGGCCTGCGGCCGGCGCATTCTTTTGGCCGATACCGTCACACACTGGCGGCCGCACCGAATGCTGCTGGCACAGGTCGGTAGTGGTCCCTACAACAGGAGCGCGTTACTGCGCGGCCAGCAGGTCGATGGCCGACAAGAGTGAATCGCCCTCCACTGGGCCATGCAACGTCAGTGTCTGTCCGCTCTGGTGATCGAGGAGACGCAGGGTAGGGGTCGAGTCGATCTCCTGCGCTGCTGCGTCGTCCACGTGCGCGCGCACCACGGAGTCAGGGCGCGTGCTCGCCAAGCAAGCCCGCAATTCTCGGTTCGTTCCGGGAAGCTCCTCGCCCGCGGGGAGGCCTGAGCCCTCGCCACCGGTGTGCGAATAGATCCACTCCACCGCCGTCCAGAACGCCCTGTTGCCGCCGACTTCGCCCGCACACTCCGCCAGCCGTGCCTCTCGCGTGGCGGCCGGATCGTGGACAGTCAGCGGTAGGTGGCGCCACTCCCAGTTGACTTGGGGATGCGTATCGATCCATTGGCGCAGGACGGGGAAGTACGCCCGACAGTAGGGACACTCGAGGTCGGCATATTCCAGCACGGTGAAACGTGCGTCGGTACGTCCATACAACCACCGTGGGTTAGTCTTGGAGTCCGGCCGTGTGCTGAGTCCGGAAGGAACATCAGGGTGTGGGGTTTTAACGCGAAAGGTCTGCAACGACAAGAGCATGCCGATCGCTGATGCGGAAGCGATGATCAACAAAACTGTCGCGCGCCAACGGCCTTTGAAAGAGTGCGTTCGCGAAACGCCGTACGTGTTGGATAAAATCACGTTCGGGTGTCGCACGCCGGCCGCTCGATCCCGCGGAGCCGATCGAGCTGCTCAGACAGGCGTAGCGCCGCATCGAGCTCGCTGATCTGGTGCTGTTTCATGAGCTGGTAGCGCTGATGCTTCTCGTCCGCTTCGGTCATCGCAAGTGCCAAATGCAAGCTCGGGGGCACGGCTCTGAAGAGTAACTCCATGGATTTGGATAGAACGACTCCTTCGGAATACTTGCCCGACTCCTTTCGCGCGGACAACATCAGCGCCTTCTGGGCAGGGGTTAGCTCGCGAAATCGCGCGATCTTTTCAACCTCATCCGGCGGCATGACGAGGCAAATCCACCATTCGATTAGATTGAGCATGGGCTGCGCCGCGGGCGGAAAATCATCGACATTCTGGGTAGATAGCCAGAACCAGGCGCCCAGCTTTCTCCACATCTTGATGATCTTGACTGTGTAGGGCGCAAGCAAAGGCTCCTTCAAGATGATGTGGGCCTCATCGGTCGCGGCGATCAGCGGACGCCCGAGGAATTGATCGCGTTCGGCAATGTTGTTGATAGTGTTGATGAGAGATATGTAAGCGATTGAGAGCTCAGCCCGATAGCCCTCCCGGGCGAACGTGGCAAGATCGACGATCGTGATGTCCGCCTCGGGCCACGGGGAGCCAGGCCTATTGAACAGCTCACCGTTCAGTCCGCCGCAGAAGATGTCCATGGCGTCGGCCATCTCGAGAAGGCGTACCCGGCGAATCTCCGGAAGCGTCTCGTCGTGGCTCCGATCCCGGAGGGCGTCGCGTACGTCCTCAGTCAGGACGGTCCGTTGCAGAGATACGGCTTTGCGGGCTGCATCCAGGATGCACTGCCGAATAAGACTTCGGTCCGCGCGCGTCATGCGCGCTTCTTCCTTTTCCTCCCCGCCGGTAATCATTACTCGTGCGGTGATCTCCAGCTCACCCAGGATATCGCGCTGTTGTGCCGCTTCGTCCGCGGAGTCCGAGTCATCTTCTGTCGATTCCACATCCACGGTTTGCACTTGCGTGGGCGTTTTGATCAGGCGCCAAGCGTCGGCAAACGGCGCAAGGGTAATACCGGCTCCAGGGGCGAGCTTCACGCGATGAAGGGTGCGACCGAGCCGTTCAGCATACTGGCCGAAGAGGCCGAAGGAATTGCCTGCCTCGAGAATGAAAAGCCGAGGTCCATAGATTGCCGTGACCTGATTCAGGATGTTGTTCAGGGTTGCCGATTTGCCAGAACCCGTGGGTCCAAACAGAAACAGGTGCGCGTTCATTTGCCGATCCTGTCGATTGAGAGGATCGAAACACACCGCTCCGCCACCGCGATTGAAGAAGGTGATACCCGGGCGCCCGGTGCCCTGATGTCGTCCCCAGAGGGGGCACAGGTGAGCGGCATGTTGGGCGAACGTGAGCTGCGTGTACCATTGGCGCCGATCCTTCGAGGGGTTGTAGACGCACGGCAACCAGCGCAGATAGCTGTTGAGCGGCGCCACCTCGTCTTCTTCCCGCACGGGCTGCAATCCAGCGCTCAGCATCACGTTCACGAGCTGCCCCGTGCGGGCACGAAGCTCGTGAGAGTCCTTTCCTCGCACAAAAAATGCCAACGCACTTCGATACAGCTTGTGTGAGCGGCCAATCAAGGAGCGCGCTTCGCGCACGTCCTCGCGCGTCTGTTCGGAATCGACCGTGTCACCGACTGACTTGCGTGCAAGGTAGTTGAGATGACTCTCGAGAGTATCTTGCGGAGTGATGACGATGGTTTGGGCCATGATCGTGTCTTCGGGCATTTGATCGAAGAGCGCGTTGACCGCATCACCTCCCATGCGCCGTTCACCTGTCACATGGCCGATGACGGGCGGTGTTCGCAACCGATCCAGGACGACGACCCGGTGAGGCAGGCCATCGAAGTACCAGAGGCCTTCCTTCGCGTCCGAGCGCGGCTGACTGAAGAAGAGTCGTTGGGCAAAGTCGGTGCCGCTTGCGAGCTCGAGCTCGCCGGGTTCGCGCTCGATCGGGTAAGAAACCAACCGGTAAAAGCGTTCGCGATCTTCGTGACCGGTGCCCAGAAACGTTGGGTGGGGGTTGAACCAGCGCACCAGCCAGTCGTAGATCGCAGGTGCCTCGAGGCGTGTGGCGCGGATCCCGGCATTCGAGAGGCCGCCTGCCAGCCGATCGCACACGTTGACCAGGTCTTGCTCGGGGGAGTGGCCACTGCGGCTCGGTGCGCCAGTGACCCGACGATAGACCGCCAGACGCACGCACCTCGTCTGACCACGCCATGGCAGTTGGGTCACGGTGGTATCGTGGTAGAACCCTCCGGGCTTGGAGATCGCCTGCAGGTGATGCTCGAACAGGCGCAGGTACTCTTGCGTGAATTCGCTGCCCTGTACACGCGGATGCAGGTAGGCCCGTAATGCACTCAGGTAGCTGTCCCAGCCGGTCTCATCCTGTGCATAGAGCTGCATGACCCAGGGGCTGCCTTCCAGCTCATCAAAGCTGTCTTGCAATGCATTCTCGAGTGCGTCCCGCACCTGACTGAGCCAGTGCGCCTCACGGCCTTCGGTGCCCAGGGGAGTCAGCTCAAAAAACGCTGCGACAGACTGGTTGTCCTCCAGTAGGAGGCACCGGGATCGGGGCAAATACTCGACCCACGGCAGCTCATCCACGAGCGAGGGTCCGACGTCGTAGAGTCTTTCCTCGTCAGCCACCGTGGCCGGCTTGTGATGATCTCCCCGCCACGAGGCGGGGGCGGGAATTCCGTGAGCCCGCAGGTTGCTGAGGAAGCGGTCCCAGATATCCAACAGTGCGCTCTCGGGTGCTGACGACGGTGAGTCAGGCGCGTCCCGTTCGCCCCTCCCCCGAGCTTGTATGATCCCGGAGAGAGGGTTCCGCATCAGTAGTCCTCGGTGCGCTCGCCCGGCAGGGCATACTGGATGCGCTGATAGAACGGGAAGACGGTGCTGTAACCGGGTACCGGAGTAGCTTCGGTCCCGGTTAGATGTGGAAATACATACATGACCAGGTCCGGGTCGGGGAGGCGTTGGAACTGCCGATCGATCTCGTTCTTGGCTGTCCGGGTATAGGATGTGTTCTCACTGGCGATTGACTGCGCATCTACATCCGCCAGGGGTCTTCTCAAGGCTTGCCGTGCGTCCAACAGTCCACGGGATGCACCGCTGCGGGCGGCGCCCGTGTTCTGCACCCACACGTCCATCATTGTCTTATCACCGTGAGGCAACAGCCTCTCTTTGTGGGTTGCGCAGGCTGCGAGCATCAAGGCGACAAGGCAGCCGGCGACACCGTATTGCCTGGCGCGAGAAGGTGACCTGTCAGTCGAGGTGTGGTTCACGCGTTCCTCCATTTTCGAACCGCACGCGGCGGCCTCTCGGGTCGTAGTCGATCTCGAGCGGCTCATCGATGTGGATCGCGACAGGCGCACCTGGCGGGACATACACGGCCGCAAATGCCTGGCCATAGAGCTTCTCGACCCACTTGGACATGTCCTGCACACCACCGGCCAGGATTCTTCCCATGGCCTCATTTCCAGTGATCCCCGTGGCTCCTATGGCGCTGCCGTTTGCGCCGCTGATGAAGGAGAAGCTGCCGCTGTCCTTCGGAATCAAGCTGGCGGCCCCTGCACCGGCTGCAGTGATCAGCGCCTGCGATGTCAGGTATTGGGCGGCGTTGGTGCGAAGAGCACCACTGACACAGGGCACGCCGTACGGGTCGCTGATCCAACCCAGGCCGCCTTGAGTCGAGTTGCTGGCCTCGTTGCTCAGAGATGTCGAGCTTGGGAGCGTTCGGATAATGCCATCATGGAAAACAAATGTGATGGAGCGGATGCGCCCTCGCACACACGACAGCGTTGAGTCCCCCGATGCCGTTCCACTGACGATGGCACCGGCAACCTCCGGGAGCTCAACGCCGTTGGCTGTGAGAACATCCTCGCCAACCACGATCTTGAAGGGAAACGCGTCGGTGACTGTGCCGTCGACAGGTACTCGTCCGATCAGGGCTGTCATGGCAACCGAACCCATCAGCGTGGCGTTCGCAGGTATGGTGTAACCTGTTTTGATCGAAGAAGATGTTCTACTTCCCGTTTTATCACGGGTGCTCTCCGCCACTGGGCTCGACCCCACTGGTTCGGATGCGCTCTCAGCGATTTCCTGGGTTTTGCGGGTGGTCACTGCATCCGGCTCGAGGTGAAATGTATCGGACGAGGGAAGCCGGGGGATGGACGACGATTTTGCATCACCGGGTCGTTCGTCCTGGGGCTCTATCCACCGCACGCCGTCCTTCGCTGGATCGTCGCTGTCCTCCAGACCTAGTCCAACGGGCAGGTCCGCGTGATCGCTTCCCGGGGTGCCGTTCAAGTGATCGAATCGGTGCTGCAGGTCCTGTAGCAGGCTCTGGGTCTGTTGCCGCTCTTGTGCGGCTTGGTCGTGGTCCTGTCGCTCACGATCCCGTTCCGCATTGAGTGCATCCTGGACTCGCTGATCGACCGTGCTTTCGTGCGCGCGAAGGCGCTCGTTCTCGGCCTTCCCCTGCTCGTCGCGCTCGAGTGCCACTTTGAGCTCCCCGCGAAGCTGTTTGACTTGGGCTACCAGGGTTGCCACCGTATCGAGTGGGGTATCGCCGCTGATGCCGAGTGACTTCATTTCCTGGGGCGTGAGCTGGCTGGCGGGCGAATTCACCCTCGCTACGTTCGAGTGATTGGATCCCGAGAGCAACTTCATTCCTACAAACACCAGTATCAGGACGATCGGGATCATCAGCCATTTGAGCAGTCCGTTACTCTTCATGGCGAACTCGATTGTTTTGTCGTAGGGGCCTGTAGATTGAGAGAAGGATCGAAGGGCGTAATCGCGGGCAAGAGCGATTCGCCCAAGGCGTGCCCGCCGGTCACGAGATAGACCACCGTTGTATCAGACGGCTCGCCGTGCGGTCCGAGGGAGCGGTGCTGAAAGGTTGCCGCCAGAAATTCACCCTGGAGTTCCCTGGGATCGAGCACGACCCAGCGCTCACTGGTGTTGGTGAGCTGGACGGCGGTCACCCAGTCATCCTCCAGGCGCCATGCGGCCAGCCCCTGTGCCCGGACCGGCTGCGTCGGTAGCAACGTGTCGAGATTGGCACAGTGCTGCAAAGGCGCGGGAGCAATGCCGTCCACGGGCTCGATGGTACGCAACGGCGCATATAGGCTCTGCGCAGCGTATCGGGTCAGGGCCACTGGAATCGGTGTTTCGGATGAGGTTTGCGCCGGGTCTGCCGGCGAAGAGTGGTCGCGCACCTTCAAACGATCTGCGTGATCGTCGTCAGCCTTCGGAGCAGAATGATCGACAATGCGGAGCGGCTCCAGCGGGGGCTCATCGGGCTTGGCGGGTTGAGCGCTGACGTCGAGCAAGATGAGCATGCCGTTTTGGACATCCTGCAACTCCACGCGCGTGGACGTGAAGGGGCTGCTGGCCCGCAAGTAGATCGCGCCGTCGGCGCTCTGTACGCGCAGCCGGTCCCCGAGCGAGGGGGGCACTCCGACTCGGACCCTGCGGTCAACAAACACCACCCGTTCCAGGCCGACGACGAGCGGCACATTCAGCGGCAGGCGCTCCCACCTCAAGACTTGGACGGCGCCGGCGGAGGTCGCCACAGAGAGCTCGAGTACGAGTAGCAAAGCGATGCGCTTCATGGAGAGGGTCCTGGTGTGCTGTTGGCTTCGTGTTTCGCGACGGGTGTGGGCGGAGCGGGAATCGTGATCCGCTCCGGCGGGCGGGCGTAGCAGTCCACGGCGAGCCCAAAGGCGTTCTTCTCGGGATCCATGTCGAGCCGCGTGACATTTAAGGGATAACGGACGAAAGCCCTCTTGACCAACTCCGTGCCGTAGTACTCGTCGGCGCTCACGTCCAGTGTGACAATCCAGTCGCTGGAGGATACGACCTTGACCCGCATGGCTGGATCGTCGCCGTAGCCACGACCTGGAATCTCGTAGATGCCCCGGACGCGCTGGCGCAATTCGCCGTTGTCTCGCCGAACCGCGAAATCTTGCTCGAGAAACCCTTTGCAAGCGGGAGTCAGATAGGCGGCGAGCGCATGGATGTTGTGCGCGTAGTCCTCTTCTCCGTTTGTCGGCCAACGGTTCAGTTGCTGCCAGATGTACCAGCTAAATGCGTAAACCGACTCTGGCGGGATCTCCCACCACTTCCGTACGCTTCCAGAGCGCAGGTCCGGCGGCACATGGATCGTGAGGTCGCGCGGGGCGGCCCACCAACCGAACGCCAGCAGTAGCGCCAGGGCGAAGAGTGCCATCGCGCCGAGCCGCAACGTTTTGACGTGCGACTGCAAGTGCGCCACTTCGTTTCGGAATCGGCTCATTCCCGTGACGCCCGGCGCCGCCGAGTTCGACGTGTGGTCCAATAGCCAGAGCGCAGGATTAGCGGCTCGAATCCCAGTCGACCGCGGAGGGAAGGCAGCGAGCGGCAAAGGGACCATTCGATCTGCCGGTAGAGCCAGGTGTCCGGTCGCCCTCGCTTGTAGCGGCGCAGCGCTCCACCCCCCAGAAAAATCCCGACCGTGACCGTGGCAACGACGGTTGCGGGCGCCATCGGAATGCTCCGGAATATCACGGCGAGTCCAACACCCAAGGCCAGCCCGCACCCTCCCGACAACCCGACCGTGATCCAAAGCTCGTTCGCCGTCAGACCCCGAACGATAACGGGTTGCCGGTTCAGGCGTGTTGGAAGGAACCGTAGCGTCGAGTCCTGGCGTGCATTTGTGCTGTCCGCCACGGGCGATGCTTCCTACTACAGAACGCCTGTGGCGTTGTTGAGCAGGTAGATTCCGATGACGAGCAGCAAGGCGCCTACCGCAACAGTGAGGCCGAATTCACCCCAAGTTTTGCGGCCGACATGGATTTCGGAGTAAGTGTTGTAGGCGTGATAGCACACACCCACGAACATCGTGGCAATCACCAGGAGTGCGACCAGTAGTACGATGTCGTAACCGTAGTTCTGGACGGTCTGAAGAATGCCGTTGCCCGCGCCTCGCGACGGGTCTTGGATCGTCGGAAGAGCTGCGTGGGCCGCGGGAGACAAGAGGCTTCCGATGGCGGCAATTGCTTCAACAGCAAGCACGCGCCGCGGTGGGGAGTTGAGGGTATGCGGTTTCATGGGAGTCACCAGTATGGGTTAGGAGAGCAAAAGGAAGGTGAGGGCCAAATACGTCGCCAGGAATCGGACGACCACGGCTACAAACTGGCGCGCGGAGATCTGGGCTTCCGCCCAACCGACGTATGCGGCGTGCATTGCCCAAACGCCCCAGAGAAGCAGGATGACGAAGAACACGCCCTGCAGGAGCCCAGAGCAGTCGGATATCTGAAAACCACTGTTGGCGATGAACGCGGAGGTTTGATCGGCGGATGGAGTCATGGGCTCTTCTCCGGGTGCTCCTGCCGATACTGGCCATCAAGCGATGTCGCGTCGCGTGGTTGGGCGCGAGCTGGACTCAGATAGTCGTGTATTCCTGCGCGGATCCGTGCGATGTCAGAGTGCAAGCGCGAGTAGTCGAAATGATAGCGTCCGATGTCCTGGGCAGCACGCTTCTCGGCTTCGTCGGCCTCGCGATCGAGAGCGTCAAGTTGCCTCTCGAGTACCGCGAGTTGGCTGGCTTCCGATGCCGTGTCGGCAGCGAGCACTGTGGCGCAGACGCTCAGCCCCGCGGCGAGCGCGACGACCAGCCCAGAGAGCCGGTCGCTCGTCACGGGGCTTCGCTGTCTCATCGCGGTCCTCCACGGTCAAGTAGGGTGTGACCATGCTGAAGGATCGAAGGGAGGGTGCGCTGCTGGCAATGGGGTCGCGGCAGCAACCGCGTTCTCATAGCTGCTGACTATCTAGTCTGTTGGCACTCACCCGAGAGACGAGAAACAAATGTGCACCGGCAAGTGCCCGCGACCCAGGCCATTTTTTGCTCTCGAGAGTGTCCCGATGCGGCACTCAGACGTCGCAGTGGTGGCGACTGGTCACAGCGCCGAGCCGCGAATAGGACTGGGAGTTATTCGCGACATTAGTGCTTCTGATACAATGCCGACGCAAAGAAGGGAGTCTTGCAATGCGACGCCAGCTTACAAATCCACCGACAACACAAGCGCCCGCTCAAGGGCTTGGTGCCCAGCCCACCCCGGCGCCCGTTGCGCCCTCAGCCACTCCTCAAAATCCTTTTCGGAGCACCACACCTCTTTCGACTCAAAGGCAACAGATGGCTCGCCAGACGGGTCGTTCTGTTGCGGGGCGCCGTGTCCGGAAGGATGTGCTGGTGCACCGCCACTTTGATTACATGGAGACAAATCAAGGTTGGGTTCGAGAGGAAATTAACACTCCAACGAGTTACCATCGCCGAGTCCACGTGTGGGGATTAAACGACGACACAGATGACCGGTATTACATCGTTCAGGGAATTACCTATGGGGGCCATAATGCCCAGGACAGAGAGACCATTAAGTACAAACATAACTGCGAAGCATTCCGGAACGCGATGCATAAATTAAAGCTCGGGTAGGCGCAGTAGAGCATGCAGAACAAGTGATGCTGCCGCCACCGGCAGCCCGATTCTATGGCGGTTTCGATCATTTGGGGTCTTATGGGCGCGCCATCTGCGCGTATAGAGCTAACATCAAGTTGATGATGTGCGAGTATCTGATTCAGAGTCGACGGCCTACGCAACGAGGTCCGCTGCAGGAGTGCATCCGAGTCGCGCTGGCCCCCTCAGTTAAAGGTATTTCTTGAAACTCCCGACCGTTACATCCACTGCGATGCCGAGCAAGACGGCGAACGGCAGCAAGACAAACAGCGGATTGATACTGATCGGCATTGCAAGATAGGTAACCCAGGGTAGGACCGCGATCGGCAGGATGCTGGCCCGGCCTCGGTGATAAACGAACCCCGACTCGCGACCGGCGGTGAAGCGACGGATATCCCGCCGAACCAGCCCATCTATCAACCCGATAGAGGCTGCGAGAATGAACAGCGGCAAGGTCAGGCAAAGTAGCAACGCGCGAACCAACACGGTAAGCACCGTGTAGACTGCGGCGAGCGCGTACGGCTCGATGTGCACGTCGGTCAGATGCAGATAGCGCATGAGGTCATGCGAGGCCTCCGCTTGCGCGCTCTCGGAGATCCGTTTTATCCATTCAAGGATGTGACTCCCGATGAATATCCGATCATATGTGGCCACGACCAAGCGCTGCGCGGTCTCGCCGGGGTCGGAGATGATCAAGCTCCGCGCCGTGCTGGAGATCTGGTTGAGCTCATAGCCGAGCATGTCACGCGCGTGGTGCCAGCCTTGCTCGGGCCAGAGCCAATGCATGCCGGCGAGCTCGATCACGATGGACAACAGCAGGCTACCGCAGAGTACTCCGAGTAAGTGAAGTGGCAGAGTCAGAAGGCCGATGATCAGGCCGGGAGTGCGGGGCGCGCCTTGCGCGGCCGTTGCATGATCGGCCATTCAACCACTTCCCGGTTCAGCAGTGTGTTGCGCAACGATATGCTTGAAATCGTCAATGAGATCGGCGGGCAAAGGCGCGTCCTGCTTCCCTTCTGCCCCGTGATACTCCCACCAATCGCCGCTTTCCGTGTAGCGTCCGCGCATGTAGGTCGCGAGCGCTTGGAGATCCTTGGGCATGACTTCATCCGGATCGGCAGCCGGCAGTGGCATCCGCAACTTCCAGAGATTCCCCCCCTCCAGAAGAGCAAACGCCTGGCCCTTCGGCAGGGCCACGACGTGGGCCGGCTCAACCATCGGGACCGAGGTCGTGGAGATCCGATCCTGTGTGGAAGAAGTGAACGCTGTACGTGCATCCGGATCCGAACTGTCGGTTGCGCCACTGACGACGGTGCTCCCAGCCACCTCAACCGTCGGAAGTTGGCGGGTCAGGAGTTCGGCGGTCGCGGTCTCACGAACGCGCAGCATGAAGAGGTTGTTGAAATTGCCGACGATTTGGCCTGCCTTGGCTCTGCTGCCGATGCGCGCCTCGATGTCACTTAGAGTCTGCGTGTAAGCGGTGATCTGAAAGCCGGCGCCGCCGACCCGGTTGACCATCGGAATGAACTCATCGCCGATCAGCGCCTCGAGCTCGTCGGCGTGGACATCGACTGTCACCCTGCCTTCAGTCATGCCGGCAGGCAGGCCGTCGTCGATGCCGAACTTGTAGAGATGGCCTGCGACCGAGACGAGATCGCGGAACATGGAGTTTCCGACTGCACTGGCGACCTCGAAATCTGACAGAGCGTCCAGGCCGATGTAGACGATGGCTCTCTGCCGAACCACTTGAACCCAATCGAATATTGGGCGTGGATCTTTGAGATCGGAATAGTTGGGCGCGAGAAGTTGAGCGATCTTGCCGGTGGTCAGTTTTTCCAGGAAGGGCAACAGGGAGGCGACGATCTTGTCGAAATAGGTGCGGTCGTACCGAACCGCGCTCCGGAGACCATCCAGGATCGGATCGTATACGCGCGCCTGGGACAGATGCTGCTCGATCGCCACGACCCGCTTGTCTCGTCCGATCATGTGCCGGGGGATCGTCCGGTCATTCAGGGAGCTTTCGATCCGAACAATGGCTTCCCAGGAGTTTGGGGAGTGTTTCGCGAAATAGTGCTGCGCGTATTGCACAAACAGCTCGTCGATGTTGATGACATGCCGCTGAATGAGCATGTAATCCGGACGTTGACCGAGCTCAATCAGCGCACGTGCAATGATGTTTGTAAATCGCCACGCGAACTCCTTGAAAGCCGCGGAGTTGCCCTCGCCGCTCAATTGCCCAGCAATCCGGGTAGCGACCTCGGAGAGCCGGCTGAATCGGCCCACGGCGTTATAGCGGCATGACAGGTCGGGCCAGCCGAGATGGAAGATGTAGAGCGCGTCCTCGCGTCCGGCCCGCTTGGCCTCCACAAAGATGCGTTTGAGGAGATCTGCGTCGCCTTTCGGGTCGAAGATGATGACAACCTCGTGAGGGGTTCGGCGGATGTCTTGAGTGATGAAAAGCTCAGCCAGCCGTGTCTTGCCGCAGCGGGTGGTTCCCAGGACCAATGTATGACCCACTCTCTCGATGAGGGGCAACGTGACATCCACCTCGCGGGGCTCTATTCCGTGCAGCCGGGGAAGTCCACCAACGGGGGGCAGCGGACGTACTGGGTTCAATGGATGGTCCCAACGGGTCAACCGCGGGAGCCATGAGAGGGGGGTGCGCTCGAATTCGAGCCGCTGCTCGAGGTGGCGGGCTGCACTATAGAGTCCGGTGGGTTCGACAAACCGGCGGAACTCGGGCCGGTAGGTTTGCAACAGCCGGTGGGTGTGGTGTGGATGCCAACGGAACCCGCGGCCTGCGAACAGCCGCTCGCAGCTTACGGGTATATCACGGCTTGCGACTACATACCTTGGCAGGCGCCGTATGGAACGTCGATAACGCAGGACCTCGCTCGCTTGGCGGAAGCGGATGCTGGCGACAATCAGGAGGGCAAGGCCTGCACCCATGCCCAGCGGCGGAGAGAGTGCTACGGCCCAGGGAGCGACGAAGCACAGTGCCGCCGCCGCGAGACAGCTGAACACCGTGTACAGTTCGACGGCGGGACGTAAGAGCGTCTCGACCGTGTCCGATGTAGCCACATCATTGCTCGATGCCCGTGGCTGTGACGAGCACTGGGTAATGGCGAAGAGTGAGCCTCGCGGCCAGATCGTCCCCGGAGGATGGCGTGAGGGTCAGCCCGCCAGCGAGTTGGCGGAGAGCCTCGAGGGCGGCGTACGAGGTGACCTCGACCACGAAGCCTATTGCGTGCAGAGAGCGGAGTGTCTCGAGCCGCCGCCCCAGCCAGGCGCGGGACCGCTCATCATCGCCAACGAGGAAGAAGGGCGTGAGCCCGGGAGCTTCAATGACACGGGGCGTTACGCTCCCAGGACTCAAGCGAGCGGAGTGCACAGGGAGCAGGGTCGCCTCGCCGTAAAGAGCATGCGGCACAACGACTTCAATCCCTGCGGGTACCGCCGCTGTGCCGTTGGGTGGGTTGGAGGACATGCTTCGCGAGGTGGATGGATTACTTCTGGGCTGGAGGTGCAGCGCGCGGTAGTAGGGCAGCGCCGAAACGCCGCCTCGGTCTGCAACAATGGTCAGCGATGAGATGGCTGATTGTGCGATGGCGGCGACTGAGTCGCAGAGGGTCCAGCAACCCATGCAGATCGCGCAGAAACGTTGGAACAGACTCACGGCGAGTCCTTCTGCGGCCCGGTGACCAGGGTGAGGAGGCGTTGCAAGTGCTTCTCGACTGCGCGTCGGTATGCTTGCGCCGGCACTCCGCCGGCCGGCCGATGGTAGCGAGCTGCGGCGTCCAGCCAGTCATGTGTGTGATTGAAGTGCGCGCGCAGGATCGCTGCCGCAAAGTCCAGGTTTGAATAAGGATCCAAGAGGCTGCATGCCTGTTGAGCGGGACGACCGGAATATCCAAAGTTGAGTTGGCACAATCCGACGTCTACGCGTGTTGAGGGAACGCGCTGCAGGGCCTGACGCAGCCCCAAACAGGCATCGTGCCGACTCGCGTAGCGGAAGGAAGTTCCAGCGACGTTCACAGTCCACGGCCAGGGAACCAACCGTCCGCCCCGAGGCATCCCGCTCTCCTGCAATGCCACCGCGAACAACAAGGTGGCGGGTACGTCAGCTTTCTGTGCGCTCCATTCATAAGCAGATGGCACAGCGGCATGACTGTTCCCGCCCAATAGGGAGGTGAGCGGACCCAACCAAAACGCCAACAAAGTCACTCGTGCTGCCACTGTCCTTGTCTCTCGGAAAAGACTGCGGGAAGTTCACCTTGGCCACCAAATTTCAGCCAACGACCTCCGTCGTGATTGAGGGTGATGAGATGGTTGCGCACTTTGGCAGGGTCAATTCCCACTTGAGCCGCCCAGCGCCGAATTCGGCTGTCCTCTCCAAGGCTACCGACCATGTAGATGTCCATCGCAGCCCCTTCGGCTTGGAGCTCTCTGACTCGCTGCTCGCACGGTGGGCACGAATCTTTGACGAAAATAAGGCGCCGGCCAAGTCGCCCGACTCCACTGTCTCCGGCGCTGACCTCCGGGGTGCTGAAGTTGACGGGTTGCAACGTGGGATACAGCCGCCGCCACGCGTCGTCGTATGCTCGCTGATAAGCCAGAATATTTTCCGTGCGCCGCGCTTCCATGCGCACCTGAAGCTCTGCGAAGCGGCGACGCTCCTGTTGTGTACGTGCTTCAATGCCGAGCGCTGTCAGCGGATCGAGGCCAGGACTGTAAATGCCCAGCGGACCTTGCATCAGCTTGCGATAGCGTACCCAGTCGTCCTTCTGGAGTCCCCAGTCTTGGGCCAGGTTTTGCTGTTGGTCGGCATCCTCCGCCTTTCGCATTTGCGAAGTGGAGAGGGTTACATCGACGGTGCGGCTGTTCTGGACGAACGTGTCCGCCCATGTATCTTGGATGGAGAGCAGTGAGACGCTCAAAGCCAGGAAGGTCCACGTCTGCGGAGGCATTGCTGTGGAGCTCTACGGGAATGGGATCTGCTGGGAGTGACCATGCACGCCAAATACAGCCGCTTTCGGCTCGAGGGCATCGAGATGCCAATCGCCCTGCGAATCCCCCGGGCGGAGCAGGTGAAGATCTGTGAGGGTCGGTGCGCCTAACGGGAGCACTGACAGGAAACGCTCGCCGCCACGTAGCTCAACGCCAACAATGCGAAACGGCGGTGACAGCGCTTCTGACTTAGTCGGCACCACGATTGCAGAGGGAGGTGAGGCTCGCCTGGATAGCTTGCTGAGCTGAGCCACCCGCATCTCGATTGCATTCATCTGCTGTTGCACCGAGACCAGATCGCTCTTGGGTGCGGTGTCCTCGATCGCCTTCTCGATCCGACTGAGCCGGCCGTCCAACTTCTCTTGCATCTCGGTGAAGCTGCTCTGTGTCACGGATGCGGGCTGCCGCCGCAGCGCTTCCAAAGTCTGTCCGTGTGTGGAAAGAGTCTCTTCAAGCTTGGCGAGCTCGCCGCGAGAGATGACTGAGGCTGCCGCCGCGCCTTGATCTCTTCGTGGCGACCGGAAGTGATCCGCGACAACTACCATTGTTAAAAGCGCGAGCCACGCGGTGCTCATCCAGCGCGCAGGAGAGCCCCTCGAATGAGCGAAAGCGGTCGTTGTCACGGTGTCGTCTTCGGGGAGGGGGGTGAGTTGGGTTCTGGGGCAGGGGGCGAGTCCGACCGTGCACTGGATGGGACATCAGGGAGGGGGCTGGTTGTACTCCCGGCAGCCAGGGCTGCCGAACGCACAAGGCACACCTGACGGGCCGCCTCATTGACGTCGAGTTGCCAACTCGGGCCCACGAGAAGTTGCAGAGCATCGCGAAGGGTGAGCGGCCCAAGGTGAATGTGTGCGGCAGGAAGGGGCCAGCTCAGGACGGCACGGATTTCAGCGCGATCCTCGCACAGTTGGTACCCGGAGCGCAGCAGCACGTAATGCAGTGCATCTCCCACTGTCGCGGCGAGGCTCTCGGGCAGGGTAATGTCCACGACTTGCTCCATGAGGTCTCGTTGTGGTTCCTCTGGTGTGAGTTCGACGAGCGTGTAGCGGCCGTAGCGGATTGCCGGGATCGCCGGCATCCGCTGGAGTGATGTTGTTGACGCGGTGGCCGGCACGCTGTGCGGTGGGGAGGGTTCTGCTGGAGCGCGTGAACCGACACAGCCGGTCAGGCAAATGACCGCCATCGACGGGTACACGAGTACGCGTAAACGGAAAGCAGCGGGAGAGCGGAGAGACATATCGGTATTCCGCAGCATGATGTGGGGCCAATGATCGCCAGGCGTCTCAGGCACATCACGCTACAATCGGACACCCAGTTTCCCCGGCTTGCGCGGAGAACGGAAATCGCGCAGTTGCGCTGCGCACCTCCTCCTACTTCCAAGCGGACGTTCAGTGCAATAGGCCGGTAAGGAGTGCGGCCCCCGAAGGGGCCGCGACCGAGGAGGTAACCGTGGAGAACTGTCAGGCGGCTGCAAGCCGTCGCGCCAGCGCGACTTCAACCGAGTCACCCTCCGGATTCAAGGCGTCCAGCCCTGATTCCGGAACATCGCCCGATGTACTCTGGGCGACATTGATCTTTTGTGACATTAGACCCAGGCAGACAATCTGAGAGGTTGCCTTGTATCCCAGAAAGATCACCCACACCTTCTGCTTCTGCCCAATTCGCCAGGATCGGCGTGAGGCCTGTTGAAGCGTATAGACGTTGTACCCGGACTGCATATAGACGATTGTCGGGAACTCGAGCAGATCCAGGCCCGTCTTGACCAGATCCGGATTGGTCACGAGCACATCGATCCCTCGATCGAGCTGTTCAGCGATCCAATCCTCTCGTCTCGAGGTCTCCACGTCCGCACGGAGTACCGCGACTTTGAACCCAGCACGAGTCAGGTTCGCCTTCAGCCGGGATGTAGTGTCCCGCGTGCCGGTATAGATGGTATAGACCAGTACCTTGCGCCCAGAGGCCTTCTCTGCACGGCAGATGTTGACCAGCTCCTGCTCCTTGGGTGTGAGCTCCACGTCATCGAAGACCCGAGCAACCTGCGCGAGTATTCCCTTATGGCGGGGGTGTCGCACGATTTCTTCTCGAAAACATACGTCAGGCCAAGCCAGAAGAACATTCAGAACGACTCCCAGCAGTGTCGTATCGCGCAGGGCAAGAGCCCTGCGCAGCTCCGTGGTCAGAGTCCTTTCGAGGCTGGAGTATGCTTCTGCCTGCTCACTCGTCATGACAACCTCGCGGAATTCCTCCTGGTAGGGAGGCAGGACGTTTCCGCCGATGTCCTTGAGCTTGAGGAAGAGTGTGACCGGCAACACGCATCGCAGGATGCCCTCGGGTCCAAAGCCAGGCGCCTTGACCGTGCGGACCGTGACCTTCTTGCCTTGGGCGGTCTTGTACGACCCCTCGTCCCGCTCGCTATAGATGTCGCGCAGGACGCCGTGATCGCGCATGAAGGCGAGGCTGGCGGGGACCAGGCTGCCGCGTTTGTTGGGTCGATAACCCTCTTCGATCATGCGACCGGGCATCAGCCGGAATAACAGATAAAAGAGGTCATCGGCGTAACCCCCCATCAGCGTTCCAGTAAGGCCGATGGCCTTGCGCACTTTCGCCGCGATGACGCCCATTGCCTGTCCTTGCGCGGAGCTCATGTTCTTGAACTCGTGTGCTTCATCTGGGATCAAGAGATCGAATGTTTGATTCGGAAGATAGCGCTTGATGAATTCCGAAGGCTGATACCCGCCTTCGCCCCATGCGAACTCAATGTTCGCCATCGCGCGCTCCATGCGCTGTGCCTGCCGATCTGAGAATACCAACTGGCCTTTCGCATCCATGAGGTTGATAAACTCATAGACGTTGTCAGACAACACGCCTGCCAGGAAGGACTCGCCAAACGTCCGCATGAGCCGTTGGGCGGTCACGGCCCCGATCGTCGGAATGCGCATGAGAGCCTTGCGAACGGCTTCAGATTGCGCGCTCTCCGAGAGCGCGTGCGGCCGGACCAGTGTCCACAGAGCCGCTCCACACTCCTTGGCATCGCCTCCTGGTCTCTTCAGTCGGGCGCGACATTGGCGTCGCGTCTCTTCCTTTTCGAGGTGAGCAAGGTCGATCGGCTCTCCGTCAAGATCGCCGATGATTGTTCCGCAGTCCGGGCACACCCCGTATTCCGCGTGTAGTCCGCGCCGCTTCGCGAAAGCCGGCCGCCAGTGGAAACCCAAACGCATGCGTACGCGCCCGAGGACATAGAACTCCGGACCGGTGGAGGGCAGATGGAGTTGCTCGCGCAAGGCGAGCAGTTTCATGAGCGTATCCGGGCCATTCAGCACCCAGACCCTGGCTCCGGCGATCGTGTCCTGAATCTCGCGACGCCACTTGTAGACCAGGTGCGGGGGCGATAAGACCAGAGTGCGTGCATAGCCTTCGGCGTTCAGGACAGCGGCAGTTGCGATCCCCATCATGGTCTTGCCACAACCCATCTCTCCATTGATGCAAATCGCTCTCTCGTTCTGCTCAATCAGGAGTTCGGCCGCGGCGTGTACGATCTGCGCTTGAGCGGGAAAGCATTTGCGTTTGAGATTGTCGAGGACACGCTGCCGGTGCTGGCGCACCTGTCCCGTATAGATGGGTGGATTGGACCGGTTCAAGGATTCGAGAAGTTCTTCACCAAACTCGCAAACGAAGTCGTTGAGGCTGATAGAGGGTGCCGGTTGAGACACGTCCTCGAGCATTTCAGGTTCTGCAGACATGCGGGTTCTCCGTGATGTGTGCGGGTGCGCACCGATCCGCTCGAGGATCGGTGCGCACTGCAGTTGGTTGAAGCAAATGAGCTGATGAGTAGAGAGATCAGTTGGACAGAAAATCCCTCCAATGCACCGGCCAGGGACAATCGGAGCCGACATACAGCGTCGTTGAGCTGCGGTCGGATTCGGTGATGATGATCAGGCGCGCCCTGCGTGAGATGAGATAGCCGGACACGAGGCGTCCATCGAACAGAAGCGCGTTTGCGTTCGCGATCCACATCGCCGGCTTGACGTCACCCCAATCTCCATTGAGATGACGGCGCAAGCAGCTTTGGACTTCGATGCGATGCTTGTGCAGCACCTCCCGGGCACGGCTCGTCAAGTGCAGCTCCCCGCAGCGGAAGCGGGGTGTTAGACCAGTCAGAATGGCCATGGTGATTCCTTCCATTGAAGAGTAGGGAAGCCATGGCGCCCGCGGGGGTGACACGACCCCCGTTGGGTGAATAGAAACTAGCGAAGAATCGAGAGAATCAACGAATAGTCAGGAGACTCCCCTGTGTGGGGGACTCCGGGGTGACATCCCAGGCATAAATGGTCGATACGAACCGGTCAGTCAGGATCCGGGTCTCCGATACGGAGCCATCCTCGTTCTCGGTGAACTCCGAGCGCAATGACTTCTCCTTGTGCGTGTGCCCCTTCACGATCAGCGTGCGCCCTCTGCGCGAGCGGATGACTCCAGAGATCGCCCCCGCCGCGAGCGCGAGAGCCAGATGCCAGCGCGACAATGCGCGAGCGGGACGCCGCACGGGCCGCTGTGAGGCGCCAAGATGGGCATCGAATTCTGCCCACAATCCTTGCAGGCGATCGATCTCCGCGGAGAGTTGCTGCGGCTCGAGCACCGACTGGTAGAAGTGTTCTGGCTCGTTGGGTGAGGACGGTACAACGTATGGATCCGCCGTCCACGAGCTCGGAAGCTCGGGGACGTACTGATCATTGCGACCCACTTCCAGGAGAAGAGATCGCGCGGCACGCAGTTGCCCAAGGTCCTGCTCATCGCGAGGCAGCCGCCTGCCCAGCACCACGACCTGTTTGAATTGAGGGTCACAGGCGCGGTAGACACGCAAGGTCCCAAAGTGGCGGGTCAACCAGCCTACGAGCTCGGCATCGAGGATATGATGAGGGATAATGAAGACCAGGATGCCCTCGTACTGAAGGAGGGGCACGGTCCGGTCGTAAAAGAGCTTCTCCAGCCTCGCACGGCCTCTTAACCCGTGCGCCTGTGCCCCCTCACGAACCAGATCTCCGTAAGGTGGATTGAGCCAAAGCAATCCGACGGATCGCCGGGAGATGAACGTCTGCATCAGATCCGCGTGAAGACAACGATCCACCAGGAGCCTTGCGTGCGCTGCCCGCTCGCCGTTGTACTCGACGGCGAACGCCCGAACTTCTTCGGGACCGAGTGCGTGGGCCACTTCGGCGATCGCGAACCCCTCGCCTGCGCAGGGATCCAGGACTGACATCGGTCCGCTGGAAGGAGACAGCGCGCCGATGATGCGCTCCAGTGTCACCTCGTCGGTAGGAAAGTAGCCGTTCTTCGCAAAGTTGCGCGCGATGCGTCGGAACATAAGTGCCATGGTCGCCCCCCTTACGTTCCATGGGCCGAAACGGCCAGCGTCTGATTGCGTAACCGCTCACCGAGCTCAATGGTCAGGGCTGGAACATCGATCGTGAGGCGGTAGCCCACTACTCTCCCGAGCGCGACAGGCAAGGGCGACAGCATGTTTCGCGAGCACAGGAGCTCAAGAACGGCATCGCGCCAGTGATCCAGCATCGGCAGGGGGCAAGTGTCCTTTGCCAGCGCCCACAGCCGTTGAGTGCAGTTGTTTGCGCTCGCTGGAAGTACGGCGAGTGCTGAGGCGTTAGCCCGATCAGGAGCCAGGCAGCGCCTGTCGAAAAGCCACAGATGAATGAGGGACCCGAAGAGTGTGCGACGGTACGGACGTGTCGTGCGCTTTTCCAATCTCTCGACGGCGCCGACGTCCACAGGGGTCATGAAGTCGGAGGTGTCGATCAATTGAAGGGCAGTGAGACGCCGTTCCTCGCCCTCGCCGAGTGTCAATCGCGCGAGGAGTTCCTGAATGGCGGTATCACGTCCCCACGTGGATAGAAAGACCAGCGTGCCGTCGTCCTCGCAAAGACATGCGTCGGACATGAGGTCGGGACACTCGAGAATTCGGTAGAGCATGATGTCTTCTCCTGGAGAAGTGTGAATAGAAGTGACGTTGAGCACCGAACGGAAACAGGTGGGACCAGCCTCCATCGCAAGGATGGCCCACCGGTGAAGACTCAGGCCGCTTTGCGGTGCCATTCCTGAGTGTTGGGATCGATTTCGTAGTTGAGTGCGTCCAGCCTACTGACCTGCTGTCGGATCCGGCGTCGGTCGATGGTCGTATCGAGCTTGAAGCGATCGGCGAGGGGCCAGAGCGGTCCGAAAAGCTGCATGTCCGCTTCATCGTCTTCATGAGCTTCCGGAGCGGAATGCTCCTCGGCTTTGGGAGTCGGGTTCTCAGGCTTCGCCGTCGAGATGACAGGTGCAGCCGAAATGATCTGCGGCGCGGGAGAGGGCTCCGGAGATGCCGCCGGCTCAGGTGTCGCGGAGTGAGCCGTCGCCGCCTTCGGCGGGTCCTGCTCGATCGGATCGGGTTCCTGAGGATGAAGCTTTCGAGCATCGTCCTCGGTGAGCGAGTCAATATTCGACAAGGTCATCCCGCCCAGATAGGCGCGCATTTCGAATACGACACGCCCGCTGGTCTGATAGGTCTGCGGGCGGATCTCCACGATGATGAATTCGCCGTCATACTTTCCTTGCGGATATTGATCGAGCTCCGGGTCCTTGACAGAAAACTGCCCGATGGATGTCCGAAGTTGACCGACATTGAAATCGCCGTAGCGCCCATGACGGGTTTCGATCGCAAGTTGACCGGTTATGGTGATCATGGAAGTTCCTTGAAAGAGAATGGCCTTCGACCGCCGCTGATGCCTTTCGGATCAGCGACGGTCTAACGTCGTACAGGAGGGAGATCGAATACCGCGCGAAGCCGAACCGCGCTGCTACGCGGCAGCCGTGGCCTCTATGGCGGTCGTCGACGTGCCGGTAGTGGTGGGCGACGGTCGGTTAGATGAGCTGGCCTGGCGCTTCACGTCAGCCTTTGCACTGGCCGATTCGGATTCGGCGGACACGTACACGTACTGCCCGTCGATCTTTATCCACTCGAGGAACAGCAGCCGTCCTTTGAGGTTCGCCCCTGGCTTGCCCTGCTTGGGACCTTTCTGGAAGATGAAGGCATCGGTCCACAGATCTCCGATTCGACAGCCAGCCAGAACCTTGCGATCCTCGTCGTTGATGATCGAGAGATACTTTTGGACCAACTCCTCAGCTTTCTCTCCGACCACCCGGCAGTCGACATAGCGGTATTTGACCTTGCTCTTCGGCCCTGTCAAAACCGCGAGAGTGCAGGAGAGATAGGGATCGCCATTCTCGACCTCCACTTCTCGGGCACGATTGAGGTAGGCGACTCCCTTTGCATGAAAATTGAAGAATTCAGGTTTGTCGGACGTGGCCATGATGAGTCTCCATCTGATCGGGATGAGTAACAGCGTAGATACCGATTCTCGCGGGACGGTGTATCCCGCATTGAGCGCAGTGGACATCAGACGGTCCTGACAAGTCAGGACAGTGCATCCATCATCGAGAGAGCCCGATGTGTTCGCGCGAGGGATGCTAAGGCGAACTGGCCGAGCCACGCGGTGCAACCCGCGTCGTAGCCTTGCAGGCCCGTGGCTACGTGGGCAGTTGCTGACAAGGCCAGCAATCTTGAGGTAACGATGGACGGTGACTTGCGCCCGTTCACTCAACAATCGGCGTACGGCGGATGCCTGATTGCGCAAGCCTCGTTTGGGCATACGCACTGGAGCATCCGCCAGGGATCGGCGATGAAAGCGCTGACATCAGGCTCTGTTATGGATCAGGTGATCGCGCCAAGGCTGCAATTGCCGATACTTCCGTGCCCCAGGTGTCTCGCAGGGGTCGCTCAGTATGGGATGGGATGCGAGCTGCGACCCCGCGCGTGGGGATCCGGCGGATCGCTCCAGGTGGAACGATCGCCGGAGCCTGCTTTGTCTCTGCTATTCGCGACGGACGCTTACCGCAAAGGAACCGTTTCGGTCGTCCCGTCCTGCAAGTGTCGAACTACTCGGTTTCCAACGTGATTGATTGCGTCGCATTCCGTCTCTCGAAACATGCTCTCGGGTACGCTGATACCGAGTTCCCGAAGCTTCCTGCGGTAATAGTCCAGGTGGGTACATTGGCCGAATGGAAGCTCAGCGTCTTCAAGGTTGCTGTAGATGAATCCGGCTTCGTCCTCGTCGTCTGACATCTCAATGGACTCCGAGTCGGAAATGACCTCGACCGTGAGGTAAAAGTATTCGAGAGGGCGATCGTAACCGAGGGTGACACGGATGGATTGGTCACCCCGGGCGGTTTCGAAGTAGTGACGGCTCATTGTGGATTACTCCTGATGTGATGCGTGCTGGGTATGCGGGAAGGGGGGCTGGCTGCACTCTGGGCAAGCGCTCGCCGAGCTTTTTTAGGAAGATCAGAGATTCGGCGGTTGTAGTGTCACGGTCTGAATCCCTGCGGCGAGGGACACTGAACCTGTTGATGGGGCTACGGCCGTTTCTAGTCGGTTACTGTGGGATGACACTAAACACTCAGCTCGGAGTGTTTATTTCATTCGGGTTTTCGCCAAGAACGACAATCGTTGCTCCACGTGGAACATGTTTTGAAAGGACGGCATCGGCGACAGGAGTTGCCTGTCGGTGTCCGCGAAGGTGATGCGGTACGGACGGGTGCGGTCATACGAGGATGCCCGTCGGATGTCCGTCGGAGCCATGAGAGATCGCGACGACGTGATGGGGCGCTCGTCAGACGGCTAGGCACGGCGCCGAGGATGGCCGGAGAGTGTGGGATTTCCCAATCAACATTAGGACTGAAGCGGTGTCCACTTTGAAACACACCAGAGAAGATCCGCCCTACCGTCTCGGTCCCCGCGTCAGGTGTCTAGCGCCTCCCCGCGGAAGTCGTGCAAGTCGCAAGAGGCAAATCGGGCACGCGCCGGTAGAACGCTTTTCGACTATCCCTTGCACGAGAAAGAAGCCGAAGGGGTAAGCCTTCGGCTGCCAACGAAATGAGCCACCCGTGCGCTGTCCCCAGATCTTGTGTTGGCGTAAACACCTGACCCAGACGCAGCGATTGATCACCCGACCCGTGTCGTGGCTGGAGTCGGCATTGCCCCGAGGGCACGGCACGCATCCGCGCACAAAGGGAACCCAGTGTTCGCCGACGGGCACCGGCAAGAATTACCCCCGACCCCGAGGGGTCTCCACACGCGTTCTTTGATGCGTCTGAAGACCCCTCGGAAGTCGGGCACTGCGGCTGAAGTGGAGATATCTCTGAGGAGCGACCTTCGATGCAGCGTGGGAGCTGCGGCGCACGGGAGTTGAAGGAGCGTGCGCTGGAATTGAGTGTGCGGGCGGGAGTGTAGCTGTGCGTGCGCGAGCGGCTATCGGCGCTCGCCTTCTGCTCGGCCGGATTTGGAGCGTCGCGTTCGGCGAGACGCTACGCGGACGCTCGTACTTGGCATAGCAACACTGCCGATCTGGAGTGAGGTCGTTGCGTGTGATCGGATCAATTGCGCGATCCAGGCCGATTGCCTGCTGACGAAGTCTTCAAGGGTGGCTTCTCCGGCCGCAATGAGATCCAGACCTTGTTCCCAGACCGCGGTCGTGCCCGGATCCGTGACGGCGGGAGGCACCGTATCAATCAACGTGAACGCGGCCTGCGAGGCCCGCACTGACCGCCCGACTACGACGAGATAGCCTCGGGTGATCAATCCCTGGATGATAGAGGCCCGGGTCGCCTCGGTGCCGATGCCCGCTGTATCCTTCAGTGTCTGCCGCAGGCGCGGGTCACTCACCAACCGCGCTACGCCCTTCATCGCCTTGATCAGCTCGCCTTGCGTATACGGCTTGGGCGGAAGTGTTTTGAGGGCGCGCAGATCCACCTTGCGGATGCTGCACGGGCTGCCCGATATCAGTTGCGGCAGAACTTGCGACGGCAGAGTGTCATCTGCGCCACTTTCCTCCGCGCGGCTCTCCGGCAAGAGGCTGCGCCAGCCAGCGACCTGAATCTGCTTGCCGTGCGCGCGGATACGATGATCACCACCCGTCAGCTCTATGATCGTGCGGTCGTACTCATGAGGAGGTGCAAGCTGCGCCAGGTAATGAGCACGGATAAGACGATATACGGCGCGCTCCCGATCCGACATGGCGGAGACATCGGTGGGCTCCGTGGTCGGGATAATCCCGTGGTGGGCGCCAATTTTGTTATCGTCCCAAGCGCGCGAACGCTGTCGCGGATTCAGGGTGCTCAACAGGGGCTGAAGACTCGGATCGGACGCGAGCAGCGCATTGAGAACGGCGGGAATCTCCGCGAGCATGTTCTCGGGCAAGTAGGGACAGTCGGTGCGAGGATAGGTCACTGCCTTATGTCTCTCGTAAAGAGACTGGGTGATGTCCAGCGTCTCCTTGACGTCAGCACCGAAGCGGCGTGAGCACGTCTCCTGGAGCGTACTCAGGTCAAATGGCAGTGGCGGGGACTCGCGTACGCGTTCGGTTTTGACGGACGTAACGAGCGCCACGGGGGCACTCCGCAAGCGCTGAGCAGCCGACTGCGCAGTGTAATGTTGGATACAGCGCCCAGCTTCGTCAGTGCTTCCTTCGGGAGGTACCCATTGGGCGCGGAATGAGTGGCTGCCGGCTGACAGCGTCAAATCGATGGCCCAGAAAGGTACCGGCACGAATCGCTCGATTTCACGGTCACGCTGAACGACGAGGTTCAGCGTTGGAGTCTGCACGCGCCCGACCGACAAGACTCCTTGATAGCCGCCCTTGCGGCCCAGGAGCGTGAAAAGGCGGCTGAGATTCATTCCGACCAGCCAATCGGCTCGGGAGCGCGCGAGTGCGGCGTGGTAAAGCGGCAATGTTTCGCTGCCGGACTTTAACGCCACGAGCGCCTGCCGGATTGAGGTATCGTTCAATGCCGAAAGCCACAGCCGCTTGATAGGGCCTCTGTAACCGCAGAGGTCGATGACCTCCCGCGCGATCATCTCGCCCTCACGGTCAGCATCGGTCGCAATGACGAGTTCGGTAGCAGTCGCGAGTAGCTTGCGGATGGTGTTGAACTGGCCAGCCGTCGAGGGTTTAATCTCGAGCTGCCAACATTCCGGAATGATGGGCAATGCCTCGAGCGACCAGCGCTTGTACTGCTTCCCGTACGCTTCTGGGGGTGCAGCTTCGACCAGGTGGCCAATGCACCAAGTGACCGCGAGATTTGCCGCCGCATAACAGCCATAGGCTCGCTGTCGAGCACCGACTACGCGCGCGATATCTCCAGCCTGCGATGGTTTTTCGCACAGGAACAGCCGCATGGCCTTTTGACCCCGCCGTCACTCATGAGCAAGTTGCTGTCAGGAAGGGTCGCAAACACAGAAGTTGCCTGGCAGGGGAAAATGGGGTGGCCGCTGTACCCGCATAGGATGTGAGAGTTCCGGCGCAATGTGAGCGGATACCACTTGGCGCAGCCGCTCAGGCGGGCGAGTTTTCGCCCCCGCTGTCATCGGTAGCGGCCGGTGACGCCGGCTTGGGGCTGAGTGTGACGCTCGCGAGCCGGTAGGGGAGGATACCTACGCAGCGAGCGCGGATCTTGAAGGCTGATTGTGTGTTGTGGTCGGCATCGTCCCATTCGTCTCGGATCATTTTGCCGTGAACGATGATCCGCATACCTCGCTGGTAGAGCGTGCTCCAGTGATGCGCGGAGTCGTGCCACAGCTCAACGGGTGCCCAAAAGCCGCCGCGATCCTTGAAGCCGCCCTCGGCGGTGGGGACCGGATTGTCGAAATAGACGTTCAGGCGTATCAGGCACCGGGGCCCGTCCTCGGGGTCTGCAAACTCCCGGTATTCCGGCGCAGAGCCAATGTTACCTTCGGCAAGAAATAATGTGCTCATGAGGCTTCCTGAGTTTCATGTCGCGATAGGCGACGTTGGTATACAGCTTCCGCCTGGGCCATCTTCTGGGCGCACTCTCGGGCTTGGCGGGTGATCGTGTGCATGAGACTGATCTGCATGTTGAGCACTGCGCGCTGGAGCTCGAGGGCCAACAGGTCGTCCAACAGCGAAACGGGAGTCGCTGGCGATTCAACGAGACGGTTCCACAAACCGACGCCCATCGCAGAACGGTCCGCATTGCGCCAGCGCAGGAATGTCGTACCGGCTCCGGTGCTCTGGCGGGTCAGCACGATCGGCAAGAGATGGAAGGGGTAGCTGTTCGCCTGCGCCAGCACCTCCTGCCCCAGGCCCATCAATCCGTCGCGGAGTGACTGAACGTCGCTGGCCCATGACTCCAACCCCTTACCTTTAAAGGGTTTCAAAAGGCCCTTTAGAGAGGGGGCGTGTTCCAGGCGCAGGAAGTCATCCTGTGTCAATGGCGCGAAACGGTGCTTCGAGCCGTTGCGACCGGGTGGGTGGGATGGAGCTGTCATGCTGCCGATTCCTCATCCGCCGAACCGGCACTGGAGTCTTCCTCTGTCGCTTCCGACTCGGATGCACGCTCCGCCTCGGAGTCTGGCGGCATCGGGATCGTGGCTGCGGCACCGAGTGCCGAACGTCGAATGATTGGTGGCGCATAGCGGGAGCGCCGTGTGCCTTCCAGGACATCCTGCGGAAGCTCGCCGTATTTCTCTCGCGCCGCCCGGGCGGCAGCGTTGTTTGCGGCAAAATCGTCGCGCTGCGTCCCCGAGTAGCGATAGCGTTGTGCCAGCGAAAAGGTGCTGCGCAGCTCGTGTGCACCTTCGTCAAGCATGCGTGCGGTCGTGCGCCGGTCGGCGAGCGCGATGTGCTGGGCCAAAATCAATCGTCGCGCGAGATCGTCGTAACTGGTCAGCAGGTATACGGCCAGGAACCCCAACTCCGAGCCGATGAACAAGGGCAGTGTGACGGGCTGCACATTGAGATTCTCGCCGACACTCAATGCCCGAGGCACCAACTTCAGAATCTGGTCGATTTGTTCTTGCAGCACCTGCAAGCGCTCTTTGGCATGAGCGATGCGCTCCTCCACTTGAAGCATCCACCAATCCGAGTAGGGGTCATCCTGCTCGGCACCCCGTTTCATTTTGTTGACGATAGAAACAAATCCACTCAGGCCGATGATCGCGGGCCGGCCATCGGACGGAGCTCGGCCCCGCCAAATACGCGCCGCGTGGTGGGTGTGAAGCGTCAGTTGCATCGCAGCGCGCAGGGAACCCAGGTTGAATTGAGTCTCTTCGGCCATCACGGTACCCCGTATGCAGGTGTTTGAGTCCGGGGAGCATGGGGTGCAGATGGAAGGTGCTCAGCGAAGAACCCGCAGCGGGTACTTGCCTCATTTCAGCCGATCGCCCCCCTGACACTGATACCACTGGTATCACTCGCGCGGCGAGGGACGCTGAGATCTTCGTGCCGGCCTGCATACACGATGCGGCAGTTGCTGAGGGTGTGCTATGCCTGATTCCGCGCCACAGCTCGCCCGATGAGCCCGGAAGATGGCTGGCGCCTGACCGGTTGCAGCCGATCGCCGCACTGAGAACACTGATACCAGTGGTATCACTTGCGCCGCGACCAACGTTGAGATCATCCTGCCAGCCTTCGTCCAGTATATGGCACTCAGTCAACGGTGCTGTCCGATTCCGGTTCGGCCCGCCGCGGTCGACCCAGAAGATGCGCGTCACGTCCTATTTTTGGCGAAGCTCGCCTCCACTGACACTGATACCAGTGGTATCACTTCCGTGGCGATGGGGCGTTGAGATGATTTCTCTGTCGCCCTGCGTCCAGAATACGACAGTGATCAAGGCGCAGCCCGACTCCCGTTCAGCAGTTGAGGGTCAGTCCCCAAAGATGCTCGTTTTCGCGATGCGTCCCCAGGCTTCGAGAAGGTACTTGCGAGCATCCGGGTGATACCACTGGTATCAACATAGTGGTGCCAGTTTTTCTGCCATTCGCGCGTTTGCCAAACGTTCACGGAATCCGCATGCGATTACGGAGTTCGGCAATGAACGCTGCCGGTTCGGGAGAGTCATGCGTCTGCTCGTTTCCGGCGGGCAGGGGCGGTGGCATCCCAGGCGAATTAGAGTGGGTCGAGCGTTGACTGGCCCAGGGGTGAAATTCCCCGCGCAGGGCTCGCTGGATGAGGCCGAAGAGATATGCGGCAGGCTTCCGGACCGCCGAAACGCGGCATCGGGCAGCCCACTCATCGAACACGGGCTGTTGCAGGTCGAGGGGCAATTGCAGGACGGCCATGAGCGCGCCTGACTGTTGTTCCGGAGGTAGTTTTGTAAAGTCCTCCGGTAGGTGCAAATGAGCGCAGTTGCGCGCTGCCGTGTACTGTACTGTACTAAATCCATTATATATGGAGTTAGTATGTATAGTACGTACTGTACCGCTCTTCGGATTCCGAAGTGAGGTATTCCTCGACTGGCAACCGACTTCGGAAGCCGAAGATGGGCTTGCACCCTGACTGGTTGCGACCTTTGCATCCGGGGATGTACGTCCCGTCGCAGTGGATCGAGGTGATGCATCGGTTCCTGCTTTGTCTGCCGGCTGATGCGTCCTCGGCTTCTCTGCGGAGGACTCCTCGCGCGATACCCGATCTATGAGGAGCTGCAAACGAGAGGGTAAGACACGCCCATGCAGGAGGGGGTCGGCTGCAAGTTCCTTCAGTGTGTCGTGTCCGGTGTGCTGTATGACCTTGCTCGCGTGACTCAGTGCGTGACTGACCAGCTCGAGGTAAGTAGGATCGAGTTGAATTGCCTCATACGGCGCGAGAGAAACATCATGCAGCACGTATAGATTTCCCAGGACACGTCCCGTGGCGGGATCGCGCTGGCGTCGAACCAAGCTCAGCCAGCGAGTCAGGCGCAGGAGCATCAGCGCGCGTGCGACCGTCTCGTCGGATGCTTGCGTTGCGCGCGGTGTTGATGTCAGGTATGGGCGAAGTTGCGCGTAAGTGGGGAATGCGGTGATGCCCGCATCCTGAATCATGAACCGGATGACAACCCAGGCCGTGTGTTCGAGCGGTGTCAGCCTTCGATCGAGGTACAGGGCGCGAGGTACACTTTCGTGCCGGTTGCCACTGTAGAGAATGCCGTCGTCCGCATTGCGTCCGAAGTGGAAAGGTTTCCCGTTTGTCTCATCAAAGGATCGAGAGGCCGGCTGCGTGGGTCCAAGGCCACGGCGAGGGTGGCGCGGGCGGCCCATACTTTAGAGGGCGTCCTGCTCGATCCAAGCACGGATAGCGTTCCAGACAACAGACAGGGGCAGGTTTTGTTCCTCCGCCAAATCCATCGCTAGCCTCAACATGATCATATCATCATGGAGATCGACGTTGCGTGCCTTGACAGACACGCTCCATCCATCCCAGAGCGCGGTATCCTGCGCTTCAGTCATGACAGGCCAACGCCCCCTGCGTTCGGGAAGTCCTAGCACCTGCCTGCGTAGGGCCACTTCCTGGTGGGTCAAGCCGTGAAACTCGGAGACCATTTCTGTGCTCGCTCCGAGCCGCAACATTCTATCGATGACCTCAACCTCGCTTTCGAAGTCACGCTCCCGGTCCAGCAGGCGTTGCACGACTTGACCGTTCACGCGTACGTGGCACCAAGGCACTTTGGTATGCGACAAGAGGCTGGCAAATGCAGGCTGCTTGAGGGCTTCGAGCGCTGTCGGGGTGAATCCCATCGCTTCGGCGCGCCGGAGTTGACCGTTGCGCAGATCGTGCAAAGCCTGGGCGACAACCGCTTCATTCAACGGATGCGGAGGCATACTCTTCTCCTCACGACTACCGGCCGGGGCACTAATCGCTGGGTGTGCAGGTCGAATTCGCTCGAGCGGACGACTCGAGCTCGATAAGCCTGCGTGCCAAGCGTAGGACGCGAAAGAGCTTCACTATGCCTGAGTCGCTCAGGCGAGCGGATGCGGCGCTGAGTTGCCGGGAGTGCGAGATACCCTGAAGCAGGGGCGCGAGATCGTCGCCGAGGCGTACACTGTCTACCGGTGAGCGTCGAGTAAGATACGCGGCGCTCAAGGCATTCAACAGGCTGAGTACCGCGCGCTCCATGAAGGTGGGTGCCGCCTGTCGGTGAGCTGACCCAGGCAGCGTGCAGAAGAAGCCGACGCCATCTTCCGTTGACTCGATACACTGTCCCAGATTGGCTTCCTCCGCAATTTCTCGCGCGAGCTGAGCGAGCAGTGTTCTAAGCCGCTCCGGGGTGTCCAGCGCGCCTTCAATAAACCACACGTCCGATATGGGGTGGAGACCTCCAGCCTGGACCGGAATCGCGCGTAATACGTTGGTATGGAAATCCGGCACCGTCTCGCCCGTAGCCTCCGCGATGGTACGTTGGATGGCTTGAAGGCGGTCTGTCGTATCGGCCGATGAAACAATGTTTCCTTGGAGCCGGTTCTCCCAGGGGTCAGGTTTGATCGCTGGTGCGGCAGGCTCCATAGGGTGTGCGGATTCCCTGCGCGTTACGGATCTGGAACGGGAGGATTCCTCGCCTTCGGGAGGGAGCTGTCCCTGCCGGGGTGACGCCACTTGCTCGTGAGATTTAGAGGGAACCGCCGTGGGCATCAGCGTGGATTGAGGCGAGATCTCCAGCGGCGCCTGTGTCGGTTGAGGCGATTGGGGAACGAATGCGGGAAGCGGCTGCGAGGGACGCTGTTGCCCTGTCTCCGCTTCCAGGAGGGCTAGCGCCACGGTCTCGTAGTCGGTGCTGAGCAATGTCGCCATCTGGCCGGTGAGCTCATCGCGCACGCGCTCGAAGCTGAATGCGAGGTCGGCTCTATCGAACGTCGCCAGAACGTCCTGCCAGAGGCTGGGGAAATCTGTCTGCGATGACTGTCGCTGTTCGTATTGGCTCCAAGCACGCTGGGCAGCACGGCGCAATGCAATGAGCCGCTCGATTTGGGGCCGTCCGAGGCCCGCGTACAGAACAGAGGGTATTGCCGGCAACAGGTAAGCGACCGCCTCTTGCATACGACTGATGCGGGATTGAGGTACCGGATACCCGTCTGCCGTGAGGCGCCTCGCGAGTTCTCTCTGGCCGAGAGGTTGGCCGGCTTCTTTTTCGTACAGCTCCCGCGCCTTCTCGACACCCAAAGCGCGCTCAATGAATGTCAACTGTCCATGTAGCTCGTTTTCGGCCAGATGCCCGGTCAGCAGCGCGATTTCGCTCGACCAGGGCCGGAACAGGCACTTGAGCCGGAAGAACCGCTCGTCCTTGGTCTCTGCCCATAACTCATTGAGGATCGACAATCGTGTGTTGCCGCCATTGCGGATGATGAAGTAACGCTCGCCGGGACGGCGCGTGATCGGCGGCGGAGAGTCCAGCCCGCGATGGAGAATAGACGCCTTCAGGTCGTCATACAGTGGATTGCGCGTGACGCGCGGGTTCAAGTCATACGGCCTCAGTTGATCCAGGGTCACGACCATCGGTGTATCTGCGATAGGATCGCTGAGCTCGGCCACACTGGATCCGGCGTGCTCAAAGCGGCCTGCCAGCAGCTTCGAGGCCACGCTTTCGGGGGGCAACTGAGCCATGGAGAATACCTACACTCCGATCAGCCAGGTCGATCTGCCGGGGAGAGTCGCCCAGCCCATTCAGGAAACAGCTCGCAGGCGAGGGCTCGCATGGTTTCCGCGGCAGCCGGCGCGTGTCGGCTGCTCGGGCGCCTCGGCTCAACCCGATGAACGGGCAACCCCAGGGTCGACGCCCGAGGATACACCTCCAGGGCTGGGACCCTGGTCGTCAGCAGGGTGAGGCCGGGTTCATTTCCGAAAGCCTGTTTCAACGCATCCGAAATGAGCCGGGCGTTGGAGGAAACGGAATGGACCCGATTGATCAACAGTCGCAGTGGCGGCGGGTCGATGCCCCAGTGCCGAAAGGGGGCGATGTCCTGGATGAGCTGGAGCGTGCCCCGGCGTAGCTCGCGCGCGGCTAACAGCTCGGGCGTGACCGGTGAAAGGGCAACATGGGAGGCCAATACTGCCATCTCGAGCAGCGCACTACGGGCACCCTGGGTATCAACGAGAACCAAGTCGTAATCGGTCCTGAAAATGGGGAGCAAGTGCCGCAGGCGCAATCGTCCATCGGGTGCATGCATGAGGAGCGTGTTCAATTGCCCTTGGCTGTCATTCGAGATCACCAGGTCCAGGTTGGGTATCGCAGTGTGCGAAATGAGGCGTTCAAGATTCTGTTCGTTCAGCGCAAGGAGCTCGTAAATGCCGCCGCGGGCACGGTGTGTCACGTTGAAATAGCTCGACAGGGTGGGTTGCACGTCCAAATCGAAGAGCAGCACCCGCAATCCGATGTCGGCGAGAAGCCCACCGAGATTCGCTACGGTGGTGGTCTTTCCGACACCCCCCTTGGTTGCAATCGCCGATACGACAATCATGTGAGCACCTGGACCGATATTTCGGCCTGACTTTCCGGCCTCGAGAGGATCAGACCCGCATCTTCAGACGATCGAGAATCCACTGGTCGATTTCAACGGAATCCCAGCCGACAGCGCGCACACCGAGTCGAATGGCTTTCGGGAATTTGTCTTCCCGCATGAGGGTGTAGATCTGCGCTCGTTTTAGCCCAACTTTTTGCTCGACCTCCGCGCGGCGGAGGATTCGGCGCTCAGCGGGCAGCGCGCCAGTGGCAAGCTCGTAAGGCATCGGAACCACTCCTTGGCGCTCGCTGGCGCCAGCGTGAAGGTTCGTATCAAATACAACCTTCCGACGCGCGGCATTGCAATTGCAGCGACATGCACTGCAATTGCAGTCAGCGAGCCACCATCCCTATTTCGAGAGAGCTCGTCGAGCGGCGGCGAACTTGCCGGCGAGCGTGCGTTCGCTGATTCCGAGTCGTCCACGGTAGTGTGCGACCATGGCGTCGATAACGGCTTCCTGTGTGCGGAAACTCGAATAGGGGTGCCCGGCGGGAGAGTGGCCGAGCAAGAGCTCCAACAGACCTCCTATGATGTGCAGGTATGCGGTCTCTGCACGAGGACCCAGTTCGCTGCGTACCTCGTCGGATCCTTGCTTCACGAAGGATCCGTATTGGCTATGCAGCAGTCGGATCTCTCGATGGAGCTGTTGGATTCGTTGATTCAGGACCTCGCGTTCCGCACCAGCATCGGGAACGCTGTCATTGACTGTCAGGCTCTCCGGCCTTTCAAATAAAAAGCTCGGCCTGTGATCCGGATAGTATCGGCCCATCCACGCGTATAGATCCACGTGCCGAATCGTTAGACGCGGGTCCTCGATGCGAGGCTCGTCCGAGGCAGTAACTCCGCCGATCCCCCATGGGAGCTCTCGGTTGATGATGGCATCGAAGATGCGTTCTGTGTTGAGCCGTAGATATGGCCACTGTGGAAAGTCGTCTTCGTCGGGAAGTCTCTTGTCCTTCAACAGGTGCAGAATCCGTTGCTCATGCTCGATCAGCCCGCACCAACGAATGGCAGCTTCAATCGGACGGTAATACACCTTGGATGCGAGGCTGTATTCGAGCGACTCGTGCATTGACGTTAGATGCCGGTCTGACGGAAAACTACGGGCTTCGGGCGAGTCCGAAGCAATGTACATAAGATATGCTAGTACCATGTTCCGACCAATGTCCACTAGGACACATGTCAAAAGCTACTATGGATCATACATATGCGTTCCGCGGACTCACGAGGCCGCTGCTGCTGCGCCGTTGAAGCTGACTGACGAGAGCCGGGTCCGCTGCTGGGAGGGTTAAGTGTCATTTGTGACAAACAACCCAGGGGTGTATGAGATGCTACACCGGCGTGCATGGCATTTCGTGATTTGGTAGTAAGCTGGCAAAACACATCGGAGGGCGCGATTTACGATATCCGCCTAAGTAGCCTCCAGTGTTGAGTCGTGGACATGCACATTTCAGGGAATCAGCCGCATTTGGGGCTCTTCTGTCTCTCAATATGGCCGGGGCTCTGGGCGACGGTTCAGACGATTTGTGAACTTCTCGATTGATCGCGAGATTCGTCTGGTGTCTTGTGTTTGCGAGAAGGCTGGGCGCGTGGTAGAGATGGCTCACGATATCTGTGCTGCATGCACTCAGCGTAGCTGCGACGGTGCTCGCGTTGGATGATCTTGGCTACACATCCAGTTCCAGTGGCGGTACTCTGATAGCCGCATCGGCGGGGCGGATCTGAGAAGGTTGGGCGCAGTAGTTGTGTTTCACGATACAACATTGAAAGTGCAGCTCTCGTGTGTATCATTACACCAAGCATGCGGATGGCTTGTGCTTCCTCGAAATCTGCAGCAGCTACTCCAAACTTTTTGCGGTACTCCGTCGGAGTACTTGGTATCGAGCGTTCGCGCTAGGAGGACACCGGGCGTCATCCTTTGGCGCTACATGAATGATCCCTATGCTCCGATGTCTTCTGTCCAGATTACTGCCGTAGGCGCATAGCGTCGTGGATATAGGTATCTTCGTGGCCATGGGGCCGGCAAGACGACATGCAAAAAGTAATCAATTCTGCCGAGGACGCAGGCGCACCGTAGTGCCG